>NZ_LBIX01000155.1:0-78847 GCF_028128655.1 Bradyrhizobium sp. CCBAU 45394 | reverse complement strand
AACCGGTCGTGCTGGTCACGGGAGCGAGCGGCTTCGTCGGCGGTCATGTCGTGCCCGCCCTCGCACGTCAGGGATGGTCGGTCCGCCGCGCCGTGCGCAGACCGACCGGTGCCGACGACGAGGTCGTGATCGAAACGATCGGTCCGGAGACCGACTGGCAGGCCGCGCTCGAAGGGGTCGACGCGGTCGTCCATCTCGCCGCGCGCGTGCACCACAAGCACGAGGAGCACGCGGTCCAGCTCTACCGCAACGTCAACATCGCCGGCACGCTGCATCTGGCGCACTCGGCGGCGACGGCCGGCGTGCGCCAGTTCATCTTCGTCAGCACCGTTCTCGTGCACGGCCGCAGCAATGAGGGCCGCGCACCGTTCAGCGAGAAGGACATCCTGACGCCGCGCGGCCTCTACGGCATGTCCAAAGCCGCGGCCGAGGCGGGCTTGAGGACGCTGGCGCCAAGGGCAATTTCGCGCTGCTGACGCGCGCGGTGAGCCTCGGGCTGCCGCTGCCCTTTGCCGCGATCCACAATCACCGCGCCTTCCTGGCCGTGCAGAACCTGTCGTCGTTCATCCTGCGCCGGCTCGCCCATCCCGACCCCGCCAGCAATTTCGAGATCTTCCTGGTGGCGGACAAGGAGCAGGTCTCGACGCCCGAATTCATCGAGCGCCTGGCGAAAGCGTCCGGCAAGAGCCCGCGGCTGTTCGGCATGCCGCCGGACCTGCTCGGCACGCTCCTCACGATGATCGGCCGGCAGGATACGCACGACAACCTGATCGGTTCGCTCGAGCTCAACATCTCCAAGGCGATCGCAACCGGCTGGGAGCCGCAGGTCTCCCTCGACGAGGGTTTGCAGCTCGCGCTGTCGGCTCAGGACGCCTGAGGGCGGGAGAAGCGCCGCAGGACGAAGCCGACGGCGATTGCGCCTGCGAGCAGGCAGGCGATCGTGACCGTGATCGAACCGGCGCGCACGGTGAGGATCGCCAGCAGCGCCAGCACCAGATTGAGCGCGAACACCTCGCCGACCACCTGCGGGACCTTGAAGCCATGGTCGGTCGCGCGCTGGTAAAAGTGCGAGCGGTGCGCCGACCAGAATTGCTCGCGGCGGGCGATGCGGCGAAACAGCGTGATGGTGGCATCCGCGAGGTAATAGGCCGGCAGCAGCAGCGCCGCGGCCGGCTGCCCGTGCCAGGCGAGGTCCAGCAGGCACCAGCCGAGCAGAAGGCCGATCGGCAGGCTGCCGACGTCGCCCAGGAAGACTTTTGCGACCGGCTTGTTGAACGGTGCAAAGCCGAGCATGGCGCCGCACAGTGCCGTGGCGAGCAGGCCGGCGGACGGAGATAGGTCGCCATACCATCCGAGCAATCCGAGCGCGGCCGTTATTGGCACCACCTCCACCACCGTCATGAGGTCGAGCCCGTCCATGAAGTTGACGAGGTTCACGAACCAGACGCCGCCGATGAGAATGAGGATGCGTTCAAAAGCAAGCGGCAGGGCTGGAACGATCCGCAGCGCCTCGGGCGTCGTGAATACGACGGCGGCCACGGCTCCCGCCTGCAACAACAGACGCAGCGCGACCGGCAACGGCCTGATGTCATCGACAAGTCCGACCAGAGCGATCAGCACAGCGGAGCCGATCAGGGGCAGGGGAATCGAGCCGTGAGTCCAGGCTGCCCAGGTTGCGGCCACCAGCAGGGTGGCCGCGACAACCGCGATGCCCGCGCCTTGCGGAGTCGGAATCCTGTGTGACGAGCGTGCGTTCGGACGTGCCAACGCGTAACGTTGCAGCAGCGGCATGCTCCGCCAGGTGATGCAGGCGGAGATCAGCGCAGCCAGCACGGCTGGCGCAAGTGCGAGCAACACCAATCCCGCCGCAGGTCCCGGACCCGAGACGAACGTCGTCACTCCGGCACTCCGATCGGAGCCGACCCTTGTGCGGCCTTCTCCGCGCTGAGGATCCAGACCAGGCCGCCGATCGCGCCGACGATGAAATACACGGCGCCGAACAGCAGCGAGACGTTGACGCCCTCGCTGGCGGCAAGTCCCGCGAAGCCGAACGCCAGGCCCATCGTGGCTTCACGCAGGCCCCAGCCGGCGATCGAGATCGGCATCATCGTGATCAGCATCACCGGCGGCACGAGCAGGAAGACGTCGCTGAAGCGGACCGGAGCGGCGATCGACTGCACGACGCACCAGGCGACGACGGCGGCGAGCCCATGCACGGTCAGGGACAGGATCGCAACGATCGGCCCGCGCCTGCGGCTGAAGATCACGCGGTTCGCGATCACCGCGCAGGCGTGGATGTGATGGGTGGCCCACCACGTCTTCAGCCATTGCCATTTCAGCGCGCCGAAGACCAGGAAGCCGAGGCCGCCCGCGAGCGCCGCAAGATCGACGAGCAGCAATGCCGAGCGTCCATGCGGATCGGTGATGAGGGTATAGCTCCACGGCAGGCTCGCGACGATGAGGATCGCGAGCGCGACGAGGCCGATCGCGCGATCGACGAAGATGGAGTAAGTGGCCGCCCGCCAGCCGGCGCCGGCGCGCGCGACCAGCCACAGCCGGACCGCATCGCCGCCGATCGCGGACGGCAGGGTTTGGTTGAAGAAGGATCCGATCACGTTGTAGCGCATGGCCCGGCCGAGCTCGAGCGGCGCACCGCATTCGGCGCTGATCTGGCGCCAGCGCAGCACGCCGACGAAGATTTGCAGGAACGTGACGGCGATCGCGATGCCGATCCAGAACAGGCTGGTTACGGTGAAGCGCGACAAAAGTTCGGACAGATCGACCTTGCGCAGCGCCAGGTAGAGCAGCGCTGCGGAAATCAGGATCTTGGCCGTCGACAGCAGGATTCGGCGCATCTCGCCCGCATGAACAGGGTTTGCGAAGATTTGAGGCAACCCGACGCCAGGCGCCGAATTAGGCCGCTTTGGTATGGTCTTGGCGCCGATCTTGCAATAGCGGTTATCATGCGCGGTTATCGTGACCCGTCATGGCGGGCGGCGGGGCTATTGCGACCCCCTCGATGCGGCGGCTAAAGAAGCGCCGCAGGCGATCGAGCTAGGGATCCCTTGGGAACAGGATGATGGATCAGGCGATTTTGGTCACGGGTGCCGCCGGCTTCATCGGCTTTCACGTCGCCCGGCAGCTGCTCGCCGAAGGTCGGCCCGTGATCGGGCTCGACAATCTCAACAGCTATTACGACCCGGCGCTGAAGCAGGCGCGGCTCGAGCTGTTGCGCAGCGATTCCCGCTTCTCGTTCGTCAAGGCCGATCTGGCCGACCGCGAGACCATTGCGGCGTTGTTTGGAGAACACGGGTTTGCCAAGGTCGTGCATCTGGCCGCCCAGGCCGGCGTGCGCTACTCGATCGAGCATCCGCAGGCTTACGCCGATTCCAATCTCCAGGGCTTTCTCAACGTGCTGGAGGGCTGCCGCAACAACGGCTGTCGTCATCTGGTCTACGCCTCGTCATCCTCCGTTTACGGCGCCAACACAAAACTGCCATTTGCCGTGCAGGACCGGACCGATCATCCGGTGAGCTTCTACGCCGCGACCAAGAAGGCGAACGAAGTGATGGCGCAGTCCTACAGCCATCTCTACCGGCTGCCGGTCACGGCCTTGCGCTTCTTTACCATATACGGCCCGTGGGGACGGCCCGATATGGCCATGTTTCTGTTCGTGAACGCGATCATGGCGGGGACGCCGATCCGGCTCTTTAACCATGGCAGGATGCGACGCGACTTCACCTATATTGACGACGTAACCCGTGTCGTGTCCAAGCTGATCGATCGGGTGCCCGCCGATGACCCGGCTGCCGCAAATGCGCCGTCTAAGGTCTACAATGTCGGCAACCACCGCCCCGAGGAGCTGATGCATGTCGTCGGACTTCTGGAGCAGGAGCTGGGTCGGACGGCGATCAAAGAATTGCTGCCGATGCAGCCGGGAGACGTTTTGGAAACGTTCGCGGATGTCGAGGACCTGATGCGCGACACCGGCTTTGCACCGTCAACGCCGATCGAGCACGGGGTTCGTAATTTTGTCACCTGGTATCGGGACTACTTCAAGGTTTGAGATGACGATGGACAAACGCATTATCCCCCTGATCATGTGCGGCGGTGCCGGCACGCGGCTGTGGCCGGCCTCGCGCGAGGTGCGCCCCAAGCAGTTCCTGCCGCTGTTCGGTTCGCGCTCGACCTTCCAGGACACGCTGCTGCGCGTCTCGGACGCCTCGCTGTTCGATCGTCCGATCGTCATCACCAATGCGTCCTATCGCTTCATGGTGCTGGAGCAGCTCGCCGAGATCGGCATCGAGGCCGACGTGATCCTCGAGCCGATGCGCCGCGACTCCGGCCCTGCGATCGCCGCCGGCGCGGTGTTCGCGCAGAACCGCGTCAGTGAGGCGATCGTGCTCGCGCTCGCCGCCGACCACGTGGTGCAGGACAAGGCCGCCTTCGTCGCGGCCTGCCGCGAAGGCCTCACCGCCGCGAGCGCCGGGCGCATCGTCACCTTCGGCGTCAAGCCGGAGCGGCCGGCGACCGAATACGGCTATATCAGCCTGGGCGAGGTGATCTCCGGTGAGGTGCACGCAATCGCGCGCTTCGTCGAGAAGCCGGACGCGGTGAAGGCGGCCGACTACGTCAATTCGGGCTACCTGTGGAACAGCGGCAACTTCATGTTCCCGGCGACCGTCCTGCTCGACGAATACCGCAAGGTCGATGCGGCGAGCGTGGAGGCGGTCTCCAATGCGGTCACCAACGCCGGCCGCGATCTCGGCTTCGTGACGCTGGAGCCCGAGGCGTTCGGTTCGGCGAAGGCGATCTCGATCGACTACGCGGTGATGGAGAAGACCTCGCGCGCGGCCGTCGTGCCGGTGTCCTGCGGCTGGTCCGACGTCGGCTCCTGGCACGCGGTTTGGGAATTGTCGGAGAAGGACGCGCAGGGCAACGCCGCGCACGGCGCCGCCGTGTTCGAGGATTCGCGCAACTGCAACGTCACCACCGATTCCGCGCTGGTCGCGCTCGAAGGCGTCGACGATCTCGTCGTGGTCGCGACCGCCGATGCGGTCCTGGTCTCGCGCCAGAAGGATGCCAACGGCCTGAAGCGCCTGGTGACCAAGCTCAAGGCGGTCGCGCCGAAGGTCACCGAGGAGCATCTCAAGGTGCATCGGCCCTGGGGCAGCTACCAGTCGGTGGACAATGGCGAGCGTCACCAGGTCAAGCGCATCGTGGTCAAGCCCGGCGGGCGGCTGTCGCTGCAGAAGCACCATCACCGTGCCGAGCACTGGATCGTGGTTCGCGGCGCGGCGCGGGTCACCGTCAACGAGACCGTGAAGACGGTGCACGAGAACGAGTCGATCTACATCCCGATGGGCGCCGTGCACCGGATGGAGAATCCCGGTAAAATCATGCTGGAACTCATCGAGGTCCAGACCGGCAGCTATCTCGGGGAAGACGACATCATCCGGATTGAAGACGACTATCAAAGGTCGTAACCAGCAGGCTCCGAATCACGCGACCCGGGCCGAAAGAGCAGTATCTTTCAGCGGCTTAAGGCCCGGAGAACGTGTAACTTTTTGAATCAAATCGTGTCCGGGCCGGAAGCTCTGCATTCGCCACAAATGTGGCGCCCGTGCTAGAAGCGGCCCGGGGATTTGCGGTTGAATCGGGGTTTGCTCAGATGAGTTCCAAAGGGTCAGCACCTGCCAAAGCAGGCTTGCGCGTCGGTGTCGTCGGCGCGGGCGTGATGGGCAGCAACCATGCGCGCGTGCTCGCGGGTCTTCCCGGCGTCACCCTCGTCGGCGTGGTCGATCCCTCGCCGACGCACCTGACGCGCACCACCGAGCTTGCCAACTGCCAGGGCTTCGAGACGCTCGACCAGCTCCTGGCCGCCGGCGTCGATGCCGTCACCATCGCAGCGCCCACCCATCTGCATCACGAGGTCGCGCTCGCCTGCATCGCCAAGAACATCCACGTGCTGGTCGAGAAGCCGATCGCCTCCACGGTCGCCGAAGGCCGTGAGATCGTCGCCGCCGCGCAAAAGGCTGGCGTCACGCTGATGGTCGGCCATGTCGAGCGCTTCAATCCGGCGGTCGCCGCGGTCAAGCAGGCGATCGCGGGTGAGGACATCCTCTCGATCGCGATCACCCGCGTCGGTCCATTCCCGCCGCGCATGTCCAATGTCGGCGTCGTCATCGACCTCGCCGTGCACGACATCGACCTGATCCGCTGGTTCACCGAATCCGACATCGTTGAGGTGCAGCCGCAATTGTCGAGCGCGGTCGCCGAGCGCGAGGACATCGCGCTGCTCCAGTTCCGCACCGCCAACGGCGTGCTCGCCCACATCAACACCAACTGGCTGACGCCGTTCAAGGCACGCAGCGTCACGGTCGCGACCCGCGGCAAATACGTGATGGGCGATCTGTTGACGCGCCAGGTCACCGAGTGCTTCGGCTTCAAGCCCGACGGCAGCTACTCGATGCGGCATCTGCCTGTCGGCCATGACGAGCCGCTGCGCGCCGAGCTGATCGCGTTCCTCAAGGCCGTACGCCACGGCGAGACGCCGGCGGTCACGGGCGATGAGGGCGTTGCCAGCCTCGAGATCGCCACGCAGTGCCTGGAGACGCCGTCGCGTCCCGCCGCGACGTCGCCCGCCCGCAAGGGTCCGCGCCGCGTCGCCGGCTGATCTCCATCCATGTCGGCTTCCCAAACTTCGCAAGACAATCAGCAAGGCGCCATGAACCAGCATCTGCGGTCCGAACCCATTCCCTTCATCGACGTCGGCTCGCAGCGCCGCCGGCTCGGCGCCTCGCTCGATGCGGCCGTCAAGCGCGTGCTCGACCATTGCCAGTTCGTCAACGGCCCTGAGGTCGCCGAGCTCGAGAAGCAGCTCGCGGCCTATTGCGGCGCCAAGCACGTCATCGGCTGCGCCAGCGGCACCGACGCGATCCTGATGGTGATGATGGCGAAGAATGTCGGGCCCGGCGATGCCGTGCTGTGTCCGTCCTTCACCTTCATCGCGACCGCCTCGCCGGTGGCGCGGACCGGCGCGACGCCGGTCTATGTCGACGTGGACGAGGCGACCTTCAACATGAGCCCGGAATCGCTCAAGCGCGGCATCGCGTCCGCCCGCAAGGCCGGCCTCAAGCCGGCAGCGGTCATTCCGGTCGACCTGTTCGGCCAGCCCGCCGATCACGACGCCATCGCCGAGATCGCAAAGGCCGAAGGCCTGTTCGTGCTCGACGACGCCGCCCAGGGGTTTGGCGCGAGCTACAAGGGCCGCAAGCTCGGCACCCTGGCGCTTGCTACCGCCACCAGCTTCTTCCCGGCAAAACCGCTCGGCTGCTTTGGCGATGGCGGCGCGATCTTCACCGATGACGACGAACTCGCGGCGACGCTGCGCAGCATCCGCGTGCACGGGCAGGGCGTCGACAAATACGACAACGTCCGTCTTGGCCTCACCGGCCGGCTCGACACCATGCAGGCTGCGGTCCTGATCGAGAAGCTGAAGATTTTTGACGACGAGATCGCTGCCCGCAACCGGGTTGCCGAACGCTATGAGCGCGGGCTCAGCAACGTGGTCACCGTGCCGCGCCTTAGCCCCGGTAACACCTCGGTCTGGGCGCAGTACACCATCCGCCTGCCCGAGGGGACCGACCGTGACGGCTTTGCCGCGGCGCTGAAGGCCCAGGGCGTGCCGACCGCGATCTATTACGGCAAGTCGATGCATCAGCAGACCGCCTACAAGCAGTATCCGGTCGCCGAGGGCGGGTTGCCGGGTTGCGAGAGCCTGTCGCAGGACGTCATCAGCCTGCCGATGCACGCCTACCTGACCGAAGCCGATCAGGAGCGAATCATCGCCGCCGTGCGCGGGGCGATTGCGGGTTGATCTTGGTTCACCTCTCCCGCTCGCGGGAGAGGTCGGCGCGAAGCGCCGGGTGAGGGTTCTCTCCTCTGGGGGAGTCTTTCTTGTTGAGACACCCTCTCCCCAACCCTCCCCCGCGAGCGGGGGAGGGAGCATACCGTCCTCGCGGTTTGCACCTAGACCTGATCTCGCCATGCTCTAAAACAGACGCATGCTCGGACGCATCTTCACGGTCGGTGGTTACACGCTGCTTTCGCGGCTGACGGGATTTGCCCGCGACATCATGCTCGCGGCGATCCTCGGCGCCGGCCCGGTGGCCGACGCCTTTTTCGTGGCGCTGCGGTTGCCGAACCATTTCCGCGCGATCTTCGCCGAGGGCGCGTTCAACGCCGCCTGGGTGCCGGCCTATGCGCATGTCCATGGCGAGCGCGGGGAGGGGGCGGCCAAATTGTTCGCCGACCGCATCTTCACGCTGCTCTTGGCTTCGCAAGTCGTGCTGCTCATCGCCGCCTGGCTGTTCATGCCGCAGGCCATGAGCATTTTGGCGCCCGGCTTCAGTGAGGATGCCGAGCAGCGCAAGCTTGCGATCGAGCTGACCCGGATCACCTTTCCCTATCTGCTGCTGATCACGCTGGTGACGCTCTATGGCGGCATGCTCAACGTGATGCAGCGCTTTGCCAGCGCCGCGGCCGCGTCGATCTTCCTCAACGTCGCGATGATGATGACGCTGGCAGTTGTCGTCTGGTTTCCGACCGCGGGCCACGCCGCGGCCTGGGGCGTCCTGATCTCGGGCTTCCTGCAATATTTCCTGCTCGCCGGCGATCTCGCCCGCCATGGCGGCCTGCCGCGCTTTGCGCCCTTGAAGCTCGACGAAGACGTTCGCGGCTTCTTCAAGGCGCTGGGGCCGGCGACTCTGGGCTCGATGGGCACGCAGGTCGCGCTGTTTGCCGACACCATCATCGCGACCTTCCTGCCCGCGGGCGCGCTGTCGGCGCTGTATTATGCCGACCGCCTCAACCAGCTCCCGATCGGCGTCATCGGCATCGCCATCGGCACGGTGCTGCTGCCGGAGATGTCGCGGCGCATCACCGCGAACGACCATGACGGCGCGATGAAGGCGCAACGCCGCGCGTTCGACTTCACGCTGCTGTTCTCGATCCCGTTCGTCGCGGCCTTCATCACCGTGCCCGATGCGATCATGCGCGCACTGTTCGCCCGCGGCGCGTTCTCCAAGGCGGATGCCGCCGCCGCCGGCGCCACGCTCGCCGCCTATGCCATCGGCTTGATCCCCTTCGTGCTGATCCGCAGCGCGGTCGCGACCTTCTATGCCCGCAAGGACACCGCAACGCCGGTGCGCGCCTCTCTGACCGGCATCGCCGTCAATGTTGCGTTGAAGGTGGCCCTGATGGGATCGCTGGCCCAGATCGGCCTCGCGCTGGCGACCGCCGTCGGCGTCTGGACCAATCTCTTGCTGGTGCTGTTCTTCGCGGTACGCCGAGGCTTCCTCGTGCCGGACCGCGCCTGGCTACTGTCGCTCGCGAAGTTCCTGCTGACCGGATTGATCCTCGCTGCGGCCTTCTTGCTGATTGCGCGCTTCAGCCCGGCCGCTCTTGCCTCCGTGCACGCCTTCCGGGACGAATTGGCTCTGGTCCTGCTGGCCGTCGGGGGCACGATCGTCTATGCGCTCGCGATCCTCGTTCTGTTCGGCCGCCGCTGGCTGATCGCGCTGGTGCGCGGCTAGGCGCCGGAGCGTAGCACTCGCCTCGAGGGTGTAAGTGACCTCCGCACATCCCTTGATTTTGCACGATTGCTGTGGTACGGTCGCCTCATGATCAAATCAGTGCGCAACATCAACTCGATGCACGTGACCCGCTTCGGCTGGGCCGTGGGAGGAGTCGCGCGCTAGGAATTCGACGACGACATCTTTCCACCAGGCCCCGCCGGCATCGGACGGGGCCTTTTGTTTGGCCACGCTCCCTGCCGGCACAACAGCAGGAGCGTCCCATGCCACCGCAACAGACTAACATCACCTCCGAGACGGGGGGTGATGCTGCGCGGCTTCGCCTCGACCTCTCCATCGTCTTGAGCCTGCTTAAGCGATATTGGCTTGCATTTCGGGATCGGCGTCAGAGCCCGCGCGTCTCCTTGCAGGCCCTGAGTGACAGGGAACTGATGGATATTGGTCTGACGCGTGGCGAGATCGACTACTTCACGCCTGAACGCGCAGTAGACAGGCTTAGAGATGGCACGGCGGGCCTGTGGGGCCGTGGCGTGATGTAACGGACCATAAATCTCTGCCCATGCGATCCCGCGCCATTACAATAGAAAGGTGGCGATCATGACGTCACATGTTGCTATTGCTCAGGCGGACGTAGAAGTCCGGCGATTGACTGTCGATGACCTGGATCTCTTTCGCGAAATTCGCGCGGAGGCGCTTCAGAAGTACCCTCAAACGTTTGGTTCTCCTGAAGAGGACGAAGGCGGTGAAGCGATGTTGATGGCTTATCGCCATTGGCTCAGCGGCACTATTCTTGGCGCGTTTGAATCCGGGAGCTTGATCGGCGTCGCGGGCCTCTATGTCTCACCCTACAAGAGATCGCAGCACCGGGGTCAAATCTTCACGGTCTATGTAAGAGAAAACGATCAAGGGAAAGGTGTCGGAGATCGGCTCATCAAAGAGATTCTTGCCCATGCCGAGGCACGTGTCGAACAGGTACATCTTGCCGTCTTGTTAACAGCAACCGCTGCAATCAAGATCTACAAGCGGAACGGGTTCGAAGTCTACGGCACCGATCCTGGTGCCATCCGCATCGGGGATATCACGTACGACCAGTACCTTATGATGAAGAAATTCATCCGCTGAATTCGATTTGGCATGGCCTGGTCTGGTCGGAAACCGGGCGCAGCGACGGAGCGCCGAATCCTCGGACCCACGGGAAATGAGCGGACTTCAGCCTTTCCAAGCAAATTCCGCTTACGGATGAACGGTGCTTTTCCCGGCCTGCGATCAACGTTCACGCCTAAAGCCATTTGCCTTGCCACTTTTTCCACGGCAATATGCCGGCAAAACAACCATGAGAACGGGATAAAAAATGGCTGCTCCCATCAAGTTCGGCGTTGGCCAAAGTGTGCTGCGCAAGGAGGATGACGCGCTCATCCGCGGCAAGGGCCGCTATACCGACGATTACGCGCCGCAGGCTGCGCTCCGCTGCTTGATGCTGCGCTCGCCGCACGCGCATGCTAAATACACCATCGATGCGAGCCGCGCCCGTACGCTGCCCGGCGTCGCGCTGATCCTGACCGCCGCCGACGTTGGGGATCTCGGCAATCTGCCCTGCCTGTTCAATCTCGAGACCGATCCCTTCACCGGCCCGCCATACCCGATCCTCGCGAAGGATGAAGTGCGCCATGTCGGCGATTCCATCGCCTTCGTGGTCGCCGAGACCATCGACCAGGCCCGCGACGCGATCGAGGCGATCGAGGTCAAATGGAGCCCGCTGCCGGCGGTGACCGGCGTCGTCAATGCCGTGAAGAAGGGCGCGCCGCAGGTCTGGCCGGACAAGGCCGGCAACGTGCTGTTCGATGTTTCGATTGGTGACAAAGCCGCGACCGAAGCTGCCTTTGCCAAGGCGCATGCGGTCGCCGAGATCGCCATCGTCAATCCGCGCGTGGTCGCAAGCTTCATGGAGACGCGCGCGGCGGTCTGCGAATACGACGCCAAGCGCGACCATCTGACGCTGACGGTCGGCAGCCAGGGCAGCCATCGCCTGCGCGACATTCTCTGCCAGAACGTGCTGAACATCCCGACCGAGAAGATGCGGGTGATCTGCCCCGACGTCGGCGGCGGCTTCGGCACAAAACTGTTTCCGTACCGCGAATACGCCCTGATGGCGGTCGCGGCGCGCAAGCTGAAGAAGGCGGTGAAATGGGCGGCCGACCGCTCCGAGCATTTCATGGGCGACGCGCAGGGCCGCGACAACGTCACGACCGCGAAGATGGCGCTGACTGAAGACGGCAAGTTCCTCGCGATGGATTGCGACCTGATGGGCGACATGGGCGCGTATCTGTCGACCTTCGGGCCCTATATCCCGCATGGCGGCGCTGGCATGCTGCCGGGCCTCTACGACATCCAGGCCTTCCACTGCCGGGTGCGCACCATCTTCACCCACAGCGTGCCGGTCGATGCCTATCGCGGCGCGGGCCGGCCCGAGGCGGCCTATGTCATCGAGCGCCTCGTGGACGCGTGCGCGCGAAAGCTCGACATGACGCCGGACGCCATCCGCCGCAAGAACTTCATCCAGCCAAAGGCGCTGCCGTACAAGACGGCCACGGGCAAGGTCTATGATTCCGGCGACTTCGCCGCGCATCTGAAGCGCGCCATGGAGATCGCCGAGTGGAAGGAGTTTCCCAAGCGCGCCAAGGCGGCCAAGAAGCAGGGGCTCATTCGCGGCATCGGCCTTGCGAGCTATGTCGAGATTTGCGGCGTGATGGGTGAGGAGACGGCCAATGTCCGCCTCGATCCCAATGGCGACGTCACTGTCCTGATCGGCACGCAGTCGAGCGGACAGGGGCACCAGACCGCCTATGCGCAGATCGTCGCCGAGCAGTTCGGCGTGGCGCCGGAGCGCGTCCACGTCCGTCAGGGCGATACCGACGAGATCGCGACCGGTCTCGGCACCGGCGGCTCGGCTTCGATCCCGTCAGGCGGCGTCAGCGTCGAGCGCGCCACGCGCGAGCTCGGGCAAAAGCTGAAGGAGATCGCGGCGCAGGCGCTGGAAGCCAGCGCCGGCGATCTCGAGATATCGGAGGGCGTGTTGCGCATCGCCGGCACCGATCGTTCGATTTCGTTCGCCGATCTCGCCAAGCGGCCGGGCGCCGATCCGTCGAAGCTGAACGGCAGCGCCACCTTCGCCAGCGCCGACGGCACCTATCCCAACGGCACCCATGTCGCGGAGGTCGAGATCGATCCGGCGACCGGCATCATCAAGATCGTCAACTACGTGATCGTCGACGATTTCGGCAAGACGCTCAACCCGCTGCTGCTCGCCGGGCAGGTGCATGGCGGCGCCATGCAGGGCATCGGCCAGGCCTTGATGGAGCAGGTGGTCTACGGGGCCGGTGACGGCCAGCTGATCACCGCGACCTTCATGGACTACGCGCTGCCGCGGGCGGCTGATGGTCCGGACTTCGTGTTCGAGACCGCCAACGTTCCATGCAAGACCAATCCCATGGGCGTGAAGGGGGCGGGCGAGGCCGGCGCGATCGGCTCCTGTCCGGCCGTCGTCAACGCCATCGTCGACGGGCTCTGGCGCGAGTACAAGATCGACCACATCGACATGCCGGCGACCCCGGAACGGGTGTGGATCGCCATCAGCGAGCACCGTCGCCGTCACAGCCTGTAAGCCACAATCCTGCCGCGCGGGAATAAACGCCCCGCGCGGGGTTCTATCCATGAATGGACCGCGACTCCCGTGAAGCGGGGGGATGGTCCAATCCCAAGGCATTTGCGAGTCGGAGAAACTAACCAATGAAACGGACGATGATTGTCGTGACGACCCTGCTATTGGGCGCGGGCGCCGTGATGGCGCAGCAGGAGGTCGCGGTTCAACAGGATAATCTGATGCGCTCGCAGGCCAAGAGCCTCTATACGGTCATCCTGAAGATGACCAAGGGCGATATCCCCTACGACCAGAAGGCCGCCGACGAGGCGATCGCCAATCTCGAGACCGACGTCGCCAAGATCGCCAAGACCTTCGAGGTCAATCCCAAGCAGGACGTGGTGAACGCGACCTATGGGGCCTCGCCGAAGGTCTGGAAGAACAAGGCCGATTTCGACTCCAAGATCCCGCCGGTGCAGAAGGCGATCGCGCAGGTCAAGGGCAAGATCACCGACGTCGCGAGCCTCAAGGCCGCCTATACCGCGATCAACGATCGTTGCACCGACTGCCACGAGACGTATCGGCTGAAGTTGAAGTAGCCACCTCACTTTTTTCCACGCTCGACCTCGAAGCCCGGATGAGCGCAGCGATATCCGGGAAGGTGACCCCGCATGTTGCTTCGCTCATGCGGCTCCGAGTGTTGTCTCAGCTGGCACGGCCTGCGGAACCGGTAGTTGCTGCAGGTCCGCAGGTCGGCTAAGCTGTGCTTTACGAAGAGTCTCCGTGCTCATTCGTCCTATCGCGCGACTGGCGAGCTAACGTGGAATCGACCACGGTGAAGCGCGAAGGGTTCCGACGCCGATCGCCTGGGCAACCAATCTGCTGGAAAAACAGCGTGTTGAGGAGCCCGAGCATGCCGTCATTTCGCAACGAACTGTCCATCAACGATCAAGAGATCGCCGCCGCCCTTGCGGGGGAAGAGCACCGCCAACAGGACGGCGTCGAGCTGATTCCGTCCGAGAATTACACCTACCCGGAGGTGCTTGAGCTGCTCGGATCGGTCTTCACCAATAAATATTCCGAGGGATATCCGGGACGCAGATACTACGGCGGCCAGCAGTATACGGACGAAATCGAGCGCCTCGCACGCGAGCGGGCTTGCTCGCTTTTTCGTGCCGAGCACGCCAACGTTCAGCCTCTTTCCGGATCACCGATGAATCAGGCCGTCTATCTCGGCCTGTTGGAGCCCGGCGACACCATTCTCGCCATGGACCTGTCCCATGGCGGTCATCTCACCCACGGCGCGCCGGTGTCCCACATGGGGCGTTTGTTCAACTTCATTCGCTACAAGACGGCCCCGTCAAACGGCGGCGCGATAGATTTCGACGAATTGCGCGCGATTGCGCGTGAAGCGCGTCCGAAGATGGTGTTGTGCGGTTACAGCTCCTATCCGCGCGACCTGGACTATGCGGCATTCAAGAGTATTGCCGACGAAGTTGGCGCGCTCACGATGGCTGACGTGAGCCACTATGGCGGATTGGTTGCCGCGAATGTCATGCGCAATCCGCTTGATGCCGGCTTCGACGTCATGACGACGACATCCCACAAGACGCTGCGCGGCCCCCGTGGCGGGATCATCCTATGCCGGAAAGAAAATGCCGGTCGGATCGATGCTTCCGTATTTCCCGGTTTGCAGGGCGGACCTCACATGAACGTCGTGGCCGGGATTGCCGTGACGCTCAAGAAGGCGGCGACCTCGGATTTCCAGGTCTACGCGCGGCAGGTCTTGCGCAACGCGAAGGTTCTTGCCGGCGCGCTGATGGAGCGCGGGATGAAGCTGGTCACGGACGGAACAGACAATCACATGATGGTCGTCGATACGGCAGCGTCCGTCGGACTGGACGGGCGGGCAGCCGAGGATGTGCTTGATGCCATAGCCATCACCACAAACAAGCAAGTGATTCCGGACGATCCGCGCCGCCGCTCAGGCCGAGCGGTATTCGCCTTGGGACACCGGCGGCGACCACGCGTGGCATGGGAGAGCCCGAAATGCGTCGTATCGGCGAGTTCATTGCGGCGGCTCTGCAGGCGAACGGCAACGATGTGGTCGTCGCGCGCCTCAGGTCAGAGTGCGTCGAGATGTGCCGGGCTTTTCCTGTTCCAGGCGTGATGTCCAGAGCTAATTCTGTTGCCAAGACCTGACGGATCGTTGTGAGAGTGGTTATCTTCGGTCGAGCCGCCGCGGCGTTGATTCGACCTGCTGGATGCCGGCGCATCTCGCTCCCGATTGCCTCACGATGTTTGGAGTTCCAACGCGCGGCGCGGATCCTAGTCAACAGCGAGACTGGCCATGGTAAAACCCTTTCCGTCGAAGACCCACATCGGCAACCATATGCTGCATCCGGAAACGCTGATGCTGACCTATGGCTATGATCCGCAGCTGTCGGAAGGCGCCATCAAGCCGCCGGTATTCCTGACCTCGACCTTCGTGTTCAGGACCGCCGAGGACGGGCAGGACTTCTTCGATTTCGTCGCCGGCCGGCGCGAGCCGCCGGAGGGGATGGGCGCGGGCCTGGTCTATTCGCGCTTCAACCACCCCAACAGCGAGATCGTCGAGGACAGGCTCGCGGTCTATGAGCGCACCGAGAGTTGCGCGCTGTTCTCCTCCGGCATGGCGGCCATCGCAACCACGATCCTCGCCTTCGTGCGCCCCGGCGACGTCATCCTGCACTCCCAGCCGCTCTATGGCGGGACGGAAACCCTGCTGACCAACACGCTTGCGCGCCTGTCGATCGGCGCCGTCGGCTTTGCCGACGGCATCGACGAGGCGGCGGTCAAGCAGGCCTCGGAGGAGGCGATGGGCAAGGGCCGGGTTTCGATGATCCTGATCGAGACCCCGGCCAACCCGACCAATGGCCTCGTCGACGTCGCGATGATCCGCCGCATCGCCGACGCGATCGGAAAGGCCCAGGGGCATACGCCGATCATCGCCTGCGACAATACGCTGCTCGGGCCGGTGTTTCAGCGGCCGATCGAGCATGGCGCGGACCTTTCGCTGTACTCGCTGACCAAATATGTCGGCGGTCACTCCGACCTGATCGCGGGCGCCGCGCTCGGCGCGAAGGCGATCATGAAGGGCATCAAGGCGCTGCGCGGAGCCATCGGCACCCAGCTCGATCCGCATTCCTGCTGGATGATCAACCGCTCGCTCGAGACGCTGAGCCTGCGCATGGAAAAAGCCGATGCGAATGCGCGCCTCGTGGCGGCTTATTTGCGCGATCATCCCAAGGTGGCCAAGGTCCACTATCTCGGTCATCACGAGGAGGCATCGCCGGCGGGGCGTGTGTTTGCGAGGCAGTGCCTGGGGGCGGGATCGACGTTCTCGTTCGACATCGCCGGCGGCAAGGAGGCCGCGGTCAAATTCCTCAACGCGCTGCAAATCCTCAAGCTGGCGGTGAGCCTCGGCGGCACGGAGTCGCTGGCCAGCCTGCCGGCGACGATGACCCATTCCGGCGTTCCCGCCGACATCCGCCAGAAGATCGGCGTGCTCGATTCCACGATCCGGTTGTCGATCGGCATCGAGAACCCGTCGGATCTGATCGCGGACCTCGCGCAGGCGCTGAATGCGGCTTGAGCGGGGGGATCAAAGCGGATTGGACGCGCGGCATGCCGACATGATCGCCGCGGCAGCCTCGTTGCTCTGCGCGCCCGAGAGCTGCCGCACGAGGCAGACGTAATAGCCCTTGCTGGATGCGTTCAACAGGGAATCGCCGTTGACGACGAGCCAGTTGCAGGCGGAGCGGATGTACTGCACGGCAAGGGGCGATCGTGTATCGCGGATTGCGGACAGCTCGCATTGAGCTTGCTTTTCCATGTCGCTCTGCGCGAGCACCGGTCCGAAGAAGCAAAGAAGCGCTCCGGCGGCGACGAGGCCTGGCACAACGTGCCACGGCGCGCGCGCCGATCTTCTGATGCCGGCGTCGCCGGGCCGATCGAGAACGCTGGAAACGAGCCGCACGGTGCCACTCTGGAGATTGGTGAGGCCGAAGTTTACGGCGGAACGCGCGAGGCTGGCAAGGCACGAGGTCCGGACATTCCCGCACGTTAAGGTCCTCGCCCGAATCGAAAAGGCCGGACGCTCCCTCCTTGCGTCCGGCCTTTCCGCGACGAAGCCGCGTTTTCGCTTACTTCATCACCTGGCCGCGGATCTCGCCGCCCGGATTCGCCGCCGTGTGGATGTTGACGTAGAGCTTGCCGGCCAGCAGATCGGCGGCCTGCGCGTCGGTCAGCGTCGCAGAGCCCTCGACCGGGCTCGATGTCGCATTCGGGATCGCGATCGCTACGCCGGCGTTCTTGCCGGCCTCGGCGGGCCCGTGGAAATGAGCGGCGGTGGCGGGGCCGGAGAGGCCGGAATAGGTCACCTTCCAGGAGAGCTTCTTGCTGGCGGCGTCATAGTCGAGATCGGCCGTTCCGGTGCCGCTGGTGGTGGTGGCGGGCACCTCGGACTTGCCGTCCAGCGTCGCCTTCAGTTTCTCCGCGCTGGCCGGGGCGGCGAACGCGACGGCAGCTCCGAGTGCCAGCGTGGCAAAAATTGCTTTGTTCATGGGTCTCTCCCTGTTGACGTCTGATTGCGGACAACTTGCAAACAGTGCGCGCAGGAGTTTATTCCCGGATCAAGCTCAAACCATCTAAATTATTCGTGGCTGGAGCGGCCACCGGCGAATCCGTAAGTTCGGCCGATCTCCATGGGATACCTCGATGCTGCGACGAACAATTCTTGTCATGCTGATCGCTGCCGTTGCAGGCTTCGGCGTCTATTGGTGGTTGACGGCGCCGGCCGCATCGGCCGTGCCGTTGCCATCCCGGGCGCCGGATCTTGCCAACGGGCAGGAGATCTTCAATGCCGGCGGATGCTCCTCCTGCCATGCCGTGCCCAACCAGCCCGACCGCTTGCGGCTCGGCGGGGGCCTGGCGCTCGGCTCGCCATTCGGCACGTTCTACGTGCCCAACATTTCCCCCGATGCCGCCGACGGCATCGGGCGCTGGAGCGAGACCGAATTCGTCAGCGCCGTGATGCGCGGCGTGTCGCCCGAGGGCCAGCACTACTTCCCGGCATTTCCCTACACGTCCTATCATCTGGCGAAGGTGGAGGACGTTCGCGATCTCTTCGCCTATCTGAAGACGCTGCCGCCGGTGTCCGGCAGGGTGCGCGACCACGACTTGCCGTTTCCCTTCAACATCCGCCGCAATGTCGGCATCTGGAAATTGGTGTTCATGCAGAGCGGGCCGTTCGTCGTGGACGCGTCGCACCCGCCGCAATGGAATCGCGGCGCCTATCTCGTCAACGGCTTCGGCCATTGCGCGGAGTGTCACAGCCCGCGCAATCTGCTCGGCGGCATCATCACCGCGCAGCGTTTCGCCGGCGGGCCCAATCCGGAAGGCGAGGGGTGGGTGCCGAACATCACGCAAAAGGGCATTGGCGAATGGAGCGTGAAGGATATCGCCAATTTCCTGAAGACCGGCGAATTGCCCGAGGGCGACAGCGCCGGCGGCGCGATGGCGCGCGTGATCAAGAACACCTCGCAATTGTCGGATGAGGACATTGCGGCGATGGCGGATTACCTCAAGTCGCTGCCGCCGGTGGACGGACCGCCGCGCCCGAAACGCAAGGATGCTGGTTAGAGGCTAGCTCGCGCCGAACGCCTTGAAGGTGATGATGGTGAGCGTGTCCTGGATGCCGGGCAGCACCTGCACCTTTTCGTTGATGAAGTGGCCGATGTCGGTGTCCTTGTCGACGTAGAACTTCACCAGTAGGTCGTAATGGCCGGCCGTGGAGTAGATCTCGGAGGCGATCTCGGCTTCGGCGAGCGCATTGGCGACCGTGTAGGACTGGCCGAGCTTGCATTTGATCTGGACGAAAAAGGGAACCATTGCAGTCACTCCGAAGGCATATCTGGCGGCTAATAGGCCAAAACCGGGGGGGCTTGGCAAGCGAACTTGCCGCCTCGCGGCTGCCCGAGGGATTGGTCCTGGCCAAGCCCCTCTACAAGGCCGTCTAGGAGGGCAGGGGCGCGCCGGCAAACGCCTCCCTCAGCCGCCGGGCCAGCTCGGCATTGCGATAGGGCTTGGTCAGGACGATCGATTGCGCGTGCGCGCGGCCCTGCTCGACCAGGGTCTCCAGGGCATAGCCGGAGGAGAACACGACAGGCAGTCCGGGCCGGATGCGCCGGGCCTGGTCGGCGAGCTCCCAGCCGCTCATTCCGCCGGGCATCACGATGTCGGTGAACAGGAGGTCGATGGCCGGGTTGGTGCGAAGCTGCTGCAAGGCCTCCTTGCCGTTGACGGCGGCGACCACGCGATATCCCAGCGCCTCCACGCGCAGCGTGACGGAGGAGCGGACGAACGGATCGTCCTCGGCGACCAGGATCGTTTCGTGCCCCCGGGGCGCAGCCTCCTCGCGCGCCTCGATGTCGCCGAGCGACTGCTCGCCGCCGGCATGCGGCAGGTAGATGCGGACCGTCGTGCCGAGGCCCGGCTCGCTGTAGATCGAGACGTGTCCGCCTGATTGCTTGGCGAAGCCGTAGACCATGCTGAGGCCGAGGCCCGAGCCCTTGCCGACCTCCTTGGTGGTGAAGAACGGCTCGAAGGCGCGCTCGATGACGTCAGGCGTCATGCCCTCGCCGTCATCGGTGATCGAGATCAGGGCGTAGCTGCCGGACTCCACCTCCGGATGCTGGACGCGATAGTGCTCGTCGATCGCGGTGAGCTCGGTGCTGAGGGTGAGATGCCCGCCCGCCGGCATGGCGTCCTGCGCGTTGAGCGCGAGATTGAGCACGGCGGATTCGAGCTGGGCGCGGTCGGCGAAGGCGAGGATGGAGCCGGCGCCGAACGCCGTCGTGATCTCGATGTTTTCGCGCAAGGTGCGCTTGAGCAGCTTGTGCATGGAGGTCAAGAGCTCGCGGCACTCGATCGCGCGGGGTTGCAGCAATTGGCGCCGGCTGAACGCCAGCAGCCGCTGCGTCAGCTCCGCGCCGCGTTCGCCCGACTGGCAGATGTCGTCGGCGAAGCGCCTGAGGTCGGGACGGGCCCTGAGCTGCTCGCTGAGAAACTCCGCGTTGCCGATGATGACGGTGAGCAGATTGTTGAAGTCGTGGGCGATGCCGCCGGAGAGCTGGCCGACCGTCTCCATCTTCTGCGCCTGCTGGAGCTGCTGCTCGGTCAATTTGCGCGTGGTCAGGTCGTGGACGATGCCGACGTAGATCAGCTCGCCGTCCTGCCACGCCTGGCCCACCGACAGATCCATCGGAAAGGTCGATCCGTCCTTGCGCACACCGGCGGCTTCCCCGGTGGCGATGCGCAGCGTATGACCCGTGGATGAGGGCCTCTCCTCATTGGACATCAGCATACCGATGTCGAGATTCATGACCTCGTCGGCGCGATAGCCGAACAACCGTTCGCAGGCGGGATTGAACAGGAGAATGCGGGCTTGCGCGTCGAACAGGATGACGCCGTCGACCGCGGTCTCGACCACGGCGGTGAGGCGTGTCATGCTCTCTCGCAGCGCGCGCTGGGCTTCACGAACCTGGCCGAGGAGCTGGGCCGCATCCCGGTTCTTGGTCTCCTCCTCCTTGAGCGCGGCCTGGACCTGCCGGAGCTCGAACGGCGAGGGGATGGTCAGGATCTTCGGCAGAAGCGGCCAGAGCGCTCCCGCGGTGATGACCGACGCCACGGCGGTGAGTGCCTTGACGATGCCCTCGACGCCGTAGACGGGCACCCAGAGCGTGTAGATCGACAGCACATGCGTCAGGCCGCACGCCATGATGAAGACGGCGAACGCCCAGAAGACCCACCCGAATTCGAGGTCGCGCCGCTTGGTGACCAGGATCGCGAGCGCAAACGGGATCGAGAAATACGCAAGCGCAATGCAGGCATCCGAAACGACATGCAGCCATATCAGCTCGGGCTCCCAGAGCAGGCAGATGCCGTGCGGGGAGAGCATCGAGGAGTCGAGGATACGTTCGAGGTAGGCCAACATGTGATTGCTTCCCGAGAGGATCGCGGCCGAGGCCGGCCCGCAACATGGCATCGCTGGACGAATCCGCCAATAAACGTCTCACTCACCGGGATGGGCGCCAAGGCCGGGCTATGCCGAGGGCATATTTTCGCGGGATGTGCACACTCGCGGGACGACAAGGCGGGCCGGGCCCTTATCCGGCTGATTCGCCGGGGCCGGACCGGCATAGGTTAGCTCGTCGCGGCGCCCGCGGCCGGCCCGGCTTGCTGGCGCATCCGCGGCACGCTAGGACAAGGCATGGCGGTGTCCCTCTCAAACCAATGTATCCGGCGATGACGACGCCCGTGGCTCTCACCATTGCCGGTTCCGATTCAAGCGGCGGCGCCGGCATCCAGGCGGATCTGAAGACCTTCGCGGCGCTCGGCGTCTACGGCGCCTCCGCGATCACGGCGCTGACGGCGCAGAACACGCGCGGCGTCACCGGCATTCATGCGGTGCCGGCTGATTTCGTCACCGCGCAGATCGATGCGGTGTTCTCCGATCTCGACGTCGGCGCGGTGAAGATCGGCATGGTGGCCCAGGCCGCCAGCATCGATGCGATCGCAGCCGCGCTGGCGCACTGGAAGCCGCGCCATGTGGTGCTCGATCCCGTGATGGTCGCGACATCGGGCGACCGCCTGCTGGCGTCCGAAGCCGTGGAAGCCCTGCGCATGCAATTGATGCCGCTGGCCTCGGTGATCACGCCGAACCTGCCGGAGGCGGCAGCTCTCCTCGGCGAGCCCGCCGCGGCCAGCGAGGCCGGGATCGAAGGCCAGGGGCGCCGGCTGCTGGCGCTCGGCTGCCGTGCGGTCCTGATCAAGGGCGGACACGGCGAGGGCGCCGAGAGCATCGACTATCTCGTCACGTCCGAAAGCACGATCGCGCTCGCCGCGCCCCGCGTCGCGACCAAAAACACCCATGGCACCGGCTGTTCGCTGTCCTCCGCCGTGGCGGCGGGTCTCGCCAAGGGCGAGACTCTCGAGCAGGCGGTGCGCAACGCCAAGGCCTGGATCAGCGCCGCGATTGCCGCTGCCGACCGCTTCGGCGTCGGCCACGGCCACGGGCCGATCCATCATTTTCACAAATTTTACTGACGCCGGCTTCGAGCTGCGCGCCGGCCCCGGCCGTTAACCAACAAGGCGACGGGGACCGGGCTTTTGCGGACAGCCATGGCCGCTTCGTGTCGCCTGATTGTCGCATGCGACTGATATTCGCGGGGAGGGCGAGGCGAGGTTTGATTCGTATCTGAGGGTGCCTCAAAGGTTCAATCGGTCATCCCCCTGTCACGGGATATTGTTACAGGCTGTCGCATGGGAAGCTACGATGTGAGTGACGAAAGCCCTGAAAGGCGCTTTCGCACCTTGTTCATCTCCGACGTTCATCTCGGAGCCCGCGGTTCACAAGCCGACCTTCTGTTGGACTTCCTGCGCTACCATGACGCCGAGACGATCTATCTCGTCGGCGACATCGTCGACGGCTGGGCGCTGAAATCGAGCTGGCACTGGCCGCAATCGCATAACGACCTCGTGCAGAAGCTTTTGCGCAAGGCGCGCAAGGGTGCCAAGGTGATCTACATCCCCGGCAATCACGACGAGTTCCTGCGCAACTATTACGGCACGCATTTCGGCGGCATCGACGTGGTCGAGAACACCGTCCACACCGGCGTGGACGGCAAGCGCTATCTCGTCATCCACGGCGACATCTTCGACCTCGTGGTGCAGAACGCGCGCTGGCTCGCCCATCTCGGCGACAAGGCCTACGACTTTGCGATCCAGATGAATCGCTTCGTCAACTTCTTCCGGCGCATGTTCAAGGTGCCCTATTGGTCGCTGTCGCAATGGGCCAAGCAGAAGGTCAAGAACGCCGTCAACTATATCGGCGCGTTCGAGCAGGCGCTTGCCGCCGAAGCGCGCCGTCACGACGCCGACGGCGTGATCTGCGGCCACATCCACTATGCCGTGATCCGCGACGAGGCCGGCATCCGCTACATGAACTGCGGCGACTGGGTGGAGAGCTGCACCGCGCTGGTCGAGCACGACGACGGCCATTTCGAGATCATCACCTGGGCGGATCAGTTGCAGAAGCCCGCGCAGGTGCCGCAAGTGGCAGCAAGGGCCGCCTGATGCGCATCCTGGTCGCGACCGACGCCTGGCACCCGCAAGTCAACGGTGTGGTTCGGACGCTGACCAAGCTTGCTGACGCCGCCAAAGGGCTTAGCGTTGAAGGTCTTAGCATTGAAGGTCTTGGCGTCGAGTTCAATTTCCTGACGCCGCAGTCGTTCCGCACCTTCGCGATGCCGAGCTATCGCGACGTGCGGCTCGCGATGCCGCGCCCGGCGCGAATCGCGAAGCTGATCGCGGAAGCCCGTCCCGACAGCATCCATATCGCGACCGAAGGGCCGATCGGCCTGATGGTCCGCCGCTATTGCCGCCAGCGCAAGCTGCCGTTCACGACCAGCTTCCACACCCGCTTCCCTGAATATGTCCGCGCCCGTGTGCCGGTTCCGGGCTCGCTGATCTGGCGGGCGCTGCGTCGCTTCCATGCGCCCAGCCGCGCCGTGATGGCGGCGACCCCGGCGCTCGCCCGCGAGCTGACCGAGCGCGGCTTTGACAATGTCGTGCTGTGGCCGCGCGGTGTCGACACGCACTTGTTCCATCCCCGCGCGATCGATCTCTGCCTGCCGGCTCCGGTGTTCCTCTCGGTCGGCCGCGTCGCGGTGGAGAAGAATCTCGAGGCGTTCCTCGACCTCAAGCTGCCCGGCACCAAGGTGGTCGTCGGCGACGGCCCGGCGCGGGCTTCGCTCGAAGAGGCCTATCCCGACGCGATCTTCCTCGGCGAGAAGCACGGCGAGGCGCTGGCGGAAATCTACGCGGCCGCCGACGTCTTCGTGTTCCCCAGCAAGACCGACACGTTCGGCCTGGTCCTGCTGGAAGCGCTCGCAAGCGGCCTGCCGGTCGCGGCCTTCCCGGTGAAGGGCCCCCGCGACGTGATCGGCGATGCACCGGTCGGGGCGCTGGATCATGACCTGCGCAATGCATGCTTTGCCGCGCTCGACATCTCCCGGCAGGCCTGCGTCGAATTCGCCGCCAATTACACCTGGGAGGCCTCGGCGAGGGCCTTTATCGACAGCATAAGGGCGGTCGGTGCGGTGCTGCCGGGCCGGAACGGGGCGGAGCAGCCACGCTTCGTCGCCTGAAGAAGAAAAACCCTCGCGCGGAGGTGTCTTGCCCGGGCGTCATCCGCCGCGATAAGGTCGGCCATGACCGAACAGCCCCTTCCGATCGGCCCTGCCGATATCGATGCCGCAGCGCGGGTGATCGCACCCTTCGCCATCCGCACCCCGCTGTTGTCCTTTCCCGTGCTCAACGAGCGCGTCGGCGCAAAAGTGTTCCTGAAGCCGGAGATGCTCCAGCGCACCGGCTCCTTCAAGTTCCGCGGCGCCTTCAACAAGGTCGCCTCGATCCCGCAGGACAAGCGCGCCGGCGGCGTCGTGGCATTCTCTTCCGGCAACCACGCCCAGGGCGTGGCGGCGGCGGCCAAGATCCTCGACATGCAGGCGACCATCGTGATGCCCGCGGACGCGCCGCTGTCCAAGCGCGAGCGCACTAAATCCTACGGCGCCGAGGTCGTGCTGTACGACCGCGACCGCGACGACCGCGAGGCGATCTCGCGCGGCATCGCCGAGAAGCGCGGCGCGACGCTGGTCAGGCCGTATGACGATCCCTTCGTGATCGCTGGCCAAGGCACCGCCGGCCGCGAGATCGCGGACGACATGGCAGCGCTGGGCCTCAGCCCCGACATCGTGGTGGCACCGGCCTCCGGCGGCGGCCTGATCGCCGGCGTCGCGACCGCGATCAAGGCGCGATATCCGCTGGCGCAGATCGTGGTTGCCGAGCCGGAGGCGTTCGACGATCACGGCCTTTCGCTGACCGCCGGCCATCGCGAGCCGCATGGGCCGGCGGGCCGCACCATCTGCGACGCGCTGATGGCGCTGATCCCCGGCGAGATGACGTTTGCGATCAACAGCAAGCTGCTCGCGCGCGGCGTCACCGCATCCGACAAGGAAGTCGGTGCGGCGGTCGCGTTCGCCTATCGCGAGCTGAAGCTGGTGGTGGAGCCGGGCGGGGCCGTCGGCCTTGCCGCACTGCTTGCGGGACGTCTCGACGTCGCCGGCAAGAACGTCGTCATCGTGCTCTCCGGCGGCAACGTCGATGCGGATTTGTTTGCCGAGCTGGTGGCTTGATTTTTGGAGAGTCTGCTACTGCGACGTAGCATCGTTCTTGAAACCCGCGAGGGCCAGGTAGAGATCGTCGATGAGCCGACGTATTCGTTTGGCTCCGCGGACAATCTGCGAAAGTACGGTACGGAAATCCGTCTTGATAACGCTCATCTAAACTCCGTTCACGGAGTCCGCGCGGACGGGAAGTGGTCCGCGGTCTTTGGCGCCAGTGGAGGGTGTTCTGGCGTCCATCAACACTCTGCCATCGAAGTGGACCGCCATCTATATCTCGCGGTGGGTGATCAAGTCGTCTGCTTAGACCTTGCGACAGGTTCGAGGGAATGGTCACGACGCGTTGATCCGGCGACGTGCTTCGGCGTCTATTGGGATTGCGCTCACGAAGCTCTCATATCCCACGGTGAGCTGCAGATTTCTCGTCTTTCCCTGACGGGCGAAGAGATTTGGAGTGCGACAGGCGCAGACACTTTCTCCGAAGGGTTCAGGTGCCTAGCTAGTGGCATCGAGGTTATCGATTTCAATCAGTCGGTGTACCTTTTTGACTATCGCAGCGGTGCGCGTCTAGCCAGCCCGTAGAGTTCGTGCCGCGAACATGACAAAGGGGCAGAGCGTTTCCGCTCTGCCCTTTTGTCGTTTCGCTTGCCGCGATCAGTGCATGAAGCCGCGGTGATTGTTGCCGCCGCCCATGGCGGGCGCCTGGTTCATCTACTGCCGGAAGTTGTTGCCGCCGTTGTTGACCATGCGGTTGGTCGCATTGAACTGCGGGTGGTTGTTCTGCTGGGTGTTCTGGACCTGCACCTTGTTCACCGGGTTGTTGTTGAGCTTCACGATGCCGGTGTTGCCGTTGTTGACGCGGCTCGGGTTGTTCTGCGTCTGAACATTGACAGGCTTGGTCTCGACAGTTGAACCGGCCTTGCCGACATTCACCGGCATGCTCACGATCTTGCCGGGGGTGCCATTGCCGGCGTTCGGCGTGTTGTTGGTCGCGGGCAGCGTCACGATCTTGCCGATGCCGCCATTGTTGTTGGTGGTGTTGGTCGGCGCAGGCAGGGTGACGATCTTGCCCGGGGTCTGCGAGGGCGTGCCGTTCGGCTGGCTCGGCTGGTTGTTGCCGGCCGGCAGGTTGACGATCTGGCCGCCATTGCCGAGCTTGCCGATGACGTTGCCGTCCACGGGCTTCTGCACGACCGGCAGATTTCCATTCATCTGACCACCGCCATTGCCCTGCTGCAGCGGCAAGTATTTGGGCTGGCCGAGATTGCCGATCTTGAAGGTCGGCGCAATGTTCTGCGGCGCCAGGAACTTCGTCGCCTGCATCAAGGGGACCAGCTTCGGCTGGGCTGCGAGCTTCAGCGCGGACACGGCGTAGGGGCTGTTGCCATAGCTGTCGTAGAAGGTCTGGTAGCCGAGCGGCGAGTTCGCGAGCACCGCCTTGTGCCAGGCCTGCGTGAGCAGGAGGTTGTTGAGCAGCCAGCGGATGTGATCGCACAGCGGGTCGTGCGGGTACATCTGGATGAACTCCTGATAGTACTCCGGCCGTCCCTCCGAGACGACGTAGTCATAGGCCTGGCGCGTCGAACGGCTCGGCAGGTTGGAGGCCATCTGCACGACGGGCGCATTCACCGGCGCACGGTTGGCGGCGACAGCGGTGTCGCCGAAGAAGGTGAAGTCCGACGTCAGCGAGGAACTCTCCCACGGGATCTGCGCGCCGCTGGTGGTCTGGTTCACTGCGAGGCGCACGCGCTTGAAGAGCTGCTCGATCGGCACGTTGGGCTCGCGCGCGACGCTCAGGAAGGCCTGGGTGTAGGGACTGTGGCCGCCGGTGCCGTCGAGCGCCTCGGCGCCCGGCGCGGTCGAGTAACCCACGATCGAGCCGTTCGGCGCATCGACGATTGCCAAGCCGCGGCCGGCATCGTTCACGGAGGGGAAGGGGTTGTTGCGGCAGGCATCGAGGATGACGATGCGCATGCGGCTCGGGATCGTCTCCAGCGTCGACATCACGTCGACCAGACGCACCGAATTGTTGACGAGCTCGGTCGGGCTCGAGACCCTGGCGTCGACGGGAACGAGATAGTTCTCGCCGGCGAGCTGCACGCCGTGACCGGCGTAATAGACCATCGCCACCGTGTTCGGACCGCGCGCGGAGACTTTGGCGGAAAAGTCCTGCACCACGCGGAGCATGTCGTTCTGCGTGAGGTCGGTCGCGGCGACCACCTCGAAGCCGGCCGAATTCAGGAACTTCGCCATCGACTCGGCGTCGTTGTCGGGGTTTTGGAGCTGCGGCGCGTTCTGGTAGTTCGAATTGCCGATCACCAGCGCCACCCGCTGCTCCGGGCCTTGCAGCGCGGTGGGGGCCGGCTCGACCGGGGCGACTTGCGCGGACACCGGGCCGCAGGCAAAGCCGAGCAGGCTTCCCAGGAGGCCTGCAGTCATCAGGAAAGGCTTTAGGCGGAACATGGCGTGCTCCTCTGGCACTGATCTCGATGCGAGATTGGTTGCGAGGAAGCCTGGCCGCGTTCGAGCCCGGGGTCCGTGATCCCTGTCACCATGGGTGGCAGCGTGATCTGAATCACGCTTGGAACCTGCTATGGTGAATGGCCGGTTTCGCCGGCGAAAGACAAGCCTTTAGGGGAAATGCCGTCACATGCTGAAATCGATCGATCCGATCCTGACGCCCGATCTGCTCTGGCTCCTGGCCTCGATGGGCCATGGCGACGACCTCGTTTTCGTCGACGCCAATCATCCGGCAACGCGTATCGCCGCTGCGACATCCTCGCGGCGCCTGATCCAGCTGCCGGGCATGCGCATGGAGACTGCCGCCCGCGCCATCATGTCGGTCTACCCGCTCGACGATTTCGATCCCGATCCGGTGCGCGTGATGATGCCGGTGGACGATCCCGATCGCGTGCCCGACGTGCAGCGCGCGGTGCTCGCGGAAATCGAGCGCGCCGCCGGCCGCACTGTCGCTCCCGGCAAGCTGGCGCGTCCGGATTTCTATCGCGCGGCGGCGGCGGGCTTTGGCGTCGTGCAGGTCGGGGACAGCAGGGGCTATGGATGCTTCCTGATCCGCAAGGGCGTGATCAGTTAGCGGACGCCTTGCGTTCGATCAACAAGATCGCCGCTTCTCACGCAGGGTGTGACGCAATTCCCGTCTGCGATATCCTGCGCATGGCTGCAAACAGTTCTGCACTCGAATTTGAATGGTCATCTCGCAACCGGCTGTCTATGGTCGATCCATGTCGCGCCTTATGTGTCTATTCGTTGCTGTCATCCTGTCTCTGCTGCCGGCCGTCGCGCCCGCCGAGCCCGCTCAAAAGCGCCCCAAGCCGGTCTGGCACGGCTACGGCTTCCTGCCGGGCTATCGCCAGCCGCTGAGCAACAGCATTCCGCTCTACAAGCAGAAGGACGCGATGCGCCGCCTTGCGCGCAACGACCGGCGCCACTGGTACATCGATCCGGTTCCCCAATATTATCGCTGGGACGGCGAGTGGCATTATTTCGGCCGCCCCGGCTTCGGCGGCGGCCGCTACAACGGCGGCAGCTTTGGCCCGTGCTGGACGCGGACACCGATCGGCGCGGTGTGGAATTGCGGGTGACGCTGATCGTCACCATTGCGAGCGTCCATCTATCACCGTCACCCTGAGGTGCTCGCCTCTTCGGCGAGCCTCGAAGGGCGACGGCCCGGCTGCATCGGGGCCGTTCATCCTTCGAGGCTCGGCTTGCCATGCTTCGCATCGCAAGGCTCGCACCTCAGGATGACGGGGCCAACGGCGCCTCCATTGCGAGTGGAGCGAAGCAATCCATACTGTGGCCGCGGAAAGACTCTGGATTGCTTCGCTGCGCTCGCAATGACGATGTTGAGAGAGTGTGCGCCCGCCTTACGAGAAGAACGCGATCTTCTCGGCCTGGGTCATGCGGCGGATCGGCGCGAGCGGGTCGTTGGCGGGCGCGCGGGGTTTTTGCAGGATGCCGCTGGCGAGGATGGTGGCGCCAAGCGAGGACTCGGACAAGGACGCCGACAAGGGCGAGGGCATCGGCAGCGGCGCGGTCGGCGCGGCTGCGAATGAGGCCGTGGCCGCCATGGCCGGGGCGGGTTGCTCCATCACTTCGGCGGCGGCTTCCGCGATGGCATTGGTAAGGCGCGCCAGCGATTCCATCGCGATCGGCGCTTCTTCTGCGTGCGCCTCCGCGATCGGCGCGGCGGCGGGTTCCGGCGCGGCCGGCTCCCGAAGCACGGCAGCAACGGGCGCGGCGACCTCCGCGATCATCGGCTCGGGAATGGCCGCTGCCATCTCGACCGGCTCGATGATCTCGTCGAAATCAGGATCGGGCGCGGCCATCTCCAGCGCGATGGCTGCGAGCACGGCGTCGTCCTCGGCTTCCGCGGCGGCGTCGAGTGAAAACTCGTCGGCGACTTCCGCGAACGCGGGCTCTTCGAAAGCGGCGTCTTCCGGGGCGGCATCTTCGAGCGCGATCGGGCTTTCGGCTGCAATCTCCGGCTCGACGGCGGCATCCATTGCCTGCTCGGCAATTGCGAACGCTTCAGCGTCGCCGGCCGTCTCAGCGGCGGCTTCGGGCTCGGCAGCCACCGTGATGTCCTGCGGCGTCTCCGTAAAAGCCACGGCGGTTTCGCTCGCCATCGCGGCGGGCGCAGCCTCGAGAGGCGAAGCTTCTGCGACGGACGGCGGTGCTTCCCGCACCGGAGCTGCCGAGGAACGCACTGCCGTCGCCTGCGGCGTTGCGTCGCCGTCGGCATCGAGCTGCTCGACCCGATCCCTCAGCAGATCGAATGCGGCCTTGAGCTCGACGCGGGGGTCGAGGGTCGAAACCTGTCCGCAGGCGGCCTCGATCGAGGCGAGCTGCGAATCAATGAGGTCGCAGATTCGCCCGTCGGCGCCGATCTCGCGCCAGCGCCAGGAGATCTCCTTGATGATGCGCACGCCGCGCGGGATCGGGGCAAGGCTCGCCTCGATCGCCGCGGGGTCGAACGCCGCGATCGCGATCGTCTCGGCTTCCCGGATCGCTCGGCGGATCTCGACCAGCGCCTCGGGCAGACGGTCCTCGACGACGGGTTGTCGCTGTGCCGCAAGGGTTTCTTCGATTTTGGCGACCGCATCGAGCACCATGCTCGTGTCGGCATTGCGGTTGCGCTTGGCATATTCGCCGAGGAACCAGCGGCCGCGCGCGGTCTCCATGAAGGCTTCGCGGATCGCGTCGTAATCCTGCTCGTTCGGCTCGGCCGCGCGGGCAGACATGGGCGAGAGGGCGAATGCTTCGTTGGCCATGACAATCTCGTCGCGCAAATCACCGCGCGTTACTGTAACGATCACCACGATATCGACCGAATCGCAATTGGTTTGATGGCAGGCGAATCACAAATCCCCACGCAAGCCGCCGTGAAGCGGCGATTCGCCGTGAGCCTTGCCCTGTTCTACTCGGCCTTCTTCGCGGTCCTGGGCACGCATATGCCCTTCTTCCCGGTTTGGCTGAAGGCGATCGGTATCGACGCGGCCTGGATCGGCCTCATCAACGCGCTGCCGGCGATCACGCGCTTCACCACGCTGCCGCAGGTCGCGGCCTTCGCCGAAAAGCGACATGCCATTCGCGCCGGCATCATGGTGTCGGTGCTGGCGACCGCGATCGGATTTGCGGCCGTCGGCCTGCAGCAGCAGCCGCTGGCGCTGTTCCTGATCTACGCGCTGACCTGCATGATGTGGACGCCGACGATGCCGCTGACCGATGCCTATGCGCTGCGCGGTGTCGCCCGTTACGGACTCGATTACGGACCCTTGCGGTTGTGGGGCTCGGCGGCGTTCGCCGCCGGCTCGCTCGCCTGCGGCTATCTCGTCGACAGCATCGCGGCGCGCGACCTGATCTGGGTGATCGTCGCGTGGGCCGTCGTTGCGGTTCTCGCCAGCCTGCGGCTTCAGCCGCTCGACGATCTCAGGCGGAGGACGACGGAGACGCATGCCGGCAAGGCGCTGCTGCACGATGGCGGCTTCTGGGCCGTGATCGCCTCGGCGGCGCTGATCCAGAGCAGCCATATCGCCTTCTACACGTTCTCGGCCATCACCTGGCAGCTCCATGGTCACGGCGGGCTGACGATCGCGGGGCTGTGGACGCTGGGTGTGATCGCCGAGATCGTCGTGTTCGCGCTGTCGCCGCGCTTCTCGCTGCATCCGTCCTCGCTGATGGCGATCGGGGGACTGAGCGCCGTGGTGCGCTGGATCGTCACCGCCAGCGAGCCGTCGCTGGCGCTGCTCGCGATCGTGCAGCTCGGCCACGGCCTCTCCTTCGGCATGACCATGGTCGGCACCATGAATCTGCTGGTGCAGCGCGTGCCCTCGCATCAGATCGCGCGGGGGCAGGGCTACTACGCCGCCTGCAACGGGTTGCTGGGCGCGGCGACCTCGATCGCGTCAGGCGCGATCTACGCCCGCATCGGCGAGGGCCTGTATTACGTGATGGCCGCGATGGCCGCGGCCGGCGCGCTTGTCATCTGGTCGGCGCGACACCGGCTCAAGGCTCATCCCCACAGCGAGGGGGAGGGCGGATAGACCAGGCTGTCGTCATAGCGCAGGCCGTGATCGCGGTCGCGCGCCAGCAGCAGCGGGCCGTCGAGATCGACGAAGCGCGCCTGCGGCGTCACCAGCATCGCGGGGGCCATCGACAGCGAGGTTGCGACCATGCAGCCGATCATGATCTCGAAGCCGAGCGACTGCGCCGCATCCGCCATCGCGAGCGCCTCGGTGAGGCCGCCGGTCTTGTCGAGCTTGATGTTCACGGCGTCGTAGCGCTCGCGCAGGGGAGCGAGGGAGCTGCGGTCGTGCACGCTCTCGTCGGCGCAGACCACGAGCGGCCGCCTGATCCGCGCCAGCGCGTCGTCCTTGCCGGCCGGCAGCGGCTGCTCGACCAGGGTGACGCCGACGGCGTCGCAGGCGGCGAGATTGTGCTCCAGATTGGCCTCGGTCCAGGACTCGTTGGCATCCACGATCAGCTCGGACTCTGGGGCGGCCTTGCGCACCGCTGCGATGCGGGCGTCGTCGCCGTCGCCGCCGAGCTTGATCTTGAGCAGCGGCCGGTGCGCCGCTTTCGCGGTCGCTGCGGCCATGGCCTCGGGTGTGCCCAGCGAGATCGTGTAGGCGGTGGTGCGCTCGCCCGGGATCGGGCGGTCCAGCAGGCTCCAGGCCCGCAGGCCCGCCGCCTTGGCCTCGAGGTCGATCAGGGCACAATCCAGCGCGTTGCGGGCGGCGCCCGGCGGCATGGCGACTTGCAGCGCCTGCCGGGTGATACCGCCTGCCACGGCCGCCTGCATGGCCTGGACGGCGGCCAGGGTTGCCTCGGGGGTCTCGCCATAGCGGGGATAGGGCACGCATTCGCCGCGGCCGGTGAGGCCGTTCTGGCTCACTTCGGCCACAACGGTCACGGCCTCGGTCTTGGCGCCCCGGCTGATGGTGAAACTGCCGGCGATGGGAAAGCGCTCGATTCGCGCCCGAAGTGCCGGAACTTTGCTGGAAGTCATTTTGAACTCTGGCGAAATCTGAACCTGCTAGTTACCTCTAGCAACTAACATTAACCAGTTGGGGATACCTTCTCCGGGTAAGGGCGCGTGCGCAACTATCTGATTTCCTCCGCCCCGGCACGGGAGCGGACATCTTGAGCAGCGATCCGAAGCTGGAACGGATTGCGAAGGGCAATGCGCTGGCACTCTGCGCCACCGGAACCTGGACCGCGAGCTTCGCGCCGGTCCTGGAGCGGATGGTGGCGGATGCCGAGAAGTTGGCCGGCAGCCCCCAGAGCATCTTCATCGACGTCTCCGAGGTCGCCAAGCTCGACACCTTCGGCGCGTGGCTGATCGAGCGGCTGCGCCGCAGCCTGACCCAGGGCGCCGTCGAGGCGCAGATCGCGGGCCTCTCGGCCAATTATTCGAGCCTCGTCGACGAGGTCCGGCGGGTGAGGGCGACGCCGGTGGTCGACGCCGGCACGATCACCATCACCGGCATGCTGGAGCAGATCGGCCGGGCCGTGGCGGGGGTCGCCGGGACGGTTGCGGGCCTGATCGACATGCTCGGCGCGGTGCTCGCGGCGGGCGGCCGCGTGCTGATCCATCCGCGCTCGTTCCGCCTGACCTCGACCGTGCACCACATGGAGCAGGTCTGCTGGCGCGCGGTGCCGATCATCGTGCTGATCACCTTCCTGATCGGCTGCATCATCGCCCAGCAGGGCATCTTCCATTTCCGCAGGTTCGGCGCCGACATCTTCGTCGTCGACATGCTCGGCGTGCTGGTGCTGCGCGAGATCGGCGTGCTCCTGGTCGCCATCATGGTCGCGGGCCGCTCGGGCAGCGCCTACACCGCCGAGCTCGGCTCGATGAAGATGCGCGAGGAGATCGACGCGCTGCGCACCATGGGCTTCGACCCGATCGAGGTGCTGGTGCTGCCGCGCATGCTGGCCCTGGTGCTGGCGCTGCCGATCCTGGCCTTCCTCGGCGCCATGGCCGCGCTCTATGGCGGCGGGCTCGTCGCCTGGCTCTATGGCGGCGTCGATCCCGAAGCCTTCCTGCTCCGCCTGCGCGATGCCATCTCGATCGACCATTTCATCGTCGGCATCGTCAAGGCGCCGGTCATGGCCGCCGTGATCGGCATCGTCGCCTGCGTCGAAGGGCTCGCCGTGCAGGGCAGCGCGGAATCGCTGGGACAGCACACCACCGCGTCGGTGGTGAAGGGCATCTTCTTCGTCATCGTCATGGACGGCGTGTTCGCCATCTTCTTCGCCTCGATCGGGATGTGACGATGGCCCAGGAAACCCAAAACGGGATCCAAAATCCCATCATCCGCGTCCGCGACATCACCGTGCAGTTCGGCGCGACGCGCGTGCTCGACGGCCTCAACCTCGACGTCAAGCGCGGTGAGATCCTCGGCTTCGTCGGCCCATCGGGCGCGGGCAAGTCGGTGCTGACGCGCACCATCATCGGCCTCGTGCCGAAGGTGGCAGGCTCCATCGAGGTATTCGGCGTCGACCTCGATTCCTCCAACACCTCGCAGCGCCGCAACGTCGAGCGGCGCTGGGGCGTGCTGTTCCAGCAGGGCGCGCTGTTCTCCTCGCTCACCGTGCGGCAGAACATCCAGTTCCCGATGCGCGAATACTTGCGCGTCTCGCAGCGGCTGATGGACGAGATCACCATGGCCAAGCTGACCATGGTGGGCCTGAAGCCCGAGGTCGCCGAGCGCTTCCCGTCGGAGCTCTCGGGCGGCATGATCAAGCGTGTGGCGCTCGCACGCGCGCTTTCGCTCGATCCGGACCTCGTTTTCCTCGACGAGCCGACCTCGGGCCTCGACCCGATCGGCGCCGGCGACTTCGACGAGCTGGTCAGGACGCTCCAGCGCACTTTGGGGCTGACCGTTTTCATGGTAACGCACGACCTCGACAGCCTTTACACCGCTTGCGACCGCATCGCCGTTTTAGGGAACGGTAAGATCATTGCGGCAGGGTCGATCGCCGACATGCAGGCCTCGCAGCATCCCTGGCTGAGGCAATATTTCCATGGCAAGCGCGCCCGCGCGGTCATGGGCTGAGTGGTAGCCGGAGTACCTGATGGAAACGCGGGCGAATTACGTATTGATCGGATCGTTCACGCTGGCAGTGATTGCCGCGGCGATCGGCTTCGTGCTGTGGTTCCAGTCGCTGCACACCACCAAGCAGCGCAGTCCCCTGCGCGTGGTGTTCGAAGGCCCGGCGGCGGGCCTGCGCAACGGCGGCAGTGTCAATTTCAACGGTATCCGGGTGGGTGAAGTGGTCTCGGTGAAGCTCGACAACCCGCGGCGGGTTGTCGCACTCGCCATGGTCGAGAACAACGCCCCGATCCGCAAGGACACCCTGGTCGGCCTCGAATTCCAGGGCCTGACGGGCGTCGCCGCAATCTCGCTCAAGGGCGGCGAGGAGGCAGCGCCGCCGCCGCCGCTCGACGAGGACGGCATCCCGTCGCTGACGGCCGATCCCAACAAGCTCCAGGACGTCACCGAAGCGATCCGCGGCACGCTCCAGAACATCAACAAGATCGTCGCCGACAATCAGGAATCGGTGAAGAACTCGCTGAAGAACCTCGAGACCTTCACCAACTCGCTGGCGCGCAACTCCGAGAAGATCGACGGCGTGATGGCCAAGGTCGACGGCGTGATGCTCAAGGCCGACAACCTCATGCTCGGCCTCAACACGCTCGCCGGCGGCAAGGACGGCGGCGAGCTGTTCCAGGCGGTGAAGTCGATCCGCGAACTCGCCGACGATTTCGACAAGCGCTCCGGATTGCTGATCTCGGACGGCCGCCGCACCCTCGGCGACATCAGCCGCGCCGTGAACAATTTCGACCGCAACCCGACCCGCGTGCTGTTCGGCGCCAGCAACAGCGCGCCGGCAGCCGCCCCGCCGCCAGCCGAGCCGCCGAAGCCGGCGGCGAGCGAGCGCAAGCGGCAGTAGCGGTCCCTCCGTCCATCATTCGTCTCACGCGCGACACGCATCGGCGTCGCGCGATGACCGCGGCGTGCGCGCTGCTCAGGACGGCGAGAGTCCGGTGACGATACGAAAGTATGGGGGTCTGGCCGAGCCAAGGTAGGGGGCGGGGCCGGCGGCGATGTCAGCTATATCGCGCTCAAGTCGCGCGCCAAGGACGCGCGTCGTTTCACTCACAGGGGAGGAGAGCGCGTGGTACGCCTATTGCTGTTGTTGCCGTTCGTCGGCCTGATGATCGTGCCGTTCTACAATATCCGGGAGCCCCAGCTGCTCGGCTTCCCGTTCTTCTACTGGTACCAGCTCGCCTGGGTGCCGCTGACCTCGCTGCTCACCTACATCGTCTACAGGAGCGTGCGTCGTGCTGACTAATGTCGATAGCGCGGCGTTCGCCGTTTTCCTCGCACTGTTCGTCCTCGTCACCGGCATGGGCTTCGTCGCAGCGCGCTGGCGCAAGCCGGAGACGCTCGCCCATCTCGACGAGTGGGGCCTCGGCGGCCGCAAGTTCGGGACCTGGATCACCTGGTTCCTGGTCGGCGGCGACTTCTACACCGCCTACACGGTGATCGCCGTTCCGGCTCTGGTCTATGCGGTCGGCGCCTACGGCTTTTTCGCGCTTCCCTACACCATCATCGTCTATCCCTTCGTATTCGCGGTGATGCCGGTGTTGTGGAAGGTCGCCAAGGAGCGCGGCTACGTCACCGCAGGCGACGTGGTTCGCGGTGCTTACGGCTCGCGTGGGCTCGAGCTCGCCGTTGCGGCGACGGGCGTGCTTGCGACGATGCCTTACATCGCACTCCAGCTCATCGGCATGGAGGTGGCGATCAAGGCGCTGGGGCTGAGCGGCGAGGTGCCGCTCGTCCTCGCCTTCCTGGTGCTGGCGCTCTACACCTATTCGTCGGGCCTGCGCGCGCCGGCGCTGATCGCCTTCGTCAAGGACATCATGATCTACATCGTGGTGATCGCCGCGATCGCGATCGTGCCGTCGAAGCTCGGCGGCTACGGCGCGATCTTCACCGCGGCGGATGCGGCATTCGCCGCCAAGGGCTCGGGCGGCATCCTGCTGTCACCGGCACAGGTCGTGCCCTACGCCTCGCTGGCGCTCGGCTCGGCGCTCGCCGCCTTCATGTACCCGCACACGCTGACCGGCATCTTTGCCTCGTCCGGCGGCAACACCATTCGCAAGAATGCGATGCTGCTTCCGGCCTATACGCTGCTGCTCGGCCTGCTTGCGCTGCTGGGTTACATGGGACATGCGGCGGGACTGAAGCTCGCGAGCAACAACGACGTCGTGCCCGCGCTGTTCAAGACGCTGTTTCCGAGCTGGTTCGCGGGCTTTGCCTTCGCCGCCATCGCCATCGGCGCGCTGGTGCCGGCGGCCGTGATGAGCATCGGCGCGGCCAACCTGTTCACCCGCAACTTCTGGAAGGTGTGGATCGATCCGAAGGTGACGCCGTCGGGCGAGGCGAAGGTCGCCAAGATCACTTCCATGCTGGTGAAGGTCGGCGCGCTGCTCGCCATCCTGCTGATGCCGACGCAGTTCGCGCTCGACCTGCAGCTGCTCGGGGGGCTCTGGATCCTGCAGACGCTGCCGGCGCTGGTGTTCGGCCTCTATCTGAACTGGTTCTCGAGCACCGCGCTCCTGGCCGGCTGGGCCGTCGGCCTCGCAGGCGGATCGTGGCTGGCCTGGTCGGACGGGTTGAAGCCGCTGCACGGCATTGACCTCGGGGCTGGCCCGGTTGCGATCTACACCGGTCTGTTGGCGCTCGCCCTCAACATCGTGGTTGCCGTCGTGGTCAACCTGGTGATCAAGCGCATGCCGCAGGAGCGGCTGTCCCGCGAGGCAGCCTGAGGTTGGCCTCACCGGCGGCCGGAGATCTCCGGCCGCCAATCCCTCCGGCACGAATAGCCTTCCATGCGATTGAAAACGCTCTAGTATCCGCCCCGGCGCTCCGGCCGCTCGTCGGGGGCGGATCGGATGGTCTCGGGTGAGGATGTCTTGCAGGCGTGGTTCGTTCTTGCGGTCGCTGCCGGCTATGTGACCACGCTGTTCCTGGTGGCCTGGTGGGGCGATCGGCGGAGCGCAGGTGGGCCGCTGGTCTCGCCAAATTCCTGGGCGGCCGCGATCAGCTATTGCCTGACGCTTGCGGTCTACAACACCTCCTGGAGCTTCTACGGATCGGTCGGGCGTGCCGCCACCAGCGGACTGGACTTCGCCACGATCTACATCGGCCCGACCCTGGTGCTGTTGTTCGGCCAGACGCTCCTGTCCAAGGTCATCGCGATCGCGAAGGCGCAGAACGTCACCTCCGTTTCGGACTTCATCGCCGCGCGCTACGGCAAGAGCCAGGTACTCGCGGCCTTCGTGACGCTCGCATCGCTGCTTGGCGTGCTTCCCTATATCGCGCTTCAGCTCAAGGCCGTCGGCAAGAGCTTCGATTATCTGATCCTCCAGCCGGAGCGGGCGGGCGGCGAGGCGCTGCGGTTCTGGCAGGACTCCGCATTCGGCGTCGCCGCCTCGATGGCGCTGTTCGCGATCGTGTTCGGCGTCCGGCATGTCCACGCCAGCGAGCATCATCGCGGGCTGATGCTCGCGATCGCGTTCGAGAGCGTCGTCAAGCTGATCGCGTTCCTGATTGTCGCGCTGTTCGTGCTGTTCGGGCTGTCCGGCGGGCCGGGCGCCCTGCTGTCGCAGTTTCAATCGGATCCGCAACTGACGAGAATCCTGAGCTTCGACCCGATGCAGCCGGTCTGGCCTTCGACGATCATCATCTCGGCTATCGCCTTCCTGTGCCTGCCGCAGGCATTTCACGTGGCCGTGGTCGAGAACGAGGCGCCGGCGCATACGCGCACTGCGGCGTGGCTCTACCCGGCCTACCTTGCGCTGTTCAGTCTGCTGATCCTGCCGATCGCTGCGGCGGGGCTCGCCAGGTTCGGCGCCATGATGGACCCCGACACCTACGTCATCTCGCTGCCGATCGCGGCGGACGCGAGCACCGTCAGCCTGATCGCCTTCCTGGGCGGTCTGTCGGCCGCCACCGGCATGGTGATCATGACATCCGTCGCGCTCAGCACCATGCTCTGCAACGATGTCATCATGCCGCTGCTGCTGCGCTCCCGGTTCTTCGGCCTGCGTGCGCAGAGCCGGCCGATGACCTCCGTGCTGGTGGCGGTGCGCCGGCTCTCGATCCTCGGCATCCTGCTGCTCGCCTATCTGACGCACCGCCTGGTCAACCAGGCCTATCCGTTGACCGTGATCGGTCTGTTGTCGTTCGTCGCCGTCGCACAGTTCGGACCGGCATTCGTCGGTGGCTTGTACTGGCCGCGCGCCAACAAGGTCGGCGCGTCGGTCGGGATCGCGGCCGGATTCTGCATCTGGGCCTATACGTTGCTGCTTCCCTCGGCCGCGCCGCTCTGGCCCGCGGTCGGGGAGATCGTTCGCCTGGGCCCATGGCAGCTCGCCTGGCTCAAGCCAAACGCGCTGTTCGGTATCGACGGGCTCGATCCGATCTCGCATGCGACGCTGTGGAGCCTTGCGGCCAACCTCGTCTGTTTTCTGGCATTTTCGACGCTCGGACGGCAGTCGACCGTCGAGCGCAACCAGGCCGCCGCATTCGCCGACGGCGTCGTCCGCGAGATGGTCCCGAAGCTGTCCTCGCGCGTGGTGGTTCGCCTCGACGATCTCCGCGCGCTGACGCTGCGTTTTGTCGGCGTGGAGCGGGGCTCGGCGGCTTTCGACGGCTATCTCGCCTCCCGCACGACCGGTACCGGGCCGCGTCTCGACCCATCGGGTCTCGTCGATCTCGACTCGATCCGATTCACGGAGAACCTTCTCGCCGGTGCAATCGGCGCGGCGTCGGCGCGCGTGGTGATCGCAGCTTCGCTGGAAGGGCACTCGCTGTCGCGGCGGGAGGCGATGGCGATGCTGGACGAGGCCTCCGAGGCGTTGCGCTTCAACCGCACGCTTTTGCAGAGCACGCTCGAAAGCGTACCGCAGGGCATCTGCGCGTTCGATGCCGATTTCAACATCACGGCCTGGAACGGCCGCTTCATCGCGCTGTTGGACCTGCCTCCGGACTTCGTGCGTGTCGGCCTCCCGCTGGCGGACCTGATCGCCTTCAACGTCGAGCGCGGCGAATATGCCGCATCCGAATTCGCCGCACTCCTGGTCAATCGTGATGTCGCCACGCAGAGCTGGCCCTATCTGTACGAGCGCAAGCGGCCGGATGGCACCGTGCTCGAGATCGTCTACGATCGCATCGCGGAGGGCGGCTACGTCTCGACCTATACCGACGTAACCGAGCGTCACCGCGCGGCGGAAGCCCTGCGGCGGGCGAACGAGGATCTCGAGCTGCGTGTCCGTGAGCGGACCGAGGCGCTCGAGCGGGCCAAGGCGGAGGCCGAGCAGGCCAATCTCGGCAAGACCCGCTTCCTGGCGGCGGCCAGCCACGATCTGCTGCAACCGCTGAACGCGGCGCGGTTGTTCCTGTCCGCGCTCGACGAGAGTCTGCACATCTCCGCGTCATCGGGCGGAGTCGACAAGGAGCGCAACCTGGCGAGCAGCGCGATCACGGCGCTACGCTCGACCGAACATGTGCTCGACAGGCTGCTCGACATCTCCTCCTATGATGCCGGCGCCGTTCGTGCCGAGCCGTTCGAATTCCCGATCGCGGATCTGCTCGTGCAGCTGAAAGTGGAGTTCTCGGCGATGGCGCGGGAGCGCGGGCTTGTCCTGCGCGTCGTCGATTGCGGGCTCGCGGTGCGCAGCGACCCGCATCTGTTGCGGCGGATCCTCCAGAACCTGCTGTCGAACGCGCTGCGCTATACGCCCAAGGGCCGTATCCTGCTCGGCTGCCGGCGGCGCGGCGGCGACCTGCGCATCGAAGTGTGGGACACCGGCGTCGGGATCGCGGCGGAGGATCAGAAGCGGATCTTCGAGGAGTTTCAGCGTCTCGCGCCCGGACCGGAGAAGGGCCTGGGCCTCGGCCTTGCGATCGTGGATCGTGTCTCCCGGCTGCTGGGCCACGCCGTCGACGTCCGATCGCGGCCGGGACGCGGTTCCGGCTTTGCCGTCACGGTGCCGCTGGCACGCGGCGCGGGGACATCGCTTCAGCGCAAGCCGGCAAGCCCGGCGCCCGCGGCCGCCGAGCGCGCGATGACGATCCTGTGCCTCGACAATGATGTGACCATTCTCGATGGCCTGACGGCACTGCTCGGCGGATGGGGGCACCATGTGCTGGTCGCTGCGGACGCTGACGGAGCGATGCTCGCTGCCGCGGCCAGTCCGCCGGATATCGTGCTGCTCGATTATCACCTCGATGGCGGCCGCAGCGGCTTGGACTTTCTCGATGATCTCAGGCAGAAGTCGGGTCGCGACGTCCGCGCGCTGGTCGTCACCGCCGATCGCAGTGAGGCGGTGCGCAAGGAGGCGGGGGCACGCGGCTGCGCGATCCTGTCGAAGCCGGTCAAACCGGCGGCGCTGCGGCGCTTCCTCGGCGGCGAAGCCCTGAGCCGGCAGTTCGGAGCGAAACAGAGGACTTCCCCGGCGTGACCATGCGCATCCTCATCGGTGACGATCACCCGCTGGTACAGGCCGCTTTGCGCAGCGCGCTTTCGACCGTGCTGCCCGATCTCGACATCGTCGCCTGCCAGTCGCTCGACGAGGCGCTGAGCGTGCTGTCATCCCAGTCCGACGAGATCGACCTGATCCTGTGGGACCTGACGATGCCGGGCATTCAGGGATTTGCCGCGCTGTTCATCTTGTCGGCGCAGTTCCCGACGGTGCCGGTCGCGATCATCTCGGCGCGGCAGGATGCCGCCACGATCCGCCGCGCTATTGCCTATGGCGCGTCCGGCTATATCCCGAAATCGCTCAGCCTGCCGGAGATGGCCGACGCGATCACAAAAATCCTCGCCGGTGAAATCTGGATGCCGCCCAATGTCGGGGGACGGGGCTCGATCCAGAGCGCCGATGTCGAGCTGGCCGCGCGCATGGCCACGCTGTCGGCGCAGCAGCTCCGCATTCTCGCGATGATCGTCGAGGGCAAGCTCAACAAGCAGATCGCGGGCGAGCTCGACATTGCCGAGCAGACGGTGAAGGGCCATGTCTCGACCATCCTGCGCAAGCTCGGCGTCGGCTCACGCACGCAGGCCGCCGTCCTGGCCGAGCGGCTGTCGTTCGGTCAGCCCGGCGGCAATTGAGCCCAGGACATCCAAACGAAAACGGAGGCCACGAGGCCTCCGTTTTTTATTCGCGATTGGCTTGAGTGTTACCCCAGCCGTCCCGCCGCGTGCGCGAGCAGCGTGTACACCAGGCCGGTCTCCGAGGTCAGGTGGCTGCGCAGCTCCTGCGGGCCGCGGCCGTCGCGGGCGACTTCGTCGAGCAGGCGTTCGAACTCCGCGACATAGCGGTCGACCGTACCCTTGAAGTTGCGATCGGCGCGATACTTGCGGGCGACCTCGTCGAAGGCCTTCTGGCCGGCGGGCGTGTAGAGGCGCTTGGTGAAGGCCTTGTTCTCGCCGCGCTGGTAGCGGTCCCACATCTCGGCGGCGAGGTTGCGGTCCATCAGCCGGCCGATGTCGAGCGACAGCGATTCCAGCGGATTGCTGCTACCTTGCGGAGCCTGCGGCTGCGGAGCCGGTGCAGGCTGGCGGCCGCGCGGGGCCTCGCGGCCGTTCGGAGCGCCCTGGTTGGCGTCCGTGCGGTTCAAGAGGTCCGACAGCCAGCCGTCGCGGCCCTGGTCGTTGCCAGCCGGCGCAACCGGCGGAGCTTCGGTGCGGCGCGAAGTGGCCGGCATGCCGAGGTCCGGCGGCGGCAGCGTCGAGGCGCTGCCGGTGTCGCGCAGGCGGGTCTCGGTGCTGCGAGCGCCGACGGCCGCCAGCAACGGCTCTTCCTGGCGCTGCACGCTGGCGCGGCCCGCCGTCGAGACGTCGAGGCCACGGCCATGCTGGGCCACGATGCGGTTGAGCTCGGCGAGGGCCTCGATCTGGTCGACGATCACCTTGCGCATCTGCGCAGTGCTCTCGGCGGCCTCCTGCGGCATCTCGAGCACGCCGCGGCGCAGCTCGTTGCGGGTGGCTTCGAGCTCGTTGTGCATCTCGAAGGCCATCTGCTTCATGCTGGAGACGAGGTTGGAGAACTTCTCCGTCGACTGCTTGAACATCGCATCCGCCTCGTCCGTGGTCTGGCGGTAGATGTCGTGCATGGCGTCGAGGGTCTGCCGGTGCTCTTCCTCGGAGGCCGCGCGCACCGCCTCGAACTGGCGGGTGATTGCGGCGGAACCTGCGCCGGCGGTCTCCGCGACGACGCGGGCGATGTCGCGGGCGCGCTCTTCGGCCGCGGCCAGCGATTCATCGAGCAGGCCGGTGAAGCGCGACAGGCGCTGGTCGAGATCGGCCGTGCGCAGGTCGATCGTGGTGACGAGCGATTCCAGCGCCTGCTTGCGTTCGGCGAGCGAAGCGGTGGTGTTCTTGTTGCTCAGCTCGACGACCTGGGCGGCCTCGACGAGTGCCTTGCCGTGCGCGTCGAACTGGGTGGACAGCTCGCCGAGATCCTGGAGCGCTCGCGTGGTCTTCGTGTTGAAGACGTTGAGCTGGTCTTCCAGGTTCTGCGTCGCAGCGCCGTTGCGCGAGGTGACGTCGTTCATCGCCGAGACGAAGTCGGCGACGCGCGTCACCAGCGCCCGCTCGAGCGAGTTCAGGTTGTCGTGCGCACCGGTCAGCACCTCCTGGAGGAGGATGTTGCCTTCGCGCAGACGCTCGAACAGGGCGACCGTGTCGGTGCGCAGGATCTTGCTGGTCTCCTGCATCTCGGTGACGGCCGCGATCGAGACCTGGCGCGACTGGTCGATCGCCGCGCGCGAAGCCTGCTCGAGGTCCTTGAGCGACTTGCCGATCGCGCCGGTGGCCATCTCGCTCGCCGCGTTGATGGTGCGGGCGACTTCGGAGCCGTTGCCCATCATCGTCTGCGAGAACGCATGGCCGCGCGTCTCGATCGACTTCAGCGCGTCCGAGGTGACGCGGTCGATGTCGAGCGTGAGCTGGCTGGTCTTGGAGCCGATCGCATCGACCAGGGCGCCGCGCTTGGCGTCGATCATGTTCGACAGACGGTCGGCCTGCTGCTGCACGTAGGTGACGATCTCGTCGGTCTTGCCGGTCATGGCCTGGCCGAAGCTACTGCTGGCGGCGAGCACGGAGCGCTCGACGTCGGCCGAGCTCGATTTGACCCGCGAGCTCGCCTCGTTGGAGGCGGAGATCAGCGCGTTCTGGGCGTTGAGCGCGCTGGTCTGGATGTCGTTGGTCGCGTTCGCGGTGGCCGCGCTCAGCGCGCGCTCGATCTCGGTCGAGATCGTGCGGATCTGGCTCGCGGCATCCGCCGAGGTCGAGGTCAGCGAGGTCTGCGCCTCACGCGCGCTGTTGAGGATGGTCGAGGCGGTGTCGGCGCCGACCGCGGTCAGCGTGCGCTCGATGTCCGTGGTCAGCGACTTGATCTGGCCTGCCGCGTCCGTCGAAGCGGAGATCAGCGTGCCCTGGGCCTCGCGCACGCCGCTGGTGAGCGCCTCGATGGTGGCGCCGCCGGCGGTCGCCAGCGCGCGCTGCATCTCGGCCGCGAGCGAACGGACCTGGCTGGTCTGTTCGGCCGAGACCGCGAGCAGGGTGCTCTGGGCGTCGCGGGCGCTGGTCGTGATCGTCTCGGCGGTCGACTGGCCGACCTGCGAGAGCGAACGATGCACTTCGGCCGCGAGCGACTTGACCTGGCTCGCCGCATCCGAGGACGCCGTGACCAGGGTGTTCTGCGCCTCGCGGGCGCCGGTCGTGATGGTCTCGGCCGTCGCGGTGCCGGCCATCGAGAGCGAACGCTGGACGTCCGAGGACAGCGCCTTGATCTGGTTGGCGGTCTCGCTCGAAGCCGCGATCAGCGCGCTCTGCGCATCGCGGGCGCCGGCGGTGATGGATTCCGCCGTGGTGGCGCCGGCCAGCGACAGCGAGCGCTGCACGTCGGCGGTGAGCGTCTTGACGTGGGTGGCGGCATCCGAGGAGGCGGTGACGAGCGTGGTCTGCACCTCGCGGGCGCCGGCCAGGATCGAGGCTGCGGTCGCAGAACCGGCCGCCGACAGCGTGCGTTCGACGTCGGCCGCGAGCCCCTTGATCTGGTTGGAGGCATCGCCCGAGGCGGCAACCAGCGTCGACTGCGCTTCGCGGGCGCTGGTCAGGATCGAGTTCGCGGCGCCGGTGCCGACCGCGGTCAGCGCGCGCTCGACCTCGGAGGAGGTCATCTTGAGCTGGGCGTTGACGTCGGAGGAGACCGTCATCAGCGACTGCTGCGCCGTGCGCGCCCCGGTCTGGATGGTCTCGCTGGTGTTGACCACGAGGTTGGTGAGCGAACGCTCGGCGTCCTCGACATGCGAGCGGATCGCGGTCGAGATCATCTCGGCGCGGGACATCATGTCCTCGCTGGCCTGGCGGCCGCTGCTCTCGATGCGGCCGGCGACGGCCTCGACGCGCGAGCCGAGCAGGTCCTCGAACTGCGCCACGCGCACGTCGATGTCGCTGGCGACCGAGCCGACCTTGGTCTCGATGGCCTGGTGGATGTCCTGGAAGCGCGCCGTGACCGTGTCGGTCAGGTGCATGCTGCGACCGTCGATGATCTCGGTGACGCCGGTGATGCGGCGGTCGACCGCCTCGATCGCCTGCGCGGTGCCGTCCGTGAGGGTCGAGGTCAGGAGGCTGAGGCGCGAGTCGATCGACTGCACGGCCTGCGAGGCGCCGTTCGTCACCGCGCTGGTCAGGTAGGTGAGGCGGGAGTCGATGGATTCGAGCGCCTGCGAGGCGCCGCCGGTGAGCGTGGTCGTGAGGTGCGTCAGGCGCGTATCGATCGTCTGGATCGTCTGGGATGCGCCGTCGGTCAGCGTCGTCGTGAGGCTGGTCAGGCGGGAGTCGATGGACTCGAGCGCCTGCGAGGCGCCTCCGGTCAGCGACGTCGTCAGATGGGTGAGGCGGGAGTCGATCGACTGGATCGCCTGCGCGGCACCGTCGGTCAGTGACGCGGCGAGCGTGTTGAGACGTCCGTCGATGGTCTCGGTGACGGACCTCGCGCGGGTGTCGAACGACTGTTCGAGCGCGGTGACGCGGCCGCCGAGCTGCTCGTCGAAGGTCTTGATGTGGCCGTCGATCGTGCTGTCGAGGCTGGTGATCTTGCCGTTCAGCGAGTCATCGAGGTTGGCGACGCGTTCGCCGACCGTGGTCTCGAACTGCATCAGGCGCTGGTCTAGCACGGCCGTGATCCGGCCGCCGTGCGAGGTGAAGCGGGTGTCGAAATTGTCGACATAGGTCTTCAGCGTCTCGGCAATGTCCTGCGTGCGCTGGCCCATGCGCTCCACGACCTCGCCGCCGAACGTCTTCACGGTGCGGTCGAACTCGGAGATGTGACGGGTGATCAGCGCGCCCAGCGTGCCGGAATCGCGGGCGAACTTCTCGACCAGCTCGGTGCCCTGGTTCTTCACCAGTTCGTCGAACGCGCTCATCTGGAGCGACAGCGAGTCGTGCGCGGTCTCGGTCTGGCTGACGACCTTGGCGACCAGGGTGTTGACGGTGGCGTCGAGCGCGTCGCTCGCCTTGTCGCCGGAGGTCATGATCTGGTTGGCGAGCCGGTTGCCGGCATCGTCGATCTTGGCGGAGAGGTCGTTGGAGCGCAGCTCGAGCTCGAGCAGCAGGGAGTCCGACGAATTCTTCAGGCTGTCGTGCACCTGCTCGGTGCGCTCGGAGATGCCGTCGACGATCGCGGCGGAGCGCTGCTCGAACTCGCCGGTGATGCGGTCGATGCGCTCGTTCAGCATCTCGTGGACGCGGTCGGCGAGGTCGACGAACTCGTCGTGGACGTGGCCGGTCTTGAAGTTGAGGCTGGTGGTCAGCCGCTCGCTGGCGTCGAGCACGGCGCGCGTGGTCTCGTTGCTGGCTTCCTCGAGGCGGTCGAGCAGGTCGCCGCCGCGCTCGCCGAGCGCGAGGATCATGTTGTCGCCGGCATTGCTCAGGGCGCCGGTGATGTGGGCGCCGCGCTCTTCGAGAGCGCCGGTGATGCTCTTGGCGACCTCGTCGACGCGCGAGGCGATCGCATCCGAGATCAGCGCGATGTCGTGGCGCAGGTCGATCTGCACGCCGGAGATGGCGCTGCGGACCTGCTCGGCCTGGCCGACCAGGTTGTCGCGCTGATGCGCGATGTCCTGGAGCAGGGCGCGGATGCGCACCTCGTTGTCGGAATAGGCGCGCTCCAGCGCCGCGACCTCGTTGGCGACCAGCGTCTCGAGCTCGCCGGCGCGCGCGATCGCGCGCTCGATGCCGTCGCCCATCGCCGCGACCTCGCGGCGGATGGCTTGGCCGACGGTGACCATGGAATCGGAGGCCGAGCCTTCCGGCTCGGAGAAGCGGATCGCAACCTGCGCCATCGCCTGCGCGATCATGCGCATTTCCTGGCCGCGCCAGACCAGGCTCGCGAGGAAATAGAACAGCATGATCGGCGCGAAGAACATCGCGATCAGGCCGGCGATGACGAGCACGCCGCCGCTCTGGCCCATGGCGGCCTGGATCGAGGGCAGGAAGCCGACGGTCAGCGCGGCGCAGGCGGCGAGCCAGACGCCGGCGAAGATGGTGGCGAAGGTATAGACGCTGCGGGCAGGGCGGCCCTTCTGAAGCGCCTGGAGCAGCTGGCCGATGGTCTCGCGGTCGTCATTGGCGGCGCGGCGCGTCGAGCGCGGCTCCTCGATCGTATCGAACACGGTGGCCCGCTCGTTCGCGGCAGGGTGCGGCTCGAAGCTCGGCTCGTCAAAGATCGGGGGCTCCGGGGGCGCCACCGAAGACGCCGTTTCGTTGCGCATCGAGGCGTTGCGGCTGGTGTCCGCAGCGGTGTCGCTGATGTTCAGAGCTTCCTGGATCGCAGAAAGCGCAACTTCTGTCGGGTCTTTGACCTTTTTCGGAGTGTTCGCCATGTTCAGTCCGAGCCCTCGTTACTTGTACGCGTCCCCCCGCGAGCCCCGCGCGCTACGCAAGCCCACAGACCGGATCATGCCGCTTGCGCGGATCTTTCAGCCGTCCCCACCCGGACGGCTTGTCCGCCAATTTCTCCAACATCCTATTGGCAGAGCGTCGCGAATGAAATGCCCGCGATTAAGACAATCTTAATCATCGTTAACAGGATCGGGCCGTAACGCCTTAGCAATAAATGCAATTCTCCACTGGACTCGGCCGATTGCGGCAACTTTTCGTCAATAAACGGGCGGATTTGCGTAAAGCGGCCCAAACATTTCGTTAACCATTTCCATGCTTGGCTAGGAGGAACCGCACCGCCGAACCGGCGGAACCGTCGCGCGATGCCGGGGTCCTGCGCCATGACGCCTGAACTGCAACGGATGGAATGGATGCCCTCGCCCCCGCTTGCGCCCGTCGACAGCCCGCTCGATCTCGATCACCTCTCCCGCATGACGCTCGGCGACGCCGAGCTGGAGCAGGAAGTGCTCGCAATGTTCGCCGAGCAGGCGGTTCGCCTGCTCGCCGCGATGACCAATTTGCCGGCCGAGGCCGGCGCGCTCGCGCACAAGCTCAAGGGCTCGGCCCGCGGAATCGGCGCCTTTGCGGTAGCGGATGCCGCCGCTCACCTGGAGACCGCGATCCGGACCGGCCACGACCGGCACCACGCCTTCGCCGCGCTGAAGGAGGCCGTGGCCGAGGCCCGCGCCGCCATCGAGGCGATCCTGAAGCACTAGGCCGGCAACCCCGCAAACGGCGGTGTCTCTAGTCTTTTGTTTTGACGCGTTTTCTGCCCGCAAACCGGGATCCAGCTCGCATCAAAACGCTATGGCGCCGGGCTAACCGACCCGTTATAGGACAGCCCGGACCCTCCTTCATTCCCAACATCGCGGCAGCACGAGCACACATGGCCAAGATTCACTTTGTCGACCACAAGGGCGAAACCCGTACGGTGGAAATCGAGAACGGCGCAACCGTGATGGAAGCCGCCATCCGCAACAGCATTCCCGGCATCGAGGCCGAATGCGGCGGCGCATGTGCCTGCGCGACCTGCCATGTCTATGTCGACGAAGCCTGGCGCGAGAAGGTCGGCAGCCCGACGCCGATGGAAGAGGACATGCTCGACTTCGGCTTCGACGTGCGCCCGAACTCGCGCCTGTCCTGCCAGATCAAGGTCTCCGACGAGCTCGACGGGCTGGTCGTGTCGACGCCGGAACGCCAGGCCTGATCCGACCGTCCCCCTGCATCAGGTGCCAGGCGGCGCGACCTCGATGCCGCGCTTGTGCCAGGGTCTGAGCCTCTCGACGATCTCCGCGGCCAGCGGCGCCGGCCGCCGCGTCGCCTCGTCGAGCATGACGCCGACCGACGTCGCCGAGGCGATGCATTTTCCCTGCGAGAACACGACCTGCTCGAAGGTCACTGACGTCCGTCCCAGTTTCACCACGCCGAGGCCGAGCTCGATCGTGTTCGGCCAGTGCAGCTCGGCGCGGAAATGGATGTCGAGCCGCACCATGATCCAGGCGAGGCCCGGCGGCGTCAGCCCGTAGTCCGGGCTCTTCATCAGGGTGACACGGCCGGTCTCGAAATAGGTGGCATAGACCGCGTTGTTGACGTGCTGGTTGGGATCGAGATCGCCGAAGCGGACGTTGTCGCTGAGGCGGTAGGGGTAGTCCTCCAGGCGCGGCGTCGTATCGAGGCGGCTTGGTGCGTTCACCGATTGATCTCCGTCATATCCAGCCTCGTTACAGCCCAGTTATTTTGACCCGGCAAGTGGGCGCGGCTGCGGGGCGCTCCCGCTTTTATGCCTTCCCTGATCCATCCCCGTTGGCTAGACAGGCAGGGTCACCTCGGCCCAAAGGGCGCCGTCCAACCGATAACGATAAAGAGACGACATGAGCGACGTGATCAAAACCGATGTGCTGATTATTGGCGCCGGCCCCTGCGGTCTGTTCGCCGCCTTCGAGCTCGGCCTTCTCGATATGAAGGCCCATTTCGTCGACATCCTCGACAAGGTCGGCGGCCAGTGCGCCGAGCTCTATCCGGAAAAGCCGATCTACGACATTCCCGGCATTCCGCATGTTTCGGGGCAGGGGCTCACCGACGCGCTGATGGAGCAGATCAAGCCGTTCCATCCGACCTTCCATCTCGGCGAGATGGTCGAGACGGTGGAGAAGATCGGCGATCCCGCATTTCGCTGCACCACCGATGCCGGCAAGGTGTTCGAATGCAAGGTGCTGGTGATCGCGGCCGGCGGCGGCTCGTTCCAGCCCAAGCGTCCGCCGGTGCCGGGCATCGAAGCCTATGAAGGCACCTCGGTGCATTACGCCGTGCGCAAGATGGAGACGTTCCGCGACAAGAACGTGCTGATCGTCGGCGGCGGCGATTCCGCGCTCGACTGGACGCTCAATCTGCATCCGGTGGCCAAGCGCATCACGCTTCTGCACCGTCGCGACGAATTTCGCGCAGCCCCTCACAGCGTCGAGCAGATGCGCGCGCTGGTCGCAGCCGGCAAGATGGATCTCCGGCTCGGCCAGGTCACTTCGCTCGCCGGCACTGACGGCAAGCTGACCGGCGCGACGATCAAGGGCAACGACAACAACGTCACCGAGATCGCCTGCGACGCCATGCTGCCGTTCTTCGGGCTGACCATGAAGCTCGGTCCGGTCGCGAACTGGGGCATTGCGTTGGAGAACAATCTGGTGCCGGTCGAGACATCCGCGTTCGAGACCAACATATCAGGCATCTTCGCCATCGGCGACATCAACACCTATCCCGGCAAGATCAAGCTGATCCTGTGCGGCTTCCACGAGGGCGCGCTGATGTCGCAAAAAGCCCATCGCTACGTCTATCCGGAGAAGCGGCTCGTGTTCCAGTACACGACCTCGTCCTCCAGCCTGCAAAAGAAGCTCGGGGTCAGCTGACCGCGAGCGGGGCGGGAAGGATGCCCCATGTTTCTGGTGCTGGAACCGTTCGCGAAATCGCCGTAGTCTGCGGCCATTCCAGTCGTGGAATAGCAAGGTGATCATAATGCGGAATCCGTTTCCCAGCTTTCGGCTGCTCTCGCTCCTCACGCTCGCGCTGTCGCTCGGCGTGGTGAGCCCGGCTGCGGCGCAAGCCCCGGTTGCGACGTCGGCCCAGCCAACCGCCGCAGGGCTCTGGCAGAAGGTCGAAGACGGCAAGACGGTGGGATGGTTCCTCTTCGTTGACCACAACGGTGTGTTCGAAGGCGTGATCGCCAAGACGTTCCCGCGGCCCGGCGACGATCCGAACGAGGTCTGTGCGAAGTGCACGGACGATCGCAAGAACGCGCCGGTGCTAGGCCTGTCCTTCATCCGCGACATGAAGCGCGACGGGTTGAAGTATGATGGCGGTAACGTGGTCAATCCGCGCGACGGCAATATCTGGAAGGCCAAGATGACGGTGAGCCCCGATGGCCAGACCCTGACCATGCGCGGCTTCCTCGGCATCTCCCTGTTCGGCAAGGACGAGACCTGGACGCGCCTGCCGGACGCCAACATCGCGCAGGTCGATCCCGCCATCGTTGCCAAATATCTGCCCGCACAGGCCGCAGCGACCAAGCCCGCACCCGCGCCCGCGGCGAAGAAGGGCGGCGCAATGATGGCGCCGGCGCCGAAGCAGTAGGCTACAGTCGTTGTTTCACATGCCGCTGTCATTCCCCGCGCAGGCGGGGAATCCAGTACGCCGCAGCCTCTCGATTCAATCACGTCCGTCACGGAGTACTGGATCGCCCGCCTTCGCGGGCGATGACAGCTGAGTGCGTGGCACGTGCGCGCCTCATCTCGTCATTGCGAGCGTAGCGAAGCAATCCAGTAAGGTTGCTTCCGCATTCTCTTGTCGCCCGCATGAGCGAAGCGATATGCGGGACCACTTGTCCCTGATATCGCTGCGCTCACCCGGGCTACGGAATTGTCAATACGTCCGCGCCTTCTTGCACGGCGCATAGAAGGTGCCGTTGCCGGCAACGACCCGCTCGAGGCATTGCCGGGGATCGGTGATCTCGCCGTCGACCTGGAAATAATAGGCCTGCGTGCCCAGGCTTAGGACGTAATGTCCGGGCGCAAGTTCGAGCTCTGAATCGCCGGTGTGAAGCTCGTGCATCTCGGGTGTCCCTGGAATCGGTGACACCCGGAACGGATAGGCGAAGTTGCGGATGACGCCGACGTCGTCTCCGCCATTCAGCGTCTTGCCCGCGGCGTCGGTCGAAAACTCCCTGGCGATCTTCGCCACGACCCGAACCTCGACGCGTTCGGAAATCGCGTGTGCGGCGTCGCGGCGGAACACGATGAATTTGACGCGGCCGTTCGGCAGATGCGGCCGATCGGGCTTCTTGAACTCCGGTGAAATCGCGACGCGCATGTCCGGCGCCATGACGCCGGTCGCATTCAACTCCGCCAGCGATTTGTCGTCGATCAAGGCGTAGACGCCGTAGTCGGTTGGAAGCACGCGCGTCGGTTTCAACGGCGGTGCGACGGCGGTCACCATTTCCGGCTTGCTGACCGTGATCGTCGTCTCCGGTCTGGGCGGGACCAGCGCGATCTCCTGGGCCTGGGACGAAACCAGCCGGCGCAGCGCGGCGATATGGTCTCGCTGCGAGATGAGAAGAACGATGGCGCCGGCGGCAAGCAGGATGGCCCCCGTACGCTTCATCACCGGCCAGAGCGGACCCGAGATCGCAGGCCGCCTGGATGTCTCGATCGCCGATCGCAGGACCGGAGCGTCGGCGGACAGAAGTGGGCCGCCTGTCTCGCCCGCCTTCGCCGATGTGAGTTGATGTTGCGGCAACCGCTCCAGCGGCGCCTCTTCACGCGAGAACTTCTCGACCTCCTCGATTGCGACCTCGAGCGCCCGCTTCATCTGATCGATGTTCTTGGCGTCGGCGTAGGTAAACTGCTCCTGGAGCTTGTAGCGGGCAAGATCGTAGACGAGCTGCCGCCTGAACTCCGGATCATCCTTCACCGTCTCCAGCATGCGCGAAATCACCAGCGCAAACTGCACCTCGTTTGCGGGCAAATCGGTCGCGTCCTGCTGGCCAGGGAGCAACTCTCTCGAACTCATAGCGCTGCCGGTCCAATGCCAGTCACGCCGTCACCTGATTTCTCTAATCGAAACAGCCGGTTAAATAAATGCGATAGGTTTCGCGGCCACGTTCGTACACGTTGAGGTGCGACAAGGAAAGCCTCGAAAATGCGCGACAAATCGCCGGCACCCGGAGCATGCAGGACGTGCGTGCCGACATGGGCAACACCGTGCGAGCAGTAGTTCTCCGGAATGCGCGCTGGCGCCGGATTTGCATAGCTGTCGCAAAGCCGCTGGGGAGCGAGTCGCCGTCTCCACGCCTGCCGCCACCGTGCGGAGGGCCGACGGCGGCGCCTATCCCTCGCGGCGCTGATTGCGATCTGCGGGAAGACGACATGCGACTTGCCAGACTATGTGCGGCGGCGCCGCTGGGGCTGATGGCGCTGCTTGCGACCTCGGCGCTGGCGCGCGACGACGGCCGCTACGCCAACTCGCCGCTCAAGCCCTGGTTCGAGAGCCTGCGCAGCGAATACGGACAATGCTGCTCGGATGCCGACGGCTACGTGGTCGCCGATGTCGATTGGGAATCCGACAAGGGGCGTTACCGTGTGCATCTCGACGACGAATGGGTGGTCGTGCCCGACGGTGCCGTGATCACCGAGCCGAACAAGATCGGCCGGACCATGGTGTGGAAGCACTATATCGACGGCCATCCGCGCGTGCGCTGCTTCATGCCGGGCAGCATGACGTAGAAACGTGCGAGCGCCGAACTCCTGACGGCGCGGAAGAGGTTCGTCATGCCCGGGGCTCGTCCCGGGCATCCACGTTCTGAGTGGCCTCGGCAAGACGTGGATGGCCGGGACGTGCCCGGCCATGACGTTGTGGAAACTTCAGCTCAACGATGCGATCGTTGTCCGGTGACGGACGCTTAGCGCGCCTCGCTCGCCGAACCGGCGCTCGCGAGCCGCTTGACCCGCGGCGACAGCACCGAGACTTGCGCGGGCGAGGCGGGCATGCCGGCGACGGTCATCGCGGGCGAAGCCGACTGCTCCTCGACGCCGGCGCCGCCGAGCACCTGCACTTGCGTTGCCGAGATCGGAAACGACTTGATTTCGTAAGAAGGAAGCTCGCCGGCGAACGCCCCGGCCGAGCTCGCAATCATCGCGCCGGCAATGGCAATCATCGAGAGAACACGCATTGGAAAATCTCCGTGAAAGATGGCAATCGGAGGTTTGGTCGCATCGATGCCGCAACAGGTTCGCTGGTGTGCGAACATTCGATCGCCGCCGGCGCGCTATTTGATTGCGTGATGCGACAGGCGCGAAACGCGGAAGAAGTTTTCCGCGCCAATGTTTCCGGACGGTTTCACGGAAGGGCCGAGGCGATTTGCTAGCGCGTTTGCAGATCGAGCTGCCGGGATCTGGTCGTCGCTGTGGCCTCGGGAAAGCACAGGCGCATCGTCGTGCCGCGGCCGGGCTCGGAGGAGATGACCAGCTCGCCGCCGTGGGCGGCCATGATCTCGCGGACGATCGACAGGCCGAGGCCGGCGCCGTCGCCCGCGCTGTTGCCGGTCTGAAACGGCTCGAGCAGCTTGTGCTCCGCATCGTCGGGCAGGCCCGCGCCGTCATCGTGGATCGAGATGCTGCCGCGATCGAGCGTGGCGGTGATGCGTCGCGCGCCACGGGCGTGGATGAGTGCGTTGCCGACGAGATTGGCGAGCGCGCTGCGAATGGCTGCGTCCACGCCCTGCACCAGCAACGGTCCCTGGTCGGCCCGCTCCAGCGCAAGCTCTATGCCGGCGTCCAGCGCCGAGGGGCCGAAATCGGCCAGCACGTCCAGCGTGATCTCGGCAAGGTCGATCGGCCGCTTCTCGATCGCGTGATTTTGCAGGCGCGCGAGGTCGAGCATGGCGGACACCAGCGAGGTGAGGCGGCGGACGTCGCGCACCAGCTCGACCTTCAGGGCCGGATCGGGCACGTCGTCGATCTTCGCGCGCAGCAGCGTCAAAGGCGTGCGGAGCTGATGGGCGGCATTGCCGAGAAAGCGGCGCTGCATCCTGATATAGGCGTCGATCTCGCCGAAGGCGCGGTTCAGCGCCTCGACCAGCGGCTTCAGCTCGCGAGGGACCTCGCACAGGGAGATCAGACCTTGCGGTGCTGCAGGGTCGATCGCGAGCGCGCGAAGCGCCACCCGTTCGATACCGCGTGAGACGAAACGCGCGGCCAGCGCCGCGCCGACGGCAACGGTCGCGGCAAAGGCCAGCGCCAGCAGCGTGATCGAAAAGACACTGCGGATGAGAAAGTTTCTTGCAAGCCGGGCGAAACGGACGTGAGGCTCGCCGACCATCATCGCGAGCTGCAGCGAACCCCTTTGCACGACGGCGAGGCAGAAGGTGCTCTTCTGGTCGAGCGTGCTGAAGACCGATGAGCCGACAGGCCCGTGATAGGGAAACGCGAAGGGGAGGGCCGGCCGGCGTTCGCCGCCGTACTCGCTGACCATGTTGCCTGCGGAAACGACGTACCAGAGGTTCGGACTGTCCGCCTTCAGCTCTTCGAGGGCGGGCGTCGGGCGCACCGTCAGGTTTTGCCCTTCGACCATGGTGGCGCGATCGAGAACGGCGGCCACGACCCGGCAAGCCCTGAACTCGCGTTCCTCCATCGGATAGCGCCAGATGAAGAGGCCGAGCATGATCAGGAAAATCGTCGTCGCGGCGATGCCGAGCGACAGCGCAAAGGTCCGGGCGATCGACGTCATCGCGGCGTTGCCAGCCGCAGGATGTAGCCGATGCCGCGCATGCTGCGGATCTCGACGTCGCCGCCGAGCGCGGCCAGCTTCTTCCTGAGGCGCGAGACCTGCGCTTCGAGCGTGTTGGATTCGATCTCGTCGTCGAAGCCGTAGATCTCCTCGATCAGGGCGGCGCGGGTGATGACGCGGTCGCGGCGCATGAGGAGCGCTCCGAGGATCAGCGCCTCGCGTCGCCGCAGCAGGATTTTGGTGTCGGCGACCACCGCCTCGTTGCTGCCGAGATGCAGCTCGACATTGCCGAGCGACAGCACCGCGGGTGCGAGCAGGCGAGGCCGGCGCAAGACGGCGCGCACTCGCGCGATCAACTCCTGCGGCTCGAACGGCTTGCCGAGATAGTCGTCGGCGCCGCCGTTGAGGCCGTCGACGACATCCTCCTTGGCGTCCTTGGACGTCAGCATGATGATGGCGGGGCGTTCCGGCGACCGGCTCAGCGCCGTGACCACCTCGAGCGCATCGCCGTCCGGCAGCATCCGGTCGACGATGGCGAGATCGTATTTGAAGTTGTCCAGCGCCTGCCGGGCATCGGCAATCGAGCCGACAAGGTCGACGACGCCGTGCAATTGCCCGAGCAGGCGGCTGACATAGGCGCCGATCTGCGGTTCGTCTTCGATCACGAGGGAGCGCACGCGGGTCGTCCTTGACTCTGCTGGGGCAACAAAACCCCGACCTTGACGCTCGCTGGCCGAATTCCAGCAGTTCGGTTCGTGCGCGAGGTTCCCTTTAAGGCAGCGAGCTTGGCGAATAAAAGGCAGGGACGAGAGCGCTCACCTCGCGCGCGGTCAAAGTTAGGAGCGTGAACGTGGCCCGGCAATGTTCGGGCAATGTTGATCCGGCGGCGCATCTGGCGCGCGGAATGTCGCAGGGACGGTTGCCCGTTGCAATCTTGGGGCAATTTTGCCGGATCACATGCTGGGCTCCTGACCACACCAGTCGACCGGCCAGCAGGGCCGGTCGGGGGCCCAGTAATGAAGCATCTTGACGAAGCCGCTCTCGATCGTGCCGCGCGCGCGCAGCAAAGCTTGCTGAGCGTATTCCTTGCCGCACTCGGCGCGATCATGGCGATCCCTCAGTCTGCATCGGCGCAGACCGCGTTTACGCTCCCGGCTCCGCCGTTCGATGTACCGATGCTGCCCTCGCCCTCCGGCAACTGGACCGTCATGGTTGGCATCGGCGGCGAATACACGCCGGACTTCGTCGGGTCGAACAACGGAAAATTCCGCCCGATTCCAATCTTCTCGATTCGCCGCGCCGGATCGTTCGACCAGTTTCGCGGCCCCCGCGACAGCGCCAGCATTGCGCTGCTCGACGTCGGCAATTTTCGCGCAGGGCCTGCGTTCAAATACGTCTCGTCGCGCAAGAGCGACAAATATTCCGAGCTGACAGGTCTCGGCGACGTCAAGGCCGCATACGAGCTCGGCGGCTTCGTCGAATACTATCCGGTCGACTGGCTGCGTCTGCGCAGCGAACTGCGCCATGGCCTGGGTGGCCATACCGGCACGGTGGCCGACGTTTCCGCCGACGTCATCGTGCCGCTGATTCAAAGGCTCACGATCTCGGCCGGCCCGCGCTTCACCTGGAAGAGCACCAAGGCGACCGCGCCGTATTTCGGCGTCGATGCGGCGCAGGCGCTGGCGTCGGGACTGCCGACGTACGATGCCAGGGGCGGTGCGCACTCGGTCGGCTTCGGCAGCCAGATCTCCTATCGCATCAATCCCCAGTGGGAGGTCCATGCCTATGTCGAATACGAGAAGCTGCTTGGCGATGCCGCGGATAGCCCGCTCGTGAAGCTGCGGGGATCGTCGAACCAGACCACGATCGGCCTGGGCGCGTCCTATTCGTTCGACTTCAGGATTCGATAGTCGTCATGCGCCGTCATGTTGTCCTATGGATCGCCCTTGCGGTGACTTCCGTCGTCCTCAGTGCCGCCGCGGCGTTCGAGACGCGCGCGAGCCGGCTCCAGGCGATCAAGACCGTCGGCATCGTCTCGGCCATCGGCGAGGAGATGAGCCTGACGCAGGCCGGCCTGACCGCGCTCGGCAGCACCGGGCAAAGCGCCTCGATCAGCGCGTGGGGGCTGGACGAGATGATCGTCCAGCAGGCGACGAGGCTGCTGAGCCCACGCTTCCGCGTGCAGGCCGTGAGCTACAGGCGCGCCGCGTTCGCCGCGATCAGGGATTCGGCGGTCGCGCCCGTCAATCTCCTGCGCAGCGATCCGTTCAAGGAGCTGGTTCGCAGCGATGTCACGCCACAGGGGCTGGATGCGTACATCGTCATCACAAGGGCAAGATCGAAGCTTGGAAACGGCCGCAACGTCGAGGGTGTCGGGCTCGCCGAATACCGGACGCTGCTTGCGGATTACGGCCTGATCCACGCGCTCTATGAAGTTCGTGTCATCGACGGCAAGTCATTCGACGTGATCGAGAAGCGGGCGGCTGCGCCGCTCGACAACACCGGCACCCTCCGGCTCGCCGGCCCGAGCGGGCCGGTTGACGAGACGTTCGGCGGTTCGGCTTCGGGCGAACGGCTGCGCGCGGCGATTGCGGACCTCATCACGCGCAGCCTGCCCATCACGCTGGGCGACATGCACCTGACCGACAGTCCGTGACTCTCAGGTCACCGGCGCCGGATTGAACAGCGTGAGGTCGTTGTGGATGCCCCAGCGATCCGACCACGGTTTTGTGCGGCCGGAGGCGACGTCGAGGATCAGGCGGAACAGGTCCCAGCCGCATTCCTCGATGGTCTTCTCGCCGGTGGCGATGCTGCCTGAATCGAAGTCGATCAGGTCCTTCCAGCGCCGCGCGAGCTCGCTGCGGGTTGCGACCTTGATCACGGGCGCTGCCGCAAGGCCGTAGGGCGTACCGCGGCCGGTGGTGAACACCTGCAAGGTCATGCCGGAGGCGAGCTGGAGCGTGCCGCAGATGAAGTCGGAAGCGGGCGTTGCCGCAAACAGCATGCCCTTCTGCGTCGCCTTCTCGCCGGGCGCGAGCACGCCGGTGATCGCGGACGAGCCGGACTTGACGATCGAGCCCAATGATTTCTCGACGATGTTGGCGAGGCCGCCCTTCTTGTTGCCGGGCGTGGTGTTGGCGCTGCGGTCGGCGCCGCCGCGGGCCAGGTAGGAATCGTACCAGGCCATCTCGCGCACCAGGGCACGTCCGACATCCTCGTTGATGGCGCGTCGCGTCAGGAGCTGAATCGCGTCGCGCACCTCGGTGACTTCCGAGAACATCACGGTGGCGCCGGCGCGCACCAGGAGGTCGGCGGCAAAGCCGACCGCGGGGTTCGCGGTGACGCCGGAGAACGCGTCGCTGCCGCCGCATTGCAGGCCGATGACGAGATCGGAGGCCGGGCAGGTCTCGCGGGTGCGCTTGTTGAGAATCTTCAGGCGCGCTTCGGCCTGTGTCATGATCGCATCGACGATCGCGCCAAAACCGTCGAAGGCTTCGTCCTGCATGCGGACGATGGCATCGCTGATGCCTTCCGGCACCAGCCGCTCGGGCGCGAGCTTCTCGCAGCCGAGGCTGATGACCAGAATTTCGCCGCCGAAATTGGGGTTGAGCGCGAGGTTCTGCAGCGTGCGGATCGGCACCACCGCGTCGGGCGCGTTAATGGCGACGCCGCAGCCATAGGCGTGCGTCAGCGGCACGACGTCGTCGACGTTCGGGTATTTCGGCAAGAGCTCGGCGCGGATGCGCTTCACCGCATATTCCATCGTGCCCTTGACGCATTGCACGGAGGAGGAGATGCCGAGGATGTTCTTGGTGCCGACCGAGCCGTCCGGATTGCGGTAGCCCTCGAAGGTGAAGCCTTCGAGCGGCGGCAGCGGAGCGGGCACGGCGGTCGAGATTTCCAGCTTGTCGAGGGCAGGGGCCTCCGGCATGCGAATGCGCGCCTCATCCACCCATTCGCCGGCCAGGATCGGCGAGAGCGCGTAGCCGATCACCTCGCCATAGCGGATGATCGGTGTGCCTTCCGCGATGTCGACCAGCGCCGTCTTGTGCCCCTGCGGCACGAAGGCGCGCAGTGTCAGGCCGCAGGCGAAGCGGGAGCCGGCGGGAAGCCCGAAATCATTGACCACGATCGCGACATTGTCGCGCTCGTTGAGCTTGATGTAGCGGGGCTGCTCTTTCGCTGCGACTGACTGGTCCATCTGCGCTTGCCTCCGAAATCGTAGGATGGGCAAAGGCGCAACGCGCCGTGCCCACCGTCTTCACACCGAGCGTAAGTGGTGGGAACGCTTCGCTTTGCCCACCCTACGATGTCTCAACCCGGATAGGTATAAGCGGTCTTCACCGTCGTGTAGAACTCGCGGGCATAGGAGCCCTGCTCGCGGGCGCCGTAGCTCGAGCCCTTCCGGCCGCCGAACGGCACATGATAGTCGACGCCGGCGGTCGGCAGGTTGACCATCACCATGCCGGACTCGCTGTTGCGCTTGTAGTGCGAGGCGTATTTCAGGCTGGTGGTGCAGATGCCGGAGGCGAGGCCGAACTCGGTGTCGTTCGAGATCGCGAGCGCTTCCTCGTAGTTCTTGGCGCGAATGACGGCGGCGACCGGGCCGAAGATCTCTTCGCGCGCAATGCGCATGTTGTTGTTGGCTTCGGTGAACAGCGCCGGCTGGAGGTAGTGGCCGGGCGTCTCGCGCTGGAGCAGCTCGCCGCCGAAGGCGAGCTTTGCGCCTTCGTCCTGGCCGATCTTGATGTAGCGCAGGTCCTGGTCGAGCTGGCTCTGGTCGACGACGGGGCCGATATGCACGCCGGCCTTGAGCGCGTCGTCCACCGACAGGCCCTTCAGGCGCTCGGCCATCGCGGCGACGAAGCGGTCATGGATGCCTTCGGTGACGATCAGACGCGAGGAGGCGGTGCAGCGCTGGCCAGTCGAGAAGTAGGAGCCGTTGACGGCGACCTCGACGGCGGTCTTGAGGTCCGCATCGTCGAGCACGACCAGCGGATTCTTGCCGCCCATCTCGAGCTGGAATTTCTTCATCGGGTTCGACAGCACGCAGGCCTGCGCGATCTTGCGGCCGGTCTGCACCGAGCCGGTGAAGGAGATCGCGGCGACGTCGGGGTGATCGAGCAGGGTCTGGCCGACCACGGAGCCGGAGCCGACGACGAGGTTGAACACACCCGCCGGAATGCCGGAGCGGGTGATGATCTCGGACAGCGCATGCGCCGAGCCCGGCACCAGCTCGGCAGGCTTGAACACGACCGTGTTGCCGTAGCAAAGCGCCGGCGCGATCTTCCAGGCCGGGATCGCGATCGGGAAATTCCAGGGCGTGATCATGCCGACGACGCCCATCGGCTCGCGGGTGAGCTCGACGTCGAGGCCGGGGCGGACGGATGCGCCCTTCTCGCCGATCAGCCGCAGCGCTTCGCCGGCGAAGAACGCAAAGATCTGGCCGGCGCGCGCGACCTCGCCGATGCCTTCGGGCAGGGTCTTGCCTTCCTCGCGGGCGAGCAGGCGGCCGAGCTCTTCCTTGCGGGCGAGGATTTCGAGAGAAATCTTGTTCAGCGCGTCGTAGCGCACCTGCGGGGTCGACTGCGCCCAGGCGGGGAAGGCGGCCTTGGCGGCTGCGATCGCCTTCTCGGTCTGCGCCTTGTCGGCCTTGGCGTATTCGCCGACGAGGTCGTTGGTGTTGGAGGGGTTGATGTTCCTGGTGACGCCGGAGCCGTCGACCCATTCGCCGCCGATGAAGTTTTTCAGGATCGCAGTCATCTCATTCCTCCAGGGAAAGTTTCTTACCGAACGAGGCAGGGACGCTTGTCGTCGAAGGTCCAGCCGGGGATCAGGTCCTGCATGGCAATAGCGTCATCGCGGGCGCCGAGTCCATGCTGCTTGTAGAGGTCATGCGCGGCGTCGATGGCCGCCCTGTCGATTTCGATACCCAGGCCCGGCCTGTCGGGGACCGCAATCTTGCCGCCCTTGATCCGGAGCGGCTCCCTAGTCAGCGCCTGGCCGTCCTGCCAGATCCAGTGGGTGTCGATCGCGGTGACCTTGCCGGGGGCGGCGGCGCCGACATGGGTGAACATCGCGAGCGAGATGTCGAAATGGTTGTTGGAGTGCGAGCCCCAGGTCAGGCCGTTGTCGCGGCAGGTCTGGGCCACGCGCACCGAGCCCTGCATGGTCCAGAAGTGGGGATCGGCCAGCGGAATGTCCACCGCGCCGAGACGCAGCGCATGGGAGAGCTGGCGCCAGTCGGTGGCGATCATGTTGGTCGCTGTGGGCAGACCCGTGGCGCGGCGGAACTCGGCCATGATCTCGCGGCCGGAGAAGCCGGCCTCGGCGCCGCAGGGGTCCTCGGCATAGGCGAGGATGCCGTGCATGTCCTTGCAGAGGCTGACAGCCTCGTCGAGCGACCAGGCGCCGTTCGGGTCCAGCGTGACACGCGCGTTGGGGAAGCGCTTGGCGATCGCGGTGACGGCCTCGATCTCCTGCTCGCCGCGGAGCACGCCGCCCTTGAGCTTGAAATCGGCGAAGCCGTAATGATCCTGGGTGGCTTCCGCGAGCCGCACTACGGTCTCCGGCGTCATCGCCTCCTGATGGCGCAGATTGAACCATTCCGCCCTGCCGGTCTCGCCCGTGACGTAGTCGAGCCTGGACTTACGGCGGTCGCCGACGAAGAAGAGATAGCCGAGCGTCTCGACGCTCTTGCGCTGCTGGCCTTCGCCGAGCAGCGCGGCGACCGGCAGGTTGAGATGCTGACCGAGCAGGTCGAGCAGCGCGGACTCGATCGCCGTGACCGCATGGATCATGACGCGCAGGTCGAACGTCTGCTTGCCGCGGCCGCCGGCGTCACGATCGGCGAAGGCGGTGCGGACGTCGGCGAGGATGTTGTTCATCGCGCCGACGGTCTTGCCGATCACGAGATCGCGCGCGTCCTGGAGCGTCTGCCAGATATTCTGGCCGCCCGGCACCTCGCCGACGCCGGTGTGGCCGGCATTGTCGGTGAGGATGACGATGTTGCGGGTGAAGAACGGCGCGTGCGCGCCGCTTAAGTTGAGGAGCATGCTGTCGCGGCCCGCGACCGGGATCACCTGCATCGCCGTGACGACCGGTGCGCCGGCGACTGGCGCGCCGGAGATGTCAGTCTGGGCCATCGCATGCTCCTCCCTGTTGTCTTGTTATTCTGCAGCCTGTTGTGACGATCGGATGGCGGGCAGCTTCTTGACCAGCGCGGTCAGCTCCGCAATCTCCTGCTCGGTGAGATCGGTCAGCGGCGGGCGGACCGGGCCGGAGTCGCGGCCGATCACCTTCATGCCGGCCTTGATGATCGAGACCGCATAGCCCTTCTTGCGGTTGCGGATCGCGATCAGCGGCAGGATGAAATCCTTCAGCCCGGCATGGATCGTGGCGTGATCGCGCTTGCGCACCGCGGCGTAGAAATTGGTCGCGAATTCCGGCACGAAGTTGAACACGGCGGAGGAATAGGTCGTCACACCCATGTCGAGATAGGGCAGCGCGAAGGTCTCCGCGGTCGGCAGGCCGCCGATATAGGTGAGGCGGTCGCCGAGCTTGGTGTAGACGCGGGTCATCAGCTCGATGTCGCCGATGCCGTCCTTGTAGCCGACGAGGTTCGGGCAGCGCTCGGCGAGACGGGCGAGCGTGTCGGGCTGAAGGATGGCGTTGTCGCGGTTGTAGACGATGACGCCGATCTTCACGGCGGCGCAGACCGCCTCGACATGGGCGGCAAGGCCGTCCTGCTCGGAATGGGTGAGATAGGGCGGCAGCAGCAACAGGCCGTCGGCGCCGGCCTTCTCGGCGCCAACAGCGATCTCGCGGGCGATCGCGGTGCCGTAGCCGGTGCCGGCGAGCACGGGCACGCGGCCCTTGGTCTCCTCGACGGCGATCTTGATGATTTGCGGAACCTCGGTCGGCGTCAGCGAGAAGAACTCGCCGGTGCCGCCTGCGGCGAACAGGCCCGCGACGTCATAGCCGCACAGCCAGTCCATGTTGGCGCGGTAGGTCGCCTCGTCGAAGGAGTAGTCCGCCTTGAACGGCGTGACGGGGAAGGACAGGAGGCCCGATCCGATCGTCTGGGCCATTTCCTGCGGGGTCATCTTGCTCATGGGCGCGGCTCCCTAATTGCGTGTTGTGGAGGACGCAAGCCTGCGCGTCCATGCGCCGTGGTTTAGGAGACCGTTCGATGCGCGTCCAAGCCAAAGCCTATATCGACCGATGCGAAATCAGCATCAATCTTCCATGGTCTCCGCGGAGGACAATTCACCGGCGATTTTGACCAGCGCCGACAGCAGCGGATTCTCGTCATCGCGGCGCCAGACCATGAACAGCTCGACCGGGACGCGCGTGCGCAACTTGAGCGGTCGCAGCCGCACGTCGGAGATCTTCAGGCTTGCGGCCGCGGCCGGCACGATGGCAAGGCCAAGGCCGGCCCGGACCATGGCGAGGATCGAGTGGATCTGGCTCAGATGCTGGACATAGCGCGGCAGCACGTCGGCGCGGGTGAACAGCGCCACCAGGAGATCGTGGAAGTAGCGGCTCTCATAGGGCGAATACATCACGAACGGCTGGTCGTCGAAATCCTTGATGGTGATGCTGTCGGCGCTCGCCAGCGGATGCTTCTTCGGGATCGCGGCAAGCAGGGGCTCGGCGACGACGCGGCGGCTGGCCACTTCGGGGCGCGCGATCGGCGGCCTGAGCAGGCCGGCGTCGATCTGGCCGGAGCTGAGCGCCTCGAACTGGTCGCCGGAGACCATCTCCTTCAGCGAGAAATCGACTTCGGGCAGCTTGGCGCGGCAGGCCGCGACCAGCTCGGGGAGGAAGCCGTAGGCGGCCGCCGCCGTAAAGCCGATCTTGAGCGAGCCGGTCTTGCCCAGCGCGATGCGGCGGGCGACCTGCGAGGCGCTTTCCGCAAGCTTGAGGATGCGGCGCGCCTCCGGCAGGAAGCTGCGGCCGGCCGGCGTCAGGCGCACCGAACGGCTGGTGCGCTCCAGCAGCGGCGCGTCGATGATGTGCTCGAGCACCTGGATCTGCCGCGACAACGGCGGCTGGGTCATGTTCAGCCGCGCGGCGGCGCGGCCGAAATGTAGTTCCTCCGCCACCGTGACGAAACAGCGGAGCTGGTTGAGGTCGAACATCGATACATGCCTTAGATGAATAAGGCGTTTCCCCGGCACTTCTAGCATCGATCATCCCCAAAACAAAGACGGCGGCTTTTGAGCCGCCGTTGAGTTGCCTGGTCAAGCTCCCGCGGGAGCCCTCAGGAGGAACGTTTGAGCACCACCCGCTCGATCTTGCCCACCACGACGAGATAGGCGAACGCGGCGACCAGCGCATTGGCGCCGACGAACAGCAGCGCGCCGTTGAAGGAGCCGGTCGCGGCCAGGATGTAGCCGATCACGATCGGGGTGGTGATCGAGGAGAGGTTGCCGAAGGTGTTGAACAGGCCGCCGGAGACGCCGCCGGCTTCCTTCGGCGAGGTGTCGGAGACGACAGCCCAGCCGAGCGCGCCGATGCCCTTGCCGAAGAAGGCGAGCGCCATGAAGCCGACCACCAGTGCATGTCCGTCGACATAGTTGCAGGCGATGATCGACATCGACAGCAGCATGCCGCCGACGATCGGAATCTTGCGCGCCATGGTCAGCGAACCGGTGCTGCGCAGGATCGCGTCCGAGATGATGCCGCCGAGCACACCGCCGATGAAGCCGCACAGCGCCGGCAGCGTCGCGACGAAGCCGGCCTGCAGGATCGACAGGCCGCGCTCCTTGACGAGGTAGACCGGGAACCAGGTCAGGAAGAAATAGGTCAGCGTGTTGATGCAGTACTGGCCGAGATAGACGCCGAGCATCATGCGGTTGGAGAGCAGCTGGCGGATGTGGTCCCACCCGGAGCCGGACTGAGGCGCACGTTCTTCCTTGGGCGCGTCGAGATCGACCAGCGCGCCGCCCTCCTTGATGTAGTCGAACTCCGCCTCGTTGATCCCGGGATGCTCCTTCGGGCCGTAGATGGTCTTGATCCAGACGAGACCCATGATCACGCCGAGCGCGCCCATCACGAAGAACACGTAGCGCCAGCCGTAATCGTGGGCGATCCAGCCCATCAGCGGCGCGAAGATCACGGTCGCGAAATACTGTCCCGAATTGAAGAAAGCGGACGCGGTGCCGCGCTCGTTGCCGGGAAACCAGGCGGCGACGATGCGGGCATTGGCGGGGAAGGACGGCGCTTCCGCGACGCCGACAAGGAGGCGGAGTGCGAACAGCACGACGATGGCAGCGCCGGCGCTGAGGAAGCCGACCCAGCCCTGCATCAGCGTGAACAGCGACCAGACGATGATGCTGAAGGCATAGACGAGGCGCGAGCCGTAGCGGTCGAGCAGCCAGCCGCCCGGCACTTGGGCGATCACATAGGACCACCCGAAGGCCGAGAAGATCCAGCCCATCGCGACGGGATCGAGATGCAGCTCCTTGGAGAGCGCGGGGCCCGCGATCGAGAGCGTGGCGCGGTCGGCGTAGTTGACGGTCGTGACCAGGAACAACATGGTCACGATGAACAGCCTGACGCGAGACCTCCTCACGTCCGCTGCGGACACCACTGCGCTCATCACGCGCCTCCTTAGAACTCGAAATGTTTCCTCACCACGACTCCTAGAGGCGCGCGCGGCAAAGTGTCCAAGTTCAAGGGAGTATCGATCGATGCCGTTTTTGGATTGATGGAACGGCAGGTGGGAGGGAACGATCGTGAGGATGGAGACCGCGCTCGTCCCAATCGTCGTTCTGGCGAAAGCCAGGACGACTCGGGGAGATAGTATTCGTACTCACAGCGCGTCATTGCGAGCGCGGCGAAGCAATCCAGAATCTTTCGGCGGATGGACTCTGGATTGCTTCGCTGCGCTCGCAATGACGGTGTGGAGAGCGCTCGCTCTCGCTTCTACTGCCGCGCGCTCGGTAGCAGCTGCGGCAGCAGTCCCCGCGTCACGGGCGGCGGTACTGCATCCAGCCCGAGCACGCTGCTTGCGGCCGGCAGCGCCGCATCCGCCATCGCGGCGTGGCCTTCGGCGCTTGGATGCACGGCGCCGCCATAGACGGCGGAGAGCACGCCCCAGGTGGCGTCGTGGATGTCGGTCGGCTGGCTCGCGGCCGGCAGGCCTTGCGGATAGGTCATCGCGGCGAAGTAGCTGTCATTGGCGTCGCGGATCCAGCGCGCGCGCGGCAGATAGGCGCGATACTCGGAGGCGCCGCGGCCGCACAGCATCGGCTGGCTCGCCGCGCTCACGATATCGGGATTGAAGCTCTGGCCGTTCTCGGCAAAACACGTGCGGTCGAATTCGGGATCGTTGCCCGCATGCGCGCAGAAGCCGTGATCGGCGAACGCTGCCTGATGCGCATCGACGAACGTCATGCGGTCGGCTTCGGGATCGCGGCACAGCGCGCCGCGGGTGCAGGTGGCGAGCCCCTTCAACTGAGGCAGGAATTCGGTGTCGACGAAGGTCGAGACGCGGGCGAGGCGCTGCGGATCGGCGTTGAAGGACGGATGAATGTCGAAGCCGGCGCGGCCGCCGCGGCAGGGCACGCCGCCATCGGCAAGCGCCGGATTGGCGTAGGAGACATAGACCACATGCGAGAGGTCGCCGCCGACCAGCGGCTTCAGCGCCTCGCGCAGCTTGACGAAATTCTGCGGCAGCTCGCGCGCCAGCGCATCGCGGGAATCGTCGACGCTCGCCATCACGCCGGAGCGGCGGAACAGCGCGCGCTCGGTCGCGGTGTCGACGATGACGTCGGCGACGAGACCCGAGAAGTAGACATCATTGGCACCGATCGAGAGCAGCACGAGATCGAGCGTGCGGTCCGGCTGGCGCTTCTTCGCCGCGGTGAGCGCCTCGCGCAGCTCGGCGACCTGCGCGTTCACGCTGGTCTGGCAATTGCCGTTTTTGCTGGGCGCGCATTCGCGGGCGCGCTGCGAGCCGAGCAGCCCGTCGCCGATGCTGGCGCCGGTGCAGGCGAGCGGCAGAAAGGTCACCGCGATGTGGGTGTAGCGCACCGCGAGCGCCAGCGCGGTGCGGGCCTGGTAGCTGTAGAGCGAGCGGTGGCAGGGGGAGTTGAACCAGAGCGCGCCGTAGCGCTGCCAGTTGGCGAGCGTATCCGGCGCCTCGCAGGCGCGGCCGCCTTTATAGCCGGCGCGGCTCGGCCGGTAGTACTGCGCGCCGGCGGTGCCGAGATAGGAGCGGAAGCAGAAACCTTCGTCCGACAGCGCCAGCGGCCGGTCGGGATTGCCTTCGCCCGAGGCGATGCTGTCGCCGAGGCCGGCGACGAAGATGTCGCGGACCTGGATCTCGGTCTGAACGCGCTGGGTCGGATCGGAGCCGGAGGAGACGTCGACGCTCGCGACCGTCTGCCGGCCGTAGCGGACGCGCAGATTGACCGGCTCGGCACAGTCGAAGGTCGAGGTCTGCGGTCCGTCGCCGTCGTCGAACGACCAGGCGCAGGTGGCGCCGACCGGCACCGCGCCGGTCAGGCGCACGGTCACCGGATGGTCGATCGGGGTGAGGTAATTCTCTTTGACGTTGTCGCGGGTGCAGGGCTGGTTGACCCGGCCCTGGAGGTCGATGCAGAGCCGGTTGACCATGTTGCGGGCCCAGCCGCGGCCCTCGCTCTGGAGCTCCAGCGACTGTTCGGCGGCGAGGATGCTGCGGTTACGCGCGTTCTCCACATGAAGCAGAAAGTCGCGCTCCTCGCGGAACAGGCGGAAGCGGTTGCGCACCTCCCAATTGATCTGCATGGCGCCGGCGTCCTGCGCGACTGCGCGCTCGGGCGGCAAAGCGGTCAAAATCCCGGCAAGCAGCAGGGCGCCCGCGAAGAAGGTGCGAAGAGATGGTCGGATCATGGCCCGCGTGTTCAACGGCAAAGTTGAGGCGGAAATAAGAGAGGATTGCTCCCCCCGCCCGCAACCTTGTCTGACGATTTTTGCGGGCGCCGTCCAGCGCCCTAGCGCTTGCTGGCCTGTCGCAGCGACCGCTCGCGCTCCATTGCCGCCACCTGCTTGGGCAGGTTGGCCTGGGCGCAGGCCTCCGCCAGCCGCCGTCGCTCCTGCCAGGGCTCGACCACGTTCATCCAGAGCTCGCGCGTGCCCATGATGGAGATGGCGAGGCCGAACGGGATCACGAAATAGAGCAGGCGGAACACCAGCAGCGTCGCCAGAAGCTGCTCGCGGCCGAATTCCGGCAGCGCCACCAGCATGGCGGCATCGAATACGCCGATCGAGCCGGGGGCATGGCTGGCAAAGCCGAGCAGCGTCGCCAAGATGAACACGACCGCCAGCGACAGGAAGTCGATCGGCGGATTGGCCGGTATCAAGAGGTACATCGCCGTGGCGCAGAAGCCGAGATCGACCACGCCGATCAGGATCTGCACCAGCGTCAGCGGCGCCGAGGGCAGCACCACTTTCCAACCCTTCTGGCCGAGCTCGCGGCGCTTCTCGCCCATGCAGAGCCAGACCAGATAGGCGCCGATCGAGGCGAGGCCGCCGAACGCGATCAGCCGGTTGATCGACGACGGCAGCTGATCCATGTAGGAGGCGGCATCGGGATGGACGGCCATGCCGATCGAGAGCACGAAGATGTTACCGAGCCAGAAGGTCAGGCCCGACAGGAAGCAGATCTTTGCGACGTCGATCGCGTTCAGCCCGTAATCCGAATAGATCCGGAAGCGGATCGCGCCGCCGGTAAAGACGGTGGCGCCGATGTTGTGGCCGATCGAATAGGACGTGAAGCTGGAGAGCGCTGCAATGCGATAGGGCACGTGCTTCTTGCCGATCGTTCGCAGTGCAAAAAAATCGTAGAAGGTCAGCGTACAGAACGCGAAGAAGACGCAGATCGCCGCCAGCCCGATATTCCCGCGGGGAATCTCGGTCAATGCGGTCAGGATGACGCCGGTATCGATACCTTTGAGGGTCCGCACCAGCGTGGTGATTGCGAAGGCGATGATGAAGACGCTCGCGGCAATTCCGAGCCGTCGCCAGCCAATCCATCTCTTGAAGCCGCGTTTCAACGCGGGCAGCAGTCCGTGCATTCATCCTCCCGGCAGGGGGCAAGACCGACAAGGCCAGGCATTGGCCAGTCGGGCGCGATGGTTGCCAAAGGCAGGCGTCGATCGCTAGGCATGATCCAGCTCATTTAAGACAAAAACGGTGACTTGTGCAGCCCTTGACAAGGATAGGTTCTGTGCAGGACCGGCGACTTTTGTCATATGTGGTTCACATCGGACGCGCGTTAAGCATATGAGTCGCCAAACCGGCCAGGCCCGCGCGTTCGTATATTGGCATGCTTTCATATCGTGCCGTCCGCGGCATTGTTCCAGCGCAAGCGATGCCGGCTTTTTTGGAACGTCGATGCCGCGTGCCCGTTAGCGCCCCATCAGCAATCGAACATGGCGGGAATATGCGGCTATTCGTGCGAGCCGGTGCCCCCGTGTTCCCGAAACCCAAGAGGATCGGAACGATGGGACTGTTCACAAAAGACATCAAGACCATGAACGACCTGTTCGTGCATCAGCTCCAGGACATCTACTATGCCGAGCAGCAGCTCACCAAGGCGCTGCCGAAGATGGCCGACAAGGCCACCGACCCGCAGCTGAAAAAGGGCTTTTTGACGCACCTCGAGGAAACGAAGCAGCACGTCAAGCGGCTCGAGGAAGTGTTCAAGATGCACGGCGCACAGGTGAAGGCGGTCGACTGCCCGGCGATCGACGGCATCATCGAGGAGGCCGACGAGACCGCCGGCGAGGTCGCCGACAAGGCGGTGCTGGACGCTGCGCTGATCAATGCGGCGCAGGCCGCCGAGCATTACGAGATCGTGCGTTACGGCAGCCTGATCGCCTGGGCCAAGCAGCTCGGCCGGAGCGACTGCGCCGCCGTGCTCGCCAAGACGCTCGAGGAAGAGAAGGCGACCGACAAGAAGCTCACGGCGCTCGCCGAGAGCAAGGTGAATCTGCGCGCGGCGAGCTAGCGCTGGTGTAGGCAGGAAAGCGCCGCGCGGTGGTTCGCGCGGCGCTTTTGCCCTTGCCTCGGCCGTCGTCATTCCCCGCGCGCGGCTGCAGAGTACTGGATCGCCCGCCTGCGCGGGCGACGACGCCGAGTTTCGGGTGGGCACGCTCGCCACACATCCATCCTTCGGCCATTGTCGAAACATGACGGCAGGCCGGAAGCCTATATGTCGCGTGGGGCTGCAACCGAGGTGGCAGCATGCGAGCAAGCACCATCAAATACGAAGCCTTCGACGACGGAGCCGGCGCGCCGCGCGCCTCATCTCGTCCTGCAACCTCCCTGACGCTGGCCGCGATGAGCCTCGGCTATGGCGTGGTGCAGCTCGACGTCACCATCGTCAACACCGCGCTCGACGCGATGGGCAGGACGCTCGGCGGCGGTGTCGCCGAGCTGCAATGGGTCGTCAGCGCCTATACCATTGCCTTTGCCGCCTTCATCCTGACGGCCGGCGCACTCGGCGACCGGATCGGCGCCAAGCGCGTCTTCATGGCCGGGTTCGCCATCTTCACTGCGGCCTCGCTCGCCTGTGCATCGTCCCCCAATGCAATCGTGCTGATCGCGGCACGACTGGTCCAGGGCCTAGCGGCGGCGATCCTGGTGCCGAATTCGCTGGCGTTGCTCAATCATGCCTATGCCGACGACCGCGCGCGCGGCCGCGCCGTCGCGATCTGGGCTGCCGGAGCGAGCCTAGCGCTGACCGCGGGCCCCTTCGTCGGCGGCGCGCTGATCACGCTGGTCGGCTGGCGCGCGATCTTTCTCGTCAACCTTCCGATCGGCCTCATGGGCCTTTGGCTGAGCTGGCGTTATGCGACGGAGACTACGCGCGCGCCCTCGCGCGAGATCGATCTGCCCGGCCAGCTTACGGCAATCGGCGCGCTGGGGGCGCTCGCCGGCGCGATCATCGAGGGCGGCGCGCTTGGCTGGGACCATCCGGCCGTGCTCGCGGCCTTCGCTTCAGCCCTCGTCCTCGCCGTGCTGTTCGTCTGGCGGGAGAGCCGCGCGGCGCAGCCGATGCTGCCCTTGTCCCTGTTCGGTCACCGGCTGTTTACCTTGACCGCGCTCGTCGGCCTGCTCGTGAACATCGCGATCTACGGCCTGATCTTCGTGCTCAGCCTGTACTTCCAGAGGATCAACGGGCTGTCGGCGTGGTGGACCGGACTTGCCTTCGTGCCGATGATGGCCGCGGTGCTCCCGGTCAATCTGCTGGCGCCGCGCCTCGCCGAGCGCGTCGGTCCGTGCCCGACCATTGTCGTCGGCGCCTTTATCTCGGCGCTCGGCTGTCTCGGCCTGATCTGGATCGAGGCTGACACGAGCTATTGGATGATCTGCGCGCAGATGATCGCGATCAGCGGCGGACTTGGGCTGCTGGTGCCGCCGCTGACCTCGACCCTGCTGGGCAGCGTCGAGAAGGCGCGCTCCGGCATCGCGGCGGGCGTCCTGAACGCGACGCGGCAGACCGGCAGCGTGCTCGGCGTTGCGCTGTTCGGCTCGCTGGTGGCCTCGGAAGGTGCATTCATGACCGGCCTGCACGCATCGCTGGTGGTATCGGCCACCGTCCTGCTGCTCGCCGCCGCCGTGATCGGGATCGGCGCGCCTTCGCGAAGATGAACAATGTGAGCAAACGCACACATCTTCCGTTCACCATCGCCGAACCCAGCACATAGCCGGTTACCGACTGTCCATCTCTGCCCGCTCTAGTGCGGGTCGGATAGGGGCCGGCAATGTATCAAGTTCTTTACTGTCTCACGGACCAGCATGACTGGCGCCTCGTCGCACTCGGCGGCGCAGTGTGCCTGCTCGCGAGCGCGGCGGCGATCAGCCTGTTCCAGCGCGCGCGTGCGGCAAGCGGCGGTGCTCGCGTATCGTGGATCGCGCTGGACGCCGTCGTCGCAGGCTGCGGCATCTGGGCAACCCATTTCATCGCGATGCAGGCCTACGGGCCGGGCGCCGGCGGCGCCTACAATATCCCCGTGACCGTTCTGTCGCTGATCTTCGCGGTTGCGGTCACCTTCGTCGGGTTGAGCATCTCGGTGTCGGTGACGCGGACGATTCCGGTCGCGCTCGGTGGCGCCGTCGTTGGTGGCGGCGTTGCCGCAATGCATTACACCGGCATGATGGCGCTCGAGATTCCCGCGCGCATCGGCTGGGCGACTGACACCGTGGCGGTCTCGATCGTTCTCGGTATCGTCTTTGGATCGCTTGCGCTGGTCGTCGCGGGGCGGCGCGACGGCGTGGCGAATGCGCTCGGTGCGACGGTGCTGCTGACCGTCGCCATCGTCTCGCATCATTTCACCGCCATGGGCGCCGCGGAGCTGACGCCGGATCCTTCGATCGTCATCAGCGGCCTGTCGATCCCGCCGGCCTCCTTGTCGGTCCTCACCGCCAGCGCGGCCGTCGCGATCATCGCGATCGCGCTCGCAGCGGCTGTGCTCGACCGCCGCGCCAAGGGTGAACTGGGACGCCAGCAGGTCGTGCTCGATACCGCGCTCGAGAACATGTCGCAGGGGCTGTGCATGTTCGACGCGGACGGCAAGATCATGCTGTTCAACGAGCGCTACGCGGCGATGCTTCGTCGCACCGATATCGCGCTGACCGGCCGCCTCTTGGTCGACGTGCTGCGGGAAGAGCAGGCCAAGGGCCAGTGGCAGGGCGATGCGGATGAATTCTTCGCGCGCCTCGTGATCGACGCGCGCGAGGGCCGCACCACCAGCCAGGTCGTCAACCGGTTCGGCCGCTCCATCCGGGTCGTCAACCAGCCGATGCAGGGCGGCGGCTGGGTCGCGACCTTCGAGGACATCACCGAATGGCTGGAGGCGCAGGCGAAGATCTCGCACATGGCGCGTCATGACGCGCTGACCGGTCTGCCGAACCGCGTGCTGTTCCACGAGCAGCTCGAGCAGGGTCTGCGCCGGACGGGTTCGGGCGACCAGCTCGCGGTGCTCTGCCTCGATCTCGATCACTTCAAGGACATCAACGACTCGCTCGGCCATCCCATCGGCGACGCGCTGCTCAAGGAGGTCGGCCGCAGGCTGAAGGCCACCGTCGGCGAGAGCGACACGGTGGCGCGGCTTGGCGGCGACGAATTCGCAGTGGTCCAGATCGGACGGTCGGAGGAAGCCGCAGCGAGGTGCCTTGCCGGCCGCCTCGTCGAGGTGATCTCGGCGCCTTACGAGATCGACGACCATCAGATCGTCATCGGTGTCTCGATCGGCATCTCGCTGTCGCCGCAGGACGGCAGCAACGCGGACGAGCTTCTGAAGAACGCCGACCTTGCGCTGTACCGCGCAAAGGCGGACGGCCGCGGCACCTACCGCTTCTTCGAGACCGGCATGGATGCGCGCGCACAGGCGCGCCGTCTGTTGGAGATGGATCTCCGCGCAGCGCTGCAACGCGACGAGTTCCAGCCGTACTATCAGCCGATCCGCGACGTCGCCAGTGGTCGCGTCGTCGTCTTCGAGGCGTTGCTGCGCTGGAACCATCCGCAGCGCGGCCTGATCGCCCCCATCAACTTCATTCCGCTGGCCGAGGAGACCGGACTCATCGTCCAGCTCGGCGAATTCGTGCTGCGTTCCGCCTGCACCGACGCGGCCACCTGGCCCGACGATGTCGATGTCGCGGTCAACCTGTCGCCGGTGCAGTTCAGGAATCCGAACCTGATCGCATCCGTGACCGCGGCGCTGACCGTCTCGGGACTGCCGGCGCGCCGGCTCGAGCTCGAGATCACCGAATCCGTGCTGCTTCAGAATAGCGAGGCGACGCTGACCACCCTGCACGAGCTGCGCGCCATGGGGGTGCGGATCTCGCTCGACGATTTCGGCACCGGCTATTCGTCGCTGAGCTATTTGCGCAGCTTCCCGTTCGACAAGATCAAGATCGACCGCTCCTTCGTGTCGGAGCTCGCGACGCGGGAGGATTCCATGGCGATCATCCGCGCCGTGACCGGGCTCGGCCGCAGCCTCGGCATCGTGACCACCGCGGAAGGTGTCGAGAACGACGCGCAGCTCGAGCTGCTCAGGCGCGAGGGCTGCACCCAGGCGCAGGGCTATCTGTTCAGCAAGCCGCGGCCTGCCTCGGATGTGGCGTTGATGCTGGAGCGCCCGCGGCTGCGCGCCTCGGCCTAGAAAGGCTAGCCGCGGCGCAGCGCGAAATGCGCGCCGCAGAATGCCATCACGGCGCCAAGGCACAGCGCGGCGAGCCCGGCAAGCACGCCCGAGACCGTCGGGATCGGGCTCGGGGCCGAGGCCACCTGGCCGGCGCCCGCAAGCAGGAGCACGCCGACCGCGATCAGGAATTGCCGCATCCGTTGCGGGATCTGGCCGTGGGCGGCGCTCTGCATCAATGTCGCCGTGAAATACCCGCCGGAAAAGCCGACCGTGGCGATCAGCCACCAGGCGATCGCAGCGCCCGCCGGAATGAACTCATGCGTGTCGGAGCGCCAGAGGCCGCCGAGGTCGAGCCCGTAGCGCGCGCCCAGCATGTGCACCGCGAGCGCGAGCAGCACGCCGCAGATCACGGCAGCCCCGAGAATCAGGCGGCGCGGAAAAAAGGTCGTCTCAGCCATGCCCCGCTTGTAGGATGGGCGAGGGCGACCGCGCAAGCGGGTCGCAGACCGGATTGCGCGGTCGGGATTGCAGACGGGATCGATTGTCGAGATGCGGGTTTCGGACGCGCAGGGCGCCCCAGGCGCGAGCTATGCCTACAAGGCGTCGCTGATCGGTTCGGCGCATCGTTTCGAGCTGACCGACGCGGGGCTGTCCTGGCACATCGGCGGCCGTTCCGGCCTGTGGCGCTACGACGAGATCAGCGCAATCCGGTTGTCGTTCCGCCCGGTGTCGATGCAGCAGCATCGCTTTCGCGCCGATGTCAGCCGCAGCGGTGGCGGCCGCATCGCGATCCTGTCGACGAGCTGGCAGACTGCGGCGCTGATGGCGCCGCAGGACAATGGCTTTCGCGACTTCATCGTCGAGCTCCATGCGCGGATGGCGAAAGCAGGCAGCCGCGCGGTGCTGACGGCAGGCCTCGGCCGCAACACCTATGCCGCGGTGCTGGCGTTCATGGCGGTGCTGACGGTGGCGATGACTGGGCTCCTGATCCGCGCGCTCATGATCGACGCCTTCGCCGGCGCGTTGTTCATCCTCGGCTTTGCCGCGCTGTTCGCCTGGCAGGTCGGCGGCTTCGTGCGGCGCAACCAGCCGCAGAGCTACAGCTTCGATCGCGTGCCGAAGGCCTTGTTGCCTTAGCTGCAATCGGCCGCAATCAAACGTGACTTCGCGCCCCGGTGCCGGTGTCGCATCGTGCGGCCATGTCAGCGATGGATTGCAGCACGCGCCGGCCTGCGGCGGATGAGATCGCCAGGATCAACCGCACGCATCTGATCGACACGCCGCTCCGGCCGGCCGACCTCTTGTTCATGTTCGGCACCCGCGAGGACATCGCACTCCGCGTCGACACCGCCGCAAGGCTGTGGCGCGAGGGCTTGTTCCGCTGGTCGATTGTCAGCGGCGGCGTGACGCCGGGCTCGGAGCAATCCGAGTGCACCATCATCAAGGCGGCGATGGTCGCGGCGGGCATTGCGGCGGACCGGATCCTCGAGGAGCATGGCGCGACGAATACCGGCGAGAACGTGATCTTCTCGCTGCCGGTCATCGACGCGGCGCTTGGGCTGCAAAATATCCGCAGCGTGATCTGCCTCGGCAACACCTGGACCGCGCGTCGCTACCCGATGACGCTGCACCGGCACTGGCCCGAGGTCGAGAAGATGCTGCTCACCGTCGACAGCTTTGCGACGCCGCGCGCGCTCTGGCACACCGATGTCGAATTTCGCCGTCGTGTCCTGCATGAATGGGACAAGATCGAGCCGTACAAGGCGAGGGGCTTTATCGCGGAATGGCCGGAGGGCTGACGGGCAAGATTCTAGTTTTGACGCGTTTTCTGTACGCGAACCGGTATCCACTTCGCTCGAAAACGCTCAGGTTACTCCGTCGAGTCAAAGTCCTCTTCCTTGGTGCCGAGCAGCGAGACGAGCGTGCGCAGGCCTGAATCGAGCTGCTCGAACGTGGGCGGGGCGAGCGCGAGACGCACCGCATTCGGCGCGTGACCATGCGCGATTGCAAAAGTCGAGGACGGCGTCAGCGCGATGCCGCGCCTGGCGGCTGCGGCAACGAAGGTCTGCGAACGCCAGTGCGGCGGTAGCGTGAGCCAGAGATGATAGGAGCGCGGGTCGGCGGCGAACTGGTAGCCGGCCAGCAGCCTGGCCGCGGTCTGCTGGCGGCGCGCGGCGTCGATGCGCTTCAGGCGCGTCAGCTCGGCGACGGTGCCGTCGGCCATCAGCCGCTGCCCCGATGCGAGCGCATGGCCGGAGGCGATCCAGCCGCCGGTGCGGACCGCGCTCATCACGCTCTCGCGCAGACGCGGCGGGGTGACGAGGATGCCGAGCGCAAGGCCCGGCGCGACCTTCTTCGACAGGCTGTCGATCACGATGCAGCGGTCCGGCCCGAGCGCGGCCAGCGGCGTGTCGTCGGCGAGGAAGCCGTAGACGGCGTCCTCGATGATGGTCAGATCGAGCTTCTCGGCGACGCGCATGATGTCGGCGCGCCGCGTCGCGTTCATGGTGACGCCGAGCGGGTTCTGGATGATGGGCTGGAGATAGAGCGCCGACAGGTGCGCCTCGCGATGCGCCTTCTGGATGGCGTCGGGCCGCGCGCCATGCTCGTCCATCGAAATCGGGACCAGCGTCACGCCGAGCCGCGCCGCAATGCTCTTGACGTAAGGGTAGGTGAGCGCCTCGACGCCGCAGCGGCCGCCGGTGGGGACGAGCGCCGTGAGCGCGGCCGCGAGCGACTGCTTGCCGTTGGCGGTGAAGACGATCTGCTCGGCCTGCGGCGCAAAATCCTTGCGCGCGAGATAGGCGGCCGCCGCATTGCGCGCGCTCTTGGTGCCGGTGCTGGTCGAGACGCGCAGCGCGGATTCCAGCGCGTCGACGCGCTCGAGCCCCGCAAGGCTCTTGGCGATCATGGCCCATTGCTGCGGCAATAACGGATAATTGACCTCGAAGTCGATCCGCGCGTCGCGCGGCTCGCTCAGCGCCTCGACTTCGCGCCTGATGTCGCCGGAGATGAAGGTGCCGCGGCCGACTTCGCCGACCACGAGGCCGCGGCGGAGCAATTCCGTATAAACCCGGCTCGCGGTCGAGACCGCAATGCCACGGTCATAGGCAAAATTGCGCTGCGGAGGCAGCCGGTCGCCGGGCCTTAACGTGCCATTAGAGATATCCGAGGCAATGGCATCGGCAAGCTTCACATACTCGAACTTGGACATTATTGCACCGAGAGCAATGTTTTCCTTGCTCCGAGCAATGTACTGGAGCATTTAAGTTCCATCAAGGTCCGCGTTGAGCCGAGGAGAGCGAGAGCAATCCTATGGCAAATGAGGTGCAGGCGCTCCAGCGTCTGCGCCAACGGCGCCCGCTTCGCCGCGTGGACAATAGGCCGGAGAAGAAAAATGACCACGATCTCGCAAGCTGCCGGGCGGAGTTTACGCCCATCCACGTCGAGCGGATTTTTCCGCGCTCTCGCCAGCGCCATCCATGCGCTGTTCGACCGCCTGGAGCGCCGCTCCGCCGTCAAGACGCTGAGCGAACTCGACGACCACGCCCTGCGCGACATCGGGATCACGCGCAGCCAGATCGAGGACGCGGTCTACGGGCAGTTCAAAGCCGAGATGACGCGGTATCTGTAACGTGCTTTGACGTCCGCCGTGCCCGGTAGATCTGGGCGCGGTGACCTCGCAATGACGGAGTGCGGGCACGGGCATCGCTCTATCAACTGATATCTCACTCGCAGACACACTTTCGCATCCTCGCGGCTTGTTTCGCCCGAGCTTTGCTTCGTCGCGTCACGCCCAACGAAAGAGGGCGCAGGGAAGACCGGGAGCCGGCTGGCTCCCATTGACCGCCATGCGAGAAGCGGATT
>NZ_LBIX01000154.1:0-70775 GCF_028128655.1 Bradyrhizobium sp. CCBAU 45394 | reverse complement strand
CTTGTCCTCGCCCTCGGTGGTCGAGAACACCACGATCTTGCAGGCTTCGCCAAGATCGAACGCTGCCGGGCAAACGAGGTTGCCGACATTCTCGATGAAAAGCAGCCCGCCGTTCAGCCAGGGCAGCCGGTCATAGGCCTCGCCGACCATGGCGGCATCGAGATGGCAGCCCTTGCCGGTGTTGACCTGGATCGCCGGCACGCCGGTCGCGCGAATGCGCTCGGCATCGTTGGAGGTCTGCTGGTCGCCTTCGATCACGCCGATCGCAAAACTGTCCTTCAGCTCGGAGACGGCACGGACCAAGAGCGAGGTCTTGCCGGCGCCGGGGCTCGAGACAAGGTTGAAGGCAAGCACCTCGTCGGCGCGGAAGCGGGCGCGATTGTCGGCGGCGAGCCTGTCGTTCTTGCCGAGGATGTCGCGCTCGACCTGGATGATGCGGTCGCTGCTCATGCCGGCGATCTTCTGGCCGGCCGGATTGGCGCCGCAGTCGAGCAGCCCGGTGTCGCCGTGGGCGTGATCGTGGTGATGATGGTGGTCATGGTCATGACCGTGGTGGTGGTGATGATGCCCGTCGTGACCATGATCGTGGTCATGCCCGTGATCATGATGATGATCATGGGCATGTTCGATGGACGCCTTGCCGTCGCTGCAGCCGCAGACCGTACACATCAGTCGACCTCCAATTCCCTCACGCGCATCTCTTCGCCGCCCGTCACCTGCAATTGATAGCCGCCGCAGGACGGACACGGTTCGTATCGCTGCTTGATCTCGACGCTCTTGGAACAGGCCATGCACCACGCCGTGCCCGGCGTCTCGACGATCTCGAGTTTGGCGCCTTGCGCGATGGTCCGCGCGGCGACGGCCTCGAAGCAGAATTTCAGGGCCTCCGGCGCGACATGGCTGAGCGCACCGATCTCGAGACAGACAACGTTCACCTTTGCAAAGACGCGCTTGCGCGCTTCCTCCTCGACGATGCCGATGATGCCTTCGCACAGCGCCATCTCATGCATGGCCGGCCTCGCGAAAATCCACGCTGAAGCCGACGCAGGGATCGAAGGAGCCGACCAGCGCGCGAACCGCATCCTGGCCCGGTCGGCCGGCGGCGAGCGTCGCGCCCTTGAGGCTTTGGACCAGTGGACCGCGGGCGTGAAAGTTCCACTCGGTCGGCGCCAGGAATTCGAAGTTGACGATGCGATCCTCGTCGTCGAGTACGACGGCGTGATAGAGCCGGCCGCGCGCGCATTCGACCGCGGCCGCGCCCTTGCCGGCGCCGAGCCGATAGCTCGCCACGATACCGCGTTCGAGATCCGCGTCGCCGTGATCGAGCCAGGTGCAGAGCTGCGCGACCTCGGCAATGCGCGCCCTCAGGCGCGCGGCGGGGCCCGCCGCCGTCGATGAAATCTCTTCGCGGTGCGCCCTGCGTGCCCAGACGCCGGTTTCCGGAATCTGGCCGCAGAGGTCCGGCGCATCGGAATAGGCCGCCCCGTCCGCCAGCAGACGCGCGACGATATCGAGATCGTTAGCCGCGGTCAGGAACGACGGCTCGGCCAGCGGCCGCGACACCAGCCTGCCATCACATCCCTCGACGGAAGCTGCGAGCGCGCTGCCCGACGCAAGCGCATGGTCTTCGGAGATCCCCAGCGTGCCGACCGCGGTCCTGATCTGCGCGACCGCATCGCGACGCAGGGCCTGCGGCACGGCCTCGCTCGGACCGCCGAGGAGCGCACTCGCCTGCATCACGGCGCGCACCGCCGCAGCGCTTGTGCCGTCGAGCGCGCGCCGTCCGACGAAGAGGCCGCGCAGCAATTCGGTCAGCCGTTCGGCGACGACCACGGTGAGGCGATGCCGCACCGTCGCGGGCGCCGCCTCCTGCCCTTGCGCAGCTTCCACTGCCGACAGGAATGCGACCTGATGGGCAACCGAGCAGAGCGAGAACAGCCGCGGCAGCACCGGGAGCAGCGAGGCCGCCGGCTTTCCCGCAAACAGGCGCGTCAGCGGCGGCCGGCTGCGCGGCTGGATCGCGACGTCGGCGATCGTGGCGCCGGAGAGCCACACCGTAATGTCGATCTCGTTGCGGAACGAGAGGCTCATCCGCGCCGCTCCGTCAGGGTACCCCGCAGGAAGTTACGCCGATCGATCGGGGTTGTCGCGGGCTCGCGGCGGCGAACCGCCTCCTCGCTGTCGGCCGGCAGCATCAGCTCGGCAAGCGCGGCTTCAGCCGTCGCCCGCGCGGCGTCCATGTCGGCGAACTGGAACATCGGCGAGAACAGCGAGCAGCTCGCGATCCGGCCGATTTGCCCGACCTCGCTGATGGTGAACTCGATATCGCCCGCGGGAAAACGAATACGCGCAGTCGCGCCCGAGGTGGCCTGTGCCACCGCGCTCGCCGGCAGCACCACGTTCATGAACCAGGGCGTGACCATGATGCCGACGATCGTGCCGTTGAAGGCGCGGAAGCCGACCGCTTCGACGCCGAGCGCATCGTTGTAGATCGGCAGATCGCGCATGGCGCGCTCGCCGATCTCCCGATAGCTTCCGGCCAGGAGATCGCCCCATGCTACGGCGTCGGCGTCCGGATTTGGCGCGCTCCCGGTCATGATTCGATCGCCATGAACTTGGACTTCGGGGCGTCGCAATTCGGGCAGTGCCACTCCTCCGGCAACGCCGCGAACGGCGTGCCGGGCGCGATCTGCGCCACATCGTCACCGTCAGCCGGATCATAGACGGTCCAGCAGATGCCGCATTCCAGCCGCGTGACGTCGGTGACGTCCTGGCGCACGCCAAAATTCTCGAAGGCGCTCATTTGAAATAGGCCTCGATGATTTCCTTGAGCCGCTCGGCGGAATCCTCGAAATCCTCGTCCGCGGCCAGCGCAACGGTCGGCACGCCGCCGACTTCGAGCGTATCGAGAATGATGGTGTCCATGGCGTTGAAGAACTGCACGGACCAGACATTGCGGATGCCGGTGGACAGCACGCGGCAGGTGCCGTAGCCGCGCGACACCAGTTGAATCGGTCCGTTCCGGATCGTGTCCTGCAAAAAGCTCATGTCGACCGGACTCATCGGCAACAGCGTGAAATTGATGATCTGCGAGCGGATGCCGGGCCGCCACGCGAGCGCCCGCTCGCGGATCTCGGCGAGCACCGGCAGCACGTTCATGGCACCCTCAGGCACCTGTCCGATCTCGAAATCGGCGGATGTCAGGTCGGCGGCCGCGCGCTTGACGATCTCCGGGACGGCGCCGATCTCGAGGTATTCGTGGTTGGCGTCGGTCTCGAGCCGCACGCGCCAGATCCCTGCCAGCACCGATTCCTGGATCTGCGCCAGCGATCCATCCGGCAGCGCGACGACGCCGGCGACCTCGCCTTCGCCGAGCACGTCGGCAATGAGCTTGCTCTCGAGATCGTTGAGATTGGCGAGCCGGAACAATTGCGACGGCGCATCGGCTTTCTGGCCCGCGATCGCATCTGCGATCCGCGAGAGCAGCGCGACCGCGTTTGGGCAGCTCCTGGCAAGCTCCGCGCTGTCGAGCGTTGCAAGCTTGGCGAGCGCACCGGCCGCCGTGAGGCTTCCTTTCGATGCATTGAGACTCTCTTCGCCGATCGGAAACACGCTGACCGGTTGCTCGGCGCCTTCGGGCGCATCCCAGAATCCGACTTTCATAACTCGACACCTTGTGTGCGGTGCTGGGGCACGATGGTGACGGCCACCGCGGCGCTTTGCCCGCGCGGCCGGTCGATCAGCTTGGTGATGCGGTCGACATAGACTGACCAGTCCTGGATCTTGGCGATCAGCCCCAGTGTCTCGCCCTTGGCGACGAAGATCAGCGTCGGCTGCACGCGGACGCCAAAACGCTGGCCGAGCGCGCTCTCGTCGCCGCGCGCGATGACCGCACCGCGCAGCCGGCCACCGAATGCGGCGATCAGCTCCGGCAGCACCACAGCGACGTCGGTCGCCTCCGGAAAGCGGTTGGGATCGCCCGCCGACAGCAGCACGGCGATCGCACCAGCCTCGTCTGCTGCGCCAAGAAAATGTTCAACCGTCGCGGCATCGACCTCATTCAGGCCGTGCCGCGTCAGATCATGCTTCCCCACCTGGAATTCCATTGGACCTCCCCTGACAAGCTTATGAATTGCTCGGGATAGGGGTTAGCAAGGCATGTGCCAGGATATGTTAGCGACTTTCCGGATTTATCTCATTGACTTACATCAGATATTTTATTGCGCGCCGATGATGCAGGCCCCCGATGATAAGATACATTCCACATTCAGTGAAAGCTATCTTTGCAGATAGAAAGACGCATTCCAGGTAGCTTGTGGCGCCCGCACGCCGGTCCGGCCGCGGAGGCGGTGATCCCACTTGATTCCTGGACGTTGGCTTATTCGGACCGCAGGTGCGCTGGCAGTTGCGGCTCGCGGTCGATCAGGTCGGCGAAGAAGCGGTCGCAATCCTCACCGTCGAGCGCAGCACCAAGACCGTCGATCGCGGCGCCAATCAGGCGCGCCTCTTCATCATCGAGAAGCCGGATCGCGGTGTCGATATAGACCAGCACGTGGGTGCCGACCGGCGGGTTGGAGAGCAGCAGCATGGAGACGCGGCGCTGTTCGCCGCGAAATGCGCACAGCGCCGAGACGCCATCCGTCTCGACAATCGTCATCGGCAGGCCGAGGCACATCGTGCTTTCTCCGGAGATCGCGCCTCTCAGGCCGGCCGCATCTCGTAATTGGCGTGATCGATGTCATTGGCGAGCAGCCGCTCGGACTCCGCCAATGGCGCGCTGCGGCGGCTCACCGTGACGCCCCACTCGGCCAAGACCTGGCAGGCGAGATCGATCGAGGGCGCGATCTGGTCGCGCACCGGCGGCGTCAGCGGCCCGCCCCAGTCTTCGAGATCGAGCGGCTGGCAGCCGATCAGCACGAGATGCTTCGGGCACCGGCCGAGCAGGTCGGCGGCGCTGATGACCTCCTGGAAGCCGGTCTGGTGCAGGCTCATCTTCTTGGCGCCGGTGAAGCGAGGCACCTCGTCGTCGCGCACGAGCTTCAACCGGCCGGGCTCGAGCCCATAGTCGATGGCGTCGAACACGATAAGGCGGTCGGCCTCCTCCAGATAGTTCACGAGGTACAGCCCCTGCGTGCCGCCGTCGAGGATGGTGACGTTGTCAGGCACGGCGTAGCGGCGGTGGAACTCCTCCACCGCGCGCACGCCAAAGCCTTCGTCGGCCCACAGGATGTTGCCGATGCCGAGCACCAGGATGCGATTGTCTTGCGAGGATGTCGGCATCGTCAGTCTTCCCGTTTCAGTCGCGGAATTGCCGCTCGCCCGAGATCATCGAGGAGATGATGCTCTGGCGCGACATGATGTCTTCACGGACCGCGGCGTAGATGTGCACCATCACGAACACGACCAGCGCCCACATGCCGAGATGGTGCCAGGTGTGGACGTCCTGGCTGTTCGGCCAGATCGCAAACACCCAGCCGAACAGCTTGTGCTGCCAGCTGTCGATGCCCTGACCTTCCGAATAGAGCGCAAAGCCGGTGACGATCATGAAGGCCACGAACAGGGTGAAGCCCGTGAACATCGCGGTTTGCGCCAGCGGGTTGTGCCCGACATACATCTTCGGCTCGCGTTCCAGGAACGCGTACCAGCGGATCTCGTGCAGCACTTCCTTCCAGAACTGCTTGCGGTGAACCGGGATGTAGAAGATCTGCCGGGAGTGATGGTTGCCGACGAAGGCCCACAGGATACGCGTGAGGAAGAACACCGCGAGCACCTGTCCCGCTGCGAAATGGGCGAAGCGAATGTAGCCCATCACGAAGTTGTCGGACGCCTCGCCCGCGACCGTCGGCAGCGGCGTTCCGATCAGATAGCCGGTCACCATCAGCACAATGATCGAGAACGCGTTCACCCAGTGGCAGATCCGCACCGGCGCTTCGTAGACATAGACGGTGGGACGCCCCACCGCACGTTCTCCGGAAGCGTCGGCGGCGATCGCCGCGAGGTCGGGCCCGGCGTCGGAGGCGGGAGCAACTGCATCCATCATGGCGACCTCCTACCTGACCTTGACCTTGGCGAGCTCCTGGCCATCCGGGCTCATGACGTGCGTCGAACAGGCCAGGCACGGATCGAAGGAATGGATCGTGCGCAGAATCTCGAGCGGCTGCTCGGGATTGACCATCGGCGTGTTCATCAGCGACGCCTCGAAGGCGCCGATGTTGCCCTTGGGATCGCGCGGCGAGCCGTTCCAGGTGGTCGGCACGACGCACTGGTAGTTGTCGATCTTGGTGTCCTTGATCTTGATCCAGTGCGCGAGCGCGCCGCGCGGCGCCTCGGTGAAGCCGACGCCCTTGGCCTCCTTCGGCCAGCTCTCCGGCTTCCACTTGTCGACATTGGCGGTCGAGCTGTCGCCGGCCTTGATGTTGGCGACGAGCTTGTCCTGGAAGTAGCGCATCTGCCGTCCGGCCCAGACGGATTCGAGCGCGCGCGCGGCGGTGCGGCCGAGCGTCGAGAACAGCGCCGACGTCGGCAGGTTCAAATCCCTCAGGAACTTGTCGACGGGATCCTTGAACTCGGATTTGTTCTGCGCGTAGCCGACCACCCAGCGCGCCAGCGGGCCAACCTCCATGGCGTGGCCCTTCCAGCGAGGTGCCTTGATCCACGAATACTTGCCGCCCTCGTCGAGCTGCTCGATCGCGGTCTTGGTTCCCTTCGCATTGGGCCCCAGCACGTAGTTCGGCTCGGTGACGCCGTCCCAGGGATGCAGACCCTTGGTCTCGTCGGGGTATTTGTACCAGGAGTGGACCACGAACTCCTGGATCTCGTCGGGGTTGGCGTGATCGACCGGAAACACCTCGGACAGATTGCCGTTGATGATGGCGCCGCGCGGCAGCTTCAGGCTCTTGGCGGAATAGTCGTTGGCATGTTCGGGCACGTCGCCATAGGCGAGCACGCTCTGGCCCGAGAGGCCGCCGCCATAGAGCCAGTCCTTGTAGAACGACCCGATCGCCGCCACGTCGGGCAGATAGACCATTTCGTTGAACTCGATCAGCCGGTCGATGATCGAGGAGATCAGGTTCAACCGCTCCATGTTGATGGCGCCGACGGCACCCGTGCCGTCGACGTTGATCGGACAGGGCACGCCGCCGACCAGCCAGTTCGGATGCGGGTTCTTTCCGCCGAAGATGGTGTGGATCTTGACGATCTCCTTCTGGAAGTCGAGCGCCTCCAGATAATGCGCCACGGCCATCAGATTGGCCTCGGGCGGCAGCTTGTAGGCCTTGCTGCCCCAATAACCGTTCTTGAACGGACCGAGCTGCCCGGACTCGACGAACTTCTTCAGCCTTGTCTGCAGATCCTTGAAATAGCCGGGCGACGACAGCGGCCAGTTCGAGATCGACTGCGCCAGCGTCGAGGTCGCCCGCGGATCGGCCGAGAGCGCGGAGACGACGTCGACCCAATCCAGCGCATGAAGGTGATAGAAATGCACGACGTGGTCGTGCACCTGCAAGGCCAGCTGCATCAGGTTGCGGATCGAATTGGCGTTCTCCGGAATGGTGATCCCGAGCGCGTTCTCGACCGCGCGCACCGACGTCAGTGCGTGCGTGCCGGTGCAGACGCCGCAGATCCGCTCGGTGAACGCCCAGGCGTCGCGGGGATCGCGGTTCTTCAGGATCACTTCGATCCCGCGCCACATCGTGCCGGTCGAGACCGCATTGCGGATCACGTTGTCGGCGTCGACATTGACCTCGACCCGCATGTGACCTTCGATACGGGTCACCGGATCGACGACGATGCGCTTGCCGGAATTGTCGAGATTGAAGCCGTTGGGAGTCTGGATACCCATGGTGTTCCTACCCTAGTGTTTCTCTTCGCTCAGCTGTTGTGGTCGGCGTCTTCGCGCTTGGTCGCGAGCCGCTTCACTGCGGTCACGGCCGCATGCGCGGCCACCGCGGCGCCGACGGCGCCCGCCGCCACCATGCCGATCTGGTCGGCGTTCTTCTCGATGCCGAACTGCTTGATGTTGGTGAGACGGTCGTAGAACGAGCCCTTGTCCCAGAAGCCGTCCTCGGAGCAGCCGATGCAGCCGTGGCCCGACTGGATCGGGAAGGACACGCCGCCATTCCAGCGCACGGTCGAACAGGCGTTGTAAGTCGTCGGGCCCTTGCAGCCCATCTTGTAGAGGCAGTAGCCCTTGCGGGCGGCCTCGTCGTCCCACTCCTCGACGAACTGGCCGGCGTCGAAATGCGGACGGCGGTAGCACTTGTCGTGAATGCGCTGCGAGTAGAACATCTTCGGCCGGCCCTGGCGGTCGAGCTCGGGCAATTTGCCGAAGGTGGTGATGAAGGTGACGACGCCGGTCATCACTTCGGCGATCGGGGGGCATCCCGGCACCTTGATGATGGGCTTGTTTGTGATGACCTTGTCGATCGGGGTCGCCTGTGTCGGATTGGGCTTTGCCGCCTGCACGCAGCCCCAGGACGCGCAGGCGCCCCAGGCGATGATCGCCATCGCGTCCTCGGCCATCATCTTGAGCTTCTCGACGAACGGCTTGCCGCCGTCGATGCAGAACATGCCGCCTTCGTTCAGCGGCGGATTGCCTTCCACCGCGAGGATGTACTGGCCTTTGTGCTTGGCGCGGGTCTCCTCGAGGATGGCCTCCGCCTGGTGACCCGCGGCCGCCATGATGGTGTCGTCATAGTCGAGCGAGATCATCGACAGCACGGCATCCTTGACCAGCGGGTGCGCGGACCGGATGAAGCTCTCGGAGCAGCAGGTGCATTCGAGGCCGTGCATCCAGATCACGGGCACGCGCGGCTTGGTCTCGAGCGCGTTCGCGATGCGGCTCGCCGCCAGCGGCCCGAGCCCGAGGCTCGTCGCCGTCAGGCTGCAAAATTTGTGAAAGCTCCGACGCGTGATGCCTTGCCGCCTGATCACGCTGTAAAACGTTTCCGTCGCCGCGCCCATGTATCCTCCCGCCTTCGCTTTGACTTTTCGATGACGCCAAGGACAGCAAGAAGCAGGCCAACAGCCTGGAGCGATTCAAAAGTGGAGAGATTCCAGAACGTTGGGTGTTTGAATTGCTCGCAGGAGCGGTACACGAGGATGCTGGAGATACGAGAAGCGGAAACAATTCGATTTGCAGCCGGCAACGAAGTTTCCGGTCAGTGCGCGGTGCACACCATGCAGGGATCGAACGAGCGCACGATGTGCTGGATCGCGACCGCACGTGGGCCGGCGTCGCCGACATCGGTGCCGACCAGCGCCTGCTCCAGCGGGCCGCCGACGTCGAAGGAATCGCGCGGCGAGAAATTCCAGGTGGTCGGCGCGATGATCTGGTAGCGCTCGATCCTACCCTGGCTTACCGCCATCCAGTGCCCGAGACTGCCGCGGGCGGCCTCGACCAGCCCGACATAGCTTCCGTCGGGGATCTCGCGCGCATTGTTGCAGAATGGCTCCGACAAGCGCAGCGCGCGCGTCCACTGCTCCATGGCCAGCGCGATGCGCGCGGTCTCGATCAGCCGCGCGATCACGCGGCTGCGCACGTTGGTGCCGTGCCGCGCGACCAGATCCGTGATCAGCGCCTGACCGGCCACCGTCTGGCGCGCGATCGCGCCGACCTCGATCGGCTGGCCCGACAGCCGCGGCGCCTTGCACCAGCTATAGGCCGCCGGCTTGTCGGGATCCGGAACCGTGCTGCTATGGGCGGGATCCGCGGAGGACTCCCGCATCCAGGCGTGCGAGACGTCCTCGGTGATCTGCGTCAGCGGCAGCGGTTCGATCGTGGCGCGCGGACCGAACAGGCCGCGTGGAAACAACTCGCCGTCGACGCCATGATAGGCGCCGTAGCTCATCATCAAGCCCGTGCCCCGGCCGAGCCCGGTCAACGCAAGACTGTCCGCAAGCCGCAGGAAATGGGCGAAATCGCCGCCGCGGCCGTCGCGCCAGCTATCCAGCTCGTCCGCGGAGGCAATCGCCAGCACATTCTCGAGCGAGTCCGCGAAGACGACACGCTCGAGAAAGCTTCGAAAGGCCGTCGTGATCGACAGCAGCCGGACGCGCTCGCCAAGGTCGATGGCGCGCGTCGTGCCTCCTGGCTGGAACGCGAGGCTATGCGGCCATTTCCCGGCGATGATGCCCATGGTCTCGAGCAGCCGCGCCCGCGCCGGCAGGGCATCGCGCGCTGCGCTGCCGCGGGTTGCTGCAAAGCGCTCGCGCGTCTCCGAGTGCCAGCTGTGCGCCGCATAGGCCTCGCGGGCAAAGTCGGGCATGAAAAAGATATAGAAGTGGGTCAGATGGTCGGCCGCATTCTCCGCCGCATGGGCGATGTTGGTGGCGAGCAGCCCGTTGGGCGCAGCCTCGATCGACATGGCGTCGCGCAGGGCGGCAGCCGCCGCGACCGATTGCGAGACCGAGCAGATGCCGCAGATCCGCGGCGCCAGCGCCAGCGCATCGAGCGGTGGCCGTCCCTCCAGGATCTGCTCAAAACCACGGTAGAGCGGCGCCGTCACCTCGGCGCGCATGACGCGGCCGCTCTCGACGTCGAGGCGGACTTCGAGATCGCCCTCAACACGGTTGAACGGGCCGATCGTGATCCGCGTCATGGCTTGCCCTTGGCCGTCGAACGGCCCGGCGGCACGACGACGTGGTCGGCGGTCGCATTCAGCCGCACGCGCCGCGGCGTCGCCGACTTCGACAATGCCGCGAGCGCGACGAACCAGGCCTTTGGCATGTCAGTCGGCAAACCAACCGGAATGCCGGCGAGCTTGGCGGTCTCCAGGAAGTTCTGCGCCCCTTCGAATCCCGGCGAGGTGCAGGCGATACAGGCATAGCCGCCCTTGGTGCAGGAGCCGCCGCCGTTCCAGGAGCGCTGGTTGCAGTCGCCGACCGCCTGCGTCGCCTTGCAGCCGAGATGCTCCATCAGGCAGCCGCGCTCCGACATCGTCTCGGCGCTCGCCTTGAACTCGTAGAACTCGTTGCGCGAACAGCCGTGATGGGCAAGATGATTGGCGATGAATTTCGGCCGTCCGTAACCGTCGAGATCGGTCGCGGCAAGATCCTTGCTGGTCAGTGCCAGGATGGTTTCCATCATCCAGCCAGGATGCGGCGCGCAACCCGCGACATTGATGACGGGCAGACCGAGTCGCGAACGGAAGCCCGCGCCCAGCGCGCCGCCGCTGTCGGAACCTTCGAACTGCAACCCCACGGCATCGGTCGGGTTCGATCCCGCGGCCGGCACGCCGCCATAGGCGGCGCAGCTTCCGACCGCGATCACGTAGTCGGCGCGCGGCGCGAGATCGAGCATCCAGCGATAGACCGAGCGGTTGGTGCCCGCGAGCATGTTGAAGCGGCCGCTGTCGTTCGGGCCGCGGGCGACGGAGCCTTCCAGCAAGAGCAGATCCAGCTGCACCTTGCCGTCCAGAACGGACTGGAGCACCTCGACCGCTTCCTCGCCCGTCTCTTCGCTCACTGACGGATGCCACAGCAGGTTGATGCCGAACTGCCTCAATTCGTCGAACCAGCCGGAGGCGCCGCTTTCGAGGATCGACATGGTGCAGCCGCCGCAACTGGCTCCCTGCAGCCAAAGCACGTTGGTCGTCCCATCCGATCGGCTCATGGCTCCTCCTTAGCCCGCAAGCATCCGTCGCTCGTAGCACAAGAGCAAGGCTCTGGCTTGAGGGAACTCAATCATGCCCACCCGACGTCGCGCCGTCATGCTTCAAGTGCCGCTGGCGAATCCGGTGCGTGACAATCCAGGTGACGCCGATAGCGACCGGCACGAACAGCGCGGTCGCCAGCGACGGCTCGACATGTACGCCGCCGTCATGCGCGCCCTTGGCAAGATACCCGAACAGGCTGACGACGTAATAGCCGATCGCTGCCACCGACAGGCCCTCGACCGTACTTTGCAGGCGCAATTGCAGCTTGGTGCGCTCGTTCATCGAACGCAAGAGGTCACGATTTTGCTCCTCCAATTCGACGTCGACGCGGGTGCGCAGGAGGTCGGCGGCGCGCGCAAGCTTGATCGACAAATTGGCCTGACGCTCCTCCAGGGCGGCGCAGGTCCGCATAGCCGGCGCCATCCGGCGGGCGAGAAACGACGACCAGGTCGGATAGCCTGCGATCTCGCCGCCTTCGATCACCCCAAGTCGAGCCTGCACGATGTCGTAATAGGCCCGGCTGGCCCCGAACCTGAACAGGCTGCCGGCGGCGCCGCGCTCGAGCGAGGCGGCGAGCGCGGTCAACTCGGTCAGAAGGTGATTGTTGAGCTTGAGGCCCTCCGCACCCTGCATCTCCTCGAGCACCTCGACCAGTCGGCGCCCGATGTGATCGACCGATGGTGCGAGTTCGAGCGCAGCCGGCAAGCCGAGCAGCGCCAGCGTGCGATAGGTCTCGATCTCCAGCACGCGCTGCACCAGAGCGCCCAAGCGGCCCGGCGACAGGCCGTCGTTGCAGATGAGGATGCGAACAAAACCATGGTCGTCCGCGCGAAAGTCGGAGGCGACCACGGCAGATCCGCTGCGGACCGCCGCCATCGCGAGGCTGCCTCGTTCGAAAACCTCCTGGGCACGCTCCAGCGCCGCCGAGGTTTGCTCGACCCCGAGCTTGACCGCGACCAGCAATTGGCCGGACTGCGACAGGGAGCGTATCAATGCGGCGGGCCCATCGCCGATCTCGCCGAAACTCCGAGCGGACGTATCCGCGTTGCCGAGGATCCAGGTAAAGGTGGTGAACTCCGAGTGCTGCTCCCAGCGCAGCTGGATCGCGCCGATAGCGACCTGATGATGTTTCGTTCCTTCATCCGGCGGCTCCTGCCCGTGCGACGTGCAGAACGCGACGAACTTCTGCCGATTGGCGGCGGCAACCTCGCCCTGGCTGAGAAAGGCAAAGCGCAGCACGGTGAGCGGCGCCGTCAGCCGGGTGAACGGGCGGGCATGCACCTCGCCCAGCACCGCACCGCGCTGCGGGTGCAGCTCAAAACCGGCGAGATCGAGGTCACGGTTCATCGGTGGTCCCTTGGGTAGGCGCTCTCAGGCCGCGGTGTACCGCGAACCTCGCCATTCACTACCACAACACACCCATGCTCTTGCAATCACCCGTTGGCAGGATAGGCCGACCTCAGGCTGCGGCAACATTGGCCATGAAACCGTCGAGCTCGACGCGCAGGCGCTGGCTGGCCTCGGTCGGGCCGCGGGCCGATTGCAGCACGGCGGAGGCGGCCGCGCCGGTCTCGGTTGCCTCGCGATTGACCTGTTCGAGATTGGTCGAGACCTGACCGGTACCGGAGGCCGCATGCTGGGCGCTGCGCGCGATCTCCTGCGTCGTCGCCGTCTGCTGATCGACGGCGGTCGCGATCGAGCCTGATATCGACGAGATCTCCCCGATCGTGCCGGCGATCGTCCTGATCGCCGCGATCGATTCACCCGTCGCCTGCTGCATGCCCTGGATGTGCGCGCCGATCTCCTCCGTGGCGCGCGCCGTCTGACTGGCGAGCGATTTCACCTCAGAGGCCACCACCGCAAAACCGCGGCCGGCATCGCCTGCACGCGCCGCTTCGATCGTGGCGTTGAGCGCCAGCAGATTGGTCTGCTCCGCGACCGCCGTGATCAGTTTTACGACGTCGCCGATCCGGTGCGAGGCCTCGGACAATGCGGCAATGCGCACGTCCGTGTCCCGCGCCTGTTGCACCGCACTTTCCGAGATGTCGTTGGAGTTGCGCACCTGTGAGCGAATCTCGTTGATCGAAAGCGACAGTTCCTCGGCGGCGGCGGCGACCGAACGGATGCTGCCGACCGCTTCCCGGGAAGCGCCAGCCACCGCTGTCGTCAAGTCGCCGGTCGCTTCCGCATTGCGCGACAGCGTCGAGGCGGCGGCTTCCAGTTGCCGGGCCGAGCTCGATATGTCGTTGACGATGTCGCCGACCGCGGTCTCGAACGTGCCGGCAAATCGCGTCAGCTCCGAACGGCGAAGCTCCGCTGCCGACCTGTTGCGCTCCTCGATCTCGGCCGCCTCCCGCTCGGTGCGCTCGATCGCCTGGCGCTTGAACATCTCGACGGCGCCGGCCATTTTGCCGACCTCGTCGCGGCGGCCGAGGCCCGGCAGCACGATCTCGTGCCTGCCGCGGGCGAGCTCCGTCATGGCAGCGCACATGGCGATCACGGGACGCGCAATGCCGCGTCCGACAGCGAAGGACAGCACGAGGCCGATGGCGATCGATGCCAGCGCCAGCGCCACTACGACCGACTGGCCGCTGGCGATCTGCTCCGACGTCTTCTTTTCAGCCTCGGCCTGCTCGGCCAGTGCCACGCGCTTGAGCGAGCTCGCCGCCCCCGACAGGCCATGGCGCAGCTTCCACATGCTTTCCACGAGGCGGTCGATTTCCTGCGCGGACGCCACGACGCGTGCGACGCTTTCGCCATAGAAGGCGAGACGATCGGCAAGCGCCTTCTCGCCGATGGCGTCCATCGAGCGCAACGCGCCGCGATCGACCAGGCGCTTGATCGTCTCGAGGCGTTGCGCGGCGGCCTGCGCCAGCGCGTCATCATGGCGCTTCAGCTCGGCGGTTGCGAGCAGATCAACGACCTCAAAGCGGTTGAGCGCGCCTCCGATTTCATCAGCATCGCCGGGCGATGCCTTCGCATCCGCAAGGATGGATTTGATCGCACGCGACTGATCTTCCATCACGGTACCCGACCGGCTGATCTCCGACCGCAAGGCCAGCACTTTGTTGAAGGCGTCGGTATAGGCGCGATAGGCCTCGAACAGCTCCTTGATGGACTGCTGCCAGCTCAAGGTGGAGGTCTCGGTCTTGGCCGCGGTAATGGTTCCTTCCAGCCTTCGCCTCGCCTCCTCGGCCGCAGATTCCGCCTCCCTGGTGCCAGCCATCGCGAAATAGCGCGCGTTGCTCTGATAGGCGGACAGGGAACTGTCGATCTCGCGCGCGTAGTCGGACTCTGACATGCTAACCCGGTAGACACCGAAGCCGTCGAGGATCTTCTCATAGCCGAACCAGGCGCCGGCCATGGTGACGGCCGACAGCAGCAGCACGACCGCAAAGCCGATCATGATCTTTGCCCGGATCGACACGTTGGCGAAGACCGGCTCGCTCTTGGGAAGACTCATGGCGGCGGCGTTCATTCGCCCATGGCCGTGAAACAGGTCTGACATCGACTGCCCATCCCGGGCAAAAACGCGTGCAACGAAGCTCAGATTCATTTCGCAATACCCGTTCTCGGAAAGCTCGCAATGATGCGACGATGCGGCCACTCCCCTAATCATCGGTAAATCGAAAACTGTTGCTCCGCAGCGAACGAAGCCTCCAACGCGGCGACGCTCAGCGTTGCGCCGCGTGCAAATTGAACGACCGCGCCGCTTGCGATGAAGAAACCGCAAGCAGTTTCAAGCAAGGCCTGAAAGGCGAATTTCCAGCATGAGATAAAACATGTTTCCATTTCGACGCATCGTGCGGCGCATCAAGCGCTGTACGAATTTTTTTCGCGGCGGGGATTTTGCAAGAGAGCGCGCGCGATATTGTCGGAAAGGGTGAGCTGATTCGTTTGTTCCTGCGTCGGATCGCTTTTGGGCAGGAGCAATCGATGACTGGGATTTCCGAGATTCCCGGCACGCTCGATGCGATCGGCGCCGCGGGAACGAGCCGCCAATCGATCTATGTGTACGAAGCGCCGGTGCGGATCTGGCATTGGCTCAATGCCGCGCTCATCACCATGCTCGTGATCACCGGTTATCTGATCGCCTCGCCGCTGCCGTCGATGCCGGGAGAGGCTTCCAACTGGTACACAATGGGCTATATCCGCTTCATTCATTTCGCGTCGGGACAGGCGCTTGCCGTTGCCTTCCTCTATCGCATCTACTGGGCGATCGTCGGCAACGCTTATGCACGGCAACTCTTCGCGCTGCCGTTCTACAACCGGATCTGGCGCTGGGGTTTTCTATACGAGCTGCGCTGGTATCTCTTCCTGGTGCGCTACCCGAAGAAATATGTCGGCCATAACCCACTCGCCAATACCGCGATGTTCCTGTTCATCCTCGCGATGGTCGGGATGATCATGACCGGATTTGCCCTTTATGCCGAGGGCGCTGGCATCGACAGCCTGTGGTATCGTTTCTTCGGCTGGGTGTTCAAGATCTTGCCGAACAGCCAGGACGTCCACACCATCCATCATCTCGGCATGTGGTTCATCGTGGTGTTCGTCATCCTGCACATCTACGCCGCGCTGCGCGAAGAAATCATGTCGCGCCAGAGCATGCTGTCCGCCATCATCACCGGCGAGCGCACCTTTCGCGACTCCCGACCTGACTAGCTAGAACGTCCCCGCGACCGTCAAGCGGAACGACAGCGGCTCGACCGGATGCAGCACGTAATCCATCACTCCGTTCCGGCAGACCGCGGCGGGCGCAACGCCGCCGGTGCAGAGATTGTACAGCGCGTCGGTCTTGAGCAACGAACCATAGGCATAGGTAATCTGGTTCGCTCTTGCGTCGAACAGATTGAGCACGTCGAGCTGGATGCGCCAGCCATTGTCAGCGCGGTAGCCGAGGCGGCCATTGAAGATGCCGGTCGCTGACGAGCGGAACGCATTGTCTTCCGTCAGCGGGCTCGCCGCCAGATAGCGCCAGCGCAATGATCCGAACCAGCCGGTCTTTTCGCCGAGCGTGATGCCGGCGGACGCCACCATCGGCGGCGCGTTCGGAATGTAGTTGCCGGGCGCGTTGCCGATCTGCACCTCCGGATAGCCGGCGAGCGCGGCGTAGACCTCCGCCTGGTCGCTGTCATATCCGCGAAAGCGCGCATGGGTCATCGCCAGATCGGCGTCGATGTCGATCCAGGATCGCGGCCGGTAATGGTTGGTCCACTCGAAGCCATAGCGGCGGCTGGCGCGGGTCGCCTCGGTGTTGCCGGCATCGCCGGAGAACAGGATCTCGGAATCCTGGTCGAGGATGAAGACGCTGAACGAGGTGTCGAGGCCGGGAATGATCCTGCTGCGAACGCCGACCTCAGCGCCCCTGGTGCGCACCAGCAGCGGCGACGGCGAGAGCTTTGTGGCGGGATCGCTGGGGTCTTCCGTCGTGGTGGCGCCGCGGGCGTCGTTCGAGTGCATGCCGTAGCCTGCGCCGAGGAAGAATTCGGTCTGGTTGATGGGACCGAGCACCATCCGGAATTTCGGGCTGCCGAGCGAGACATCAGCGTGGCCGGAGTTGTTGGAATTGAACAGCGAGATGACGTTGGCGGCATAATAGTCACCGCGCCAGCCGACGGTGGTCCGAAGCCAATCGGTCCAGCGCAGGGTATTTTCGGCGTAGACGCCGACGCTGCCTTCGCCGACCTTGTCGCTGCGGACGCTGGAGAGGTAGCTGCGCTGGACCGTGTTGGTCAGCGCCAGATCAATCGCGTCATAGCGCGATTGCAGGCCGAGCGTGGTCTGCATCGGCAGGCCCGCAAACGAGCCGTTCAGCGTGCGGGAGATGTTGGCGCCGGCCATCAGGCGGTCGTCGTGCTGGTGGAACTGGTCGCCGAGCACGGGATCGCTGAGGAAATAGGTGAAGTTGTTGAAAAGATCGAGCTGACTCTTCACGACATAGGCATTGGCCTTCCATGAGCCGAGATCGTCGCTCTGCGCGACGCGGCCCGAGAGCGCGAAGCGGTTGGTGTTTCCGCCGTCGGTCGGGTCTTCCGAGCCGAACCGGTCGAGAAAGCTGCTCGTTATCGCGCGCTGCGGCACCTGGTCGGTGGAATTCCATTTGCTCGCATAGGCCATGCCGGTGACGGTCAGGCCATCCGTCGCGGTGCCCTGGCTAAAACGCACGAGACCGTTGAGCTTGCGCACATTGTCCGGATTGTCCCAGGGACCGTTGTAGGCGCCGATCTCGCCGGCGACGAGCAGCGTCCCGTCGCCAACCTTGGCGGAGTCCGTGCCGAGCAGGCGGCGATAGCCAAAACTGCCGGCGGTTACCTGTGCAAGGCCCTTCTCGGTGCGGTCGATCAAGCCGATGCGCACGCTGCCGACGGAGGCGAAATCGCTCTCGTCGGCGAAGTACGGGCCCTTGCGCACGTCCATCGCGCTGATGGTCTCCGGGATCAGCCAGTTGAGATCGGCATAGCCCTGGCCGTGCGCGTGGGTGCGCATGTTGACGGGGACGTCGTCGACATAGATTGCGAGATCGGTGCCGTGGTCGAGATTATAGCCGCGCAGAAAATACTGGTTGGCTTTGCCCTCGCCGGAATGCTGGGTCAAGATCAGCCCCGGCACGGCTTCGAGCACCTCGCCCGGCCGTGTGAAGGGGCGCGCGTTGAGCTCTTCACCGGAGACGGTGAGCGCGCTGGCCATGCCCGGCGGCCCCTCTGGGCCGGAGGCGACGCTGTGGGTGCCCGACGCCGGCGCTGCTGCCGGATACACAAAGATCCGATGACCGGCCCGTGTCGATGTGCCGGCGTGCCGCGACACGGGCGGCCGCTTGTGACCCGGTGTCTGGCCGGCAAAAATCTGGACCGGCGGCAGTTCGCGCAGGCCGCCATCGCTCTGTGCGAAGGCGTTGCCGTCAACCACGAGGAGCCAGAGGGCTGAGAGCACCGTCAGCGGACCGCAGCGTCGGCAAGACTCAGACCGCCTCGGTCGCATCAGCGCATTCCAGGACTTCCGTGTCGGCAAGGCCCGAGCTGCCCGCAATTAGGCGGCGGTAGAGCACGATCGAGAGCAGCCAGGCGATCGCGAACAACGCGATCACGGCGAGGCCGACATTGGCGAGCGACTCGTTGAGGGCGTCGACCAGCGTCCACACACCGCCGGAGAGATCGAGCCGGTTGCCGATCAAGCCCAGTGCCTCAATGCCGCCGATGAACAGCGCGACCGCGACGGAAGCGCCCGTAATGGTGAGGTTGTACCAGAGCTTTCGCATGGGATCGACGAAGGCCCAGCGATAAGCGCTGACCATCAGCGTCGAGTCCGCGGTGTCGACCAGTGCCATGCCGGCGGCGAACAGCGCGGGAAAGACCATGACGTCGGCGAGCGAAGCGCCGCGCGCGGCCTCAGAGGCGGAGATGCTGAGCAGGCCGATCTCAGTTGCAGTGTCGAAACCGAGCCCGAACAGGAAGCCGAGCGGATACATGTGCCAGGGTTTTGTCACCAGGCGGAACATGGGGCCGAGCAAGCGCACCAGGATACCGCGATGAGCGAGCAATACGTCGAGCCCGGCGGCGTCACGAATGCCCTGCTCGCGCGCCTTGCGAAAGGTCCGCCACAGGCTGGCGAAGATGGCGAGGTTAATGGCCGCAATCACCAGCAGGAACAGCGCCGACACCGAGGTGCCTATGAAGCTGCCGATCTCTTTGAGCAGGCCGTCACCGCCAAGGCTCACCACGCCGAGCGCGAGGAGCATGGTCGCGACCACGACCACGCTGGAATGGCCGAGCGCGAAATAGAGGCCGGCCGATCGCGGCGTACCGCCCGCCTGCATCAGGCTGCGCACGACGTTGTCGATGGCCGCGATGTGATCGGCATCCACAGCGTGGCGCAGGCCGAACACCCAGGCGAGCAGCGCGGTCGCCATCACCACAGGCCGGTCGGCGAACAGCGCGAAAGCCCAGGCCCATGCGACGATGTTGGCGGTGATAAGCCCACCGAAGAGAACAGCGGGACCGGCACAGGAAGCAGTCCGAGACCGTTCGCTCCGTCGATGCGCATTGGCCAAGATCAGCACTCCCCCCGTATGATCTTTTTCTAAACCCGTCATACTGAAGGGCAACATTCGGGCCAGACAGCGGTCCTCCGCGGACGCGCTTCGCAATTGGACGCAAGCTAATGTCTTCAAAGAAGAAACGGTCTCAGCCGTATTCTTGAGGTTTTAAGACTGCAATGCGCGCCCCGGAAACCAAGTAGCCAATAGCGCAAACATAGTTTGACACTCATAGCGAACGATTGGCAGCACCCGCTAAGGCGGTCCTTGCCCATGCAGCATAGCGCAACGAGAGTGCGTCAGAGGAAGGAGATCGAGGCCTTCCAGCCTGAAGTACCATTGAACGAGGAGAGTATGCTCACGCTCGCAGGCGGTTTGTGTCACCAGGCGTTGAATTTACCTGACAGTGCGCATGAAGAGAGGACACCTTGTCATCGGTAGTCGCGATCCGCACCTGCACATCCTTCGGTTTCGCAAGATAGGGCGATGAAGTCACCAGGATATCGGCCCCAGCCTCTGCGTAGGCCGCGGCATTAGCCGCATTGACTCCGCCGGCGGCGGCGATGATGGGACGTTCGCGCGTATACGCCATCACGGCTACGCGCTTGACTAACGCAGCGACCTCGGCCGGCGAAAACTTCTCGGCCTGGATCACGTCGAAGCCGGCGACCGCTGCGGCAAGTGCGGCATCAGCGGTCTTCACCTCGATCACGAGCTTCTTCTCTGGCGCCGCCCGGCGCAACCGCTCAACCGTCTGAAACAGCGGCTGTTGGCCAAGAAAGGCCCGGTGCTCGGGAAAGACCAGCACCGTCTCCGAGAGGCCGAGCCGGTGCATCACGGCCCCGCCGGCCTTCACGGCCGCCACAGCAAAGCGCTTGGTACCCGGCACGTTCTTGCGCGTACAGGCAACCGGAATATTTGGTGCGACCGCCCTTGCCGCGTCGACGATGGCGCGGGTCTCGCTGGCCACGCCTGACCAGATCTCGATCAAGGTCTGCGCCACCTTCCAGCTCTTGAGCAGCGCCGCGGCCGGACCGCACGCTTCAAGGATCGGCGCGCCCTGCTGCAGCGCCGAGCCGGATGCGGCACAAAGGTCGACGCTGCAGCCAGACAGCTCGATGATTTTGGCGGCATCCTCGGCGAGCGCGAGCACCATCGGCGCGCGCGCGGAAAGACGCATGACGCCGTCAACTGCGCCGATCCCCAGTGCCTCGGTGGTAAGATCACCGTATGGAACGTCGTCTTCCAGTAAACGTTCGAGCTCGGCACGCGATGCAACGGTAGCCATATTGTGCTTCCCTTCGATCGTGTCAGCTTGCCGACCACATTGTCGGAAATCCGACACAGATAGTCAGTCCCGCCGCGGCACTGGGCGGAAACCCCGCTCTTTCAACGCCCGTTCCTGCAAGGCGCACACCAAGCTTCGTCCCCGCATCCGGCACGCCGATTGCTGAGCCTGCAATGGCCGGCGCCTCGCAGCAATCGGGCTTTGCGGAAGCGGTTGCCGTCCGTTGGAGTTCATCATGGGACTGTTTCGCTCGATCGCCTTCGTTGCGGGCCTGCTGCTCGCATCCGCGCCGGCGCAAGCCGCGCAGACTAACGTCGCCGTGGCTGCCAACTTCACCGAAGCCGCGAAGGAGATCGCAGCCATCTTCAAGCAAAAGACGGGACACGAGTCGCGCCCAACTTGTCGGCACTGCTGCAAAAAGATTCCATGGCGCCTGCACGCTTTGTCATCCACTTCGCGGAATTCACCATCGAAATGCGCGACACGCTCGAGATCGGGTTCATCGCATTGATCCAGCGCAAATCCGCGAGAATTTTTCCGGGACCAGCTGCTGCCGTCTGATCATACATGCTGCCCTCCGTTGATCGGTACTTCGGCACCCGTAACGTAGCTGGCCGCATCCGAGCACAGGAAGAAGATCACCTTCGCAACCTCTTCCGGCGTGCCCACGCGATGCAGGGGGATGATCGGTGCCAATTTGGCCTCGGTCTCCGGCGACAGAATGTCCGTCTTGATCTCGCCGGGGGCAATGGCGTTGACGCGAATTCCGAACGGCGCGTAGTCGTGCGCCATTTCGCGGGTCAGGCACGCGAGCGCGGCCTTCGACGTCGCATAGGCGGTGCCGGCAAACGGATGCACCCGGGAGCCCACGATCGACGTGACGTTGACGATCGAGCCGGCGGCCCGCTTCAGCTCGTCGGCGAGGCCCTGCGCAAACAGGACCGGCGCGAGCAGGTTGACGTGGAACACGCTCATCCAGGTTTCGACCGGCGTCGTCAGCGAATTCAACCGCGCGCCGTCAGCGGCCTTTGGCGAAATGCCGGCGTTGTTGATCAGTGCATGCAGCGGACCGCCGTTGAGCCGCTCCTTGATCTCGGCGACGACGCGCGGCAGCGCGCGATGGTCGCTCAATTCCACCTGCACATGATCGTCGGCCCCCGCATCCCAGGGACAACGGCCACCGTCGAACGGTTGCCGGGAACATGTGACGATCCGCCAGCCGGCTTCGGAGAACAGCTTTCCCGTCGCATGCCCGATGCCCCGGGACGCGCCGGTCAGCACCAGCGTCTTCCGTTCACCGGCTTCCGCACGCGACTTGTCGCCGTGAAACGGACACAGGGCGACATCGGGCGCCGGCGCGCCACCCGGCGCACCGTCGCGATCCAGCAGATCGAGCGTCACCTCAACTCCTCACTGCGTCCAACAGGCGCCATCGGATTCAACCGCAAGCAACTTTGCAGGAATCGGGCCACGCCCTGTCGCCCAATCGCTGCGGTTTTCGCGGCTCGATGTCGGCTTCGCGACACGCTGGAAGGTTTGCAACACGCGCGCGTGCGCTTTCGCACTAAGCGGCGACGTCATCACGCGTTTCCGCTTTCTGAACGTTGGCCGGCAGTTGCGCGCTGTTTTTCAATCGTTCCAAATGGCCCGGCTCTTGCTCTTCACGTTGCAAGCTTGATCGCGCCTTGCTGCACCTTCCCTGCAACCGTGGTTTCAGATGCCCCAGCCGAACGACCACCGACTCTTTGTCGTCATCCTCGGTACCAACGAGATCGCATCCGCGATCGGCATCCAGCTCGTGCGCGCCGGACATTGCGTGGTGCTGTCGCACGACCCGGATCCACCGGTGATCCGGCGCAAGATGGCCTTTCACGATGCCCTCTTCACCGACACCGTGCAGCTCGAGGACGTCGTCGCCGAACGCGTCGACGACGGCGTGCAGGTCCATCAGGCCCTGGGCCGGGCGCCGCAGATCATGGTGACCTGGCTCGGCCTGCTCGACCTGCTTCCGGTCCGTCACATCGACCTCCTGATCGATGCGCGCCTCCAGAAGCGCCGGATCACGCCCGACCTCAGACGACTCGCCGGGCTGGCCATCGGCCTGGGCCCCGGCTTCTCGTCGGACTTCAATTGCGATGTCGCGGTGGAGACCCGGCCCGGCAGGATCGGGCTCGTGACCGACACGCACTGGACCGACGCCGCCGACGGTGTCGCGAGTTCGCTGGGCGATGTCGGCGCGGAACGCTTCGTCTACTCGCAATTCGCCGGACGCTGGCACACGCCGATCGAGATCGGTACCCGCGTCTACAAGGATCTCGTGCTCGGCCATCTCTCCGGCGTTCCCGTGGTTGCGCCGCGCGACGGCATTTTACGCGGCATCGCCCGCGACGGCAGCGAGGTTCCGGCGGGCGTCAAGCTGCTGGAGATAGATCCGCGCGGGCGCGACGCCCAATGGACCGGAACGGACGACCGCGGCCGCGCCATTGCCAACGCGACAGCCGCCGCCGTCAGACTCCATGCGGCACGTCGCATCACGCAACGGAATCCGGCATGATCGTCTGTTCCTGCAACATCATCAGCGATCACGACATCAGGGGCGTCGTTGTATCGACGAACGAAGAGCTTTGCTCAACCGCGCAAATCTACGGTTGCCTCGGATGCAGCGTACGATGCGGGCTTTGCTCGCATTCCGTGCGACAGATCCTTGAGGAGCATTTTCCGCGGGAAATGCAACACTCGAACATCTCGGAAAATACGCCGCGATCGTAGCTTCGGACGTCCCAGCACTCCACCGCCGCTTTGGCGAAGATCCAACTGAAGTCCGATTCGCCGGTTGTCAGGATGGCGAAGCTCGACCTGATTGTCATCGACGGGGAAAGCGGCTGGTCCGGCGCCTGCGACGTAAAACGGGGAAACGGAGAGACGGCCTGAAACACTCGAAAGCCGCTTGAGAGGGACTTGCGCGCGACCCGTCTCGTGCTGGCCTCACATCTTAAGAAGCCCGGACACGATGTCGATCGGGTAGCGAGCGCCGTCATCGACTATCATGGCGGTTCCGGCTTCGCCCGTGACATCTCGCGCGTCGCAGCGAACCGGCAAGACGGGGATTTTCAAGGATTCATCGGGAATATTGGTAGCGGAAGCCCGCTACCGCCTCTCCCCACACGACGCAAATCTGCGATATGTCCTCCGATCGTCCGCCTATCCGACGCCCGAGACTGGCAGCAGAGAAGCCGCTGCGCGAACTTAGTACTGGCACAGCCGCAGAGGTCGACGGCAATCGCCGGGATGAACCGGCAGGCCAACGCGGCCGCCGTCGTCAATAAAGGGTGCCTGTAAGACGACGGGCGGTTCGAAAGCGACAAAGGGCGCTTCGGGAGGTTACCACCATCCCGGGGGCCATTTCTGCTGACGAGCAGCGGCCCGACCGATCAAGTCCTCATCCGGCCAGTCCATACACGGACATCCTGGCGGAAACGCCTCGTAACTGGTGCTCACCGAGATGCTCGACATCATGAGAGAGATGTCGAGCGACGGCTTCCGTCATGAGGAGATCCCGGCCTATCGTCTTGGTGAGCGCTTCCACACGGCAGGCCTCGTTGACGGCGGCGCCGATAACCGTGAAGTCCAAGCGATCCGGAGCACCGATGTTGCCGAAAAAGACCTCACCTTCGTGAAGGACGATGCCGGCCCGCAGCAAGTGGCGACCCTCGGCGTCGGACGCGACACGGATAGTCCGATTGGAAACCTCGAGCCGCGCGATCGCCTCTCTGGCCGCCGAGACGGCCGCGCGCGACGCTTCGGCGACGCCGACCGTTACCGGGAAGACCGCGAGCATACCGTCGCCGATGAACTTGAGGATTTCGCCGCCGTGAACGGCGACGGCGCTCACCATCGTCTCGAAGTAGGCGTTGAGCAGCAGCAGCGTGTCGGCCGGGGCCAGGGCGTCCGACATCTTCGTGAAATTTCTGAGATCCGAGACCCAAATCACGGCGCGGATCGAGTCTCCGGCGCCGCGCTTGATTGCACCTTCGAGCACCCTGGTGGCAGCGCCGTAACCAAGGTAGGCTCCCAACGCGTTTTCGGAGATCTTCAACTCGCTGTGGCGTTGCACATGCAAGGCGAATAGTTTGAAGAGGCGGGTCAAGGACTCTATCTCGACCTCGGCGAAACCGCGGGCCGCTTTCGTCGCGATGGTGACCACGTTACGTGTATCAAGACCAGACAACGGGATCGCCACGTAGTCGGTCATGCCGGCGGCCGCGAGCTCGATCATGATGGGAAATTCCGCCTGCGCCGTCTGCTCATTCGGCCGTCGCCGGATCGTGTCGCCGGTCTCGACGATACGCTGCAACGGATTAAGCCTGTAGGCGTCGGAATCGACCGCGGCGTCAGCAACCCGCACCTCGTCGCAGAAGCCATCGTCGGCGTTCCAGACCCATGCGAATCCGACCAACTGGGGATGGAGCGTGCCGATATGCAGGGTAAGTCGATCGACCGAAGAGTCTGCCGCCTTCATCCGACGGATCAGCTTGACGAGAAGGTCAATCATCTGCCGCTCGACGGAGGCCTCTTCCAGGAGCCAGTTTTCGATCTGGGTGAAACTGTCCGCGATGCCGGCGGCGACAATGATCGGGCCGGCTCTTCGCACGAGCGAGACCGATCGGGGATAGGATCGAGGCGATGGATCGGACGTCTCAGAAGCCATTTCAGTTCCCTCGCGTATCGCCTGCCGCATCTCGACGGCAGACCGGTCTTGATCCCGTCCAGACGGCAGGATCCCATCGTTCCTGCCGACAATGCGGATGCGCCCGCTGCCAGCCGTCGACGGCGACGGTCAAGGTCGACCATCGCGTGCTCCCACCAGGCCATCAGCTCCGGCCCTTCAATTCCGATCGCTCACGCGCCGCGTCACTTCGGCTCGGCGGTGGCCTGGAACACCGCCGGCACAGCAATCAGCGGAGGCAGGACGAAGCACCAGGTCCCGAACTTCGCATAGAGACAAGCGCCGGCTGCGCATCCGAGTGCGAAGGCAGCCACGCTCGCCGTCATCTTGCCAAGCCGCGGTCTGGCGACGGTCAGCACCGAAGCCGGCGCGCCGCGCAAAACGTCTGCGACGTCGATCATGATCTGGGTGGTCGTGCCCGTCATCAAGGTGCTGGGAGGTTCGGTGCCCATATGGATGCGGTGCGCGGCGTTCTGGATGGCCATGGCGGCAACCAATATCATGCCGGTGCAGATCGCCTGCCAGCTGTCGCCTTGGACAAATGGCCCGAAGTAGACGGCACACGCGCCGCCTGCCGCCAGAAGTATCGTCTTGATGGCCAGCATCGAGCGAAAGATCGGCAGTCCCATTGCGGGGAGATAGAAGCTCAGGATTCTGCTGACAACCACGACGAAGCAGAAGACCGGGAGAGCGAGCAGCTTCGCCAGGCCACCGGACGTCCCCAATACCATGGCCGCGCCGAAGGTGACGAAGTTGCCGGTGACGTGCGCAGTGAACAATCCCTGGAGCGCAAGAAAGCCGGCGGTATCGACGAAGCCGGCATTCAGGCTCATGAGGAGCGGAAGCAAAAGTATATTGCGTGGCATGTCACCAACCATATTGAAGCTGGACACCCAGATAATTGCTGGTGTGTCCGCCGGCGCGGATGATCGTGTCGCCGACATCGAAATGCACGGCCTCGATGGCGCCCGTAAGATGATCGTTGAACGCGTAGTCGATGCGAAGCTGACCGTAGGCTCCCGTCCAATTGCTGCCGATCCCGGCGGTGCCCGCTATCGGCACGCTGGGCTGGACGTAGATCGCGTCGGCCGTCGTTTCGCGCCACTGCAAGCCGATCGCTCCCATCACCTTCAGCCGGTCCGCGGGACTGATGGTTATAGAGGGTTTGAGGTGAAGGATGTTCGCATATCCCGCATATCCGGCCAGCGTGAAATAATAGCCATTCGGGAACAGCGGATTGAACGTTCCCAGCGTTCCGTCTCCGGAGCGATGGTCGCCCGATGCAGCGTCGAACTGGAGGCCGATGCGGGGCAGCCAGGGAACACCGGTCAATGTATATCCGATCCGCGTGCCGACGGCCCAGGCACGGATATCCTTCGCTCCCACCTGGCCCGCCTGCCCCATGGCCTCGAGATCCCAGTCGAACTGTTGGGACTTCGCCGCGAATCTCGCATCCAGAACGTGACGGCTTTCGTCGCCCAATGCATCGAGATATCTGGCGCTCTTCCGCTCGTACAGCGAGTAGTAGCCCGACAGCTCGTTGTCACCCATGACCTTCCGCTCGACCCGGAGCGTGCTGAAGCGGAAGTTGTCGTTCGAGGTGTCGTCGAAAGGGCGAACGTCGAAATATTGGACGGGGCGGCTGACAAAGCCGATGAAGCGCCAGACGCCGGTTTCCCAGTCGGCCCAGATCGCATCGAATGATTGTCTGACGTTGGGACCATCCCGCGACGATACGAAGCGCTGCAGGTCGAAGGCGAAGTCCTGTCGTCCGATGCGCGCCTTCAGGGTCCCGCCCGCGAAAATGTTGACGTATTCGAGGAAGGCAAGGCGAAGGTCGGCACGGTCCTGGTCGACAGGGGAGATGCTGAGCTTGTCGAAGGCCCGATCGTCCTCGAGCTGCACGAAGGCGCGCCAGTTCTCGTTGAAATGAATGTCGGCGTGGACCTGCAAACGCTGTATGAGATAGCTGTCCGAGGACGTGTTGCCGGTGCCGAACGCCGCTGCGCTATTGGTCTCGAAGCGTTCGCGCAGCGTCGCCCCCAGCGAGACGTAGCTTTTCGGATCGGTGGCCCAAAGCGGGATGTATTTGAGCCCGTCAAACGGTTCGGTACGCAACCTGGGATCGGCAAGGACCGACCAGTCCTCTGCCCAGCGGTTCGCCTGGATCGCCGGCCGCTTGGAGACCGCAGCGTCCTCGGCCCGCGCGAACCCGACGCCGGCGCCAAGGGTCGCAAGCGTCAGAACGATCCAGAAGTTGCGCATATCGCCCCGTGCCAGCATCGGCGGACGTCATCTCATTTGGCGTCCGCCCGCGATGCACTCTTCGGGCCAAGGGAGTGGATCTCGGCGACGTACCCGCCGGGGAACATGACGAACGCAGCAGACCGGCTGCTCGACGTGTAGGATTCGACCAGCACCGTGGCGCCGGCGTCCTTCGCCTTGCCGAGGGTGGCTGCGAGGTCAGCGACTTCATAACCCGTCGTCTCCCGACCGTAGGGATAGGGCAGATGACCGTCGGTGACCAACACGACCATCTTCCCGAATGGGGACTCGATCCGGATGCGCCGGTAGGTCAAATCGGGTCTTCCGATCTCGACGCCGGGCGCCTTCGCGTCGTCCGAGACGACCTTGCCGCGGGAGAAGGCAAGAAAACTCCGGGTGAAGGCGGCGGCCCTGTCGGGCGAGACGTATACGCGATTCTCCGGAATCCGCTCGAAGGGAGCGTAGTCGGGTTTCGTCGTATGCCAGTAGAGCTGGAGGTTGACGCCGCCGGGCCACTGGACCACGGCATCGCGCCCGATGGGATCCGGGAAGGTGGAGACGATCACGTCAGCCCCCGCAGCGCGGGCCGCCTTGATCGCCTCGTCCATGTCGCCGACGAGGTAGCCGTTACGTTCGGCCCCGAAAGGATAAGGGATGGGCGTCTTGAAGCCGAACAGCGAGACGGTGCCGACAGGCGTCTGCAACAGTTGCGACGTGGTGCTGCTCGGCGTGGGCGTTACGGTTGCCACCACCTGCTTGGTGCTCTTGCCGCCAAACGTGGCCAGAAAACTGGATACGAACTTGTCCACGTCCTCAGGCGCGACGTAGACGTGCGTTGTGTCGTATTGCGGGGCAACGGCAACAGCCTGCTCCTTCGACTTCGTTGCTTCCCTGGCGACGACCGGCGAGCTCACCGCGACAGCCGCCGCCAACGCCACGACAGCGAACATCCGTGTTGATTTCATCAGGAAACTCCTTGGACGGATTGAGATCGCGGCGCCCGGTCCGGGTGATGCGAAGTCTCATTGGACAGAATCGATACGATGACAAGGCCCGCAATCAAGCCGAGATGCTCGAAGAAGGCATTCGTGGCCATGAATCTCTCATGGCCGCCCATGGTCCAGAACGCGTTTGCGGTGAGCATCGCGACGAACGTCAGGATGCCGAGCCCGCCGGCCCCCAGCCACACGAAACGATTCACGACGACAAGCAGAGACCCGCCGAGTTCGACCACGATAGCGGCGGTCGCCCACAGCCAGCCCGGATACAGGCCGAAATGTTCCTGCTCGGCCACCGCGCCCGCGAAATCGAGCAGTTTGGTGAAGCCGCCGAGCAGATAGGCCGATACCAGGGCCAGCCTGGCCGCATGCCACAGAAGCGGCCAGCGCAGGATCACGGAGATCCGGTTCGGTGTGGCTGCGGCAGGCATGTCAGACCGCCCAGCAGGCGCACCCCAGCGCGCCCCAGAAGCTTCGGAGGTCGGAGACCGGCAACCGGCTCGACCAGGCCGCCGCATGGTCGTGTCCGTGGACGCCGCAGGAATTGGCGCAGCCGCACATCTGCATGGCCTTCATCGCGAGGCTGGTATCCTTCGTCTTTGCCGTGTCGTCGGCCCAGGCCGCGTACCCGCCAAAGCGGCGGACCGGCGACCAGTCCGGCATGGCGGGCGGCGGTGTGACGCTCTCCAGCTTGGAGAAGTCTCCCGCGCCATAGACGATCCTGCCTCCGACCATGGTCAGCAGCGAAGTCGTATCGGCGATCTCGGCCTCGCTGCACGAGAAGTAGTCGCGGTCCGGGACGACGAGGTCGGCGAGCTGGCCGACCTGGATCCGACCCTTGTTACCCTCTTCGTTCGAGAACCACGTCACGTTTTCGGTCCACATCCGCAGCGCCGTCTCGCGATCCAGACAATTGCGCTGGGGCGTGATGCGCAACCCGCCGACGGTCCGGCCGGTGACGAGCCAGGACAGAGAGACCCACGGGTTGTAGGACGCAACGCGGGTCGCGTCCGTACCGGCCGACACCTTGACGCCCTTGTCGATGATCTTCTTGACCGGCGGCGTCGCCTCGGCGGCTCCCGCTCCGTACCGTTCCACGAAGTATTCGCCCTGATAGGCCATCCGGTGCTGCACGGCGATGCCGCCGCCGAGCGCCGCGATGCGATCGATCGACTGGTCCGAGATCGTCTCGGCGTGATCGAAGAACCAGTGCAGCCCTTCCAGGGGCATGTCCTGATTGACCCGCTCGAACACGTCCAGCGCCCGTGAGATCGTCTCGTCGTAGGTGGCATGGAGACGCCACGGCCATTTGTTCTGAACGAGGACCCGAACGACCTCCTCGAGCTCGCCTTCCATCTCCGCAGGCATGTCCGGACGGGCGACCCGAAAATCCTCGAAGTCGGCCGCCGAGAACACCAGCATCTCGCCGGCACCGTTGTGCCGGAAATAGTCGTCACCCTGCTTGTACTTCGAGGTTTTCGTCCAGTTGAGGAAGTCTGCCTTCTCGCCCTTGGGCTTCTGGGTGAAAAGGTTGTAGGCGAGTCGTATCGTCAGGAGGCCTTCGTCGCTCAGCTTCTGGATGACGGCGTAATCGTCGGGATAGTTCTGGAATCCTCCGCCGGCGTCGATCGCACCGGTGACGCCGAGCCGGTTCAATTCGCGCATGAAATGACGCGTCGAATTGACCTGATAATCGAACGGAAGTTTCGGGCCCTTGGCAAGGGTCGCGTAGAGGATGTTGGCGTTGGGCTTGGCCAGCAGCAAACCCGTCGGATTGCCCTTGGTATCGCGCATGATCTCGCCGCCCGGCGGTTCGGGCGTGTCCTTCGCATAACCGACGGCCCGCAGCGCCGCGCCGTTCAGGATGGCCCGATCGTACAGATGCAGCAGGAAGACCGGCGTGTCGGGCGCGACGGCGTTGAGCTCGTCGATCGTCGGAAGCCGCTTCTCCGCGAATTGGTGTTCGGTGAATCCGCCGACCACTCTGACCCACTGCGGCGGTGGCGTGACGGCGACCTGCCGCTTCAGCATATCCATCGCAGTGGCGAGCGAGCGTACCCCGTCCCAGCGCAGCTCCATGTTGAAGTTCAGACCGCCGCGGATGATGTGAAGGTGGTTGTCGATCAGGCCCGGCAACACGCGCCGTCCCCTGAGATCGACGATCTTCGTGGACGGCCCCGCCAGCTTCATCACGTCATGATCGTGCCCGACCGCGACGAAGCGGCCATCGGCGATCGCGACCGCCGAAGCCGCCGGGTTCGAGCGATCGAGCGTCGTGAACAGACCACGATGCAGGATGATATCGGGTGCGGAGCTCATGAATGTTTCTCCTGGCCGTCCACCGAGGCGGCATTTTTCGATTGGTCGTTTTGACGACCGGGCAGCATGCCGAACATGTGCGGGGCGCACTTGGCTTGCTGCCACGCCGACGCAAGCCCGTGCCCGGACAACAGCTGCCGGGCCACGGGAACGATCTGCTCACCGGCGAGGATGCCAAGAAGCCCGACCAGCGCGACCAGCGGCGGCGCGGGCGAGCGCACGTTGAGAAGGCTGTAGATGACGCCGACCAACAGGCCGGCGCCAAGGGACAACAGATAGATCTTCATCACGGCGATCCGCAATTGGAGGAGGTTCAGCCGGCTTTCGCGCCCCCTTCGGAGGCATGTTCGCCGAGTGCCCATTTCGAGAAGCGGATCTGGATTCCGTAGGGCGAATGCGCGCGCTGGATGTCCATCATTCCTTCGTAGGTCTCGCTGCGCGCCCAGTCCTGCTGAAGCTCGTAGGCGTATTGCGACGAGGTGATGGGAACCGCTCCTGCCTGGATGGCGCGCTCCATGGCGCGGTTGTGGGCTTCGAGCGAGAGATCGCCGCAAGCGTCGGCGGCAATGTAGATCTCGTAACCTTCCTTGAGCATGTCCAGGGTCGGAAAGATCACGCAGGCCTCGGTCCAGAGACCGGCCAGCACGAATTTCTTGCGACCGGTGGCAGCCACCGCCTTGCGGAAGTTCGCGTCGAGCCAGGAATTCATCGACGTGCGGTCGATGATGTCGTGCTCCGGAAACAGCGAGGCGACTTCCGGCATGAAGGGGCCGGAGAAGGAATCCCGCGCCACCGTGGTCAGCACGGTCGGAATTTTGAAGAGCTTCGCGGCCTTTGCCAGGATCTGGACGTTGTTAACCGTGACGAGGCGGTCATGCGATTGAACGCCCTGGAACATGGCCGGCTGGTAGTCGATCAGAGCGATCGCGCTGTTGTCGGGGGTGAGCATATCGAGTTTCGACATCGAGAAGTTCTCCTTGCGATCGGCATGAGCGATCGAGCGAAAGGGGATGGATGGGCGGCTGTATCGTGAACCCTGAACGCCGGCCAACGCTTGGACGATTTCGTCGCGGCTTGGATTTCGGCGCGATGATCATTCACGTGCGGCGAATTGCCGGGCGCATGTCCGCAGCGCCGGTCGGAGATCGCCAGCATGTCCAAACGACGCGCAGATCGTGCAAGCCAATCCGCGCCCTATCCGCAAACTTGCGGGCAGGAGGACCGAACCGCCTTGCAGAATGCCGTTCGGTTTTCATCAATTCGTCACAGGAGCGAACGATGGCCTTGCTTGAATTGCGGGACGGCACCGAGCTTTATTACAAGGACTGGGGAAGCGGAAAGCCGATCCTGTTCAGCCATGGCTGGCCGCTCAGCGCGGACATGTGGGACGCGCAGATGCTTTTCTTCGCCGAGCGCGGTTATCGAACGGTGGCGTTCGACCGCAGGGGCTTCGGCCGGTCGAGCCAGCCCTGGACGGGCTACGACTACGACACCTTCGCCGACGACATCGCTGACATCGTTAATCATCTCAACCTGAAGGATGTGACGCTGGTCGGATTCTCCATGGGCGGCGGAGACATCGCGCGCTACGTGGCGCGGCACGGCACGTCGCGGGTCGCCAAATTCGTCCTGCTCAGCGCCGTGACGCCCCTCTTCGTCAAGACCGCGGACCATGACGGTGTCGACAAGTCGGTGTTCGACGGCATCAAGGCCGGCCTGGTGAAGGACCGTGCGCAATTCCTCGACGACTTCAGCCCCCTCTTCTACGGCACCAACCACGGCACGAAGGTGTCGCAAGGCGTCTTCAAGCAGACCCTTCAGATCGCGCTTCAGGCGTCGGTCAAGGCGACCATCGATTGCGTGACCGCGTTCTCGGAAACCGACTTCCGGCCCGACATGGCCAAAATCGACGTGCCCACCCTGGTGATTCACGGCGAGGACGATCAGGTCGTGCCGTTCCCCTACACGGGCAAGCTGGCCGCCGAGATGATCAAGGGCGCCAAGCTGAAGATTTATCCGGGCGCTCCGCACGCAACGGCGACGACGCATGCCGACCAGGTCAACGCAGACCTCCTCGCGTTCCTGAAGGCCTAACCGGAGAAAGTCGATGGCCCCGAATCCGCTTCATCTGCTCGAGCCCAGGGACTGCGCCCTGCTTTTGATCGACCAACAGGCCGGCCTGGCTTTCGGAGTGGGGTCGATCGACCGGCAGGTTCTCATGAACAGCGTGGTCGCGCTCGCGAAGACCGCGACCGTGTTCGGCCTGCCGGTCGTCGCCTCCACCTCGGCGACGAAAGTGTACAGCGGGCCGCTGATGCCGGCGGTCAAGGCGGCGCTTCCAGGCGTCGAGCCGATCGACCGGCGCAGCATGAACATGTGGGAAGACGACAAGGCGCGCGCGGCCGTTCTGGCCACCGGTCGAAGCCGCCTGATCGTTTCGGGTCTGCTGACCGAGGCATGCGTGACGTTCGCGGTGCTTTCTGCACTGTCAGCCGGCTTGGAAGTCTACGTCGTCGGCGACGCCTGCGGAGGATTGACGACTGCGAGTCACGAACTGGCTCTCGGCCGGATGCAGGCCGCAGGCGCCCGCCTCACATCCTGGATCCAGGTTCTGCTCGAGATGCAGCGCGATTGGACGAGGCATGAAACCTACGATGGCGCACGCGCCATCGTCGAATCTCATGCCGGAGGATACGGGATCGGCCTGGCCTACGCCCGCGACATGATCCGACCCGCTTGAGACAGGATCCTGCTTGCGTCAGCCCTCGGAGCGGGCCCTTCGCCATGCTCCGGGGCTGGCCCCCACGTTGCGGGAAAACACCCGGGTGAAGTAGCTCTGGTCGCCAAAGCCGCAGATCAGTGCAATGTCGGCGAGCGGAAGCTTTGTGCTCTGCATGAGGCGCTTCGCCTCGTCGATGCGAAGCTGGGACAGGAATTCGTGCGGGGCAACGCCCGTGCTGCGCCGGAACGATCTGGCGAAGTGGCTTGGCGTCAACTTGCATTCGGCGGCGACGTCGGCAATCGTCAGATTGCTGGCGAGACGCGCTCGCATGATTTCCTTGGCGCGACGCTCCTGCCAGGGGGCAAGGCCTCCACCCGCAGCTTTTCCTTGTGGGCGCATTCCGCCATAGGTTTGGGCGAAATGGGCCAGAACACTCAACCCGATCTGATCGACGAAGAGCTGATTGCTCGTCGGATCCTGCTCCACCGCACTGAGCAGAACGCTGGACAGGGTCGACAGGAAGGGGTCACGCTGATCCCTGCTCCATTTGAGCGTCGAGATCGGTTTGGCCCCGTGCTCACGGGCAAACTCGTCGAGGGCCGTCTGGGGCACGTAGTATTGAACGGCATCGAACGGGCCTTTGAACTCACATTGAGGGTTGTCCATCAGATTGATGACGCTCACGGTCCCCGCACCGAAAGCTCCCGAATATCTCGGTCGTCCAGCGAGCCAACAGGAATGCCGATCGAGGTCACCGAGCTGTTGCAGGATGCTGAAGGCCGGTTCGGAAGGAATGACCGCGGTCCGCTCCCGAACGAATTGAGAGCAGGTCAGCCGGGTCATCGCCAGTGCCAACTGCCCTTCGCGCTTGATGCGCAGCAGGCAGTCACCCTCCATTCCCAGGTGCTGGCTGAGGCGACGACCGTAGAAGCCGCCGGTCGTACTATCAGACTCTTCCATCATCAGGGTATTCAAAGCTATCCATCATTGGATATGCCGCCATCATGAGTCCGAAGGACCACCTGCAGATCACGTCCGCCGCACCGATTTTCCTCTTAGAGCGATAGTCGTCCTCGTTCAAGTCACCGATCCGACAGTGGCGTGTCAGCAGGAAAATCGATCGCAAAACGAAACGATGACCCAGCATAGGTGACATTTGGCGGACTTGATAATCCGCTCCAATTCCACTTTATCTGTGAAACGGTTTCATAGATGGATACACGATGGATAATCGCATCGGGGAAATGCAGGTCTTCCTCCGTGTGGTGGAAGCCCAGAGCTATTCCGAGGCAGCCCGTCGACTGTTGATGACACCGTCAACCGTCAGCAAGCTCATCGGAAGGATCGAGGCGCGGCTCGGCGTCAGACTGTTCGAGCGTTCGACGCGGCGGCTGTCGCTGACGTCAGAGGGTCGGATGTACCACGACAAGAGTGTTGCACTGCTGGCCGAACTCGATGGCATCGAACGCGGCATTTCTCGGGGTGCAGCGGCGGCCGGCGGGACGATCCGGGTCAACACCACGGTGTCCTTCGGCATTCTCGGCCTCGAGCCTCTGCTCCCCGCCTTTTGGCAAGCACACCCTGAGATCGTGGTCGACATCTCGCTCTCCGACGAAATCGTCGACATGTACCTCGACCGGACCGATGTCGCCTTCCGGGTCGGGCCGTTGCAAGCCTCCGCGATGGTTGCCCGACGCATCGGGGTCGTCAAAAGAAGGATCGTCGCATCTCCAGACTACATAAATCGGCTAGGTGAGCCAAAAAGGGTTCAGGACCTTTCACGTCACAACTGCCTGGGATTCAATTTCCGGCGCTCTGCCCCGGTCTGGCCTCTGAAGGAGAGCGGGCGAATTGCCGACCGGGCAATCAGCGGCTCGCTGCTCGCAAACAACGCTCAAAGCCTGCGGCGAATGGCAATCGCGGGCATCGGCCTTGCAAGGCTCGCCGACTATCACGTCCGCGACGACATATCGGCTGGCCGCCTGGTCGAGGTTCTCAAGGGCACGGCAGGTGACGAGGAACAAATTCATGCGCTTTATCACGGTGGACCGCGGCTGCCCTTTCGCGTGAGAGCATTCCTTGACTTCATGTGCCCGCGACTGACCGATTTCATGGAAGGTCGGGCTCGCGATGGTCGACAGGCAGTTCAAGCGAGCGGAGGCAGGATCGCCGCCAGTTCGGCGCGACGCTCTTCGAGAATGGCGGGAAGCTGAAGTTGCTGGCCGAGCTGCTCCGGCGCCTCGTCGACCGCAAAACCCGGGCCGTCGGTCGCGATCTCGAAAAGCACGCCGCAGGGTGCGCGGAAGCCGACCGCGTTCAGGTAGGTCCGCTCGATGGGATCGCTCACCACGATGCCGTACACCGACTGGAGTTTCTCGACCATCTCCGATCGATCGTCGAGATTGCTCGCGCGGAAGGCGACGTGCCGGATGGTGCCGCCGCCGAGGCGCCCCCGCGATGACTTTCCGATCATGCGCAAGGTGATCGTCCCGCCCGGACCGTCATGAGCCACGAAGCGCATGGCGCCGTTTCTCTGAGAGACCAGCTGGAAATCGAAAACCTTCTGGAGGATGTCGATGGTCTCATCCTCCTCGCGGACATTCAGCGTGACGCCATGAAGGCCGCGCAGCGCGAGATCGGCCTTGGAGTTTGGGTCCGCCTGCCCCGATCGTCCCTCCCATGTCTCGATCAGCGAGAGGGCCGTACCATCGGGATCCGAGAAACAGAGCGTACGCTCGCCGAAGGGCGACACCTCCGATCGATAGGGCACACCCGCAGAAGCGAGCCGATCGGCCCACCCGTCGAGTGAATCCCCTGCGACGCGGAAGGCGGTCTGCACCACCTCGCCGGCGCCGGTCAGCCCCGGCGTCACGCAATTCCAGGCCAGCGTGCTCATTACGGTGCCCGGATTTCCGACGTCGTCGCCGTAGTAGACGTGGTAACTGCCGGGGTCGTCATAGCAGACGGTCTTCTTGACCCGATTGAGCGACAGCACACCCGCGTAGAAGCCGGCGGCGCGCCGCACGTCGCCGATGATTGCTGTGACGTGATGAAGTCCCCGTGCGTTCACGCAGTTGCTGCCTGATCCTCGATCCCGAAGCCGTCCGTTCGGGGTACCATGTCCACCTCGCGGATCCTCGTTCTCCCTTGCGTTGCTGGTCGTTACGAACATGCAATCCCGAACATCGCCGCGCGTCTTGGACTTTTTCCCGATCTTGGAACCGCCGCCAGGGTAAAATTCGGTGCCCCAACCGACCGTTTCCGCAACTACAGCGACGCAATCGTGCAAAACGCCGTGACAACCTGCAATCAGTCCCCTCCGACTTGACCAAGGATCGTGCCCGGAAACCTCTTACTCCGGGCATGACATCGGTGACCACCATTCGTCGCGCAACCTGCCGAGCAAACGGCATCCGCCAGTTCTATCTGGAGGCTGGGGCCGGTCCTCCGATCGTGCTGTTGCACGGCTTCCCGGAGACCAGCTTCGCCTGGCGTTTCCAGATACCGGCGCTTGCCCCCCACTACCGGGTAATCGCGCCGGACCTGCGCGGATACGGCGAGACCGACAAACCGCCGAACGGCTACGACAAGAGGACGATGGCCAACGACATCGTCGAGCTCTTGAAGACACTCGGCGTGGGGCGCGTGGCACTGATCGGACACGATCGCGGCGCGCGGGTCGCGACCCGCCTGGTCAAGGACCACCCGGATCTGGTCGATCGCCTCGTCGTCATGGATAACGTTCCAACCCGCATCGTCGCGCGCGAGATGACTGCGAAAGTCGCCCGCGAATACTGGTTCTTCATGTTCCACCAGATCCCCGACCTGCCGGAGGCACTGATCGCGGGACGCGAGGACATCTGGCTTCGTCACTTCTTTTCCGACTGGTGCCACGACCCGATGACGATCTCCGGCGAGGCGTTCGAGACCTACGTGAAGTCCTACAGCGCGCCTGGCGCCGTACGGGGCGCGATGTCCGACTATCGCGCCAGCGCAGAAGACATCGCGCAGGATCTCGAGGACGCGGAGCAGAAGATCCGGTGTCCCGTGCTGTCCCTTTGGGGTGAAGACTTCGGCGCCGTCGGCCGTCTCTTCGACATGAAGGCGGTCTGGAGCGAGATGGCGGAAACCCTCTCGGTCGCCCCGATCGAACGTTGCGGCCATCTTCCGCAGGAAGAACAACCGGAAGCGGTCAACAAGCTTCTTCTCGATTTTCTGAAGGGCTGGAACGGATGAAATCCTCAACCGCACCATGTCATGCCGTCGACTGAACCGGGACACCTGGCGATGAGGAGACAAGGATGAAGCCGATCCGCACCGTCGCGATGTTGACATTCGTATCCCTGCTGTCTCACGGCCAGGTGCATGCCGGCGCTCCCCAGGTACGCACCCAGGCGCCGGGCTTCTATCGCATCATGCTCGGGCGCATGGAGATAACGGCCTTGCTCGACGGGACCCATCCGTTTCCAGTCCACGACGTGATGACCAGGAACGAGACGATGCCGGGCGGAGACCGGAAAGCCGTGAAGCTCGCGGAAAGCCATCCCGGTAGAGGGGATGCCGTGCTCGCCGCCTCCGATCTCGCAGCTCCCGTGGAAGGCTCGATCAATGCCTTCTTGGTCAACACGGGAGACAGGCTCATTCTGATCGACAGCGGCGCCGGCAGCCTCTATGGCGCATGTTGCGGGCACCTTCTCGAAAATCTGCGCGCGTCCGGATACAGACCGGAGCAGATCGACGAGATCTATCTCACGCACTTGCATGCCGATCACGTCGGCGGCATCGCTCCAGAAGGAAAGCCTGCGTTTGCCAATGCAACCATAAGGGTCAACCAGAAGGACCTCGACTACTGGCTCGACGCCAAGAACGAGAGTGAAGCTCCCAAATTCCTCAAGCCGATGTTCGAAGGCGATCGCGCCTCGTTGAAGCCCTACAGGGAATCCGGCCGGCTGAAGCCCTTCTCGGAAGGTCAGGAGCTTTCGCCGGGGATTCGTGCAATTCCTACTCCCGGGCACACCCCAGGACACACCTCGTACGAGGTCTCGAGCGGAGGGCAAACATTGCTTGTCTGGGGCGATCTCGTCCATGTTGCGCCGATCCAGTTTCCCGATCCCGCCGTGACCGTGACTTACGACCGCAATCCGCTGTCGGCGGAACTGGAACGCACGGCAGCCTTCGCTCGGGCCGCGCGGACGTCGACGTGGATCGCGGCGGCTCACATCGCCTTTCCTGGAATCGGACATATCCGCTCGGTCGATGGCCGGTTCGAGTGGCTACCGGCGAACTACACCACCGTGTTGAAACCGACGAACGACTGACGTGACGCTCGGATTCTCGAGCATTTTGATCCGACACCGCCAGCCTTGCGCGGGTTCGATGGTTTGAGTGAATCAATGCCCCTATCCAACGAAAAGCCGGATCCATCGTCGACGGTGCCCGACACTTCCCCGTGGATCGCGTTTCGGCACACCACGTTCACGGTTGTCTGGATCGCAACCGTCGTCGCCAACGTCGGCACCTGGATGTACAACGCTGCGTCCGGATGGCTGATGACCAGCCTCGATGCCAATCCCCTCACCGTCTCCCTGGTTCAGGTCGCGAGCAGCCTTCCGATGTTCCTGTTCGCGCTGCCGGCTGGCGCGCTGGCGGATACTGTCGACAAACGCCGTTTTCTGATTGGTTGTGAAATCGTCCTTACAATCATCGCGGCAGCAAGTGCGGTGCTCGTCGGGCTTAACCTCGTCACTCCGCCCATCCTTCTGCTGTTCACGTTTCTGCTCGGCGCCGGCGCTGCGTTCACCGCGCCCGCATGGCAGTCGGTTGTCCCTCAGCTTGTCCCGAGGCAAGACCTGGCCGCGGCCGTGGCCGGCAACGGCGTAGGCGTCAACATCAGCAGAGCCATCGGGCCGGCGCTGGGTGGCGCCGTCATCGGCGGGTTCGGCATCGCGGCCCCCTTCTGGATCAATGCTCTGAGCAATTTCGCCGTGATCGGAGCGCTCCTGTGGTGGCGCCCGGCGTCTTCGCAAGGCAGCGCGCTTCCACCGGAACGTCTCGCTGGCGCCATGGTGATCGGCTTCCGCCATGCGCGATTCAATCCGAAGCTTCGTGCGACACTCGTCAGGGCGGCGGCGTTCTTCTTCTTCGCGAGCGCCTATTGGGCACTGCTCCCCCTCGTGGCGCGCAATCAGATCGCGGGCGGTCCAGCACTCTACGGCATCTTGCTCGGAGCGATCGGCGTGGGTGCCGTCATCGGTGCGTTCATACTGCCCTGGATGAAGACAACCTTCGGGCCCAACGGGCTCGTTGCGGCCGGCACCGCCGGCACGGCGCTTAGTCTGATCCTCCTGGGCATCGCGCGTCACGCGGAGATCGGACTTGCGGCGTGCCTGATCGCCGGTATCTCATGGATCGGCGTCCTTGCGACGGTCAATGTCTCAGTTCAGGTCTCACTGCCGGACTGGGTGCGCGGCCGGGGGTTGGCGATCTTCGTCACCGTGTTCTTCGGCGCGATGACCGCTGGCAGCGCGCTCTGGGGTCAAATTGCCTCTGGACTCGGCTTGCCTACGGCGCACTTCCTAGCCGCTGCGGGCGCCGTCGCAGGAATCGCGTTGACCTGGCGCTGGAAGCTTCAAACCGGTGCAGGCATCGATCTTGCGCCCTCGATGCACTGGCCCTCACCTGTCTTGGCAATCGAGGCAGACGCTGACCGCGGGCCAGTCCTGATTACGGTCGAGTACCGCATCTCCGCGGAGCGCCGCGAAGCCTTCCTCGTCTCCATCAGAGACTTGGAGCAACAACGAAGGCGTGATGGCGCATATTCCTGGGACGTCTTCGAAGACGCCGCCGAGAGCGGACGCTTTCTGGAGACGTTTATGGTCGCGTCTTGGCTTGAGCACTTGCGGCAACACCAGCGCGTGACCAATACCGACAGGGCCGTTCAGGACGCCATCCGCAAATTCGGCGCCGCGGCCGAGCCCAAGGTCACCCATCTCATCGCCGCCAATTTTCGGCAAACCGGCTTAGGCACGCCCAGCAAACAGTCGTTGCCGTAGATGCTGATCTGCCGACGTTGGGGCGCTACCACCTAGCGTTAGAAATCGTACAAAATCGTAGTTTGGAGCGCAAAATCTGAGCCTTGGTAGCGGGTGACCGCTATCGTCCGCCTATCCTTGCGTCCCAAGCTCGGGCAAGTCGCCAACTTGAAGAGCACGCCGTAACGGCCGAGCGCGACCATCCCAAAACTGACTCTGCGTTGATTTGTCTTGATCTCCCAGTGCACACGACACCGACTACCCCCGACAGTTAGGACTTTTCCTAAGGTTAGATCGGTCCGCTCGTCTCAATTTGCCGCCCCACCTCGTGCATAGCTTGGTCGAGTACCCGGAACCCCGGTAGATTTCCTCGCGCGCATTCTTCTGCGCGTCATAGATCCTGATCTGGAGCATGGGAGAACACTTCTTTAGTTTTTCTCCACCTCCCTGGCGCAGTTACGAATTCCGCGCCAGCAAAGGCTGTAACCGCACCCGAACGGATGTAGCCGATGTTACGGGTGCCAGACGAAGCGCCATATCCGAACTGACGACTGGGCATTCGACCTTCCCAGGATGACATTCTGTCCGGAGTGCAGAACCCGTCTGATCGCGCGGAGCGATTGCGATGAGGGAGGCTACGATGGATTTTTCGCGGATGTCGGATGGAATCCGGCTGCATCACGCCTCTCTTCACCACGATGGGTACGATGGCGAGGACGAACAGAGCCCTGCGCCGAGTGCCCCGTTCGTGGCAGACGCGGTCGGCGGTGGCGCCCTAGTCCATCGTCCCGGCCCGTTTGCAGGTCCTGGAGCGCACCCCGCGAGCGCGAATACCCAGCATAATGACTCCGACCCGGTTCAATCCAAACATCCCACATCGGGGGTCGACACGGGCGGCCACGCCGGCGACCACGCTGCGGCGGGTCTGGATGCTCCGTCCACGAAGCCTGCTGCCGGCGCATCCTATCCCGGGATGAGCATTGCTTCGGTCGAGAGTGGGGCGAACACGGCCGGGAACGGCGGGGATGGCCACTTTTACGGAGGGATCATTCACGCGTCCCTGTTGGTCTATGAACCGATCAATATCTCCGTGAGCCTGGGATACGGCTCGGTCGCTCTAGCCAACCAATCCAACAATTTGAATGTCGATCAATCCGCTTTTCAGATGGCCGGCGTCGGCGGCCATGGCGGCAACGACAACATTGCAGCGGGTGGGAGCGTCAGTACGTCGTTGGGCGCCGGCGTGATCGCGAGCGGCGACAACGGCGCCGGAAATGGGGGCAGCGGTTATTTTTCGGGTGCGATAGTGGACGCTCCCGTGGTGATCTATCATCCGATCAATATTGCGATGGCGGGTTCGGGCGGCACTGCGCATGCAAGTCAATCGAACACGGTCGACATCGATCAATCGGCCACTCAGATCGCGGGCGTCGGCGGAAGTGGCGGAAATGCCAATGTGGCCGCCGGCGGCAGCGTTATCACGCTAGACCCCAGTTGGGGATCAAGCAACGGAGGGAGCATCTGGGACGTTCAAACGGGCGGAAGCCAGGCCGGCAATGGCGGCGACGGCGCGTTCTACGGCGGGCTCGTCCATACTTCCTTCGTACTGTACAACCCGATCAACATCGCAGTCGCGGGCTATGGCTCCAACGTTCATTCGGTCCAGACAAATGACGCCTACGTGGATCAATCCATAGTTCAGATCGCCGGCATTGGCGGACACGGCGGCAACGGCAACGCCGCGGCGGGCGGCCATGCAAGCCTTCTTTCCCATGGCTTGTGGGGCGGCTCCGACACGATCGCGACCGGTTCGAACGGCGCAGGCAATGGCGGCAACGGCTATTTTGTCGGCAGCCTGATCGATGTCAGCGTCGCGATCTATGCACCCATCAATATCGCAATCGCGGGTCCCCATTCGACAGCCCTAGCCGATCAGGTCAACAACGTGCACATCGACCAGAGTGCGGTCCAGATCGCCGGGCTTGGCGGGGACGGCGGCAACGGCAATCTCGCGCTGGGTGGCGATCTTTCCGCCCATCTTCTGTCGGATCTTCACCTGATGGGATAGCGAAACATCGCGCCGCTCGCACAAGCCCGATCGCGAGTTGCGTCGATACTCTGCGCATGCAAGCTCGCCCTGCGGACCCTCCCGGATGTTTCGAGCTCCGATGTTGTGCGACGAATGTCATACTTTCGTACGTAGGTCGACCAGACCGGATGGTGTCCGATTTGACATCTATCGCCATCGCGCTTGAGCGGATCAGACTTGCCGCGCGCGTCCGCCTGATCGGGATGGATGATGCACGAAAGCCAACAGAAAGCAGGAGGCTCAAATGTTGCCCAAAGCGATCAACATCTCGGACTCGATCGGATTCAAATCGATCAGCACCGGTGGTCAGAACGTCGGAAATGGCGGCGACGGCACCTTCAAGGGAGCCATCATCAGCAAGCCGACGCTCAACTTCGATCCAACCAACAAGGCGGAAGGTGCCGACGTGCACGTGAGCACCGGCGATCACGTCAATCAGACGGCAGACTGGGATGCCGGCGGCGCCAACGCGCAGGCCTCGTTGTTTTCGAAGGCCCATGGCGGAGACGCCCAATCGAACGGAAGCCAGAAATCCTACAGCGGTTACGATACCTCCAAGGTATACGCCAATACGGATGCGACCCAGATCAACAAGCTCGCGGTGGACCAGCACCAAGAGGTCGTGGCCGGCATCGGCGGCAATGGCGGAGACGGTAACGCCGCGCTGGGCGGAGAAGTGAGCTTCCATCTCGATACTTCTTTCTGACCACCGGCTCGTCCGACTGGCAGGGACCGGTGGCCGCCGCCACCGGTCTGAAGTTCGAGCCAATACCCCGCCGATACGATACCGTTGGCAGACGACGTTGGCCATCGGTCAAGTGCACCGGACCTCGATTTCAGGCGGTGACGATCATGCTGATGCCGCCCATTCGGTTGCCCATCCTGCCGCAGGTCCGGACGCCACTGCACGCAGCCCTCCGGTCCTGTGTGGGACCACTGGGTCTCGTATTCGCATATAGTTGCAGCTACAACCTGCTTCTGTTTGCGCCCTCCATCTATCTTCTTCAGATCTACGACCGGGTGTTGTCGAGCCGGAGCGGCGAGACGTTGCTCCTGCTCACGCTCATTGTCGCGATCACGGTGGTCGTCGGCGGCGTCTTTGATGCATTGCGGCGCGCCGTCCTGGGACGCCTCGGCGCCTGGCTCGACGATCGCCTTCGTCCCCGCGTGATTTCGGCCGGCCTCGAATCGGCGCTTCGCAGCGATTGGACGCAAGCATCGGGCGCATATCGGGATCTCACCGTGCTGCGCCAGTTCGTCGAATCCGGCGCATGTCCGATGCTGTTTGACGCGCTCTGGGCGCCCTTGTTCCTCCTTGTCCTCGTTCTGATCCATCCCCTGCTCGGCGTGGTGGGCGCCTGCTGCGTCGCCTTCCTGTTCGCGCTCACGGTTGCCGGAGAGCTGGTCACGGAAGACGTTCTGCTCAGATCCGGCGCCGCGCTATCCAGAAGCTGCGGCCGCCTCCAGACTGCAGCGAGCAACATCCACATGATCCGCGCCATGGGAATGCTCGATAGCGCTGCGCGCATGATCCACCGTGACGCGCAGCACGCCCGCAGAGAGCACGATGTGGCACTCCGGCGAGGCGAGATCGTCTCACTGGCCGCCAAGCCGGTTCGCGCGCTGTCGCAGGTCCTGATCATGGGGGCTGCCGCATGGCTCGTCCTCGATCACGGGAAGAGTCCGGCAATCATCTTTGCTTCCACGCTGATGTTCAGCCGGGCGCTCGCGCCGGTCGAAAGTGCGGTCGCAGGCTGGAAATCGCTCGTGACGGCCGTGAGCGCTTGTCAGCGGCTCGGCGCACTTCTCGCCGCATTCCCCGTCGCCCGGCAGCAGAGCCCAGAGGTTTCTCCGCTGCAGGCGCGAAGCGGCCTCGTCGTCGACAATGTTGACGTGAGGCTTGCGGGGACCAACCATCTGCTCCTGAACGGCGTCTCGTTCAGCCTCATGCCCGGAGAATGCCTTGGCATCATCGGTCCGTCCGGGTCAGGCAAGTCCTTGCTCGGCCAGGTGATCGCCGGGCTGTCGATGCCAACGCATGGCCGTGTCGTCCTCGACAATACCGACGTCTCGCTGTTTCGCGAGGGCCTAAAAGGCGACCGCCTCGGATATCTCCCCCAGGACATCAACCTCCTCGGCGACACGATCAACGACATCATCGCACGCCTTGACGATGCCGATCGGCGGAAGGTCATCGAAGCGGCCAAGCTCGTCGGTATCCATGGGGCGATCATGCGCTTGCCGCTGGGTTACGACACGGTGGTTCAGAGTGAAGCAACCTTCTCGCGCGGGTATCGGCAGCGCCTCGGTCTTGCCCGCGCCTTTTTCGGCAGTCCACGCCTCATCGTTCTCGACGAACCCAACGCCAGCCTCGACTACGGGGGCGAGCGAATGCTCCTGGATGCCATCGAGCGCATGAAGCTCGCAGGCGTCATCCTTGTCGTCATCACTCACCGGATGGGTCTTCTCGCCGCCACGGACAAGATTGCCATCATGGAGGACGGTGCGGTCGCCGCGTTCGGCGACAGCGAGGACATCTTTGAACGGCACCTGAGCCGACCCCAGGTTACTTCACAGATAGCGCCATGATTTGGAACTCTCTCACCATCTGGAAACTTCCCGCCGTCTCGAGACTTCCCATGATCTGGGACCAGCTCGTGCGAGCGCCGGCGCCCCACCCACCCGCTCGGCGATTTGGCGTCGTGGTGACCGCAATCGACGATTTCGAGCCTCTGGAATTTCCATGGTGCTCGACGCCCACGCCGACCTCTCCGCGCGGAAGGCTTCGCGGCATCACCGTCGCGGGCAATCTGCTGGTGCTCTGCTTCATGCTGGGGCTTGGTACATGGGCGAGCCTCGCGCCTCTCGAAAGCGCCGCGATCGCGTCTGGCGTCCTGGAATCGGAATCGAGCCGCAAGACGATCCAGCATCTGGAAGGCGGTATCATCAGGAAGATCCTGGTTTCGGATGGCGATATCGTGCGCAGCGGCCAAACGCTGATCGCGCTGGACGACACCCGGGCCGGCTCGGAGATGCAAAGCCTCCAAGGTCAATTTTGGGATGCAGCTGCTCGTGCCGCACGGCTTCAAGCCGAGCAGCAGAGATTCGAGAGGATCGCAATCCCGGACGCGCTGGAACAGGACAGCAGGCAGAACGGAGTGGCCGCCGCTGCGGTGTCGGCGCAGCAGTTCATTTTTCAGGCACGCATGCAAGTTCACGAGTCGCAGCTTGCGGTCATTCGCGAACGAAGGCATCAAGTCGAGAAGGAGATCGAAGGTCTCAAGGCTCAGGAAACCGCCACCGGGCAGCGGGTCGACATCGTTCGGGAGGAACTGGATATGGTCGCGACCCTCGTCAACAAGGGGCTCGAACGGCGGCCGCGGCTTCTGAACCTGCAGCGGGAGCTGGCCGACGTCGAGGGCCGCCGCGGCGAGATCGCCGCGCAGATTGCCCGCGCCGGGCAGGTCATCAGCGAACAGCAGGCCACATTGTTCAAGCTCGAGAGCGAGAGGCAGAACGAGATCGCACAGTCGCTTCGTGAAGCACAGAACCAGATATTCCAGCTCCGCGAGCGGTTGCTTGCGGCCAGGGATCAGCTATCGCGAACGGAGGTCAAGGCGCCCGAGGACGGCGTGATAACCGATCTGCGGGTTCATACAGCCGGCGGTGTCATCGGAGCAGGTGCTCCGCTCATGGACCTAGTGCCCCGGCAAGACCGTCTCATCGTAACCGCGCGCCTGAGGCCCGAGGACATCGATGTGGTTCATCCCGGCCTCAGTGCCGAGGTTCACCTCGTACCGTACAATCAGCGTCGCGTGCCTCGCCTGAAGGGAACCGTCGTGCACGTATCCGCAGACCGGCTCCTCGACAAGCGTACCGACCAGCCATACTACGCGACAAAGATCCGGATCGAGGATGGGCAGATCGCGGCAAACGACATCCAGATCGTCCCCGGCATGCCGGTTCAAGTGTTCATCACGACCGGGCGAGGCACCGTGGCTCTCTACGCGCTCAGGCCCCTGCTCGACAGCTTCCGTGGTGCATTCAGAGAGGACTAAAGCGCGATGAGATTGGGATGAATCGTCATCGCGCTTTAGGTTGTTGTTGGAGCATGATCTCCACGCAAACGCGTTCCGCGTTTGTCGCGAGGGAGAACCGCTGCGCACCTTGCGTTAACGCGGCCCTCCGGGTCCGGATCATGCTTTAGGTCTCCGGCATTAGAGCCGCACCGGGGTCGTGATCGCGACTCTGCGCGGGCAATCGGCCGCGCCAGCGGAGGACGGCTTCCGTGCGATTGTGCGCAGCACATTTCCTCATGATATGCTGAATGTGCATTTTGACTGTGCTTTCCGAGAGGCCCAATTTGGCGGCGATCAGCTTGTTGGGCAGGCCGAGCTCCAGTTCCGCCAGAACCTGTTGCTCACGAGGCGTGAGATCGGTCACGCTCCTCCTGTCGATAGCCACTCTGGCTCCCTCGTTAATCAGATATGCGGGCACAAGCCCGCGCGCATCCGGTGGCTCGAAATCCGTTATCCTGTTCATCCCGGCCACGGGCAACGGCCTGTAGGCGCCGCCGACAAGAACAAGGCGCAGGCCTGCTATGGCGATCTCGATCGGTAGCGAGGTGGAAAGAAAGCCGCGCACGCCCCGCTGCATCGCGGCCTGCACGGTCGGTTCGTCGTCATGGTTTGAGAGGACAACAGTGGCGGCGTTGGGACAACACTCCGCAACGAAGGCGAGATCGTCCTCAACCGAGGGATCGCCGATGGGCTTGTCCGCGATACTCAGCATCACCAGACGAACATCGCGGGCTGACGTGCAGTCCAGGCCTTGGACCGTTGCCATGTCAAGGATCTCAAGTTCGTCCAACTCCCTCCTGAGGACGTGCAGAATGCATGTACGAGGCAACACGAGCGGCTCGATGATCACCAGAACCGGCAAGTGAAGCGATTCATTGAGCCGCTTTGACGTGTTGATTATGTCGTGCATGATGCCCTCGAGATGAAACGAATTTCCGCTTTAGTGCCGCATCCACTGCGGGATCACTTGACACCTGGGTGGAAATTCTTTCCGCTCAAATCATTTTGGCGTGTACCGCGCGGTGGCGCGGTCGACGCATCCCTAATTGCAGATATTTCGATACGCCGTTGAGGCCGCCGACCCTGACCTACCGTCGACGACGTATGCTTCATCCTCCTTCACGAGATACAGAAACGGCCGCTCTCCAGTCTCGCCGCCTGACGCGCTTCTTCCTTTCACGCGCCCGCAAATCGTATCCACGCGGCGTCCAAGCATGTTCTTTCGCATTGCGCGCTTCACGTCGCTGAGTTCGACCGTCTCCAGATCCCCCATCTGCGTCGCGATCGCAACCTTCGCCTTGTCCAGAGCACGATCCGACATTTCCGCGGTCCGTTCGGGTGCCGGGACGCTGATCCTCGTCCGCGGGGACGCCGCTTTGGCAAGATCGGTCGATCCGCGTTTCTTCGGAGTTGATGTCTTGCCGGGCCTTGCCTGCGTTGCGGAATTCGATCTGACAACCGCAAGCTCTGGCGCCAACGCAGTCGGCATTGGCTGCGCGGGTTGGGCGACAGCGCCCCTGTCGAAACAGGGTCGTGACGCGCACCCGAGGAAATACCCCCGGGACGGCGCGAACCAGCCAAAGCCGATCAGGACTCCTGCCAGCACTCCGACAAATAGCAGTCCCATCCGATTCCCCTCCTCGGGAGCTCGGCTCGCACTCGTAACTAGGACTAATTCCGCGCTGGTGATCTATCTGTTGCGCAAAAGCATTAAGCGCCCATTAAGCGCGCGCCGTCGTCCGGCCCATGCCTGGATGGACGGATTAGATCGGACTCCAGACCCGTGCCGCAATGATCGCAAAAGGCCAATCGTGAAAGCAATCATGGCCGATTTGGTCCGCTCTCGGACCATTCTGCAACTTGCGAGTTCGTCCGAAGGTTTGCACCACCAAACGCTGCCAATCGCCGACTTAGGGCCTTCAGGCAAGTTTCGGAGCACGCACCAGCTTCGTACCAGAACCGGCGTCAACGAAACGCAACGAAAGCACTTGGACCCGAACAAAACCGCAGGAGATCAACGGATCTGACCAATCTTCGGCCGCTCATAACGATCTGGTTGCAGGTTCGAGTCCTGCCGAGCCCACCACCGTGATCAATAGCTTACCTCGTTCTCGGTGCCTGCAGTGACACCGCCGTACCAAAAACCGCACCAGATACATCCACTTTTCGTTCGCGCGCAGCTCGTGAGCATGTCAGGCAAGCTCGATTGCTGATGAGTGATGCGACATGCATTCACGAACCCTGCCTTTACGGCCGACGGAAGCGGTCTCTACATTTGGTGATCGAAGCTCATCGGCGCAGGGCGCGGAGATAGACCCCTGCGCAGTCATCGAAATGAGGCACGAACCTCATCGACGGTTTGCTTCGGATCCTGGAGGTGAGGAAAGTGCCCAATACCGGGAAGAATCGCGAGTTCGGCGTGGACTCTTTCGGCGAATTCTGCGCCCATCTCCTTCTTGATGTAGAGGTCTTTCTCGCCCCAAACTACCTTCACCGGCGTTTTAAGCCGGGCGAGTTGCGATTCGAAACGGTCCTGGTCCCGCGTAAAGTACGAGTAATAGTGGGAGAAAGCGTCTACCGTCGTCATGGCGCCCTGGCTCCATCCGCGGGACATGTCGTCCCTGAATTCCTCCGTAACTTCGAATTGCGCTTCCTTGGGCAAGCCTCTTGTGAAGGTGTTTGCGAGGATCTCGTCGCGATTCCTGTTCATGTTGGCGCGGATCTGATCCATTGCAGGCCCCGCCTTCAGGCCTTGCAGGCTCTCATACATGAACTGGGGCCTGTCAAACGGGGCGAAGTCGCCAACGATAATTGTCCTTGCGATATCAGGTTTTTCCACCGCCAGCAGGAGTGCCGGTAGCGCTCCGATGTCGGTCGCGTAGATCGTGAGCCTCGAGGTGTCGATGCCTGTTTTCACGATGTACTGATCCAGAATATGCGCGTAGTCCTTCGGCGAATAGGAGAACCTGTCGACCGCTGGCCTCGATGAAAGACCGTAGCCCGGCCAGTCGAAAGCGTGGACGTCGTAGTCATCGGCGAGAGCCGCGGCAATATCCTTCCAGGCGTACAGGGTCTCCGGAAACCCGTGCAGGAAGAGAACAGTCCCCTTCCGCCCCGGGTTACGCAAAACCATCCTTCTGAGCGCGATATCTTCGTTGATCTGGAAAAAGTCGATCGCGCTGTCGTTGATCCGGTGTGACATGATGTGTGTCCTTTCGTCCTGTTACCTGATCAGCGTGCAGGCAGAAGTGATCTGGAGGCTGAACGAAGCTCGGCGGAGAAGAGTTCCGGCACCTCCAAGGCTTACTGTCCGAGTACGGCCTGCGGCGTGTTCCGAAAGCTGATTGCAATACGATTGTAGGCGTTCATCAAGCCAACTGCGATCGTCAGATCCACAAGTTCTCGCTCGCCGAACACAGCGCGGGCAGCCTGATAGGCTTCATCCGGCACATTGGTCTCTGCGACGCGCGTCACCGTTTCGGCCCACGCAAGGGCGGCGCGCTCGCGCTCGTCGAAGAGGTTACCGGCTTCCCTCCACGCCTGTACCAGCGCCAGCTTTTCGATCTTCACTCCCTTCTTGAGCAGGTCGCGCGTGTGCGAGTCGAGACAATACGCGCAGTTGTTGATCTGTGAAATTCGCAGGTAGACCAGGTCGACCAGCGCGGGTGGAAGGTTGCTCTGCATTATGTAACCGTAGACGCCGCCGAGCGCTTTCACGCCTGTCGGTGCAATCTGATTGTAGTCGAGACGCTTGCTCATTTTTTGCTCCTTGATGACAAGTGTTATTTGATCGGGGTAGTCAGTTCCTTGTCGTCGGTATCAACGACGAACACGGCGAGCAGCCTTGCTGGCCTGGTCTTGCTGGCATTGCGGCTGATGGAATGGCGCGAGCCTGGCGTCTCGTAAAAACTTTCGCCGGCGCGGTAGACCCGCCTGGGTCCGTCATTCACCTGGGACTCGATTTCTCCCGACAGAACGTAGCCGAAGATGAAAGCCGACTTGGCGTGGATGTGCGGAGCTGACGCCCCGCCCGGCGTATAGTCGACGATCATGGCCTTCAGTGACTTGCCGGGAATGTTGGGGATCATCTGTTGAAAGCGCGGCGTGACCGTTTCGCCGCCGCCATGGGCGACGGCAGGCGTTGCAGTGGCGATGGCAACGGCAGCGAAAGCCGCGCCAAAGATGAATCGTATTTTCATGGTGGTGTTCTCCTTTATCCCGCATAGGTGCGGCTGCTCTGGTCCGGAAAAAAGCACCAAGAACGCACAAAAATCGTGTACCAAGGGGGCATGACCAAGCCGCTGCGGTTGGAGCTTGATCGATCTGCTAAGACGCCCCTGGCCGAACAGATCCGCAAAGGCATCAGGGCCGCCATCGAGAACGGCGTGCTCGCTCCGGGAGCGCGTCTGCCCTCCTGGCAGGACCTGGCAGCCCAACTCGGTGTCGCTCGAGGCACGGTGCGATCGGCGTACGAAAAGCTGTCCGCTGCTCAACTCATCGTCGCTTCCCGCGCGGCCGGAACGCATGTCGCGGATCGTCCTTCCATTGCTGCTCGACAGGAAGAAACAGCCGATCCCGGCTCGTTCATGGAGATGTATCGGGAGCTCACTGCGGGGCCGGCGATTTTCCAGATGGGCGTGCCCGCGCATGAAACTTTCCCCGCCAAGCTCGTCGCCCGGATTCGTTCGTCCGCTATTCGCGTGGAAATGAGTGGGCCGGCGATATATCCGGACGCTCGTGGTGAGCTGGAACTACGGCGGGAGATCGCGGCGTATCTTGCTATCGCGCGCGGTATCGAGTGTACAGCTTCTCAGATCATCATCACCGGCGGCTACTGCAGCGGCTTGGGACTGGCGCTCCGTGTGCTCGGCCTCGAACGGAGAAGAGTCTGGATGGAGGATCCAGGCTTCCCAATCACCCGGCATGGCCTGGAGCTCGCAGGATTGTCGCTCGCCCCAATCCCGGTTGATGCGGACGGCATTGATGTCAGTTATGGCCTGAACCATGAGCCCGATGCGGCGCTGGTTGTTGTAACTCCAGGGCAGCAGGCGCCGCTCGGGTGCACGTTGTCGCTGGAGAGGCGCTTGCGCCTTCTCGACTGGGCCGCTCAGAAAGGGGCGTGGGTGATCGAGGATGACTATCTGAGCGAGCTTCAACTGAAGGGTCGGGCCACACCGGCACTTGCCTCGCTCGATCGCGCCGGGCGCGTCATTCACATCGGATCTTTCAGCAAGACTCTGACCCCCACCCTGCGGCTGGGCTTTCTGGTCGCTTCTCCGTCGCTGACGTCTCAGTTCGCCGAGGTCGCGGCGTGTCTCGCGCCGGCGCCTGGGCCGTCTGTGCAACTCGCGACTGCGAAATTCATGCGTGACGGCCACTATATGCGGCATCTTCGACGTACGAAGCGTGTCTATGCAGCGCGAGGCGACGCGTTGCTAAAGACCCTTCGCCCACGCGCCAAGGACATAACGATCGCTGGATTGGCGGTGCTAATGCAATTGCCGGACGGGACACCAGACCTCTCCATCGCCAGGGAAATGCTGTCGTTCGGATTGGCGCCTGCTCCACTATAGCCCTGGTATGCGGAGGCAGCTTCCGCACGATCCGGTTTGCTGCTAGGCATCGCGACAGCTCCTGACAAGCGTCTCGCGGCGTCTTGCGACCGCTTCCTTGGGATCATCGATCGTCTTATGTGACGAACGCAGAGGCAGGGCGCTCGCGAGGACAACGCTCATAAGGTACGTCGTGGCCTTGCTGGAAGAGTCAAGCAGGGTTTGGCAGCAGGACTGGCGAAGGGAGAGAATCTAGAAAGAAAGTTCCTTTTCCGCTGCATCCCAGGTGCTCTGGGTAGGCGAGAGGGACAAGATTTGCCGGCCTCTCCGCGTACCGCCGCGGGTCTAGACTGCCGTTGGACGCGGCATCATTGTACCCGAACAGGCTAATCCAGACGCGCGCAACCCTGCCCGGCTAGCCATTTGGATGGCAAAGCCAAACAACAACCTGGGCAGACGGTACAAGCCCGCCTAAAGTTTCCTCAGCGGCTTCCTCCGACCAGCCCAGACTTGATTCCAGGGGCTCCTTTAGGTGGCTCTGAATGGGCCCTCCGCGGACCGGTGAGGACGACGGATTTTCGAAATCCTTCGCGGCTTTGTCTTGTTTGCCGACCAAGCCGGCTTATTTTCGGAGCGGTCAGCACTCGCTAGCTTCGACTGCTATTTCAAAAAGCGACTAGAAGATAGGAGGAGAGCATGAAATTCCGTCCGCTTCACGACCGGGTCGTGGTCAAGCGCATCGACGCGGAAGAGAAGACCGCTGGCGGCATCATCATTCCCGACACGGTCAAGGAGAAACCCTCCCAAGGTGAAGTCATCGCCGTTGGCCCCGGCGGTCGTGACGAAGCCGGCAAGCTGATCCCGATCGACGTCCGGGTCGGTGACCGCGTATTGTTCGGCAAGTGGTCCGGCACCGAAGTCAAGATCGACACCCAGGAGCTGTTGATCATGAAGCAGAGCGACATCATGGGCGTTCTCACCGACGTGTCTTCCAAGAAGAAGGCCGCCTAGTCCACCGCTCAAGCGCCTGTCGAGCGCCTCATCAAGGGTGAAACCAAGTCAAAAACTCAGGGAAACCCACTATGTCAGCAAAAGAAGTCAAATTCGGAGTCGATGCCCGCGACCGCATGCTGCGCGGTGTCGACATCCTCCACAATGCGGTAAAAGTGACGCTCGGACCGAAGGGCCGCAACGTCGTCCTCGACAAGTCGTTCGGCGCTCCCCGTATTACCAAGGATGGCGTCACCGTCGCCAAGGAGATCGAGCTCGAGGACAAGTTCGAGAACATGGGCGCCCAGATGGTGCGCGAAGTCGCCTCCAAGTCCGCAGACGCGGCTGGCGACGGCACCACCACCGCGACCGTGCTCGCCGCTGCGATCGTCCGTGAAGGCGCCAAGTCGGTTGCCGCCGGCATGAACCCGATGGATCTGAAGCGCGGTATCGACATGGCTGTGGAAGCCGTGGTCGCCGACCTCGTCAAAAACTCCAAGAAGGTCACCTCGAACGAGGAAATCGCCCAGGTCGGCACGATTTCAGCCAATGGCGATGCGGAGATCGGCAAGTTCATCTCCGACGCCATGAAGAAGGTCGGCAACGAGGGTGTCATCACCGTTGAGGAAGCCAAGTCGCTCGAGACCGAACTCGAAGTTGTCGAGGGCATGCAGTTCGACCGCGGCTATATCTCGCCCTACTTCGTCACCAACGCCGATAAGATGCGCGTTGAAATGGATGATGCCTACGTCCTGATTAATGAGAAAAAGCTATCTCAGTTGAATGAACTACTTCCCTTGTTGGAAGCCGTGGTGCAGAGCGGCAAGCCGCTTGTGATTATCGCCGAAGACGTCGAAGGCGAAGCGCTCGCCACCCTCGTCGTCAACCGTCTCCGCGGCGGCCTGAAGGTCGCGGCCGTCAAGGCTCCGGGCTTCGGCGATCGCCGCAAGGCCATGCTCCAGGACATCGCGATCCTAACCGGCGGCCAGGCGATCTCGGAAGACCTCGGCATCAAGCTCGAGAACGTCACGCTCAATATGCTCGGTCGCGCCAAGAAGGTGATGATCGACAAGGAGAACACCACGATCGTCAACGGCGCCGGCAAGAAGGCCGACATCGAAGCGCGCGTGGCGCAAATCAAGGCGCAGATCGAGGAGACCACCTCGGACTACGACCGTGAGAAGCTGCAGGAGCGTCTTGCCAAGCTCGCGGGCGGCGTCGCGGTGATCCGCGTCGGCGGCGCGACTGAGGTCGAGGTGAAGGAGCGCAAGGATCGCGTCGACGATGCGATGCATGCGACCCGCGCGGCGGTTGAAGAAGGCATCCTGCCAGGCGGCGGCGTTGCGCTACTGCGTGCCTCCGAGCACCTCAAGGGCATTCGCACCAAAAATGACGACCAGAAGACCGGGGTCGAGATCGTGCGCAAGGCGTTGTCCTACCCGGCCCGCCAGATCGCAATCAACGCGGGCGAGGACGGCTCGGTCATCGTCGGCAAGATCCTCGAAAAGGATCAGTACTCGTACGGCTACGACTCGCAGACCGGCGAATACGGCAACCTGGTCTCCAAGGGTATCATCGATCCGACTAAGGTGGTTCGAGTGGCGATCCAGAACGCGGCGTCCGTCGCAGCGCTCCTGATCACCACCGAAGCTATGGTGGCGGAAGTGCCGAAGAAGAACACCGGTGCGGGCGGCATGCCTCCGGGCGGCGGCGGCATGGGTGGCATGGGGGGTATGGACTTCTAAATCCGACATTCAGAGCTCAACAATAAGGCTCGGCAGCGACGCCGAGCCTTTGCTGATTTCCTAGCGGTCAGCCGCGGTCCAACACTTGCGCACCGTATTGCGCGAGCGCGTCGAAGCCTGCGCCGCCGACGAGTTCGAGGGGGAAACCGCCCGGAATCATCCTGAGGAGCCTCCAATCCCGAAAACAGCGACCGACGCTCGCCGCCCAAAATAAAGAGATTGCCAATCATACCAGGACGACGCGCCTCGCGAAGAGTCCAATCGCGGCGATCGTGCACGGGCAGCTTCTCAGCTCTGTGAACCGGTGCGACCGGCCCCGATCCGCCATCTTTTCCCAACCACGTCGCCGTAAGTTCGCTCTTGGACAGACTGCCTCAACGGGTCCGTCTCAAACTAACGATGTTTCATATCTGGCGATTGCCAAGCGGCGCGCCCCGGCAGCCCTTTAGGGTTGAAGGCCACGGGGTATTTTCGCATTTAGGTTGCGATATTTTCCCGGTCCGATGCGACAGGATTCCTTGCGTTGTTGGGACACACAAAGCCAGCTAGTATTCTTCAATTGATTTGCTGAATGCTGTTTCCAGTCGGAGTATTTCCATGGCTAGGCGAGCAGTATCCCGTGATGATTTTAAAGGCTTGTTCGCGCTCTTTGCATTCGCGGCGCAACACAACGAAAACCACCACGGTGCGTCTCGGCTGCTCCACCTGTTCATGTCCAGCCGATATATTCCTGATGACCTTCTCGATCTATGGTCAGAGTGCGCCGAGGCAACTGGTCCTGAAACTATAGGCGAACAACTCTGCCTGCGCGCTCACGCGGTGGCTGACGGCAGTTCGAGCTACGACCATGCCAGCGCATTTCTGCACGCGTTGCTCAAAGCGCTCGATCAAACACAGCACTGAGCCTTCGTCGACCACTTGCTGACCCTGCGCCTTATCGCTCCGAACGACTACACCGTTCACGACGACGGCAGCCGCGTTCGGCCGCATCCGAGATGATCAGTCTGCTTAGCCCCTAGAAGCAGACCAGGTACAGACGGCCCAGTACGGACGCGAAGAGCCACTCCAGACGTCATTGGCATGGCGCAGACCTGATCATCGCCATGTATTGTGCGCGAGCCGAGAGTGGTGCGCCACGGACGTTTAGCTGCGTCGAGCGTTACCGCTTACACGGACCTTAGTAGCGCCGCCGGGTCCAAACGCGCCGCCCGCTGAGCGGGTAGCAGACCGAAGATAATGCCGATGAGACTGGAGCAGGCGATCGCGATCAGCGCCATCCGTTCGTTGAATTCAGTTGGCCAACCTAGCGCGGCGGGAACAACGCGCGCGCATGCGTAGCCAACGGCCAGTCCCAACAGGCCGCCGATCGTGCATAGGAGCACCGCTTCGAACAGAAACTGTCGACGGATGTCCTGCGGTCGGGCGCCGAATGCCAGTCGAATGCCTATTTCATTAATCCGTTCGGTCACCGACACGAGCATGATGTTCATCACCCCAATGCCGCCGACTAGCAATGAGATTCCTGCAAGCGTGGACACCAGCAACGTAAACTGGCGATAGGCTCGGTCACGCATCTGGGCGACCTGAATGAGGTTCTGAATTCGAAAATCGTCGGCCTTGCGCCCGACGATCTTGTGACGTTGCCGCAGGACGCGCGCAATCGCGGTCTCTGCCGCGGGCATTGACTGAGCGGATTCGGTTTTCACCAAAATCGAATGCACGGCATCGGGATTGGCCTGACTGCGTCCAATGGCGAAGATTCTCGCCGACGACAGCGGAATGAACATGACGTCATCCTGATCTCGCCCCGTGAAATCCTGCCCCTTCTCGGCAAGCGTTCCGATCACGAGATAGGACGAGCGTTCAATACGGACAAAACGGCCAAGTGGATCACTGTCCCGGAACAGCTCACGCGCCACGGTACGACCAATGACGGCTATTTTTGCGGCCGATGCGACTTGGTCATCGTTGAAAAGCTGACCTTCCGCAAGCCTCCACCCGCGCGCTTCAAAAAAAACGGGCGTCACACCGGCAACAAGTGTCGACCAGTTCAGGTCTCCTGATATCGTCGTCTTCTGCTCGCCGACGAACGGTGCCGCGATAACAACATCGGGCACTTCGCGGGCGACAGCGATTGCATCGCCCGTCGTGAGCGAAAGGATGGTGCCCGCCTGCTGTCGTACGCCCTGCGCGACTTGCGCGCCAGGTTGCACGAGCAGCAGATTCGATCCAAGCGAGGTGATCTGTCTCGAAACCTCGGCACGGGCTCCCTCCGCCACCGCGACCACGATCAGGACGGCCGCAATGCCGATGACAATGCCGGTCACTGCGAGAATGGAGCGCAGTATGTGCACACGCACAGACCGAAACGCGAGATAGATATAACTGAATGATCGCATTGAACTCTCACGCCGGTCAAACGCTCATGAGGTAGCATCACATCCCTGGTCGCCGACAATTGCGCCGTCCCGTAGCTTGATCCTTCGCCACGCATACGCCGCGACCTCAGGATCATGGGTTACAAGCACGACCGTGAGGCCGGCGCGCTGCAATTCGCCAAGAAGCGCTAGAATGGACGAGCGCGTGCTGGTGTCCAGTGCGCCAGTCGGTTCGTCGGCCAGGAGAAGGTCGGGACCGTTGACGATCGCCCGCGCGACGGCAACACGTTGCTGCTCACCTCCGGAAAGCTGGGCAGGCACATGGTGCATTCGCCCGCCCAGCCCCACCTGCTCGAGCGCAGCGCGTGCCCTCGCGATCGGATTCCGCAGCGGCTCGCGCCGATAGAATAGCGGCAAGCCGACATTCTCGAGCGCGGTCAGCCGGGGTAGCAAGTTGAAGTTTTGAAAGATGAACCCGATGCGCCGGTTTCGCAGTTCGCTCAAGCGTCCCTTCGACTGCACGAATATATCTTCGCCATCGAAAAAATAGCGGCCGCGTGAGGGATGATCAAGGCAGCCGAGGATCGAAAGCAACGTCGATTTTCCAGATCCCGATGGGCCCATGACCGCAACGAACTCTCCGCGATCAATTTTCAGGCTTACGTCGGACAATGCGCGAACCTTTTGGTCACCGAACCGGTGTTGCTTGTGGATATGGTCGAGGGTGACGAGCGATCGCATGCGCTAACCGGCCAAGCGGCTCCAATCTAACGTTTGCTCCGATAACCGACGGCAACCTGTTCGCCCATTTTGAGATCTGGCGACCGGATCTCAGTGAGCGAATCTCCGGTAGCGCCCAGTGACACGGTGGCGGCAGCCAAATGACCCGATTTCGTGCGGACCCAGATCACGCCCTGACCGGGTGCAGGGTTGTTTCCGCCGTCTCGGGTCGGACGAAAACTCAGCGCGGCGTTGGGAACCACCATCGCGTCTTGATGCTCCTGAACCAGGATGCGGACGTCGGCCGTCATTCCCGGAAGCAGAAAAGCGTCTGGATTGGGCGCCGAAATCATCACGGTGTAGGTCACGACGTTTTGCACCATCCGCGCAGCCTTCCGAATCTCGCGCACGCGCCCCTCGAATACGCGGCCCGGATACGAATCCACGCCGAAGAAAACGCGCTGCCCGGTTCGCACCGCGCCGATATCAGCCTCGCTGACGAATGCATTTACGCGCATGTCCGAAAGATCACGCGCGATGGTGAAGATCGTCGGCGCCTGCAGGCTCGCAGCCAGCGTCTGGCCAAGCTCGACGCTGCGCCGAATCACGACCCCGTCGATCGGTGACTTGATGGTGCTTCTTTCGAGGTCAAGTCGAGCCCGTTCCAGAGAAGCGCGCGCAGCCATTACCCCGGCCGCGCGTATCTGCTCGCGCGCCTTGGCCGCGGACAATTCCGCGGCGAACGCCCGAGCCGTCATCTGTGCTCGCTCGGCGTCGCGCTGGGAAACACTGCCGTTCTTGCTGAGCGCAGCCTTGATCTGAAGCTCCCGCAAAGCGTCATCGTGGCGTGCCTGTGCGCCCTCGATGGCTGCCTTGGCCTCTTCCTGTTGTGCCAACGCGACCGCGAGCGCAGCCTCCGTTTCCTTGAGCAAGACTTCAAAGGTCGCGCTGTCAAGCGCCGCAAGCGGCTCGCCGGCGCGTACGCGGGAATTGTGGTCAGCCATGAGTTTGGCGACCTGACCCGACAGCTGTGAGCTGACCTCGACGGTGTCGACGGCTTCGAGCGTTCCGGCAGCAGTGACGTTCTGAACAACGTTATCGCGCGTGATGCTGACGTAGCGCAGATTGTCATGATTATCCCCAATTGCGGAGACCGGGCTATCCGGTGCCCACAACGGATACGCAACAGCAATCGCAACGCCTCCCAGTGTTGCGCGCATCAGAAGTTTTCGATGTAAACTCAGTTGATTATCCGTGCGAATGATAGCCTCGCCGCATTAGCTCTTGCGGTGCTCCATGCTGAACGTGGCCCCCCTTCTTGGCAACGCCGCAGGCGCGGCGCGTTCAGACCAGAAGACCTGATGGTGAACGCGCCGCTTTTGGCGCGATCCGAAACGATCGCAGTCGGCTGGATTAGGGCACCGAAGGGCTGCCGGTGGGCACAGTCTTCGTCCCGGTCAGTGCGGGCGGAGGTGTCTTAAGAATCTTCACCCCGGTCGTCGTATCCGTTGCCGGGACGGTATGGTCCTCGCCCTGAAATACGCTGCCTTGACCCGGGACTTCGTCACCCGGCCGACCTGGATTGTTGATTCCGTTCAGGAATGGTTGGCTCGTCGTAGTCGACAGTCCGCCCGCAGCCACGGCGGTGAACAGGTGGTCTGCTGCATAGCTTGGGCAGGCGCCTGCAAGCAGGGATACGCCTGCTGCTAGGATCGTGAGTTTCCTCATCATCAACTCCTCTTCTGAGATGAGCTGCGCCAACGCGCGGCGAGCTCGTCACCTGCGCTGTTAGCCAAGTTTGAATGCAGTGGATCTCCTGCGGTTCCTATATCTCGCGGAATAGCGCTCAATGTCCGATGACGAATGAGTTAATTTCTGACAAGGACGTCAGAATCGTCGAGATGAGTGGACGATCCTTCGAAATTGCGGTGACAGTGCCGGACTGCACCCCCTTAAGTAAGACACGGCAATTGCAGTGACAGTGCGGTTGCTCGCCATGCCGGTCTTTGCAGTCTTGCCTTCAAGTCGCCTACCATAGAGCGCGGCATACCGTTCTCACCTGACGTTGAATCAGCGAGGCTCAGGCGGCACCGCACCAACGCGACTGATCCTTTTGAGAGTTGTCTGAGATGGGTCAGAATGCGAAGAACTCAACCTAAGAAAATCTAGTCCACCGTGCCTCACTGAGCGGACCTTAACGAGGTGCGCCGCTACTTCGCTGATGGGCCACGAGCGTAACGTCGCCGCACAGCTCGATTAAAATCTCATGTCGGCCTGATGTGCCGGGATGAAAGTGTCAAGAGTCAGCATCGTTGACATGCTCGGTAAAAAAGGTCTGCGCTTTCTATGCCAAACGGAAATGCGTAGCCGCGTGCAAGAATTCGCTCTAATCTTGCCAACGCTCGGTCGAAATCCCTGACCTCGAGCCAGATCATGACCGACACGCTCATCACTATTGCTGCTACGGCTACGGCGCGACTTTGGTCCGCGCAGGCGGTGTTGGGGCAATCAGACTGGAGCGCGACTTCCACACGTATAACAGTCGAGATTGTCCGCTGGGACCACCCGCAGCCTGTCGAGGAGAAACAGGATCAATTTGGCAAACTTCAACGGAGGAGCCGCGATGGGTAGCAACTTGAAAAGCGCATGTGACGGAGTTTTGCAAAGCGTCGTCACGGGCAAAGACCGTGTTCCCGGCGTGGTCGCGATGATCACTGATCGGTCGGCCAACATCTACGAGGGCGTCGCCGGCGAGCGTATGCTTGGCAGCGGTCAGCCAATGACGGCCGATACCGTCTTTGCCATCTTCTCGACCACGAAAGCCATCACAGGCACAGCCATCTTGCAATGCGTCGAGGAAGGCAAGCTCGACCTGGATGCCCCGGCGAAGAGCTATGTTCCCGAGATCGGTAAGCTCGAAGTGCTCGAAGGATTCGATGCCGGCGGAAAGCCGAAGCTGCGGACGCCGAAACGCGACATCACCACCCGAATGCTGATGCTGCATACGGCTGGCCTCGGCTACGACTTCTTTAACGCCAGCTATTTCCGCCTGGCCCAGGAGCAGGGCCAGCCGAGCGTCGTCACCTGCTCGAAGGCGTCGCTGATGACACCACTGCTGTTCGATCCCGGTGACAAATGGGAATACGGCAGCAACCTTGACTGGTGTGGCCAGATCGTCGAGAGCATCCGCGGCAAGCGCCTCGGCGAAGTCATGAAGGAGCGAATTTTTGCGCCGCTTGGGATGGAGGACATCGTCTTCTCGCTGACCCCTTCGATGCGGTCGCGCCTTGCCGTCATCCACCAGCGCGGAGCCGACGGGTCGCTGACCCCGCTTCCCGATATGCAGCTGCCGCCTGACCCGGAAGTCCACATGGGTGGCCACGGGCTCTACGCCTCGATCGGCGAGTACATGAAGTTCATCCGCATGTGGCTGAACGATGGGGCGGGGCCAAATGGCCGCGTGCTCAAGCAGGAGACGGTCGCCGCCGCCGTCCGCAACGGCCTCAGGGAGGGCCAGACCGTGGTCATGCTGCCTGGCGTGATTGCGACACTGTCGAACAATGCCGAGTTCTTCCCGGGTCTGAAGAAGTCCTGGTGCTACACCTTCATGCTCAACGACGAGGACGCGCCGACAGGAAGGCCGGCCGGGTCGCTCGGTTGGGCCGGCCTCGCTAACACCTTCTACTGGATCGACCGCAAGAACGGGTTCGGTGGCTATTGGGCGACGCAGATCCTTCCCTTCGGAGATCCGACTTCGTTTGTCGGCTACATGAACTTCGAGACGGCGGCCTATCAGAGCGGCGAGGTGCGCGTGGCCGCGTAAGGGCGGCCGACCTAGCCTTCGATCACGGACGATGCCGGTCTGACCTTTTGCCGGACCGGCGTCGCAACGACCCAACCGAAACGACGGCGCACAGAGAGGCTGCTCTGTGCCGACAACGAGCGCTCACAACGGGAGGAACATCATGACTGCGCAAGGTAGTTCGCCAGGAGCAAGCGCGAAGACCCACTTCGATGCCGTCATCATTGGTGCAGGCTTCTCCGGCATGTACATGCTGCATTCGCTGCGCGACAAGCTCGACCTCAACGTCACCGTGTTTGAGGCCGGCGACGGGGTTGGCGGCACCTGGTACTGGAATCGCTATCCCGGCGCGCGCTGCGATTCCGACAGCTACATCTATTGCTACACGTTCGACAAGAACCTGCTGCAGGAGTGGAACTGGTCCGAGCGCTATCCGGAGCAGGATGAGATTCTGCGCTATCTCGAGCATTGCGCCGAGCGCTTTGACTTGAAGCCTGACATCCAATTCGGCAAACGCGTTGTCGAGGTCATCTTTGACGACAACAGCGAGCTTTGGACAGTGCGCACCGACAAGGGCGACTCAGTCACAACCCGCTTTGTCATCACCGCAGTCGGCGCTTTGTCGACCGCCAATATGCCGCCGTTCAAAGGTTTGGGGTCGTTCAAGGGCAAATGCTACCACACCAGCCAATGGCCGCATGACGGCGTCGACTTCACCGCCAAGCGGGTCGGAGTCATTGGCACCGGCGCGACCGCGGTGCAGGCAATCCCGGAGATTGCGCAGCAGGCCAAGCACCTCACGGTGTTCCAACGTACGCCCGCCTTCTGCGTGCCAGCGCGCAACGGCCGCGTCGACCCCGAGGTCACCAGGGCGCGCAAGGCCGATTACGATGGGATCCGCCAGCGCATCAAAGGTTCGTTCTTTGGGTTCGAACTCAACTTCCTGCCAAAGGGGGTCCTCGATACCACTCCCGAGGAGCGTGAGCAGGAGTTCGACAGGATGTGGGACGCCGGCGGCTTCGCATTCTGGCTGGCCAACTACCAGGATATGTTCTTCTCCAAGGAAGCGAACGATATCATCGCCGACTACCTCAAGCGCAAGATCCGCTCGATCGTCAATGATCCGGTGGCTGCTGAAAAGCTGACGCCCAAGACCTATCCCTACGGCACCAAACGGCAGCCCCTGGACACCAATTACTTCGAAACCTTTAACAAGAAGAACGTGCTGCTGGTGGATGCGGCCACCGATGGCTCGATCGAGGAAATCACGCCGAATGGCGTTCGCGCGGGCGGCAAGGAGTATCCGCTCGATATCATCGTCATCGCCACCGGCTTCGACGCGTTGACCGGCCCGCTGAAGGCACTTGGCATCAAGGGCCGCGGCGGCAGGATGCTGGCGCAGGAATGGGAGGCTGGCCCGCAGACTTATCTTGGCGTGGCCATAGCGGGCTATCCGAACCTGTTCACGATCACCGGCCCGCAAAGCCCCTCGGTGCTGTCGAATATGCCGGTGTCAATTGAGCAGCACGTCGAGTGGATTGCGGAATGCATCGCCCACATGCGTAGGAACAAGCTTACGACGATCGAAGCGACGCCGGAGGCGCAGGACGCGTGGGGTGCTCACGTCGCAGAGGTCGTGAACGCAACTCTGATGACTAGCGCCAATTCCTGGTACATGGGGGCCAACATTGACGGCAAGGCGCACCGCTTCTTGCCGTATCTCGGCCCGGAAGGCGTCGGCGGCTATCGCAGGAAGTGCGCCGAGGTCGCCGAAAAGGACTACGAGGGCTTCGCGTTCTCGAGCCACGGTCAGGGTTGGACCGCGCACCCGATCGCGGCCGAATAAGCCTGACAGCTCTTGATCGGGAGTGGCGTCCAGTGTCGTCACTCCCGGCATTGCGGTCGTTGAAGCGCCCGATTTCTGGGACGCATCTCAGGTACCGTGCGAAGAAGCTTACGGCTTCGCGCGCCGTTACCGTCGACTATGCCGTTCGATCACTTCATCGGCGGCCGCAAAGGTATGGCACCGTAAGACCAAGCACCCTTGCTGTGTTCAGGTTGAATACGAGTTCGAACGCCGTATGTCGCAGCACCGGTATATCCGCCGGCCTCGCGCCATTCGGAGCGGCCAACATAGACTCCCGACTTTCGATATATGTCCGCGAGGTTGGAGCCGCAGCTCGCTAAGCCGCCTGAGGCAGGAAACTCGCGCGACTGATAGATCGGCGGGCAGGAAAATTTCGGCCATCCTGGTGACGTTCCGACGTTCCTGTCGAGACAGGAATTACGGATTATTGCCGATCAAATGCCTTTGAAGCCCGGAATGTCGCGTTTGGGTCATGACCGCCGTTCGAAGGGGCGGCCGGTTGTTTCCGGTCTACCTCCATGAGCCGACCACCCGGGACGCTGCCTAAACTTCGCATTCGGGCCAGAAGCGGTCATCATCGCACATCAATCAAAGTGAGGGCTCGCAGTGTCAGGCAGCCAAAGATGAATGTGCTTTCTTCCCGAATTGGATAGCCTGAGCTATGCCTGGGAAATTGGCCAATTGCCATCTCTCGGGAGACCACGAATGAAGTGGATAGTCACTGCCACCATTGCGCTTGCTGCTTCGGTAGTGTTCGCAGCCGCGCAGCCAGCAAAAGAGCCCTACCAACCGGGCCTTGGCGAATTCATGACAGCTACGCAGCTTCGCCACGCCAAGCTATGGTTTGCTGGCGAACAAAATAACTGGGACCTCGCTGCTTATGAGATCGACGAGATCAAGGAAGGCTTAGAGGACGCCGCAAGGCTTTTTCCAACATATGAAGGCATCCCTGTCGCTGAGATGATCAAGACCATCATCGATCCACGGATAGAGGAGCTTGAAAAGGCCATTAGAGCAAAGAGCAGCACCAAATTTACGGCCGCCTTCGACGAGCTTACCAGCGGCTGCAATAGCTGCCACGCGGGAGCCAGCAAGCCGTTTATACGCATTCAGCGTCCAATCGCGTCTCCACTGACCAACCAGAATTTTGCGCCAGAAAAATAATGGGAGTTGCGCGCATCGACCACATGACTTCCGAATAGGGTCACGAGCATCGTTTGGCAGTTGGGCCGGCCGTTTCATGTTTGCCCCCTTAAGCAGACAACGTGGGGGATGCTAGGACAGCTAGCCGTAGAAGCTTCGCTCTTCGGTCACGGAGAACATGATGCGCATTAGCAACTGACCGGCGAAAATGATGATCGCGCTCACGACAATGAGCAGCGAAATATACGTGGAAGAGCCAATTGGAGCCACGGCAGGAACCAGGTAGGGAGCCAAGTACAGAGCAGCGAGGCTTGCACCGCGAAGGAAGAAATAGACCGGCTTCCTAAGCCTCTCTCGCGAACTCATCCAATCACAAAGGAAAAATAGGCAGCCGTAGATAAAAATCGATGACAGGTATGCCGCCGAAGCTAAGTTCAGGCCCCACGACAATAGCAGGAACAACGACTGCCTGTTCACGAAAAAAAAGATCCCAGCACCCGCGAAGAAAAGAACGACGCGATGGACTTTATCAACGGCGGCCACACTCGGTCTCCTTGGGAGAACAAGCCACGACAGATAAGCTGGTAGCAGCAAGTAGAGCTAAGAAGGCTTTGCAGCGAGGGATCATGCTAAATTCGGTTTCTGACCGGCGACGTCAACATCACACGTTTTGGTAGTGCCGTATTATTGCGTCAACCCATGCCGCAGCAAATACTCAATTTTCCATGAACAGAGGAAGTCCAATTCAGGGTCAACAGGCGCCGTCCTGACCGCCGCCGGTCACGTCCGGTCTGGCGCGACAACCGGACGATTTCAAAGCCAGCCCGGGCTTCGCGTTCGGGCCATTCGACGACATAGCGTCGCGTCTTCGAGAATGTTCGGATAAGCCGGAGCGGACATCGGTCAACGCGGCTGACGTGTCGACTAGATGGCGATGACCGATATCCACTTCTAGGTAGGATCCCGCGTTTGGCACAGCCGTGTGATCCGTCGTACAAATGTGCCGGGTTGGATTGCGGGCCATGGTGCAAGAGCGACCAGTCCGGGTCGAGCGCAGGTTATCGGCGATTTTGGCCGCCGACGTGGCTGGCTATTCGCGGCTCATGCACAATGACGAAGAGGCTACCCACGCCAAGCTAAGCGCGCTGCTAACGGAAGCTGTCCAGCCGGCAATCGCTGAACACGGTGGCCACATCGTGAAGAACACCGGGGACGGGTTCTTGGCCGAGTTTCCGAGCGCGGTCGAGGCGGTTCGAGCCGCGATGCAGTTCCAGACCAGCATTCATGAACTTACAATCGGTGATGTGGAAGACAGGCGCATTGCTTTCCGTGTGGGCATCAATATCGGCGACGTAATTGTTGAACCTCATGACATTTTTGGGGACGGCGTCAATATTGCGGCGCGGCTTGAGGGCGTCGCAGAGCCCGGCGGCATCTGCATCTCGTCTTCTGCCTACGATCAAGTCCAAGGCAAGGTCGGGGTTGAGTTCGGCGATCTGGGCGAGCAGAACCTCAAAAACATTGCCCGTCCGGTCCGGGTCTATCGAATGCGGCCATGCAATGCAGCAACGCGCCCACAGGCCTCGTTGCTGCACCGTGACACGCCGCAGATTGGTTGGTTTCCAAACATGTTTGGTGGCTTTCCGATCCGCCTGTGGCCGGCGCTTCGTGCGCGGCGCGCTCGGATGGCTCTAGTGATTGCCTTGCTGTTTCTTCTGAGCGGCGGCGTAGCTTATTGGTATTTGCATCAAGGCGAGCCGCAGCCGTTGAACCATCGCCTGTCGATTGTCGTGCTGCCATTCACGAATCTAAGCAATGCATCCGAGCAGGAATACTTTGCTGAAGGTATTACTGACGACCTGAGTGCCGATCTTTCACGGATCGAGGATAGCTTTGTGATCGCGCCCAGCACAGCCCGCGCCTACAAGAATGTTGACCCGAAGCGCGTTGGCCGCGAACTCGGCGTACGCTACATCCTTGACGGCAGCCTGCGCAGAACGGACTCACTGGTCCGGATCAATGCCAGGCTGATTGATGCCCGGACTGGCGCCGAGATCTGGTCGGAGCGCGTCGACGGTGACTGGTCCAAATCGATGCAGCTTCAGGATATCATCACCGGTCGACTGGCGCGGCGGCTTGATCTTGAACTGACAAACCAGGAAAGCCGCGACGCGGAGGTTATGCGGCCAAACAACCCTGACGCGGTCGATCTCACGATGCGGGGGTGGGCTGTGCTCAACCAACCCTATTCGCGCGAGCAGTTGTCGCAGTCGCGAGCCCTTTTCGAACGTGCGCTCCAAATCGATCCAGGCTTCCCGAAGGCGTTGGTGGGCCTGGCTGAGACTCTGGCAATGGAGGTCAACTATCGTTGGACAGATGCGCCGGCAGATCAGCTACGGCGTGCTGAGAGCGCCGTAGGCCAGGTCTTGTCAAAGTTTCCCAGTGATGCGATGGCACATTTTGTGAGGGGAGAGATCCAGCGGGCCAGCGGTAGGAATGTTGAGGCCGCGGTCGGCGAGTACGAAGCGGCAATCGCGATCAACCCCAGCCTGGCCCCGGCCCATGGCGCGCTCGGCGCCGCCAAGATCCGCGTCGGCCGTTCCGCGGAGGCATTTGCGCCGCTCCAAATGGCCATCCAGCTCAGCCCCCGTGATCCGCTGCTAAGCACGTGGTACTTCTACATCGGCCATGCACACTCCCATCTCGGGCAGTATGAGGGGGCGATTGATTGGTGCGGCCGCTCCATCGCGGTGCAGCCTCTTTGGATTGCCTACGCAGATCTCGCCGCCGCCCACGCACTAACGGGACATGAGCGTGAAGCTTACGCTGCAGTTGCCGAGCTTCGTCGGCTCAGGCCGAGCTACACCGTCACCGAGTGGTTGCAGGATGGCAAGGGATGGTCCGACAACGCCGTCTTCCTTGCCGAGTTTCAGCGCATTGCCGATGGTTTGCGCAAAGCGGGTCTGCCGGAGTGAGAGGTTGGAGAGAGCCTAGCAAAGAGCCGCGTTGATTCTCGCGCTCGCCGTGTGTCGGATATCAGCTCCGACCGCTCTCGTCACAGCACGAGTCCGAGATGGGTCAAAATGCGAAGAACTCAGAGTGAGCAAAGTCAGTCCGCTCTACCCCACCAAGCGGACCTCAATGAAACGTGTCGCCACTTCGCTCATGGGCCAGCAACGGCCTCGTGCGCGGCACCAACTCGTAGCGATCACCTCGTCGGGCTATAACAAATCTGCCAGCTTTAGGCTGGGCGCCGACAGCTATTTCTTGCGCGGATCGTCAGCCGGGTTGACGTAGTCAATACCTCCCGGGCCGGTGAACTGAACTTGGAGAACCGCCTCTTCGTTGCCGGTCCATGCGTAATGCGCGTGTTTTGCCGGATACACCCACAATGCGCCCGGTTTCAACAGTTCGCCTTTCTTCTCGAACTTTTCACCTTGGCTCGTTCCGATAGTACCACTGATTATCGTTACGACCTCGGAATAAGGATGAGTGTGCGGGGGCATTTGGAAGTTGGCGGGAAACTTGATGCGTAAGACGACGGTGTCTCCGGCCTTTGTCTGGTCGCCTACCAGAGCGGCGAGTTGAACGCCCTTCGGAAATGCTGGGTTATCCTTCCAGATCAGTGCGTCAGGCGTAACCTGGATGTGCTTGTCTTGCGCTATCCCAGAGCTTGCAAACGCGATCAAAGCGGCGGCGGCAAAGAGCTGCTTTTTCATGCTGCTACTCCCTGCAAATGGACAATGGGGGAATGAGAGCATATCAAATCAGGCTACTCTGCAGGAACAGATTTTCTGACCTGTTGTTGCGGACGGCCGGCCACTATCATCGGATGTCGCCTTCGGGTCATGAGCGCCCTTCGGAGGGGCGGCCTGTTGCTTCCGGTTTACCCCCATGAGCCGACGGCCGGGGACGCTGCTTAGACTTCGCATTCGGGCCAACAGGAGACTCACGCACGGCAGCAATGACTGGCGTTATTCGATCACCTCGTCGGCACGAGCGAGCAAGGTCGGCGGAATCGTTATGGCCCCCTTCAGATCACCTTCTTGCGAAGAATAGGTAAGTTTACCAAAAACCGCGCTCCTTTCGTCGCGCCAGTAACAACGGCTATATGTCCCTGAAGCTGGCCAACCAGGCCTTTGACGACCTTAAACCCCAAACTGGTGCGCGGTTGATCGATGTCAAAGCCATCCGGCAGGCCGATGCCTTGGTCGGAAACTTCGAGGCGAAGTTGTCCCTCTATCTCGCGGGCAGAGATTTCGATCGCGCCTTTGCCTTCCGGGTAAGCATACTTCACCGCGTTGGTAACGAGCTCGTTGACCAACAATCCTAGCGGAATTGCGTGATCCGCAGAAAGCAACATTGAGTCTGCATGGCAGTGCAAGGAGAGCCCCTCGGTTGCCCCCTTCAATTTTTTGCAAAGCTCGGTCATAAAATCTTCCAGGTCGACAAAGCCGATTTGCGAACCACGCCATAGGTGATCATGCACTTGGGCGATGGTTTCCACGCGCGCACTCGCATCGTCTAACGCATTCCTGACTTCTTCGGATTGTGCACTCCGTGCTTGCACGCGAAGGAGGCCGACAACCGAAGTCAGGCTGTTCTTGACACGATGGCTCATTTCTCGTGTCAGCAATTCCTGATGCTCGAGGGCCTTCTGAAGCTTGGCGTCGGCCTGCTGGCGTTCGATGGCGATGCCAAGCAGGCTGGCGAAGCCCGCAAGGAAGTGTGCGTCCGCCTCGTCGAACTCGCCAGGGTCGGTACTATCGACTTCCAGCACGCCGAAGGACTGATTGCCCTCTGCCCCCCGTTCTATCAGCACGTTGATTGCCCGCCTGATACCATGATCCGCTAGGAGCTGAGGCGTACGGAAACGCGTCTCCGCTTCTAGATGGTTTGATATGACGCTCTTTCCAGTCTGGTATGCATACCCTGCTGGCGACCCGGTATCCGTGCTAAGCGAAACGATATTGATGGTCCCGGGCGCCCAACCGACGCCGGCGCGAACCATAAGGCGTTTTTCATCTGGAAGAAATTCTAAGACCTTAGCGAAGCGAACTCTCAGACCCTGTGCGCATAATTCCGTTGCGCGTTGCAGTATTAGCGTGAAGTCGCGGGTCAGCATCGCTATGCGGCCGAAATCCCCAAGTAAGGATTGTTGCTCCAATCGATATGAAAGTTCGTCTCGACTTGGCGGTGTTGCGGAAAGCAATTGTTCCCGCCCGACGTCGGAAGTCATCGAAATCTACCCTTCGAGCCCGTTAACCCCGCCATGGGAAGACTAGCACGTTACTGGCGTTTGAATGCGACCAATGTCCGCTAATGGGATGGTCCGGCCGTGCTCCTGCCCCGCCAGCGATAAGCTGGCCAGGGGC
>NZ_LBIX01000153.1:0-59988 GCF_028128655.1 Bradyrhizobium sp. CCBAU 45394 | reverse complement strand
CCCTCCCGCCAACTCGTGCCGCGGCTCGCGCAAATGGCGCTGTCGCCTTTCCTCCTTATGTCATGATTGCTTCAATGCACTTACTTTGCAACCAACCGTCCGCCTTTCAAGCCTTTGTCCCGACGGTTGATTTTCACGAAATCAACAGTTGGTATGACACTTGCTGTCCGACCCCCGGGGTCCTCCCTTCTGGAGATGCGCATGCAAAGTGTCCTCTACATCAAGCAGATCTCGCGACCGCGCGTATCTCCCATTGCGCCTTTGACGTGGCCATTTTCTGCCCCTTCGATTCATTTTCGCCGGACCTGCCGGACGGGCCCGCTGAGACGCCGGCCAATCATGCGAGGGGTCTGGCTTCGGCTGTTCCGTGTTGCTCATCGATCGCGTCACCGACGCCGTCATAGGGCGGAGGATCAGCCAACTGTTTGCGATGGCAATTCGCAAGATCGGGAAGAAAAATGACGCTCCTGTTGTCTTCGTCGGCAAGCAGAGAATGGATACCGACAACGCGCAGGTCGAGTCCGGCACCGCCAAGTGCATCGGCGTGCTCTACCTTAGCTGTATCGCAGAGCTCAGTGCCCAGGATCTCCTCGTGCTCGGCCTTGAGACAATGCGAAGCGTCGTTCGGACAGGACCTTAGTTTCTCGCCATCCAATCTGAACAGAGCCGGGCCTGTAGCCGCTCGTGCTGCTTGGTTCGCCTCGCCAGCTGAGTCGCCAGGGCCCTCGGACTTTCTATCACTGCCAGACCATCAACATGGACGACGGCGCGGTGATCTCCGATTTGGCCAGTGCGTCATCTGCGAGCTGGACCGATCACTTCGCATGTACAACGGCGCTTCGATTGCGGCGTGCCGCTCGGACCAGGGATGGTGGCGGCATCTCGGCTGTTTGACGGGACGATCATGCCGGCGCAGCCAGCGGCAGGGCAATTCGGGAATGGCGTCTGACGCAGCGTGCGAGCGCTCAGACTTCACGAAGAACAAACCCAAGAGTTCAGGTCATGGAATGGAATTTAGCTCTGCCTGAAACAAGCGTAATCGAACACAGTGACAGCGAGCTTGATCGGCGTTCTGAGGCGCCCATCATGGATCTCTTTAGCTTCACCGAATGCGCGAACCAGACGCATTCGCTCAAAACGCTGTTCGAGCTCCTTGTAAGCTGTGCCACCGAGGAAGGGTTCAGCGAAGTCGCTTACGGCGCTCTCAACTTCGTCGAGCCACTTCGGCTGGCGGAGTGTCCACCTCCGACTGTGGCTGTGAAGTGGCCGCCAGACTGGTGCGACCGATACTTCAAACGCAAGTACCATACTATCGATCCGGTGGTCCGCCGGACGCCGATGCTTTCGCGGCCATTTTTGTGGGATCAACTCGCCGCCCACTATCAACTTCAACCGGACGAGAGACGCGTACTGGACGAGGCGAGAGAGGCGGGCCTGAAGCATGGTATGAGCGTGCCATTGTTCGGCCCGTTGGGTCGGGTATCTGTGGTGTCGTTTGCATCTGCATCCGATGATGCTGATCCTCAGGACCACATCGGTCATCTCAATGCGCTGGCCTGGAACTTTCACACTGCCTATAGCGAGATCGCTCGTCCCTCCAATAATGGTTGCGACCGAAAAGTGGCACTATCTCAGCGGGAGGTAAATTGCATGCGGTGGGTGGCGGAGGGGAAATCGTCATGGGAAATTGGAATGATCCTGGGAATCAGCGAGAATACAGTCAATTTTCATATCAAGAATGCGATGCGAAAGCTGGGTGCGACCAGCCGGATTCAAGCGATCGTTATGGCTATTCGCCTCAATGTTCTTTGAATTCATCAGTCGAATGGAACGAGCACCAACTGCCAAATTTGTGTTTCCAGCTTCTAGGCAAGTTCAGCATGGCACTTTCGGCCAAATCGCAGATACAACGCTCATCGAGACAAGCGATCTCAAACCTCACGCTGCCTCAGGTTGTGGAGCTCCATAACCGTCGGCGACGTGTCGAATCGACTGAGCTGGTCCGCCACCGTTGGATTCAGGCGGCGTCGTTCCATCCAGCCGGTGACCGAGGCTTAGCGGCTTAGCCGCGCTCGGGCCTGGTGCTTCGGAAGTGCGGCAGGGATGCCGCGAGGGAGAGGAGCGTCTGAAGAAAGAGCCCCGACCGTGGTCGGGGCCCCGATTTACGCAATCGCCTGGAGATCACTATTTGGCAAACGCCGGGCCAAACTTGAAATTGAGCCGTGCCGTGATGAGATCGACGTCCTGGTGGACGCGATCGGCGCCAAGGGCCGTTGGGAAGCTTACGTTGCTGTGCTGCATGAACAAGTGGGTATACTCGACGCCAGCTGACCAGTCCGGCGTGAGGCTGACTTCGGCACCGGCGCCCAGCGCGCCACCCCAACGCACATCATTGTTTTTGGCAATCTCGGTGCCAGTAGCCACCGAGTTGACGTGATAGGTGTTGCTGGTCACCGCAGCACCGCCCTTGGCGTAAAGCATCACAGCATTGAACGCGTAGCCGATATGGCCGGTGAGCAGACCGAACGCATCTGTCTTGGTGCCAATAGTATCTGCTGGGAAGGCGGTGCTGACATTGGAGCCGCTGAAGTCGGCCCAGTTGCCCTGGCCTTCGATGCCGTAGACCATTTTGAAGATGTGCCAACGATAGCCAATCTGCCCGCCAATGGTGCCGCCAGTCGAATTATGGCAACCCTCGGGAGTGACGCCATTGAAATCCCAGCAATTGCGGCTCGTTCCCCAGCCGCCATTGACACCGATATAGGAGCCGGACCAATCGATAATCGGGACTGCGACCGGCAGCGGGGGCGCCTTGATCTTGACGGGCTGGCCGGCGAAGTCCGCGCCGAATGCGGGAGCGGCCGCACTGAGTGCGCCGATGCTTGCGGTCAGAATCAGAAAAGTCTTCATTCGAGTGTCGTTCCTTTCGATGCCCCCCGGCGCCGTGCGTTTAACAATATGATCGCGAATTGCTGTAACTGCGGCACAACATGTCTTCGAAAGAAATGGGGCCAATCGCACGCCGCGTCAGATTGTGAGCCGCGCAACTTGCCATGCACTGCCTTGACCGAAATGCTGCGGCCTGACAGTGGTCGCTTAGCGCAGGTCCTTCTTTGAATGCGATCCGTTCGTGATGGCCTGTGATGCGACAAAATGCTGCGAGGTGTTTGGCGAGGCCAGTAAAGTGGAATCTAGAGCAAGTCGGCGACGAGGCTGCACAGCCGCGCTATTATTCTGCCGCGCGGCGAACAGGATGGAAGTGGAGCGTCGACCAGGATGAGAGGGCTACGCCGGGCTCGTGACGCAGGGAGGGCGTAGCCCGACCGGAGTTACGAGCCCGGCGTCGGCGCGATCCACAGCGGACCGCGCCGACTGGTGATCGCGACCGGCTGGTTATGCAAGTGGTTCTTCCGCCAAGAGGAATCACTCGCGTGCCAGGCCGACACATTACCGATCACCAAATGAGGCTCTACATGAAGTACCGTCAGACCGATAGCCCACCCGTGGCCGCCGCCAAGGCGTCGTTCAGCACCTCGACCGCTTACCGGATCGAGAAGGATCGACGCCTTCCGTCGCAGAAGAAGGCTCCCCGCGGCCGTCGCCGGCCAGATCCCTTGGCCCGCGTATTTGAGACAGAGATCATGCCGATGCTGAAGGCCGCCCCCGGTGTGCGGCCGGTCACGATCTTCGAGGAGTTGCTCCGACGCCATCCCGAGCTCGGCGCCGGCATCCGTCGCACGCTGGAGCGCCGGATCCGGGCCTGGCGGGCGATCCACGGCGAGGAGCAGGAGGTCATCTTCCGCCAGACCCACGAACCCGGTCAGCGCGGCCTGTCCGACTTCACCGACATGGGCGAATTGGGTGTCACGATCGCGGGCGTACCGCTCGACCATCGTCTCTATCACTTCCGGCTGGCCTATTCCGGGTTTGAGCACGCCCATGTCGTGCTCGGCGGTGAGAGCTTCGTCGCTCTGGCCGAAGGCCTGCAGAATGCCTTGTGGTCACTCGGTGGGGCGCCACGGGAGCATCGCACCGACAGCCTGTCGGCCGCCTTTTGCAATCTTGACCGCGACGCCAAAGACGATCTGACGCGGCGATACCAAGACCTCTGTGCCCATTACGGCACGCGGCCTTCCCGCAACAATCGTGGCATCGCCCACGAGAACGGGGCGATCGAGAGTTCGCATGGTCATCTCAAGCGAGCGATCGGCGACGCGCTGTTGCTGCGTGGCACCGCCGACTTCGACGATCTGGCTGCCTATCGTGGCTTCATCGATGAGATCGCCAGCCGCCGCAATGCCCGCAACGCCAAGCGGATCGACAGTGAACGTAGCGCACTTCAGGATCTGCCGGACCGCCGCACGTCGGACTATGAAGAGGTGATCGTCCACGTGACATCGTCCGGCGGCTTCACCTTGCGCAAGGTGTTCTACACGGTGCCGTCGCGCTTGATCGGCCATCGGCTGCGGGTGCGCCTGTATGACGATCACCTCGACGTGTTTGTCGGCGGCACGCATCTCCTCACCTTGCCGCGCGGGCGGCCGCATCCCAATGGCAAGCACGATCAGGTCGTCGATTATCGGCACGTGATCCATTCCTTGCGGCGCAAGCCGATGGCGCTCCTCAACCTGGTCTACCGCGACCAGCTGTTCCCCCGGGAAGCTTACCGCCGAGCCTTCGACGTCTTGCGCAAACGCTTGCCGGACAAGAAGGCCTGCCGGATCATGGTCGATCTCCTCGCACTCGCCCATGAGCGCGGTTGCGAGGCCGAACTCGCCAATCAGCTCACGGCCGACCTGAACGCCGGCCGGCTGCCCGACCTCAACCGGCTACGTACGCACTTCGCCCCGGATCCCGCCCAGGTGCCGAACGTCGTGGTGCGCCTCGCACCGCTCGCCGCCTATGAATGCCTCATCGGTACCGCCGAGATCGGAGGCGCCGCATGAGCACAACTAACGTAGTCGACACCGCGCGCCTCAATCTGTTGCTCAACGAGCTGCGGCTGCCCGCCATCAAGGCGCTGTGGCCGCAATTTGCCGAGCAATCCGATAAAGAAGGCTGGCCGGCGGCGCGCTTCCTCGCCACCATTGCCGAGCACGAGATCGCTGAGCGCGGCCGCCGCCGGATCGAGCGCCATCTCGTCGAGGCGCGGCTGCCTACCGGAAAGACCTTTGACAGCTTCGACTTCGAGGCCGTGCCGATGATCTCCAAGGCGCAAATGACCGCGCTCGCCGCCGGCGACGGCTGGCTCGGCAAGGGCGCCAATCTGCTGCTGTTTGGTCCGCCCGGTGGAGGCAAGAGCCACTTGGCGGCAGCAATCGGCTTGGCCCTCATCGAGAACGGATGGCGCGTCCTGTTCACCCGCACCACCGATCTCGTGCAGAAGCTCCAGGTGGCTCGCCGCGAGCTCAACCTCGAGGGCGCCATCAACCGCCTCGATCGCTTCGATCTCGTCATCTTGGACGATCTTGCCTATGTCACCAAGGACCAGGCCGAGACCAGTGTGCTGTTCGAGCTCATCAGCGCACGCTACGAGCGACGCTCTTTGCTGATCACCGCCAATCAGCCCTTTGGAGAATGGAACAAGGTCTTTCCGGACGCAGCTATGACCCTCGCGGCGATCGATCGCCTTGTTCACCACGCCACCATCGTCGAGATGAACGTCGAGAGCTATCGCAGGCGCACTGCCCTCGAGCGAAAGCGTGGTCCAGGGCGGCCACCGGAGCACGCGACACCAAAAACGCTCGCTTGATCGACGCTCCGCGACAACCAGAGCCAACAAAACGCTTGCGCGCGACAATCATCGCGGCGATCATCATCGCGCCGCGACACTGACTCGCCATCCTGATCGCCGCGCTCTTCCGACCCAGATCGTCGCGCTATAATTATTCCCTGGCGCCAGGAAAGGCATACCGTTTTCTCTCCTGACCTTGGGCTCGGCACGAGCTTGCGCAACTTCAAGGAAGAGCCTCGTCAAGCGCAGCCGCATCGGCTTCTTGACGCCCCTCGATCGAAGTAGAGATTGAGGAACATCGTGCTACACTTGTAGTAGGTCCGGAGCTACAAGCGATCGAGGTCTGTGATCGACCATCACCGCATCGCTCATGAGCTTCCTGCCGGAAGGATGAGCCTCAGCGCCCGAGACGCGTCCTCGATCAGCGGTCATTTGCCGAACTCTCTGAACCGCGAACATGCACGGAACAGGTTGGCCCAGCCTGGCTTTGGCGCTAGCTAGTTAGCGACAGAAGGAGCGGGTCGCCAGAAAAGCTGCACAGCCAACAGTCGTCCCGAACGTGCTCGTCTCCAGCGGGGCAGAACATGAGTGGAGGAAGGTCAGCTGGACCACGCTCTGACCCGGTTGTTTTCCTGCCGCATAAGATTCCCAAGAGCCTTAACGAAGCCAAACCCACCTGGCAGTAGAGGTGCAAGCGCCTTATTGCTCGCTCGACGGCGCCAGTTCAGCCCGCAACTTGCGTATCGCCTCGTTTGCAAGATTCAAAGTATTCCGTTCGCCGTTCCTTATCGAACACTCAAGGAAAGTTCGCAGTCGGCTATGAAGGACCGTCTTGAGATTATGCGCCAGCAACGGATCCTTCTCGATGAAGCGCCAAGCTTTATCAAATGCGACGCTCACGATAGCATCTCGCACCTGCACTTGCTCGGATGAGAACTGATCCATCTCAACACTCCTCGATGTCCTGATACAAGGAAGTACCTTGCAAAAAGCTAACCGAGGGTCCGTGGCTTGTCCCAGCAAGTAGGACATCAGGGCCGCAGCCCGCTTGCCTATCGAGCCGCTCTCGGCGCTTCAATGAAGTTTATAGATGTTTGTTGAAGTTCCGATGACCGTCGTATTGCCAGGCGCGATTCGAATAATTCAAAGGCGCTTTAAGCGAGCACGCGTTGTTACTGGTTGTCATGCCGCTTTTGGAATCATGTGGCGTGTTCCGAACGCTACTTGTTTTCTTTCTGCCATGCGCCCGCGGCCCGTCGTCCTGTTGTTCGACCCTGCGCATGGCCTCCTGCTCTCAGTGCGGTTTGCTCCAGGTGAGGCCCACTAGAGCGTTAGCCGGTCGGGTGGCAAATATCCTGCGGCAGCGAAGTAGTTTGAGAATTCTGCGGGCGTGTAAGTGTCGATGATGCGGTCGATAGCGTCCCAGAGACCGCACGACAGTGCATTCGGCAGCCTTTCTCAGATTTGCTTTGAGCTTTGCGAAGGCGTTCTCTAGAGTTGAACGGGGCTGTAGAGCGGAAGATAAAGGAGCGTTGCGCCGGCAGCCTCGATCATCTCGCGGACACGCGGCCCTTTGTGGCTAGAGAGGTTGTCCATGATCACGATGGCATCGGTTGGAAGCTCGGGGACGAGCACCTTTTCGACATAGGTCTCGATGGCATCGCGGTTGATGGGACCATCGAGCACCCAAGGTGCGATGATGCCGCGTGTGGTTAGAGCGGCTACGCAGGTAGTTGTTCTCCAATGGCCGTGAGGAACGCTGGCCCGCAGCCGTTCGCCGCGCTGGCAACGGCTATGCGTTCGCGCCATGTTGGTCGATGCCCAGGTCTCATCAGCCGGTTCCGATTGAGCTTGTCCTGGCTCTCACGCCAGGCCTCGCGCCGCGTCAAGACATCCGGGCGATCCCGCTCTGTGGCATGGGCGATTTTTTTTTACGCGCGATCTCGTGGCGCTCGAAGAAGCGGCGGATCGTGCCATAACCAAGGGATAGGCCTTGTTTGCTCAAGCTATCGCGCAATTCCTCGATGGTGATATCGGGCGTGGCCTACAGCAGAGGTAAGCGCGAAGCCGATACCCTGGCTTCAGAGTAGAACGTATGTGCGAAGAAGCCTCCCACTTGGAACGGAGGTTTGGATGGGATTGAACAGCAAAAAAGGACGTCCATTTGGACGGCTCGTCGGCAAGGTCGGTGAGCCGGCTGGCGGTTCTTGAAGGGCCCTCGGGACGTCGCGTGCGTTCCGATGCTGAGCGAGCTCGGACCGCCGTCGAGAGTCTGTTACCGGGTGCCCAGGTGTCCGAGGTGGCACGCAAGCACGGAGCGACGCGCTGGCAGATCTACGATTGGCGACGCGGTTTCGACAGCGGGGCATGTTGCGGCCGTGCGAGGCATTGCAGTCGACATTCGCACCGCTGGTCGTGGAAAGCGCGTTGGAGGAGCGTCACGTTCCGGCGATCAGCTTGAGATCGAGATCGGCGATGTCGTGCTGCCGACGGATACGGCCAATGATGCCAAGCAGCTGTCTCGGTGATCCGCGCAGTGCGAGCGTCACGATGATCGCGGCCGGTGCCGATCTGAAGATTTACATCGCGACGCGGCCGATCGACTTCCGCTGTGGCCACGATGGGCTTGCGGCGAAGGTTCAGGAGATGCTTCGTCTCGACCCATTCAGTGGCGCAGCCTTCGTGTTCCGATCAAAACGAGCGGGCCGGATCAAGATTTTGGTCTGGGACCAAACGGGCCTGGTGTTGGTGAACAAACGCCTTGAAGGTTGCAATTCGCTTGGCCAGCGATCGCGGACGGCGTGATGCGCATGTCGCCGGCGATGTTCGCGGCCTTATTCGAGGGTCTGGATTGGAGGTTGGTCCGCCCGGAGGAAACACGACGCCAGCAAGCGGCGGGATGACTGCGACAGAATGACTCGGAAACTATTTTGAACGTGGCATGCGCGGCGACGATGTGCTCGAAATAGCGCATGAGCATCGCGGCGCTGCGCGATGAAAACGAACGCCTGAAGGCGCTTTTGGCGCAAACGCGGGCGGCCTTGAGCGAGCATCAGGGGGGCACTGGCGGCGTCGGAGGAGGCCCGGCGTCGGCTGGAGGTCATCCTCGGCGAATTGCGACGCGAAAAGTTCGGTTCGAAGTCCGAGAAGCTGCGGCCAGATCAGTACCATTTGCCGCTCGAAGACGTGGAGATCGCGCAAGGCATCCTGGACGCGGCGCAGTAAAGAGCCGAGACGGTCATCCAGGGCCGATCGCAGAGCGATCCTGATCAAGGTTCTCATCGCAATCGCGGCTGCTTGCCTGCCCATTCCGCGAGTGGAACGGATCATCGAGCCTGCGAGCACGCTCTGCTCGCCGATAACATCCGCTACGCTCAATCATTGGCGGGACTGACCCGCTTCCTCGACGACGGTCGTCTCGAGCTCGACACCAATCCGGTCGAAAACGCCATCCGGCCGATCTGCTTGTGCCGGGCATGAGGTCGGAATCGAAGACCTCATGCCGTGGCGATTCCGCAAAGCGTCAAGCCTGCGTCCATAGGGTGACGACGCCGTCCGAAAGGACGTCGCCAAATGCTCCTGCCGTCGACGACGTCCCGAAGGTCTGCTGGCAGCACGGCTATGCCCGTGCCGCGGGCTGGGCTATGGAATACCTATTCGGTGGGCGCGTCGCCGTGCGGCTGTCCAGGCCAAGCGCCTGCGTTCAGCGACGGTTTGACACTAACAAGCCCATCTTGTCGCAATTCGGCCGTGTGGGGCATACCCAGCATGGTGAAAGTTGTGGTCGGGGAGGTATTGGTAGGCAAGAGTCCGGCCCTGCTTAATATGTTGATCTGCGCATCCGAGGCCGTATGGGGCAAGAAGACCCAGAGGTCGGCTATAAAACGTTCGTTTTCTGGAATGAAATCTGTGAGTTCCAACAGCGCAGCCCCGGCGGACGAGGACGGCCCGGCTCGCGACGGCCCGGCTTGCGATGGTCCAGCCTGCGATCGGCCGGCTTCCACATGCTGCCAAATCAGCTCAGGATCGAACTCGGGGAGTTCCGCGATGGCTTGAGCAATCGGCTGCTGCGAGCCGGGTTGCGGAGAGCTTTCCCTGTCGGCCACCAATGGCCCGGGGGAGGGCGCAGCCGGCGCATATAGATCATCGTCCCAATCCAACAGTGATGGATCGGGATGCCCCGACTCCAAGTATTGCGAATAGGGATGCCCGGCGTCCAGATATGGCGAGTAGGCTTCGCCCTGCTGCACGGGAGACCCCGCAGCACGTGGCGGAGCACTACCTTCGAACTCGCTCAGCAGGTGCTCAAAGCCCGCTGGGTCCGCGGGCGGTGATGGTGAATCGGGCTGCGGGCTCGTGTTCGTTGGGCTGATTGAGTTGAAATCCATTCTGTTCCTCCTTTGAAAGGTTGGCTCGAGCCCTAGTTCGACGGAGGCCATTTGCATTGCGACCTCCAGAGAAGCGTTTCGAAGGCTCGTGTGGAGTGCAGCCTCCGAGCTGCCGGCAAAATGGCGCCAGCCACGCTTGCCGTTATTCCGAGCATCGGGTGCTCCATTACGATGGATAGGCGGCATCGCCGTCGTCTAGACATCCGCTCTCCCATGCTAAGAGAGTGAGCTTTCGAGAAGCTGACGAGCGTCAAAAGGATTGGCAATGAGCCAATGGAGACGGCATTGACCTCCGCCGAAAGCTGCCGCGCAATCTCAATTTCATCTCTGGCCTGGCGCAGGCTCGCGCACGATGCTGTCCTGACGCGGCGCGTCTGAAGAATAGGGGGCTTCCGGTCGTCCATCGCGAATGACCGTGGGTAAGCGCGAAGCCGATACCAGCAGAGTCAGGATCGTCGTCTGATGGGCATCGATCAGATCTTGTTCCCGCTCGCGCATTCGTCTGGCCGGACGGGAGGCCGGCGGGCATGGCGAAGCCGCTGTCGATGGATCTTCGCGAACGTGTACTGACCTGTATTGCAGGGGGCATTTCTGCCGGCAGGCTGCCGACGCGCTTATAAGACACCATAGCTATCAGTTGCTCGAGGAACAGCAAGGTCTAGCTGGATCGAATGTAGCTGTGGCATCTCCGGCGCGAGGTGGTTTAATAGGGGCGCCTGCTTTCGAACATGGTAGCGAGCAGTTGCGGTATGGAAAGCCAGCGGAAGCGGCGCGCTTACGGGACGGTGAGCCCAGAAACCCCGAGCCGTCGATCCCTGATGCGTACGGCCGTAGCACGACTTTCAGCCCAGCGATAAACGTTTCGAGAAAAAGCCAAATGAAATCTCAGCCCGCTGCTGCACGTGACAGAATTAGTTTGGCGATCTTCAATTGGTTGGCGGGAGTTCGCAGCACTGCCGGTAATGCCGCCACTGCCTGATCGAGAAGACGTCCCAAAACCTGAAGGTCTTCGGGGTCGTAAACGCCACGGTCTCGCGACAGTCGCGCTGTTCGCCGGTCGCCAGCGCGGCCAGCGGTTCTCGTGTCGCCGGGCTGGCCGAGCTCCAGTTCCGCCGTAATCATTTGGTTTGTGAGTGCGTTAAGCAGTCGGATCGCTTCGAGCTCGTTGCCTTCTTCGCTTATGAGGGCAGCCACGATGTCGAGTTGAAGGTCGATGCGATTCTCGAGGTCCTGTATGCGTGAATTGGAAGGGTCAAGTTCCACGGTGTTGCTCCAGAGTAGTTAAATGCAGGGCAGGCTGGGTAACGGTTGTGTCGTGCTTCCCCGTTCGCGAGACGGCAGACGCGACGCTAGAATGAATGGCTGCTGCACCAGGCATGGTGCGCACGCACGGTCGCCGAGGAGAGAGGGTGGCAGGCATGTGCCGCTGGATCGCAAAGCCGGAATCGAGGGTATAGAGCGCTGCGAACAGCGTTGTAGATGACCCGTCATTTGATTGGACCGTCGAGCCGGTCGAGCGCGTCGGGCAATGGCAGTGACTCCAACCAGCTGGGACGCCGCTGATGACGGCAAGTCGAGAAGCGGCTGCCCAAACTGCTGCGGGATTTCTTGCCGCGTGGCACAGCGATCGAGACGTAACCAGAGAGCTCGCGAGCCGGAGTGCCATACAGAGCGCTTGGCGCTGGACGAAGCTGTTGCTGAAGATGCGCCGTTAGCTGGCCCAAAACCGGACTTCTCATCATGCCAGACATTGATGGCCCAGCCCATGCCAGGCAACCCAGAACCAACATCCGCTACATACGACTGAAGTTTGTCTCCGCGATCGTTGACTGGAGATGCCTGGCATGCTGAGCGTGCGGACGGGCTCCTGGAAGCTGTGCGCGCTGAGATCCAAGACCGGCAGATCGCGCACGTCCACCACTCGGTCCGATGGTGATGCAAGGATTGCTGACAAGGCATAACCGCGTCTTGATATGTTCCAAGAGCGGCGGCGCGTAGAATGAGATAGGGGGACGTCAGTCTGTAGGAAGCGGGTGTGGGCGCCGCCCACCGACGAAAGCTGAGCACGCGAGCAGAGTGAGAATCCACGATCACACGACGTACGGGGGCGGACAGTAAGATCGCGAGGCTGGTCTCATCACACGGATCGACATCAGTGCCTCGTCCTGGCCGGAGGATATGTGTCTTGCACTTAAGGTAGTTAGATAGCTGACTGTACTGCTTTGCTTGGAGGCCGCGACAGCGGCGGATTGTCGACGCTGCCCGCCTGGTCAGGGCAACAAGTCCAGCCCGCACCGGTGTAGAGGGCAGTTCGCCTGCCCGAGTTCTATGCAGCGCACGCATTTACCCGGCCAAACAGTGTGCGTGAGAGCCGATCTTTTTGGAGACCTTTAGTATGATGGCAAAGGGGGAGGCGACAACGCGATCGATTGCGCGCCAGACGTTGCGATTGGCCATCCGCGCATTTCAAAGATTGAGCGGTGTCGTTGGGGATGTAGCCACGAGAAGCTTGAATTGGCCTGCGACTATGCTGAAAACAAAAAGGATCCATTGTCACACGACATTCGTGAAATGTGCTTTCCGGAAACCGGCGATCGACTTATGGGTATTTGGCTGAAATCTGTAAAATTGAAAGTGTCGATGGGATGCATCCAGTTCGTGGATGGCGAACGCGAGTAATCTCATCGCCTACATCGAAAGCGCGTTAGTTAGATTTTTTCCGCCGTCTTGTTCAGTGAGCTTAAGGGCTTTCAGGCAAGCCTGCTGATTCGTTGATGACCGGCCACTTCAGTATGACGTGTACCGGGCTACCCTCAACCATGAGCGCCTGTGGCTTCCCATCTGAGAAGTTGGCAGGCCAATCGAGCGTCAGGTTCCATCTGCTGTCTGCCGGTACCTACATACCGCCGGTTGGCGCATATAGGTTGACAGTCCCCTTTATGCGACCGCATTGCTCGATGTAGGTGCCCCTATGCGAAGGTTTCCAACGTCCATCGCGACAATCTTGCCGTTGCCGACGTAGACGGCACCGCCGCCAGTTCCGCCCATGCCGACAAAGTTCATTGCGCAAAGCGCGCTCACAATGAAGAATTCCCTTCGAAAGCAGAGTTTCAGTGTCGAAAAGCACAGTCAGAAAAATTGACCGCTTGATCGCTGCCATTGAGGCTGATGATCGCCTGTGCGGTAGGGCAAACGACAACCAAAATGGCAATCAGCGTTCGGATAGAACCTCAGTGCGTCGGTCTACTTGCCAAGTATATGATTCCCCAATCTAGACACTATCCGCCAAAGCTATCGAGAATTTCAGCTTTGATTGCCGTTGCGGTGTACAGGGAAATCTCCAGCGGAAGGTTTCCGAATGCAAGCTGGCAAAGCAAGTAGTTGGCACCTGCCTCTTCCATCTGGTTAAGAAGGAGCTGTCGGACGGAAGCTGGCGTTCCGACGACGCACAATTCGCTCTCAAGTGCTGCATCGAAGGTCAGCGGAAGGGCGGGCGGTGTCGGAATGGCATTCAGCTCGTAAAGAAACTTGAAGCTCTCCAGCCATCGTCGATACGCAGTTTCGGCCGCCGCATGAGCGTCCTGGTCAGACTGCGCAATCACGACCATGCGGGCCAGCCCGAGAAATGGCTCGCGGCCGTGTGGGGTTGTAATGTGGGCTCGATGGGCGCGGTAGGCATCCGTAACGTTCCGGACAACACAGGCGCGGCCTACGCACGCCAGATTGACGCCATTTGCAGCGGCCCACTGCGCCGACTCGGCCCGATTGCTCGCGATCCAGGTCGGCGGATATGGACGTTGATGAGGCCTCAAGGTTAAGGGTACTTCGCTGAGCTCAAAGTGGTGTCCCTGATAAGATAGCGTATGTCCCTTCAGCGCAATATTCAGGATTTCGCTGGCTTCAGTATAACGGCCTGGTGCGGCTTCTGCACTAATGCCGAAATAGCCCCATTCAATCGGCTGGGAGCCGCGGCCGATCCCGAGCTCGAGCCTGCCGCCGCTCAATTGGTCAAGCATGCAGATCTCTTCGAATGCGCGCAATGGATGATAAAGGTTGAGCAACAGGACGAGCGGACCGAACCGCAATCGCCGGGTACGCTGCGCGACGCTTGACAGAAACAGGTTCGGCGAGGGCCCTCTGCCATGAGGTGTGCAGTGGTGTTCGGCGAGGTGATAAGCGTAGAAGCCGAGAGAATCGCAGACCTCCGCCAGCTTGAGACGATCTTCATATTGTCGTGCGGCATCTCGGCCGTCGTCATCCAAATGGTCGAAAATTCCGCACGTTAGTCTTGAAGGAAAGCCACTCTTCACTCGATCAATCTCCGATTATGGGATAGTTGGCGAGTCCTGGTTGCTTCATGCTCTCGCTCAAAAAGGTCTCGCTCGTCATTTGGCCGCTTAGTTCGTTCTCCTTGGGTGCGTGGATCTGTGCTTGCACGATGTGATTGGGGCACGAGAATGCGCAGATGACGGTCCGGCCCTTGCTTTGATAGAAGTTGGCTAAGCGCCTCCACACCGAGCATGTGCTTGACCGGAAGCATCGGTACCTTCGCGTTCTCCTCTTCCTGGGCCTTCACCGCCTGGCCGCAGAAACGCCCATGGCGCCAAACCTGGCACAATTGAAGATCGCTTCAGAGGTCCCGTGCCTGCGAGCCAGATCAGCTCGGCACGGCTACTATTTGTCTATCATCGGCCGTAGCATCTCCTTCAGGTCGACATCGGGTAGCTGTGCGAGCGCTCCAACGAACGCGAAAAACGCTCCAAAAGCTGCAAGTATAAGAGAGGTTGCGAGTATCGCTGCTCCAACGTCCTGAGGGCGTCTCGTCATTCGTGTCACTTTGGGCTTGGGAAGGCGGCGTTGATGCCAATCAGTTCTGCTCGACAGTTTCAACATGGTCGTGGCGCCAGCGGTAAACGAGAAAACCAGGAGCCGCATTGTCTTCTTTTGTACCGAACCAGACCGGGCCAATCACGGTATCGATCGGCCGTGAACGAAGTGCACTGGCGACGCGCGCAGCATTGAAGGAGCGCCTCTGCCCATGCTTGCACGGCTGCATAGGCGTAAAGCGTGTAGCCTTCGGACAGGTTGGAAGCTTTGAGTCGGGCTACCACGCCGAGTGCATTGGCATTCCTGGCGGGGGCTGGCATGAAGGTAAACAATGTTCTATTTCCAGCCCTGCTGGTAATGGCCCAGAATTCAGAGGTCATCAACGGATCGCTCGCCATGACGATGAGTCCGCTCCTGCTTCTGATGCCTGGCGTACAAACAATCCAATTTCGGTACGATAGCCGCCGATATAGGCGACGCGCACCCGATCCTTCTTCATTCTTAAGACCAAACGCCCTGTAATCCTTTTCACCGGCTACATAGCTTTGCCGAATGACTTGTTCTCCGAATCTCTTGAGCTGTGCCTCAACCACGTCGGCGATGCCCTTGCCCGCGGTGCTCTTGTCGTCGAACACTGCGATCTTGTCGTTAGGGTAGTTCCGGTGAATGTACTCAGCGGCAACGGTGGCCTGTTGGTCGTCGCGGCCGCAGATCCGAAAGACAGAAGGCCGCGTTCTGTTAGCTGAGGATTTGACGAGCCAGGTGACACCTGCAGGATGGCTGCTTCGGCGGAGGCCGGGATCGACGAAGAGGAACAAAAATGGCCAACGACCAACCGGACTCGCTCTGTTGTGAGCTTATTCGTGACTGCGGCAGCTTGCTTCGGGGCGTAGGCATCGTCGGCGACACTCAATATCACCCTGCTATCGGGAATTAGGCCCGAAGCGTTCAATGCCTCCAACGCCGCAGCCGCACCATCGCGCATTTGCGCGCCGAACGCATCGCTGCTTCCGCTCATTGGGCCAGCCACGGCAATACTGACCTCGGAACCGAGCACAGCGGAGGCGAGGGCGCAGAAGAGAAGCGCTGCAGGCGCAGCAGAAGCGTTACGCCCATTTAACATTGTAGAGCTCCCAATGTTCACCTGAAGTGAACCGCCAGCAGCTGTGATCAGACGTGCCGGCAAGTCGAGGTTGCCTGCCAAGCTAAGCGTGCGTTAGGTCGGCCGGATTGCAACCACGGTAGAGCCTACAATTTGACGTTACGTGCGGTTCAAGCCCCCTTTTGAAGGGAGTCACCGATCGGCAATTCTATGCGGAGCTGACCATGAGGACGTCAATACGGCTGATCCTCCAACCCGCCAAGGGCGAGATCGAGATATTGCATGAGGCTGGGATCCCAACCAGCCAGACTGCGGGGGGCGCTTAATCGTGCAAGTACCTTCAGGACCATCGAAACGCGTGAATCCGCGCCGGCGATTTCGCTGATCAGCAGGCGTGCTGCAACTGCGACAGCCTTTGCCCGCTCGCCGCAAGGGTGCTCGCCCCGATCCATACAATCACGCAGGTCGTCGCGGATCCGCCGCCACCGCTCCTCGCGATCTGCAGCTAACTTGCAGGTGCATCGGGATGTCTGACTACGCGTCTCGACCCGCGACATGGCATTCAGGGTGGCAGGCAGCTCATCCACACTTACCTGGATCTCACTGTCGATGGTCATGTTGCGCAAACGATCTCGCAACAGAGTAGTTCGAGCGACTTGAAGTTCTATCCGCTCTAGATGTTTGCGCAGCAGGTCGGTGAGTGAGGTCGTGCCCTCCATAGCTTTACGGATCTCGATAAGGGAGAAGCCAAGCTCACGTAGCGCCCGAATCTGGTGAACCCGCTGCACGCTTTCGCGGTCGTACATTCGGTGACCGCCGTCAGTACGCTCTGAGGCTGCTAGGAGGCCCGTGTGTTCATAATGATGCAGCGCGCGCACCGTTACTCCGGTCGCCTCTGCAAGTTCGCCAATGCGCCATCGACGCCTTCGTGGTGTAGCTTTGCTCATGTTGTTCATTTCAAAGCCTACAACCTGACGTCACGTATGATTCAAGCTATTTCAAAGCTCTAACTGGATCGTCTTCCATTCCAGCGCGAGAGTGGTGACTATCCTCAGAATGGCGGGGGATCAACCCTGAGCGGAAAAATGGTGATCAACAAGTTCGTCAGGCATGCCAGTTGAGCCTCGCCAGCCGCTGTACGCTCCAGGATGAGTTTGGCGATTGCCGTGCGATTCTCCGGATTTCGCATCGATGGCGGTAACGCGGTGGCCGCGCCATCATAAGGGCTTCCCAGACGGAAAGCTCTTCCGGATCGAACACCCTGCTGCATTGCTCCAACGTTCAGCCCTTGTTTGTCATTGCGTCAGGGCAGCGCACGTCGTCAAGACGTTTGGCCGCGGTAGGGCCAAAAGAAGTCAGACCGGCGGCGCAGAGCGACGAAGATGCGATGTACTCCAGGGTGATGCGACAGGGCAACACACGTGCGCGATGCTTGCTTCGAGAGCGTAAGAGGTCGTGGTCATATACATGAGAGATGACCACCACGCTCACTGTGCGCGTGGTACAGCTCCGAAGAAGCGGAATCGTCTCCGCTCATTGGGAGCCGCTACTCATTCGGAGACTTGACGACGACAGCCGCGCGCCGATCCTCCCTGTATCGAGGCAGGTGCGCCCGGACGCCGGGTTGCAACGTAAAGGCCTGGCTTGGCAGCCAGCGCGTCGCTCCGTCCCTGTCTGTAAGAGGGCCGCCAGTCTGAGCCGCCGCTTGCACGACGAGCCTGATGCCAACGTGCGAAAGAGCTTCGCAACGTCGTCATGATAGCCGTCCGCTGCGAGGATCTTTATCCAGCGACAATGAGTTCGAGCGAGGCAAGCCTGAATTGCGTGCTTTGAGACATGTGTTGGGATATGAGGCTCGCAGACTTTGCGAACGTCCTTACGACAACGGCGAGACAGATCGTGCGAAATCGCCGGCAGTATCCGCTGGTTTCGAAGTGCAGATGATGGAGGGCTCTTGTGCAGTTGCCATGAGGGTAGCCTCCTGCAACAATATCTCTCGCATCCAGATGCTTTCCGGGTCGCTGTTGTGAAACACGGGCCATTGGACCGCCTCGGTGAAGGCGGGGAATGGCTGCGGAAGCTCGGCAATCCGAAGGGGCATCGTTCTTTGGAAATGCTTTACGAGCCTTAATGGCATCGTTCCTATGCGGTTCGTGCCTACCAGCAAGGGCGGGATCATGCTGAAGCTCTGCACGAGAATGTCGATGCGCCGATTGAGGCCGAGATCGAGTAAAAAGGATTCCTCGACCGGGATCTTGCGCGCACCTCCGAGCTTAACCGCAACGTGGCCCATCGACATATACCGATCCAATGTAAGCCGCCGTAGTAGTTGGCTGTTCGTGCAGCAGCCTACGCAGACGAGGCTCTCCTCGAACAGGGCCGCCCTGGGGTGCGCGCTGGACATGAATAATTCCGGCAGGATAACAAAATCGACTTCGCCGCGGCGCAGAAGCTCATCGTGCTGATCTGTGAGTGGCACCAGTTCGAAGCTGACGGCGGGTGCTTCTCGCGCGACGCGCTCCACGACATTTCGGAAGAATACGACTGTCATAAAGTCAGAAAGGCCGATCCTGAATCGCCGATTCGATCGAGCCGGGTCGAACACGTCCCGCGCGATAATGGAGAGCTCAACGTGCATTAGAGCCTCGCGAACTGGAGCTGCGAGTCCTTCCGCGCGCGCGGTCGGGACAAGTTCCCGCCCTCTCATCGCAAACAGATCATCACGGAAATAGGTGCGCAGCCGGGCAACGGCTGCGCTCATGGCCGGCTGACTCAGGTTAATCTTGCGTGCCGCTGCGGTGAGGTTGCGCTCAGTCATTAGAGCATCCAGCGCGACGAGAAGATTTAGATCCAGGCCGTTGAAACGCATGTCTTCTTATCCAGCACAAACCATCCTTGCGGTGCATACAACGAGCGGTGACGGCTCGTCTGATGCGGTCTTATTGCGTCGTCCGAATGGACATCGGTTCCATCGTGTGATCGCGAGAAGACGCTCGCGAAATGATCGCAAGAATGGCGAGCAAGGCGGTAGGCCGACCACCAGCGGCCGAAAACCGTCAGGTGCCCCGAAGCTGATCGGTCTCGCCCCTTCCGACGAGCCACGCAACAGGACCCGGTCAGTTCGTTAATGGCAGATCAACCACAGTGTCCGGCCAGCGCCCTAAGTTCGCCAAAGCGCTCCGTCGACGGGTTCCGTAGCGCAGCGTTAGTCACGGCGGCCAATCTACAACCTGACGCAGTGTGGGGTTCAAGCGATTCTATTGGGCAAGCCAAACATTTATTGTTCTGGAAGAAGCGAGCGCAATATTGCTGGGCGTCAAACCACACCTGCGAGATCACCACGCTCACCACCCGGCAAGCCTTCGCAACTGATCGCCGCCTCCCCGCGGCCTCTAGCAGCTTCGCCCCCGAGACGGTTGAGATGATAAAGTTGCCGAGCACATCGAAGGATTTAATAGCGTATTTAGAACCGGCTTATGGTGAGCCTAGCAGCGCCTTCGAGTTGGAGGCTCCTGATGCCCAGATGCCATGTTGGATGCCTCCTCCAGCAATATCCGCCTCATCCAAATGCTCGCCGGGTCGGTATTGTGGAACGCAGGCCACTGCACAGCCTCGGTGAATGTCGGCAGGGGGAGCGGTGGTTGGACGATCCGCAGCGGCATCCGCTTTTCAAAGTGTCTGGCGAGCCGTAATGGCATCGTGCCAATACGGCCCGTGTCTAACAATATCGGCGGAATCAGGCTAAAGCCCTGCACAACGACCTCAATGCGTCTCTTGAGGCCGTGCTCAAGCAAAAACCATTCTTCTAGGTTTGGTCTCAGCGCCCGTCCGAACTTGGCCGCAACGTGCCCCATCGAAATGTATTTCTCGAACGTAAGCTGCCGCGATAGCTGCTTGTTCGCGCGGCATCCCACGCACACGAGGGTCTCGTCGAACAGCGTCGCCTTAGGGTGCGCGCTCGACATGAACAATTCTGGCAGAATGAGAAAGTCGACCTCGCCCCGGCGGAGCAGCTCATCGGGTTCATCGGAAAATGGCAGCAATTCGAAGCGTACCGCGGGGGCTTCGTGTGCAATACGGTCCACGATTCTCCGAAAAAAGACGATTGTCATGAAATCGGAGAGAATGACCCTGAAGCGTCGGCTCGAGTGAGTCGGGTCGAACCCGTCCCGTGATATGATCGAGAGTTGGATGTGCAGCAGGGCCTCGCGAATCGGACCTGCAAGCGCCTCCGCGCCAGGTGTCGGGACGAGCTCGCGACCTCTCATGGTAAATAGTTCATCGCGGAAATAGGTGCGCAGCCGCCCGATCGCAGCGCTCATAGCGGGCTGGCTCAGGTTAATTTTGCGCGCCGCCGCTGTGAGGTTGCGCTCCGTCATCAGAGCATCGAGCGCAACGAGAAGATTTAGATCGAGTCCCTTGAACCGCATGTTGTGAGTCTATCCATCGTGTGGATGTGTTCTATCGAAACAATCGATTTTACCAAATCGCGAGATGTTGGATAGCAAACATCGGTTTGGAAAAGTAATCATGGCATACCACGATGGCTGTTGGTCGTTCACGCGGGCTCAGAGAAAAACTCCTGGAGGTGCGAGCACCCGCCCCATCGGTTTCGCGGGCTGCGATGGGCGCGCCGTGCGTGCCGCATCGCTTCTTCTCGGTTGCGAAGCGCGCTCGATCGGACGCCAAGCGGGTCCCGATAAACGTTGGTATGCGTACTCCATCCGTTTCCATATTGGAGGTTTACCCACGTACACTTGAGGGCGCGTTCAGCCTCATTCTAGTGTCGCGGAATAGCGGCAGGTGCAGATTGCGCATGCCAAGTATTCCCGGCGACTGTCCAAACGGCTCGCCTGTCCACCGCATTCAGGGCGAGTCGAAGATGCATAAGAACCAGTTTGATCTAATGCCACTCCGATGCGCCCTCGAAGCGGCCCCGCGCATCGATGGCATGCCCTCAGACGTCAACACGTCGACAGCGATGCTGGACGAGGCGGAAAAGCTCCATGGTGCAGACAGGTTCTGGATGGTCCAATCGCCTCGTCGGCATTTTGCGGCATATCTCGCGCGGGGCATTGGCCGGGATGACGAGCGCGAACCATGCGATCGCTTCGTCGCGAGCGAAGGCGCACGGCACGGTGCAGGCGAGGGTGCTGAGCTCCTACGACGCATGGCAGCGCATTTCAGTATTGATCAGCGGTTCGGCGAGTAGCGACATCACGTGACCATCTCCGCTCTTAATTCGACTGGCGCAAGGAAGCCCGCCATGAACATCGCCGTATGCCGGACTGCGGAAGCTCCTTCTGCGCGCGCCAAAGTGCAGTGGAGCCGTCGCTGGGAAAACGAGCTGCGGCTCGCCGATCATGCCGAGCTCGCCGAGTTCTTCCGCAAGAGTTACGGGCCGACCGGTGCGTTCAATGCGCAGCCATTTGAGGGCAACCGAAGTTGGGCCGGTGCAAGACCTGAGGTCCGCGTAATTGGTTACGACGCCCGCGGGGTAGCTGCTCACGCCGGGTTACTACGCCGCTTCATCAAGATTGGTGGGGTCGATCTCCTCGTGGCCGAACTGGGGTTATATGCGGTGCGTCCGGATCTTGAAGGGCTGGGAATCAGCCACGCGATGCGCGTGATGTATCCCATACTGCAGGAGCTTGGGGTCCCGTTCGGCTTTGGTACAGTTCGGCCTGCGCTAGAGAAACATATGACCCGACTGGTCGAAAGGCAGGGGCTCGCCACCCTCCTGTCTGGCATTCGCGTCCGCTCCACGCATCCGGATGTCTATCCCAATTTGTCGCCGATCCGGATCGAAGACGTGATCGTGGTGGTTTTCCCGGTTGGACGCTCGATGAGCGAGTGGCCGGCCGGGACGATCATCGATCGGAACGGGCCTGAGCTGTGAACGAGCTTTTCCCCCTATCTGCTGTCCGATGCGACTACGCTGACGTGAGCGGAAGTCGCCCTGTCTATTTGACCTTTGACGATGGGCCAAATCCATTTTGCACGCCAGAGGTGCTCGATGTGCTGGCGCAACATCAGGTTCCGGCGACGTTCTTCGTGATCGGCACGTATGCGGCCGACCAACCTGAACTCATTCGACGAATGATCGCAGAAGGACACGAGGTTGCGAACCACACGATGACGCATCCGGATCTATCCAGATGCGGACCTGCGGAGGTGCACGATGAAGTGTTGACGGCGAGCGAGGCGATCCGTTCGGCGTGCCCGCAGGCCTCGCCCAGGCACATGCGAGCACCTTACGGCATATGGACACAAGAGGTGCTCGCTATGTCAGCGAGCGCTGGTCTCACAGCTCTGCACTGGTCGGTCGATCCGCGAGATTGGTCCCGCCCCGGGGTTGATAGAATTGTGAATTCAGTGCTCGCGAGCGTTCGCCCGGGTGCAATTGTGCTCCTGCACGACGGATATCCTCCTGATGAGGAGAGGCTGTGCACTGATGCTACGCAGCGTGATCAGACCACGATGGCGCTGTCATATCTGATTCCGGCATTGCAACGGCGCGGGTTTGTAATTCGTCCGCTCCCTCAACTTCACTGAACAAAAACTGGCACCCTATGGACCTGCTCGCTACAACCAGTGCTGTCGCCGTTTCGTGTTATGCACTGCTCTCCACTATCTACAAGAGCGCGCAAGCGCTTTATGCCCAACCGGCGAATAACTCATCGCTGCAGGACAACCTGGGACAATCGGACGTGGTCCTTCCCAGTGTAGACGTCATCGTGCCGTGCTTCAACGAGGATCCAAACACGCTCGCCGAATGTCTGGAGTCGCTTGCGAGTCAAGACTACGCGGGAAAGTTACAGGTCTATGTGGTCGACGACGGATCTGCAAATCGCGACGTTGTCGCGCCTGTACACAAAATCTATGCGAACGATCCGAGATTCAGCATCATCTTGCTGGCAAACAACGTTGGAAAGCGCAAGGCGCAGATCGCTGCAATACGCAGCTCATCCGGGGACCTGGTGCTCAACGTCGACTCGGATACGATACTTGCTGCTGACGTTGTCACGAAGCTTGTAGTGAAGATGCATGACCCAGAAATCGGTGCGGCCATGGGTCAGTTGATAGCGAGCAATCGCAGCGAAACCTGGCTGACCAGGCTGATCGATATGGAATACTGGTTGGCATGCAACGAAGAGCGTGCGGCACAGGCTCGTTTCGGTGCCGTCATGTGCTGCTGCGGCCCATGTGCGATGTATCGTCGCTCCGCGCTCGCTTTGCTGCTTGATCAATACGAAGCGCAATTCTTTCGCGGGAAGCCGAGCGATTTCGGCGAGGATCGCCATCTAACGATCCTCATGCTCAAGGCGGGGTTTCGAACCGAATATGTCCCGGACGCGATCGCAGCAACAGTAGTTCCGGACAGCCTTGGGCCATATCTGCGTCAGCAGCTCCGCTGGGCGCGCAGTACCTTTCGGGACACGTTTCTTGCATTACGTCTGCTGCCAGAGCTCGATGGCTATCTGACGCTAGACGTTATTGGGCAAAATCTCGGCCCGTTGCTTCTCGCCCTTTCATCACTGGCTGCGCTCGCGCAGCTTGTAATCGGCGGCTCGGTACCCTGGTGGACGGGATTGACGATTGTAGCAATGACGATGGTCCGGTGCAGTGTTGCAGCGCTTCGTGCTCGCGAAGTGCGGTTTCTCGGCTTCTCGCTCCACACACCGATCAATATCTTTCTCTTACTTCCTTTGAAGGCCTATGCACTTTGTACATTGAGCAACAGCGATTGGCTATCGCGCAAGGTCGCCAACGTGCCGGCCGAAGGGGAAAAACAGTGCGTCATCCTGCACCCGAACGCTGGACGAAGTCCTGCAAGTATAGGGGGAATGTCCGGCACAATTCATAAGGCGGGGCTTTCGCACCCTTCATCGAACCTGGCGGCGACGGAGAGTGTTTGCGCTCGCGATCGTTCGACCGCTTTCAAATAGGTGGTTGGCTCATGATCTCGGACAAAAACCATCAGCTATTAGAGCGAGAGTTGGCTGTCGACGATCCATGGCGCCTCGACAGTAGTTCGTTCGAGCAGGAGCGATACGCGCAAATGCTCCGGATGTCGCGTTGCGGTGGAGATGTTGCGTATGCCCTCGAAGTAGGATGTGCAGCCGGTGCATTCACGGACAGGCTGGCGCCGCTTTGCGAGCGACTCACGGTGGTCGATGTCATGCCGCAGGCGATCGAGCGAGCGCGACTACGGACCAGGAAGTGGTCACATATCACGTGGGTGACCTGCGACATTCAACGGTTCTCGACCACTGAGCAGTTCGATTTGATTGTCGTGGCCGAAGTTCTCTACTACCTCAAGGACATTGTCGAGATGCATGCGGCTATCCGCAACCTGGTGAGTATGCTTGCACCAAATGGAGCTCTGATTTTCGGGTCCGCACGTGATGCCACGTGTCAACGCTGGGGTCATACAGCTGGTGCCGAGACGGTGATCGGTCTCTTTAACGAGAGTCTATCGGAGGTCGAGCGTCTGCACTGCCACACCGGGTCGGTCAACGAAGACTGCTTGATCGTCCGGTTCCGGAAGCAGGGTCACCCGTCAGAACAATCAAACGTCAGTCACTAGGCAGGGGGTCGTATGCGCATCTGCGGCATCAAGTTAACACATGACGGCGCAGTTGCTGTCGTCGAGGACGGGCGGCTTCTCTTTTGCACCGAGCAAGAGAAGCGCGGCAACAGTCCACGCTATCAATCCGTCGAGAATCTCGATGCAGTCGTGCTCGCATTGGCGGAGCATGGCCTGGATCCGCGAGATATCGATCAGTTCGTCATCGACGGCTGGGATGGGGAGATCGAGTCGCATTTCCAGGTCCTCAGTGGAGCTGTGCCGATCGCGCTGAAAGGGGCGCCATACGTCGAGCGCCATGCTGAGGGGCTTCTTGATTCCGTCGACGGCTTTGGCCTGATCCTCGGCGGCAAGGTGTTTCCATATAAGAGCTACCCGCACGTCACGGGCCACGTCGCGTCAGCATATAGCACCAGTCCCTTTGCCAGCGCGGGAGAACCGGCGTTGTGTCTGGTATGGGACGGCTGCATCTTTCCACGTCTTTACTATGTCGAACCTCGGGGGGCGCGGCTCATTGGATCCCTGTTTCCGATGATCGGCCACGCCTATGCTGCCGCGGGCCTTCACTTCGGGCCTTACAGGCAGCCGAACCGCTCCAGTTGGGATTTGGGCATCGCCGGCAAGCTGATGGCATACATCGCGCTTGGCGCTGTCGACGAAAGCATCGTGGCAGTGTTTCAGGAGCTCTATGAAAAGCGCTTCGCGGCCGACACCGAGCAGGCTCGTCGCTACCGCGCGGACATAAACAATGCGGAATCGTCTCTCGCAGCTATACACGAGTTCTTTGAGGCAAGCGCATTGCGCCTGACGGCCAAGCGAGCGGAGGACGTTCTTGCGTCGTTTCATGTGTTCCTGGAACGTCTTCTTGTCAGGGAAATCGCGATGGTTCTGCTGCGGCACTCGTCGCTTCCGGGGGCGCGAAATCTATGTGTCGCCGGAGGTTGCGGTCTCAATATCAAGTGGAACAGTGCGCTTCGTATGACGGGACTGTTCGATGATGTCTGGGTGCCGCCGTTTCCGAATGACAGCGGCTCGGCAATCGGCGCTGCTTGCGGTGCGATGGCGGCGCAAAATGGCTTCGGGCCAGTGGAATGGTCAGTCTACAGTGGGCCGGCCCTGCAGGACAGCGAGCTTCCGTCGGACTGGGAGGCCGCGCCGTGCACTCTGCGGGAACTTGCGGCGATTCTCGCCGACAACAAGCCGATCATCTTCCTTTCCGGGCGCGCCGAGCTTGGGCCGCGGGCGTTGGGCGGCAGAAGCATTCTTGCAGCCCCGACCTCGCCAGCAATGAAAGATCATCTCAACGACATTAAGCGTCGCGAGCACTTCCGACCGGTGGCGCCGATTTGTCTGGAGGATCGGGCCCCAGAGATTTTCAACCCAGGTACGCCAGATCCTTACATGCTGTTCGATCACCAGACCCGCGCGGAATGGCGCGACAAGGTTCCCGCTGTCGTCCATCTGGACGGTTCGGCGCGGCTGCAGACAATCTCCCGCAACTCTCCGCACAAAATCGCCGAGCTTCTCGTCGAATTTGAACAACTCACAGGCGTTCCGCTGCTCTGCAATACGAGTGCCAACCTCCACGGACGTGGATTCTTTCCGGATGCTGCCGCGGCCTGCGAGTGGGGACGGGTTGAGCATGTGTGGTGCGACGGCCTGCTCTGGACCAAGACGGTCGTAAGGAAGTCATCATCGGCCGAACGACTTCTGTCAGCCTAAGAGTGAGCATGTCCACCGTAGCAATCGACCTTGCCGGCGTGAAAAAATCATTTGGCGACAAGATCATCGTCAATGATCTGTCGTTCTCGGTCGCGCGGGGAGAATGCTTTGGCCTTCTCGGGCCGAATGGAGCTGGCAAGAGCACGATCGCGCGCATGCTGCTTGGCATGATCTCGCCGGACGGAGGAAAGATTACGGTGCTCAATGAGCCTGTACCTGCACGCGCTCGTGTCGCACGTGTGCGTATCGGCGTGGTGCCGCAATTCGATAATCTTGAACTCGAGTTCACCGTACGAGAGAATCTGCTGGTGTTTGGCCGCTACTTCGGCATGAGCGCTCGCAAGATCGAGGCGGTCGCCCCCTCGCTGCTCGAGTTTGCACGCCTCGAAAGCAAGGCGGACACGCGCGTTGCCGAGCTGTCCGGTGGCATGAAACGGCGGCTGACGCTGGCGCGTGCGCTAATCAATGACCCGCATCTGCTCGTGATGGACGAGCCGACGACTGGTTTGGATCCGCACGCCCGCCACCTGATTTGGGAACGTCTGCGAGTTCTGCTTGCGCGGGGCAAGACGATTCTCTTGACCACTCACTTCATGGAAGAGGCCGAACGCCTGTGCGATCGGCTGTGTGTCCTCGAGGGTGGACGCAAGATCGCCGAGGGCAAGCCAGACGGCCTGATCGATGAGCATATCGGCTGTAACGTGATCGAAATCTATGGGGGTGATCCGCACCAGCTCTGCGAGCTGATTAGGCCGTATGCGCGGCACATCGAAGTGAGTGGAGAGACGCTCTTTTGTTATGCGCCATATCCGGAGCAGGTACGCGTGCAACTGCGCGGGCGAGCGGGCCTTCGTATTCTGCAGCGCCCCCCGAATCTCGAAGACGTGTTTTTGCGGCTGACCGGGCGCGAGATGGAGAAGTGAGCGATGGGTGAAAGTTATGCGGCGGTGATGCCCGCTAACGCGTACAACTGGATCGCGGTATGGCGTCGGAACTTCCTGGCATGGAAGAAAGTCGCACTTGCATCGATTCTTGGCAACCTCGCAGATCCTCTAACCAATCTGTTTGGCCTCGGCTTTGGCCTTGGACTGATCGTGGGGCGCGTTGAGGGGACGTCGTACATCGCGTTCCTGGCGGCAGGCATGGTCGCGACCAGCGCCATGACGTCCGCGACCTTTGAAACCATGTATGCAGCCTTTGCACGCATGGACGCCAGCCGCACCTGGGAAGCAATCCTCTCTACTCAGCTCACGCTTGGCGATATCGTTCTGGGTGAACTGGTGTGGGCGGCCAGTAAGTCCGTTCTGGCCGGAACAGCGATCGGGATCGTCGCTGCTACGCTGGGTTATGCATCATGGCCATCCATTTTGTATGCGATGCCAACAATCGCTCTCACTGGCCTTGTCTTCGCCAGCCTGGCGATGCTCGTCATATCTCTTGCGCCAAGTTACGATTACTTCGTGTTTTACCAGACGCTTGTCCTCACTCCTATGGTGTTTTTGTGTGGCGTGGTCTTTCCGACGAGCCAGCTGCCCGACTCGTTTCAGCACTTCGCCGGCTTGTTGCCGCTCGCACATTCGGTCGACCTTATTCGCCCAGCGATGCTTGAGCGCGGCGCCGACAGTGCTGCGCTGCACGTCGGTGCGCTCTGCGTTTACGCGGTCTTGCCCTTTTTCGCGTCGACGGCACTATTTCGGCGCCGCCTGCTGCGTTGATGTGAGTTGAGCGAAAACGGAGAATGTCAAATCGATTCAGTGTCACGATGCTTTCTGCGGTAGCTCGGGAGTGACCTGGTCTGTCACAGCAGATGCTGCAATGGCCTTAAGAGGTCGCGATCGAGTTAGGTCTACGGCCGCCTGTTCGGTCGATCGGTGTCGGACGCCAGCACCGTTATTTCTGAGCGCCTGTCGCTAGGCGCCGTGACGGACTTTGCAAAGTTGTGTTGTGCTGTCTGGCCCGCGCACCCGACGGAGCGTGACTGTACAGATTAAGTAGGTGGGACGGCAGTTGGCCTTGCCGTCATGATCAAATGGAGAACGGGATGTTGTGCCTGGGAGTGAGTGGCGGTCTTGACAGAATCTATGAAAGCTCGCCGGAGCTGCCGAATACATTTCTTCACGATGGGGCTGCGGTTCTTGTGCAGGATGGCCGCGTGATCGCTGCTGTCGAAGAGGAGCGCCTCAACCGCGTCAAGCACTCCAACAAGTTCCCGAGCAATTCGATCCGATACTGCCTTTCTACCGCAGGAGTTGAGCTCGGAGAGATCGACCGTATCGCGTTCTACGCGACTGAAGCCTACTGCAATACTATGCTCGAGCGCCTTTCTGTTTCTCAGCCCATTCCGTTGGACGCCAAACTGTTGCTGCGGCAGCTGCTGACACGGGAGTTCGGCGCCGAGATCGATCCGTCCCGAGTTTCCTTCGTGAATCACCACGAAGCGCATGCTGTGAGCGCGTTTGCCATGTCCGGGTTCGAGCAAAGTCTTGTTTTTGCGATCGACGGCGGTGGCGATTTTCTCTCCGGCTTATTGGCGGTGGGGTCTGGCACCGAAATTACGCAACTTGAAAGCTTCCCGGAACATAACTCCCTGGGGCTGTTCTATCTCGAGACGATCCGATATCTCGGCTACGGGTTGTTCGACGAGTACAAAGTGATGGGGCTTGCCCCGTATGGTGATCCCGCTCCCTATCGCGAGCTCTTCGCGCAGTTCTACGAGTTGTTGGACAACGGTGGCTATCGCGTTTACCTGGATCGAATCGGTCCGGCCCTGGTCCGCAACATCGAGGTTCGGCGAAAAGGAATGCCATTCACCCAACAGCATCGAGATGTCAGCGCTTCGCTGCAGGAAGCGCTGGAGCGGATCGTGTTTCACATCCTGCGGCACCATCGTGAAGCGACGGGCATGACACGCTTGTGCCTGGCTGGCGGGGTAGCGCATAATTGCACGCTGAACGGTAAACTGCTTTATTCCGGGCTATTTGACGACATCTTTGTTCAACCCGCGGCGCACGACGCCGGTTGCGCACTCGGCGCTGCATTGATGGTATCGAACGAGCTGGGCAGGCCAGCACCACGCGAGCGACTGCCGGACGTTTATTGGGGGCCCGATCTCGGGAGCGACCAAGCCGTAGAGCATGAGCTCAACGCATGGTCAGGCCACCTCGACATTCAACGAAGTGATGACATAGCATCCAGTGCGGCAGACTGGATGGCAAATGGCGCTGTAATCGGCTGGGTTCAGGGCCGCTCTGAGTTCGGCCCCCGTGCGCTTGGTAACCGCAGCATTCTTGCGGACCCGCGGCCTGCGGAAAACAAGGACCGCATCAACGCGATGGTCAAGAAGCGGGAGGGCTATCGCCCGTTTGCGCCATCTGTACTGGAGGAGGATGCGAGCGAGTTCTTTGAGCTCCCGGACGGCACGCAGCAGCTCCCCTTCATGAACTTCGTAGTTCGTGTGCGTGAAACCAAGTGTAACGTGCTCGGTGCGATCACGCACGTTGATGGGACCGCTCGGCTGCAGACAGTATCGCGCAAGACAAACCCCACCTATTGGGATGTAATTAATGCGTTCAAGAGGCGAACGGGCATCCCGGTTCTTTTAAATACGTCATTTAACAACAATGCCGAGCCGATCGTGGAGTCCGTGTCAGATGCGATCACCACGTTCTTGACGACTGACCTGGACGGACTTGTTGTTGGGCCTTTCCTCGTCAGGAAGCGGCCAGCATCACTGCAGGATTGGAGTGCACTGGGCGTTTCATTGCCGCCGTATGCATCCCTTCATCGTGTTCGCTCCCACACAGCGCCAGATCGTCAGGAAACGGTCTGCGAGATCCGCAAGGGACATTCCGCCCACGATAGTATGCGTATCTCACATGAGCTTTTCGAGATCTTGATGCGGATCGAGGGCGAGGCGTCGCTCGGCTGGCTTCTCGACACAACCATGCTGAGCCAGGCCCAGCGTGAAGATCTCGTGAAGGAATTGCGGCTCGTGTGGGAGCTGCGGGGCGTTCGCCTGCATCCGCCGCGCGCGGCTTGCGGCCACAATGAAGTGAAAAATAGACATAGCCGGGACTCATGAGCATGGCCATGCCTATACCTGCATGTGAGGGGGCCAGGCCATCCGACGCACACGGGGTTATCGGCCATCCGACTGAAATCGGGCACGTGGACGCGACACCGCTGAAGAAAAGACGGAAAGTGTTGAGAGAACGCGGCCCATCAAGGATAGCGCTGTTATGAAGTTCTACCGACGCAGCTCGCCGGCACTGCGATTTCAGACCATGACGTCGGACAAGATGATACGTGAGATGTCTGCAATGACGTCTCTTGTCCAACCAGGAGCCCGGGAAGAGGCGATGCAGATGCTTAGCGGTTCGAGGAAGGAGCGGTTCGTAGTTTCCCGGCGACGTACGGGGTTCGGCGACTGCCTGTGGTCACTGGCCGCTGCCTGGCGTTTTGCAAAGCAGACAGGACGGACGCTAGCCATTGATTGGCGGGGATCTTGTTATCTCGATGAGCCATTCACCAACGCCTTTCCAGTCTTCTTCGAACCGGTTCAAGACATTGCCGGCGTGCGGGTGATCTGCGACGACAGGATCAATCAGTGCTCATTTCCGGGACCATTCTTCCCGACATGGTGGAACAAGCCATCCATCGATTGCGTCTATCGTCCGGACGAGCAGATTTTCCGGGAACGCGACGAACTCGATCAATTGTTGCGAAGTCAGAAAGATAGTGACGCTAACACGGTCGTGTGTGACGCGTGCCTGATGTGGCGCTGCGATCAGGAGGCCGAACGAGAAATCTTTCGGAGCATCAAGCCACGACCTGAAATTCAGGCTCGGATTGATGCTGTCTACCGTGAGCACTTTGAGCCGTACAGCGTAATCGGCATTCATGTCCGGCATGGCAACGGCGAAGATATTATGGGGCATACTCCCTACTGGGCCGACCCGGAGCGCGCCTTGCGACAGGTCTTTGATGCCATTGATAAGGCCCGGGGGTTACCCCACGCAAAACCCGTGAGAGCTTTCCTGTGCACGGACAGCGCGCTCGTCCTTGAGAAAGTTTCGACTAGATTTCCCGATGTGTTCACGATCCCCAAACGGTTTCAGGCGCCTCAGGCCGGCCCATTGCACAACGCCGCGCTAGGAGCCGAGGGCGGCTTTTCCGCCCTGATTGATATGTATCTTCTTGCGCGCTGCGACACCGTGATCCGTTTTCCCCCGACGAGCGCCTTCACGCGCTATGCGCGTCTCCACGCACCACGCGTTATTGAATTCGATTTGAACGATCCGAGCCGCTTGGTCCTGATTGAAGAAACCTCGCAAGAGCTCGTTGCTTCATGAAAGTCGTTGCCCGCTTGATCGATCTGATTGCCGCCCGTTGCATCCAGCAGTGCTGGCACTTTTTTTCGGGGCGGCATTTGTCGCAAAGTAATGCTCTGTCGCACAACTCCACCGAATGCCTCCCGCCGAAGCTCGACGTCGACAACGATGGCCCTAACGTGCTGCCGCCACGTTAAACAGGTGGAACACGTCTTCGCCTTGCGCGGACCGCGAGTGGAAGCTAATCGGTGGTCGGTCGCGGACGAACATATCGAAAGGGTCTCCGTAGAGCCGGTGAGTTCCGTAGTTGCGGTCGGGCACGCGCTGGTGCGGAGCGGCGGTCTCGAGAGCCACTATGTTGGGCTGAACATCCAGTAAGCCAGGTCGTGGTCCAGGACCAATCCGGCGAAGTGCCAGTGCCGGACACTGCAGAGCAGAGCGCGATAAAGTCAGCATCAGTTGCCGACAAATCTGACGCACGAAGCTGGTAACGTCAGTTTTCGAGTTGACGCGGCTACTGGCCGCGGGCCGCTATCCTGATCGATCGTTGCTCCAACGAGAGGCGGTGCCCATCGGCTGGCTCCTCGGTTGCGCGATCAGGAAAGAGAGCGCGGCTGCACCCTCGTCTTGACGCAGGCGAGTGTGCTCGTGACATTACGTAGGTAATGCACCATCGTTGTCGCAGAGCACACGCACGGTGTCTTGAACCCACCAAGCATTCCGCGTGCGCGACATTAGGACGCAAAAACGGAGTTGATTTGCGTGCATCGCAGTGGCGCAAATTCTGCTACGCGTGCGCCGACGCAATAGGAGAGGAGGCGGGCGTGGGTCTCGATCTGCCGAATGACGATCTGATCAGAGGTCAGCTGCCCGAAACACACCTGGGTTGCCTCTTTCACGCCGATAATGCCCGTATTCATCGCGGAGAACAGAAGGCGATGTTGCTGACCGGGGCATCGCGCGGAATTGGCCATGCCACTGCCAAGCTGTTTTCGGAGGCGGGCTGGCGCATCATTTCTTGCGCGCGCCAACCGTTCGACAGCAAGCGATGCCCCTGGGAGGCAGGGAACGAGGATCATGTCCAGATCGACCTGAGCAATCATCGAATGCTGCCGCGCGCGATCAGCGAGGTCAAGAAGCGCTTGGCAGGTGCTCCTTTGCACGCGCTGGTGAATAATGCTGGTGTCTCGCCGAAAACGCCCACTGGCGATCGGATGACGTCGTTGACGACTTCAACCGAGACCTGGATGAGCGTGTTCCATCTCAATCTGGTGGCCCCGATCATGCTGGCGCAGGGTTTGTTTGACGAGCTAAGAGCCGCGTCAGGATCGATCGTGAATGTGACTTCGATCGCGGGCTCGCGGGTGCACCCGTTTGCCGGCAGTGCCTATGCGACCTCAAAAGCTGCGCTTGCAAGCCTCACACGCGAAATGGCCCATGATTATGCGCCGCATGGCATTCGCGTGAATGCGATCGCGCCCGGCGAAATCAGGACGGACATGTTATCGCCCGACACAGAAGCGCGTCTCGTGCCAAACATCCCCTTGCGCAGAGTGGGAACCCCGGATGAAGTTGCCAAGGTCATCTTCTTCCTGTGCTCGGATGCGGCGAGCTATGTCACGGGGGCCGAGGTGCCGATCGATGGTGGGCAACATCTGTGAATTGGCCAAGCCTTGGCGCCGCAGTGACTTGAGCTGCAGCAGCGGTACTTATGCTCTCCGCTGACGACGCGCACACATTCCGCAAAAGGAAAAAGGCACACTGTGAGTTTACCGTCGTGCCATGAAAAGGTGTTACGGTTCTGTGTCATCTCGTCAACACTTGGAACTAGATCGAGAGTGACATGCAAAACGAACCTCGCAAACCCGAACAAGGTGCTACGGAGGATCATCAAGACAACGGAGGCCGCCTCATGCTGGATATCCCTTCCTCACTCGAAAGACCTGCCTCGCAACTTGAGCCGGAGCATAAGCTCTCGGGGGAGCCGTTGCGTGAGAGTGCGTTGGCCGGCATCTTCGAAATATCGAAAATACTCACGGCTCCTTGTCCGCTCGAAGTCACATTGGCAAACGTTGTTGATCTTCTGCAATCGTTTGTGCAGATGCGACACGGCATCGTCTCACTGTTCGACGATGACGGCATGCCGGACATTACAGTGGGCGCCGGCTGGAGCGAAGGCAGCGACGAACGTTACCGGATGCGCCTGCCACGGAAGGCAATCGATCAGATCGTCGCGACAGACAGGCCTCTTGTCGCCGAGGACGTGGCCGCCGAGCCGGCATTCAGCGCTGACGACCGGGAAGTGCTCGGCGCCTCCGATAATATGCCAGTGTCGTTCATCGGGGTTCCGATTCGCATTGGTCCGAAGGTTGTGGGTACTCTGACGATCGACCGTATCCGCGACGATAGGTCAAGCCTCCGCATCGATTACGATGCGCGGCTGCTCGCCATGATCGCCAACCTCGTGGGACAAACAGTGAAGTTAGACCGCGTGTTCGCCTGCGATCGCGAACCACTGGTGGCGGAGAAAGACCGTCTACAAAAGCAGATATTTGACCTCAGGCAGCCCGCTCGAGAGCGCAAGAAGCTACACGCCCATGGGATCATCGGCGACAGCCCGGCGCTGCGCGGGCTGCTCGAGAAGATTGCGGTTGTAGCCAAATCGAAAAGCACGGTTCTGTTGCGTGGCGAATCCGGTACCGGGAAGGAACTCGTAGCCAAGGCCATTCACGAATCGTCGTCCCGCGCCAAGCGGCCGTTCGTTAAGCTGAATTGCGCGGCGCTTCCTGAGACCGTCCTGGAATCGGAATTATTTGGCCATGAGAAAGGTGCCTTTACCGGTGCGTTCAGTTCGCGCAAGGGACGCTTCGAACTTGCTGACAAAGGAACGCTATTTCTTGACGAGATCGGCGAGATTTCAGCTCCGTTCCAAGCGAAGTTGCTGCGCGTCCTGCAAGAGCAGGAGTTCGAGCGCGTCGGCAGCAACCAGACGATTAAGGTCGATGTTCGAGTCATAGCTGCGACCAACAGGAACCTTGAAGAGGCCGTGGCACGGAGTGAGTTCCGCGCGGACCTTTACTATCGCATCAGCGTAGTTCCCTTGCTGTTGCCACCGCTGCGCGAAAGAAGCAGTGATATTCCGCTGCTTGCCAGCGAGTTCCTCAGAAAGTTCAACAACGAGAACGGCCGTACGCTGACCTTGGAGGCGAGTGCGATCGATGTACTGATGAAGTGCGGCTTTCCGGGAAATGTCCGCGAACTCGAAAACTGCATCGAGCGGACAGCGACGCTGTGCGCCGGATCATCGATCGTAAGAACTGACTTTGCATGCCACCAGGCCCAGTGCCTTTCCGCGATGCTGTGGAAAAGTACATCGGACGGGAGGCCAGACCAGCCGGCACCCATCCCGCCGGTGCCCGGAAAGTCCATCATTCCGCTAGCTGAAGCGACCCCGCCGGTCCCGTCCGTCGGCAGCGAACTGACCTCACTGGCTCCTCCCGGCACAGTTCTCGTAAGCGGCGCGAAGATGGCCGATCGCGAACGGGTCATTGCGGCCATGGAAAAATCTGGCTGGGTGCAGGCAAAGGCAGCGCGCCTGCTCGGACTAACGCCACGCCAGATCGGCTACGCGCTGAGGAAATACGGAATCGAAATAAAGCGGTTCTGAACGACAAAATCGGCCGGAACCTTTACTATCACAGTTGAGCCAAATAGCTATGTGAGGACGATCTCCGGTGGCCAATCTCATTGCAATCTTAAAGGAACGGGTCCGCCCTCGGCGGCGACTTGGCCACGACCGAAACCGCTCCGCTCGCTTCCGAGACTGCTGTCGCAAGCAAACTCACCTGGTTCGGTGAGAGATGGATTTGCGCGCCACGACATACAGAGCGTCACCTTCGGTCTGCAAGCGCGAACCGTCAATTGCTCGACATCAGACGAGCTATCACGCGTATTCGTCCATCAAGCCGGACTAGCGGCAATTCTCATTGACCGTCAACCGGTCCGCCGCCCGCTCGTGATTAGCGGCGGTAGTCTGTCGCAAGCCGTCCTGGCGTCACTCGGCTGGCGTGCCCTGCGGAACAGCGCTGTCGCAGCCCCGACTTGTGTCAGCATTCGTTCGTCAGGAAGAGCGGGCTAGAGGGGCGCATTACCCGCTCTAGCCACTGTGATGGCAAGCCGATTTCAAAAGGATGGCGATGGTACAACACTTGCTGTTCTCTTCGCAGCTGTCGCAACTTTTTGGAGCAACTCCGTGCACAATGTCGTTTGCATCAAACAGGTTCCGGACTCGGCGCAGATCCGCGTGCACCCCGTGACCAATACGATCATGCGTCAGGGAGTGCCGACCATCATCAATCCATATGACCTCTTCGCACTCGAGGCCGCGCTGGAGCTTCGCGATCGGTTCGGCGGCGAAATTACCGTGCTTACAATGGGGCCGCCATCGGCGGAAGATTCCTTGCGAAAGGCGCTGACTTATGGCGCCGATCGCGCCGTACTCCTCACCGATCGCTGTTTTGCGGGCTCCGACACCCTGGCCACAACGTATGCACTTGCAACAGCCATCCGAAAAATTGGTAAGGAATACGGCCCGACCAACCTTATCTTCACGGGAAAGCAGACCATCGACGGCGATACCGCGCAGGTTGGGCCCGGCATCGCAAAGCGGCTTGGCGTACTGCAGCTAACCTACGTTGCCAAGGTCAGATCCTTAGATCTCGCCGCCCATACAATTGAAGCGGAACGACGCTCGGAAGGTGGTGTCCAGGTGCTGCACACGAGGCTGCCCTGTCTCATCACCATGCTGGAGGCAACGAATCAGATTCGGCGCGGCGCGATGGCGGATGCCTTGCGTGCCGCGCGTGCCCAAATCGTGAAATGGAGCGCGCACGATGCCGGTGTCGAAGACGTCTCCAAATGCGGCCTCAAGGGCTCGCCGACCGTCGTCAAACGAGTGTTCGCTCCCTCTGCGCGGGCTGAGAAGGCAACGTTGGTTGAGGCCGCCGAGCAACCGGCACAGGCGTTGATAGACGCTATTTTCAAGTATCAACCGAAGCTCGAAACCGATCTTGCGGCACTTGTCCGTGACGCGTGATCTGGAGAGCCCTGGCAACGATAGATCGGAAACGGTCCGAGGATGTACCAAGGGCAAGAGGCACCGTCCAGTGAGAGCGCGCAAGATGTAGTACGCATCTCAGCCCGCGACCTGCGCATTCTGGTCTATGGCGTTCTTCGATCGCTCGCGATCACCCGGGACTGCATGTTCCGTAGACCGATCGATGCCCCGAGTTGGCTGCGATCAGGCGCATCGACTAAGGGCTGCGCATGCGTCCAGACCCCCACTGTGTGGTCGTATTCGACGACTGCTTCGCGCGTAGTTGTTACGAACGAAGACGGAACACGTCAGCGACTAGGATCACCATGCTAGCGCGATGCCGCTTGAACGCCCAAAGTGCTGTCGCGCGGTTCAGGGCGCAAAGCCCACCTATGTGTCGCCTTTTGAGCAATATTCGCAATTCAACAGCCCTATACCCATTGTGAGTGGCCGCTGGCTCTTCGCTGTTTGGTTTCCGAGGGCCGTGCAAGTCCTGTCAGGTTCAATACACTTGCAATGAGGAGTCGGTCGCGAGCGTTTCGTCAAGGCACTCATAACCTTATGGGGCGAGTGCACGGTTTTGGCACGGTGATTGCTGTAAACGTGCAAGAACACAATATGGCGGCGCTCGCAACGCGAAAACTAGCGGCGGTCTCTTTGAGACGCTCGTGCCGCCCAGCAGCCGGCATTTCGCGCAGCTTGCGGCCAAAGGCGTCAAGCGCCAGGTAGATGCGGATTGATCCTTGCAATGTTGTACGTAGGTCATAGCCGTTCGATGAACTGGCACGAGCAGCAACCGCGAGGGCTTGATTCATCCACGACGGATCGCGAAAGCTGGAAGCGCCCGGGCGACTCGCGCAGTGACGTTAGCTTCCCGATGGCGTGCGCTGGCAAGATCTCAACATGACTCTACAAGCGATTGCTAGCCGTGCCGGGCATTCACGGCATCGGACTGCTCATGGTCCGGAATCCGACTGGATCGCCGCCGCTCAATTTGGTGGACATCGCGTGAGCAGGATTGAGCATGCCGCTGTCTGGTACGTGAACGTCGGCACGAGGAAGTTCGCGTCGATGGTGAACGCGATCATACGACCATCGAACCAACGAAGTTGCAGATCTCCGCGGCGGCCAATAGCCGGTCCGGACACGAAGTGGCTTCGTTCTCTCCTCATCGCCATAGGTCAAATGACATCTCAAGCGTCTCGATTTCCACCGGATCAGCCTCCGCAGATATGCTGCGAGTATTTGACTGAGCAAGCGCGAGCCCTGTTCGGCCCGCACCCGTTCGATGTGGAGATGTCCGAAGACCAGGTCGCTATCCTGATGCCTGAATACCTGGCGATGTCACAGGCGTTCTCGTACCTGCAGGCAGAGTCGCAAAGGGATCTCATATTCGATGCAATGCATCACAATCGAGATCGTGCGAGGGACATTGAACTGACCAGCATGGTCGCAAATTTTAACTGTTGGGATGAGAGGGGTGGTTATCGCCGAGTTCCCCAGGGCGGCAAGGCAGCGCTACCCGATATTCCGGTCATTGAAAACTTCCACTCAAACCTCTTTAGAAAGAATGCTTCGCGACTACTCGGCAGAGCAGTGCGGACCAACTACAGTGCCACGACGAAGCGGTGCCTGTATTCTCTCTATGCCGGATTGTCATCGAAAGACCCCCTAGTGGGTTGCGCCTACATGGTCGGTTTTGAGCTACACGCTGCGGACATGATCCAGTCGCGGCGGACCACTTTGGTAAAAACCTTTGAGGCGCGGTCTGACGATCTTGAGAATTTCCGCAGCCATGTCCGCGGAGAAGATCCCGCGGAGAAGTATCACAGAGAAATGACAAGCCGGCTGCTTGGCGAACTTGTCCTGGCAGACTTTAATGGTCGCTTTTTGAATGAATTCGATCGAGCCTATCGGCTCAGCTTACTGTGGTGCCGCGATCTGCTCCGAATCGTCTCACGTGAGGGAGATGGTCACTCGGAGATCGAACACCATGGCCGTTGTCATTGTGGTTCTGTCAAGTTCTGCGTCCGAGCGCCACGAGAGCTTCTGCAGTTCGATGCAATTGCTCAATCTGCCAAATGTCTGGATTTCTGCACTTGCTCGTACCTGGCGATAGGCTCGGCATTAAGTGCGGCGAAGAATTCCTCACTGCGTACCAGTTCAACAAGAACATCGCTCGGCACACGTTTTGCCGGCTTTGTGGCCCAAAGCCATTCTGTAGGCCGCAGTCGAACCCTTCCGGATTCAGCCGTAAATATTCGATGCCTGGATAATCGAATGCATAAGAATAAACGAGTTCGATGGCGAGCATTGGGAGCAAGCATTCCGCTATATGCGCCAGGACCCGGTAGCCCTGCCTCGAAGATTGAAGCCCTGGAGTGAACTAGAATGGCGCGCGCAATGAATGATAAATCCCGTCTGCTTTCAGAAGAAGCTCTGACAAAATACCGCATAGAGCTGTTGGTGAAGGGGACGGTCGTGATCGGCCCCCAGATACTGTTCACCCAAGATGACTTGGCCAGGATCGATCAGCTGCAGGCTGAGATTCCCGAAGAAGAAGTGCGGGAAGGAGATGCCGGCGACTCGCACCATGTCTTTGTCAAACGCGTGAGGGTAGACCCGCCCGGCCGCGCTCCTAGCAACGCGACTGGTGCAGCTCCAGGGCAGATCATGGAACTACTTGAAAGGAAAGACCGCAGAGTCGCGGTAAGAAAGATCTTGGGGGCATCGTCAGATTACGTGATTCGCCGATGCCAAATGCATCGTATGCCACCTGGTTCCTTTGTTGGCATGCATCGGGATGCGGCGAGCGACCCGGATTTCGAGTACTCGGTGATTGTGCAGCTCGCGAGAGACTTCGATGGGGGGGAGTTCGTGGTATATCCAAGCGGATACGAACAGCAGGTATTCCGACCGCCCTTTGGCGCCGTGCTTGTCACCACATGTAGGCTCCGACATGAGGTGAAGCCTGTGCTGACCGGGGAGCGCCGATCGTTGGTCTACTTCTGTTCAAAACGCACCGGCGCGAACCGCCGGGTCGTCGGAAGCCCTACCGGTGGCCTGTGATTGAGGTGGTTGAAATGGCCTTTGAATGAGTTGGGTATCGGGTGAGCTCATCAGAAGATGAGGTTGGTAGCTCGGCCATCTTGTGAAAGAACAGGTTGGGTCTTTGTCGCTGTGGGACATAGACTTTTCTTTTAAAGCCCAACGAAAGGTCGCCGGCTAAAGCCGCTCGGAAGAGTAACTCCGCTGGGTCTCGCAACAGCGCCGTCCAGCTCGCCGCCCGTCTCGGTTCCCGCGTGCAACCGCCCCGCATAGCCCGGCAGCAGAACGGCCATGATTGCGGAGTTGTTTTGGTAGACTTGACACGAGCGCTGATTAGAGGCCGGGGAGGCCGTCTTGCGCGTTGCGCTGCCTTACGCCGTTGGCGCAGGGTAAGCCTCCGAGGAAAGACGCCTTGCGACGGGCTGGCTTGATGGTTGAGAACTGTACGTATGGACAGCCATACGATCAGTGCGCTGAATCGACTGGAAGTGGTGGAGACGGGCCGGCGGCGGCGTTGGTCTGAGGAGGAGAAGGCGCGGATTGTTTTGGAGAGCCTGTCCGAGCCGCGGCTGGTTGCGGCGACAGCGCGGCGATACGGCTTGTCGCGTTCTCTGCTGGTGACTTGGCGAAGAGCCTTCGCGGCGGAGCGGACCAAATCCGAGGCTGGCTTTGTCAGGGCAGTTGTGGCCGAGGATGGGCCTGTGGCGTCGGTGGCGGCTTCATCGGAGAGCGCGACAGCACACTCGACGGAGCGTCGGATCGAGATCGAGCTGGCTGGCGGGCGGCGCGTCATTGTCGATGCGGGCGTCGACGTTGAGGCGCTTCGGCGGCGGCGATCTCGCCCATTGCGCTGGAAGCGGTGCCTCGAATTGACCAGCTGTTCGAGATCGAGCGCGAGATCCATGGGTTGAATGCCGAGGAGCGGCTGCGGGTCCGCCAAGACAGAAGCGCGCCGCTGCTGAGCGATTTTGAGGCTTGGCTACGGGCGGAAGCCGCCCGGCTCTCGCGTTCGTCAAACGTGATCAAGCCGATCAATTATCTGCTCAACCGATGGGATGGCTTTGCTCGTTTTGTCCATGACGGAAGGATTTGCCTGACCACGGATGGCGCTGTGGATCCTTTTCGAGCTGCGCCAGGGTGGTCTTGCGCATGAACAGGGGCAGGCGGGACAGGCCATCGCCGCCGAGCGCGAGGCAGTCGAAGGCGTAGAGCTGAACCTCGTCATCGTGCCGGCGCGACTGGAGCGCGTCGAAGTCCGATAACCCGTCGACTCCGAGCACGACGGCCTCGCCGTCAAGGATGAATTGCTGCTGGCGCATCTTCCGCGCCGTCTCGACGATCCAGGGATACCGGCTGGTCCAGTCGAGCCCACTCTTCAAGCGCCAGCCGCACGCGGTCGCCGTCCCGCTCGACGCGGAGCCGGTAGCCGTCGTACTTCACTTCGTGGATCCAATCAGGGCCAGCCGGCACCACGTTCCGGGCCGTTGGTAAGCAGAACAAATCCTTCGGCATGGCCGGGATCTATGCACGCTCGTCGGATTTGCGTGTCCGGTCTCCGATGCCGCTGTGCGCCGCCTGGACGTGCCGGCTGACGCTATTGTTGGTGATCGGCTCGCCGCAGAAGCAGTGCGCCTGGCCGCTGGTCGGCTAGGTCGGGAGCGGTAGCTTCTCGTCGTGCATCCGGTCCTTCCACGCATGGAAGTCTCGAGACTGGCGCCACATCTCGAAGTGCGCTTCGGTCCGGCTCGCCAGGAGCGGCGCAGGGCGAGCGGCAAGACGATGAACCGCTGCACCTCGAGCACCTAATCGCCGATCGGCCGGCACTTCAGGAGCGACTTAAAGGTGGTCGCGATTGGGGCTGACAGAGCTCTAGAGCATTTTCCAATCACGTTGCGTCGTAACCAGCCGCGACGAGATAATTGTGACATTCCTCGGGTGAGAAGCGTTTGAGAGCGTCGGCGATTGCTTGCCAGAGATCGGGCATGGTGCGCGCTGCCGCGGCCCGCAACAGCGTCTTCAATCTAGAGAAGGCCATTTCGATGGGGTTGAAGTCTGGACTATAGGGCGGAAGATAGAGCAGGCTTGCTCCGACCGCCTGGATGGCCTCTCGAACGCCATGGACCTTGTGAGCGGTCAAGTTGTCCATGATAACGGTATCGCCCGGCCGCAGCGAGTGAGCAATTGCTCGACGTAGGCCAGGAAAGCGTCGCCATCCATTGGGCCGTCCAGAACAAGCGGCGCGATCAGACCGTCGGAGCGCAATCCAGCGGTGAATGTCGTCGTCTTCCAATGTCCGTGTGGGATAGCTGCACGACATCGCTCGCCGCGTGGCGAGCGCCCGTGAAGCCGCGCCATTTTGGTGTTGGCGCTGGTTTCGTCGATGAAAACGAGACGCTCAGGGTCAAGATCGATTTGCCCTTCGAACCACTCCTCGCGCGCGGCATTTATATCGCCGCGCCGTTGCTCGGCGGCGTGCGCTGTCTTTTTTTAAGTGTGATCTTTCTGCGCTGGAAAAAACGCCAGAGCGACGCGATGCCAGTCGATATTCCACGACGTTTCAACAGTTCTCGCAACTCGGCGAGCGTGATATCCGGCTTCGCGTTCACCGCCTCCAGAATCAATTGCGAATGCGCTTCGATGCGCTGCGATTTTCGGTCACCGCCCTGGCGTTTAGGAACGATGTCGCCAACTTCCTTGAGGCGACCGCGCCAGCGGATCGCGCTGGCCGCGCTGACACCAAAGCGCTCGGCAGCCTGTCGACAGGACATGCCACCGTCAATCGCTGCTACCACCCTTTGGCGAAGATCAACCGAAAGCGCCCTGGCCATACATGCTGGCCTCCCTCGCCAGCATGCAGCTTGAATCTGACGCCGCTTTGGGAATCCCCACCCGATTCATTCCGGTCGGAAAATGCTCTAGCGAGACGAAGCAGACATTCACCTCACGTCCTCAGGGTACCGCTTTCCAGCGCGCGATCGAAAGCTTGGGCAAGTTCGGATGAATTGAGCGATTTAAATATAGTCAGGGGCAGACTCTTAGCTGCGCCAGCCTCAATCGACAGATCGAGCGGATCGCCCGCGCCTTCAAGAGCCAGCTCGGCGTCCAGAGGGGAGACCGGATCGCGATCGTCAGCCTCAACAGACCTGATTATCTGGCGTTGCTCTATGCCTGCTGCGAGGCTCGGCGCAATCCTCGTATCATTGAATTGGCGCCGTGCGGCCGCCGAGCACTTTTCATTTTGTCAAAGCGCTCGACAAGGTGCTCCACACCCGCTTTATGCCGGAGACCACGCTTAATGCATTCGAGCGGGGCCGGTCGACGCTGGCAGCCCTGGTGCCAGCCATGATGCAAGCCCAGGCCAGCAATGACGCGCTCGATCAGTATGCAGCGATCCAACTTGTTATCCATGCGCATCAGGTCCGCACAGCACGATTGTCCCGATGCGCTTCAGTCGCAACCCCGAAATGCTTGTTCGAGCTCCCGCTCGTATGCTTCGGTTGGCCTTCGTACAGGCTATGATCACACCGCCTTGGCAGGACTTGGTTCTGGATGGTTGTCATTGGTTGCGAACAATGGATATTGCTTGAGGGATCTCGGGCGATTGATCGCTCACTCTGTTCTGCTCGGCGACGGTCGTGTGCATCTGTCGGTAGTGATAGGCACACCACGAAGATAGTTTCTTGCCGCGTCCTTGATATACAGGCTCGCCGCACATATAGGCCGCTCTGGCATCTCCATCTTTGAAGCCGATGATGCAACGGCATTGGCCTTCAATATGGTCGATTAACAGGACCTTCTTGACGCCGTCGGGCTCTTTCAACTTGGATGCTCCATAATGCCAAGCAATATCTTCCGATGCCGCGGGATCACGCGGAGCGGCACTCGCAGCTCAGGATCTTAGGAAACCTGCGGAGGCCCGCCGTCAGCCGCACCTTTGCGCCATGGAAATGCCTAGCCAGCCACGGGAAAGTAGTTTGAACAGAGCGCAAAACCGGTTCGGCGAACTGATTTTGGCGCGGTGTCGCGCGGCTCTCTGGTGGCTCGGCTCAGGTTAGCCCCATAGTTTCGGTTCCTGAATGCCTAAGCATTCAAAGCTACGAGCGAGCCGTAGCGCCATCGGGTCGTGGATCTGACCTGCTGAGACATTCGCAATCCTTCATAATCCCGGCGGCAGACCAAGATAGGTGCCAACCTCAAGACCGTACAATTTAACGTTACGTCAGATTCAAGCTTTTTTTGGCAGCCTGTGAGAACATGGCCAAGCTCTCGGGCTGCCGGATCGGCCGGTCTGGTGTCGCAAGCATTCAGCGCTGCAATTTGCGTCAAGAGAGTTCGTCATCTCGTTGGTGTCCGCTGGATTAGCTACCATCATGACCCGACGGACGTGCAATATTTCGCCGTGTAGGCCGGATCAGCGATCCAGCGGCCAACTGAGAATTGCCGCACAATAGGACCCTTCTCAAGCAGGAAACCACGCTGAGCGGCCGGCGAAGTGCACATGGAGTCGTGGTCGCGATCCGACCGGCTGGGCTGGAGCCTCGCTGGGCCCCCGTGCGGATGGGATGATGCCGATTGCGGTACCGGTGCGCGCCTGCCAGAGTTTCTTCGCACGTAGACGGCAGCGGCGCACCTAAGGCACTTTTAGGAGAACACGCTTTTTTGCCTCGAGAAGATGCTTATCGAGCGTCGCGTGCAGCGCACCCCGCAGCTCCGGCGGGATCGAGCTATCTGTATCGATCAATTCCCGAAACTTCCGAATGATGTGTTCTATCATTGCAATAGATCCGAGTGCTTCAATATTCTGCCGGGACATCATCGATTTTCTCCTTCGGAGCGCAGCGCGCGCTTCGTCGGGGGGCTCACCTCGGCAACCCCGGCTGCAACAGGCTCTTCGATAAAAAAAATTGGCTCTCGGGCCGCGTGCTCAGCGCGAATTGCTTTGGTCATGGCGAGTGCAGGCGGCGCACGCTCCTTGAAATCCCACAGACGTGAGCGCATTCGCGGCTGCAATATCGTCGCGCTCGTGAGCCGCAGTCTTGGTCGGAATACTGGGACATCGGCCAGCCTAGCTGTCACGCGTTCGAAACCGCGATCAGGCGCTTCAGTCGAGCGGCTGCGGCGCCGCGATCAAGTGATTCTTGTCCAAGTGCTACGCCTTCCTGCAGGGTCGAGGCCCGCCCGGCCACGACCAATGCCGCCGCTGCGTTCAAAAGCGCAGCGTCGCGAAATCGACCTGGTGCGCCATCAAGCGCATTTTGCAGTGCAACGGCATTAGCCTCGGCATCGCTGCTCTCCAGCGCGTCGTTGCGGCAGCGGGGGAGCCCGGCTTCTTCCGGCGTCACTTCGAAGGTGCGGACTATACCCGCCTCAAGCGCAGCAACAAAGGTTGGACCGGTGAGGGTCATTTCATCGAGCCCGTCCGAGCCATGAACAACCCATACCGACTGGGCCCCAAGGTTCTTCAAAACGTGCGCCAGGGGCTTGACCCATTCGGCAGAGAACACCCCAACGATCTGCCGCTTTACCCTGGCCGGATTGGACAGAGGCTCGATCAGATTAAAGATCGTGTGGGTTCCAAGTGCGTTCCGGATCTGGCCGACGCGCTGCATCGCCGGATAATGGGCTGCCGCAAACATGAAGCCGACGTCGGCTTCCTGCACACAACGTGCAATGGCCTCAGGCTTGAGATCGACCTTCACGCCGAGCCGCACCAACAAGTCTGCGGTGCTTGATCCCGAAGACGCAGCGCGGCTGGCATACTTGGCGACAGGAATGCCGGCCCCGGCGACGATAAAGGAAGCACACGTCGACACGTTGACCGAATACATAAGGGTGTCGCTCGCGCCAGCGATACCGAAGGGGTCGCATGCCGCCTCGACACGCGGCATCCTATTCCGCATCGCGGAGGCGGCGCCGGTGACTTCTTCGACCGTCTCGCCCCGGACCCGCATCCCCATCAACAAGCCACCGATTTGCGAGGGAGTCGCGTACCCCGACATCATGCTTTCGAAGGCTGACGCAGTTTCCTCACGCGTCAGAGTGGCGCCGGTGGCAACTTTGCCGATGATTGATCTAAGCGCTTCCATCGAACTTTACACGTTCCTTGTCCAAGCCTCGCGCTCTTCCGTTCAACGAAGCATCGTTGAAGAGACCTGGCACCGGTTGCCTTGATGCAGCTGCCCGCCCCACGGGGCATGGTCTCATTGACGCTTGAGGCGGCAGTCGGTTGAGTGTGCGCACCTTGGCGAGGCTACAACCTGACGCTACGTGAGGGGCAAGCTTCATTTTATGGTGCCATCGATAGGAGATCGCCGCCTAGTTGGAACTTGCAGTTTGCTTGACGCCGGGACCAATGGCACTGTCTAGGGACCGCTTGCCGCGTCCGCAGCGCCCTCTTGACCGCGGTGTTCCGGCCGGATCACCGCATCCTTCAAAGCCTTATGGCTTTCCGGCGCCGCCGTCGTGGAGCGTTGAAGCGGCTTCCTCTACCTGCTTCGAGGCTATCGGTGCTGGGTAGATCGAGCCCGCTCTACAAAAGAACCCCAGCCGATTGCAAATGAAGGTGCGCAGGACAGCCTTCGTAGAGCGATGGACGTGTTCCGTTGATCCGCCCACATGAGGCGGTGAGCCGCCGGTCTTCGGTCCCGCCTTACAGTCGGACTACACCGTACTGCGGCGCGTCGAAAAGCGCATGGATCAAACGCGCGTCCCGACATAGCGTAAGTTCCTGCGCCGTGCGAGCTATTACAAATGATCGCAAACGTCGGCACGGACGCGCCATGATCAGCTTTGCGTCCTTGGTGATCCCACGCCGTTCATATTCGCGGCCAACCATCAAGCCCGTTGCATTCTGCAGGAAGAGCAGGAGCGTTCTCGCAAACCGGGGTCCGCAATTCCGGCGATAGCGCCAGCGTGGGCGTTTCCTCGATGATCTCTTGGAAACGGCGCTGCACCCGAACATTCGCGCTCGAAGAGAGGGATCAGGTTACCGAAGTAGTCACCGAGCACCTGTACTTCAATATGTCGAGGGCTTTCGACATATCGTTCAACATCAAGTCGGACATCTCCAAAGCAGCGACGCGTTTCACTGCTCGATTGCTCAATGGCTGCCTCCAACGTAGCATGGTCGCGTACAATCAGCATTCCCTTGCCGTCACCGTCCCCTGATGGCCTTGACGAGCAAAGGAACTCCAACAGCCCGCGCTCTCGAAACGAATGTTGGCGGATCATCTTCCTCGATGGCGCAGGGTGCGTAGCCGTTGCCCTGAACGAAATTACGGGCGCGGATCTTATCGCCCATTAGTTCGATAGTTTCTGAAACCGGCCCAATGAACGCAATTCCGGCCTTTAACACTGTCCTCGCGAATTCCGCACTCTCAGAAAGCACTCCATAACCCGGATGTATCGCGCCGGCGTTCGCCTTGTGGGCGGCAGCGATAATCTGCGCGATGTTTAGATAGCTTGCGATCGGCGGGCGGCCGCTGATCGGAATGGCCAAGCCGGCCATTGAGACGGCCGGGGTCCCTTCGTCAACCTCATGCTGGGCAATTGCAGAACGACGTCCAAGCTTGTGCAACGTTTTGATGATACGTGCGGCTATCTCCCCGTATTCGCGATCAGACCGGTATTGAAGGGTAATTTGCGCATTCGCCGATCCAGACAAGCGCGATTGAACCAGAGCGTCGGTCAATTGTAGGCGAGCCATGCTCGTCACCGGACCTTGGGCGACGGTCCTGCTGGTCAGGCTGAGTCCACTTCTGAGGATGAGGCAAACGAACAGTCCGCCATATCTTCACTTCGAGTCCTTGCTTTTCTTGCCAGTGTCACGCACGGAGATCACGTAGCGACATTGCTGACTGAGGCTCGCTTGTCTGGATCTGAGGCAGGTAGTGATAGCGGTGCGATCTGGTATGTGGCTGCTACAAAGGCGAAACACGTCCTCCATGCAAGCCTCTTTCTCCTCTGCGGTCGGCGCTTGATCGCGCGCGTCGACTGGCCCGGGCATCACAGCTGTCATTGCGACCGCAAGAGCGATGGCGCAGTAGTAAATTGTGAGGCTGGAAGCCAATTGAGCTCGTTGATTTTGAGTCATGATATCCCTTCAAATCGGTGAGGCTGCGGTATTGTTCTTTGCGCGAAGCGCAACATGACCTGTCAACCGGGGGGAAACAGGCCGGAACTGCTTAAGCGCGGTGCCGCAAGCTCGTTCTTCCACTTTTGCGGTCTTGACTGTACGGTGCTGGTCATCGGTCCGGCACGACAGAAACGACACCTGCCGAAGTGGCGGAGCCAGCCGAAGAGGGGAAGTACTGGCGGCTGAACTGGTCCAGCAAGGGATCATTTTGGAGCTTCCGGTCGATTGTGCGGTCGGTGCCTGCCTGGAGTCGCGAGGCATTGCTTGGGCGTGACAGGTGCTTAGGTACTCTGGCTCAGCGTACCCGCCAGCCGACTAATGACCCCGTAGCCGGCGCGAGGGGCCCGGGCCAGTTATCGCGAGGCAGAGAGATCAGGCAAAAGCCAGGTGCGCTCAAGGCATTGTTGATGATGCATTCGATTGTGCAGAGCGAACCATGATGGCGCGCGCCGAGACTATCTTTGGTGTAATCGCGCGCCTGTGTTCCACGTTATGTGAAGACGTGGGTGGGGTATCTGGGATGGAGAATTCGTCTTGCGTCAGTTCCGGTGAGGCTACGGTGGTGGGAGCGCCTGCCGTGCAGATCTCGAAACGCGCGATTCGTCCAGCTGCGACAGGAACACCTCCGATGAAGCGCGGACAAGCGGGCATCTGGAGGATCTTGTGGTCTTATGCGGTCGTGGCAGGTGAGTTTAGATGTTTGAGACATTTGCAATTCTCATGACCTGTCAGGAAGCGTCTGGATTGTCAGAGGTCGTTCCCACGTGTCCAGGATCGTACAATCTAACGCTAAGTGCGATTCAAGCCCCTTCGTGCGTCCGATCGTCTGAAGATGTTGGAGCTGTGCAATCTTCGTACGAGCTTCGGCTGCAATGCGCACTTTGGCGTTTCTGAATAGCGGCTTTGCAGGGCGACTGTCCGCTTCGGCAGCCGGGCAACGAGCGTCGCTGTTACGTTATTATACGGAGGGCCCGTGTCGCATTTCTTTGATCTACGAATTGCATGCTCTCGGCATGAATCCGAAAAGTAAACTCTACCAGCCCGACCACTGGCGAGGCCGTGCGGAAGCAACGCGAAAGAAGGCGGAAGCGCTCGCCGACGGCAAACCGAGAGACAGGCTGCTTAAGATTGCCATGGAATATGACAAGCTGGCTCTCCGTGCCCAGGTGTGGCAGACGCGCAGCGGCGAGGATGATGTGGCCTGAGCAAGAGCTGTAAAGCGTCGCTGCGGTTCCATAAAAACGCCCCGGCCTGTTGATCGCTACCCGATCCAATAAAATGTCGCTCAGCAGGCGAGTCAGTGCGCTTGCACGGGACGTTGAGGCGGCACCGTAGGGCGAGGCATCCCGACGGTCCTTTGCCGCAACACGTAAGTGAGAAGGCGGAGGAGGCAGCCTGCCTAACGGTCACTTCAGTCTACTCGTTTAGTCAGCTTCTCGAAAGCTAATCCTCTTATCATGAAGATGCCGAACCTAGACCTCCGCCTGCAGTCAATGCGTCGCGCTGAACGTAGAAGGCCGGATGCCATCCTCGCGTGGCCGTGTTGAGCTGTTACAGGTCAGTGTTTGGCACTTCATCGCCGCTGCAATCCACGCGGGCAAGCTGGCCGCATATCAGTTTCGCCAATTCGAGACATCTGCGTCATGCCTCAATATTTCGTTTGCGTTGGTCGGAGGTGCGGATTTTATATCCAGGTAGCCGCGCCAAGTCTGGGCTTGACCAAGTCTGTGAAGAGGTCTCCACGTCCGATTGATGGTGTGCATACGTTGCGGCCGCGGCATGTGAGGGGCGTCGGAAAGCCCCTCGCGCCTTTGCCAGCCGCGAGATTATTTCAGAAGAACGCTGCGATGATCCAGTAGATACCAGCCCAAAGCAGCGCATTTATGAGGAGTGCGGCCAGAGGCCACAGGTTCCACCTCCTCTGCGCCTGCCAGGAGCGACAATCGGCGCCATAATGGTTGATCGTTGAGTGCTTTGGTGCGCGCCAATGTGTCATTTCATCACCTGCCGCGCTGGTCCGCGGAAAAAGTCCAGGCCTTACATGCCTCGTATCACTCATAAGTTCGCAGTCCTCTTTCAAAGCGCGAGTATCAGAATCCCTGTTTGTTGCGCGGCTAGCATCCGGCCGATGACATGCTCGCGCATCGTCGGTACAGGGAGGTCGCGTTCCGTCACCACAGCAACCTACATGCCACGACGGAGGAGTGCCTGCACGGCTTTGATGCAAAAAAGCAAGCGCGCTATCGGCGTTGGCGACACGGAGTCGCCGCCCGTTGTCGGATTCGCGACGTCGACGTCTGAAAGACAACGCCCGTATTAGCGGCAAAAAGGTGAGCGCTTCGCGTGCGCGATACCGGAAACAATGCGTTAGGAGTTGCATCGTAGTGACGCGGGAAGATCGGCCGCCGGTCGCATTTGCAGTCAATGAGATCGATTAATCATTGTTCCTGATCGCCGACTTACAAGGAGCACCGAGATGGTAGGCGATCCGCTGGCTGTTATCGGCTCGAAGTCAGTTCATGCCAGGCGTCCGCGGCTCTGGTGTGAGCCGGTTCGATTTGACCCCCATACAACTCAATCGTGGTCACATAGATGGCTCAATGGCACTGTTTCAGACTCGGCGAGAAAGCAGCGAATGATCAAGTACGACCTCACGAAGCAGCAACATCGCCGCGAAGCGTCACCTGGTGCCGCACTGGTTTGAGAACCATCATGGAATTTAGATGCAAAAGGCCATTATTGAGAGCATTGCCATGATGACGAGCGATTCCTTGAGGGCGAGGCGATGAGCCAAGAGCCGCCGATTTCATGGACTTAAGCAAGTCGCCATGAGACATGAATTAGCAGGGGCACGAACGCTTGCTGGACGCACGAAAGCTCGATGGCGGATATTACAATTGCTGGTGCGGGAGCTCTGTTCGGCGATGTGCGGCCAGCACCGGCGGGCATGGATGACAAGATGCTTCGCATGAGAGGCTTGATGACGGAGTTGTCCCGTGAGCGAACCCCGTCGGGCCACCATGAGCGGGAATGTGCGATCTGCGGGCTTATTCGCCATCGCGCAGAAGCTGCGCGGCTCGTAGTCAGGCAATCAGCGAGCTTCGAGAGCGTTCGTCAGCCACGATGCCAGCGTTAGAAAACTAATAACAGGAGAAGAGTGACGATGGACATCTGCAGCTTTATCGGCAGATGGTTCGCTGAAGAGCGATGTAGCAACGCCGCGCAGAGGACCCAGCCGGTTAATGAGTTGCGAGACAACGTCATCTACGTCGAGTTCAAGGCCATCCGAGAGGCAAAGGAGGGGGCGTGCGAGCGCAGATCATAGAGAAGTTGGAGGCCGGCCGCGTGCAAAACGGCCAGTTCGCTACCGTTCCGGGATCAGGCCCTTGCGGTCTGTTCTTTGTGCAGGGGCCTTGCGGGTGTGAACTCAAGATAAGTGGATTTGTCCGTCCTGGCTGGGAACATGTCGCTGTCTCGACGCCGCGGCGTTGTCCGAATTGGGAGGAGATGTGCTTTGTCAAAGACCTGTTCTGGGATGAAGAGGAGTGCGTCATGCAGCTGCATCCGCCACATTCGCAGTATGTGAATAACAGCCGATACTGCCTGCACCTGTGGAGACCCACTCATCGGGGCATCCCAATGCCGCCGCCGAGCTTTGTAGGCATCGTTGGGCTAGGGCCATCGGAAGCGGCAATGTTGTTCGCGCGGATGAGCGCGACAGCATGATGAGCTGAGTAAACGATATCGGAGCGAAAGATGAGGCTAGTGGATGCAGAAGAACTGGTTCGGCGCCACCGGAATGAGGCGTCACAAGCGGATATATATGTCAAGACCGATCGCCTGAAGGAGCCCGCTGACAGTGCACTAATCCGGTTCAAGAGATGTCTCGTACGCGCTTGGACCAGTTATTGTCGGGAGAACGATAGATTGGAGTTAGGATCTTGGCGGCATTGAAACCAGTGTTTGCGGAATCGTGATGAACGCCGGCTCGGCAGCAACAACAAAGTCTCACCTGGCCGACGACGGGTCACAAGGCAATCACTGGACGATCCGACGACGCGAATTGCGCACTCTTTGGAGCGAAAAGCATGTTCCTACCAAACGGCATAACGCGAATTTGTAGAACTGATGGCAAGGTTTGAACTGGCAGGGAATTGAAGTGGACCCTTTGCTGAGGACCACCGGGTCCGGTTCTTAAGTGGAGCTGCTGCCGTTCGTTCTTCCCATACGCTACTCTTGCGTGCCGCTGTTGTGGCTGCGGGATGTGGGCAACGCGCAGCGCTGTCCAAGCTTCTCGCTTGCGGGAAGCGACATATCCACAGCCTCTTCGCCGAATGCGCCGGTTACAGCGGTCCGCCAGACCGCCATCGGCGCGCAGTTTTCCAGGCGCCTGATGCCTCCTCGATGTCTTGGTTCGTGCATGCAGGATTGTCGTATGCCGTTACGGAGCTGTTGGATATAAGTTGATGCGCCAAACGCACGCGCGCACGAGAGATCATCGAACCCGGCAATCCGATCGAACCGAGACACGACGCCGTCGGGCTCCGCTGGGTGCGGAGCGCCGCCGCCGCTCAATCCGAAGCCCGCCAATGCACAAAATCGATTCCGACAGGGGAAGCAAAATGACCTGATTATGTCTCTTGACGTGAGATTGCTCATACAAATCGCGCTCGACTGTCATTGTCCGATCTTGGCTTGCAGCTACTCGCGTTCGCGCGCTTCCTCGCTCTCGCGCCCGACACCCGCGTCAAACGCTCCGGCCGCCTAGTCCAGCAGGTGCTTCTTCCATGCGTAGATCTGGTTCGGGTGAACCTCATAGCGCTGGGCCAGAACGGCCGCCGTCGCCTGCTCCAGCACCGCTTCCAATGCGCGGCCCTTAACTTCGCCCCTGGTCCCAAAACCGGGATCCATTTCAGTCTCAGCGGTCCCTCGGATAAGCGACATGGATGAAGTGGACAAGTTCTGCGCGTTCGTTGAACTCGAGCTTTCCCAGCACAGCCGTGACCGCTGCCCGCCATCGCGCGCCTCGGTCGTGGTGGTGACGTCGCCCGACGTGACCCGCATCCGCACTATCCGTGCCTCAGAAGCCGATTGCGATCGTCCCGAATGTTCGTAGACCTATACTTAGCATGTAGGTTTCATTCAAGACGGGGGGCACGCCGCCTACTGTAAAATTGTAGGATTTCAGATAGTTCAATCCCAGCACCAAGCAATCGTCGACATAGCCGGCGCCGACCACGTATTGGTTGATCTTGTTGGCTTCGAGGTCCCAGCGGGCGGAGCCCTGCATGAGCCAGTTGGAGGCGACTTTCACCGATGCGGAGGTGAGAATGCCTTCGCGTCGCGTCAGGTAGCCGAGCTCCGGCTGCGGCGCGTAATTGCCGTACATCATGCTGAGCGACCAGCGGTCGAAATTGGCGCGGCCTTCAGCCTCGAAGCGCTGGACGTTCCAGGTTTTCTCGTCGAACCGGCCGCGGACACTGAAGGTGTAGGTTCGGTTCGGGGAGTAGTCGACGCTCGCGACATAGTCGGATCGCGGCTTGTCGAGACCTGAATCGAGGCCAGTATTGGTGGAATCCCGGACGGCGAAGGAGTTCATGCCAAACAGCTGGTAGGACTGCCCGAACAGCACCTTGACGGCGCCGCCCCTGTCGAACTGGGTGGTGGCCTGCACGCCGACATTGGCCCGGCCGCCGCCTTCGACGCGATCGTAGCCGGAGAACTTGTCGACGCTGAACAGTTTCGACGTTTCGAATACAAAGCTTTGCGCGTCCTCGTTCGGAAGCTTGCCGGCATAGGTCTCGTTCGGACGGATGATGACCTGCGCGATCGGCTCGATGGTGGTCGAGCCCCAGGGCTGAACGTTGATGAAGGGATAGCGGTATTCGAGGCCGACGGTCGGCATCAGGCGGAACGCCTGGGTGTCGCCGACGGGCAGGAAGTTCGACACGCCCGGCTGGTTCGAGACGTCGGCGTTGATCGCGTCAGCGCGCAGGATCGCGAAGGGCGTCCAGATCTCGCCGAACGGATCGGTGTAGGACTTGCGCCATTGCGCCTCCGCCGACAAGCGGGTGTAGGTGCCGGGGAAGCCGCGCAACAGGCACTGCGAAGGCGTGCGCGCGAGCGGATCGGCCGACGCCGTCGTGCACAGGCTGTTGGTGTTGGCGAGCGTCGTGATCGGATCGAACACGGCGGTATCACGCGACAGGTTCACGAAATTGGTCTTGTAGGAGACCTCGCCGCCGAAGATCGGATAGTTGAGCACGTTCGAGTAGTCGATCACGGGATAGATGACCGGAACCTGCTGCTGGTTACCCGAGAAGCTCAGGAAGTACATCGTGCGGGCATCGAAGAAGCTGCGATTGCCGACGCCGGTCAGATAGAGCTGCGAGATGGCTTCCGTCGGCAGATTCAGGAACGATCCAAGCGGATCGCGATACGCCGCCAGGCGATAGTCCGACATGAAATAGTAATCGGACAGCAGAACGCCGTCCCAGCCCCACACCCATTTGTCATTCAGTGCGAACTGGCCCTTGGTCTCGACGCCGCCACGGATCTGGCGGTCGCCGGGCTGGCCGGGGAAATTGCCGCGATTAAGCTGATGGATCCCGTAGGCGCGGATCTGGTAAGCGCCGTCCAGCAGGCGCTGGCGGAATTCGGTCTGCAATAGCACGCCCTGCTTGGAGGTGATGCGCGGGTTGAAGGTCGCGTCCATATCGGGCGCGATCGCCCAGTAGAACGGGACTTCGATGCCGTAGCCGAACGCCGTATAGGAGGTGAAGCCCGGCATCAGGAAGCCGGTCTTGCGCTTCACGGTCGGGTCGGGTGTCGAGAAATAGGGCATGTAGGCGAGCGGAACGCCGATGAATTCGAGCTGCGCCGTCTCGAAATACAGCATCTTCTCCTGCTGGTCGTGGATGATGCGGGCACCCTTGACCTGCCAGAGCGGCGGCTTCTTCGGATCGTCCCTGCAGGGTGCGCAGGCCGTGTAGACGCCGTTCTCGAACACGGTGTAGTTGCCGCTGGAGCGGTCGGCGCGGGTCGCAGCCATCCGCGTCTGGTCGGCGGTGTCGACCCGGAGCGAATCAACGAAGCCATCGCGATAGTCGTCGGACAGATCCAGAATCTCGGCATAGGTGATCTTACCCTCCGTATCCGTCATGCGGGTGTTGCCCTCGGCATGCAGCCGCTTGGTCTTCTGGTCGTAGATGACCTTGTCGGCCTCGAAGCTGGTGCCGTTGTAGAACAGCTGCACGTTGCCGACCGCCGAGATCCGCGAATTGTTGTAATCGTAGACGACCTCGGTCGCCTGAACCAGCATCTGGTTGTCGTTGGCGACCTTCGGCGGCTTCGGACGCGGCGGCAGCGGATTGTAGGTGAAGCTCTGGGCGGAGGCCTTAACGACGGGGCCGAAACCAGTCGCGATGACAAGGGCTATGGCAAGCAAGCAGTGGCAGACTAGCGACGTGAAGAGCCACGGATCGCGCCCCGGCGCGACCGCAATCAGTTTGTGACGATGCGCAGCCACAGCCACTAACCTTTCCGTCGGGTCAGCAAGGCCAACAATCTGATAAAGCGGCCAACCAGTACTGGCGGCCAGACGGAAGTCACCAGATGCATGAACGCACATTTTCTTGACGTCCAGATGCAACTAGCCACAACCAGTGAACACAAAGATGGTGAACACGGTACCTCAACTGCATGGGAAGGCTCAGACCGAAGCCGCAAATAACGCAACCGGCCAGAGCCCAATGCTGTGTTCTGCTCCCCGTTTGCGGATTGGCACCAGGGCTTCACTGCTGGCCCAAAGTCGGCCCAGCCGGCCTGCCGCCGGCTAGAAGCGCAATGGTGGTGGCTACTCAAAGAAGAACTCCAAATCGCATCATGCACTCTGTCCAATACCGAGCGCCTGCGCAAACGAAGCAAGCTGCATGCCGCTCGAAGATAGAGCCTCAAGCGGGTTCGTTCATGGGACGTGCGTCCGGTTGTCGACATTGGTCCGAACCAGACAATCGAGCCCTTGGCAGGGTATCGGTAGTTGGTGAAACGCACGATTTCATTAGTGCGTGTAAGCGGTCGTCAGCCCAGATGGCGATTGATGAGGGCGCGCCGCCTGTGTTCGATGAGGGACCAGATCGTCGATCGTCGACGCCCAAGTTATGAAGACTGCCTGCCAGTTGTCTGCTAACCCGCACCCCGACGCGCCCACACGATTATCAAGCGACGGCATGCACCGCACTTTTCAATTCGGCACGCTTCACGGCCAGAGGGCGGGTGCTCGACGACATGGAATGGCTGGGCGACGAGCATATCGGGCGGATTACGCTCAATCCGGATCTGGCGACCCGGACTCGTTCGTGGAGTTCGCGAAGCCCACGTGCTGCGCTACACTATCGCTCCCCTTCCATTATTATTTCCGAGCAGGCAACCGCCCATAATGCCATTTGTTGCATTAGCAGCCCAGTTGTTCGCGAACAAATCATCGACATCCTTGCTCGGGAGTCCCCCGCCGGGATTCGCCGCTTGTTGAACAAAGGCTTGCGCCAGCGAGTGCCGAAACGCAGAGATGCTTTCCGCATCCGTGGGCGAGATCGCGCAGACCAAAGCTTTACTGTCGGCATCCATAAAGACCTTTGGACCAAAAGCAGTACCGCTCGGGTTTAACGCCATGATCAACGTGAAGCTAATTGTGACCCCGGCTGAGGTCGTAAAACTATGAGGTGCCAAAGAGACTGGCCTCTGCATCAGCATCGGACCGGCAGGCGCCTCCGCACGGTGAGCCGGACTATTCTGCCGGAACGATCCTGCAAGCGCGAACGACGCCACTCGGCACCCTTTGTCTGCTCTCCTCTTTAGAACGTCTTCGTCGGGACAATATGACGGCTCGTCACTGCTCAGCGTCATCGATCGACAGCGCAGACGGGAGGGCGCTGGAAGAATCACAGGAGCCGATACAGCGTTGCACGGTGCCTTCGCATTAGCCCCATTGACGCTGAACAGATCCGCACCCCCCTCAAAGATCTTTCTTCGTGCGGGCTGGTTGTCACCGAAAAGAAGGAGAGCGCGGCATTCCGACTGAAAATTATCAACAAGTAGCATAGAAGAAACAATCAGCATCCCGGCGCAATCACTCCGATAGCCGGGGTGTTTTTCGATGGCTCCGCGAATGCTCGCCACCAGCAAAAGCAAGGCCGCGAGCACGCTCACGAAGTACAAAAACACCAACCTGGTGAACTCAATCGATACGGTCCTCATCAAAGAGGTTCCTTCACCCCAATGTTATGGGCCATCACGTGCGAACCGATGTCCGCGTTGGCACTGAGTTCTGATGCCACATTCGTGCCAAAGGCCACTGTTGTTCGCGGAAGCTTGTCACTTGCGTTCGCCGACCGACGCCTGGGTATAAACCCCTTGCTGAGCAGAGCGACAATCTCGATGTCCATAAGAACAAATGGCCGTCGGCATCACGTCTGATACGTCCGACGCGATATGAGGGCGGAGGCGCCAAGCCAACGCGACCTTATCGCTTGAGCCTAGTGTTTTGTTGCCTCAGAGCAAGCTGACGACCACGGCGCTCGTGGCGACACGCAAGAAGGCAACCTTCAGCTTCACCCACTCTGTGACAGCGATCCGAGATCTTCGTAGATGAACCAAGCATGGACGTGCCGATGAAAATCGCAGCTTGCTCTGCGTCTTCTACGAATGTTTGTAGCGTCGACAATCAGACATTGTTTCAGAGCTGACAATCGACGCTGTTAGAGTCTGACAGCACGCTGCGCAAGAAGGGGTGGCATCCCGGTCCATAGTCTATATCTCGTCATCAGGACTTTAGAGATGATCAGAGTTACGGCTGTGACGCTATGTAACCGTCCACGCAGCCTCACTGATCGTCAGACCTGCCTGCGGTCGTAATCATGTCCCCCCCATACTCACAGGCAGTGGCGGGCTCGCCGCCCGCTCGGTTGGGTGTCGCCGGGCGTTGAATACCCTCAATTGTGGGCTTCGAAATTCCCTAGCTGGCATCCCAGCATCAAGGGGCCGCGGCGCGTTGGCCTCACTTTCAATCCGCCCTTTAATTGCGGGTAGGTACGCATACGACGAAGACGACGAAGACCGCCTGATTGACGCATGCGCGCGGGCGTGGCGAGCTCTATGATGGGCTGCGCGAAGGTCAGGCGACCTGCTGATCGGTGGCCTTGTCGGCTTGGCGCAGGAACTTCCATTCCCAGGGCAGCAGCACGCGCAGACGCGATGGGGGAAGATCGGCGATACGGGCCAGGACGTCGGCGAGCCAGCCCTTGGGATCGACGTCGTTGAGACGAGCAGATCCGTATTCCTCCGTTGAGGGCCGCCTTGTTTGATGGACGCGAACGCTGCAGGTCCTAGGAGTAATCCTAGGAGAAGCGCTATGACGATTTCGCGGGCAGAGGTTATCACATCGGTCGAGCGGCGGCGCCGGTGGTCGCAGGATGAGAAGGAACGGCTTGTTGCAGCATCGCTCGAGCCCGGAGCCAGTGTTTCCGAGGTGGCTCGCATGGCCGGCCTTCATGTAAGCCAGCTGTTCAGGTGGCGCAAAGAGCTTTGCAAGCACGGTGAAGCGAGCATAGCGCCGTTCGTGCCGGTCGAGATTGGGCCGTCTGCGCCGTCGCGGGAGGTGGCCGAAGCGCCATTGACGAGGACGGCGGCGCGTCGACGGAAGAGCCAGGGCATCATCGAGATTGATCTTGGTAGCGGGCACCGCATCCGGGTCGATGGCGACGTTGATGGAGACGCGCTACGTCGCGTTCTCGATGCTCTGGTACGCCGATGATCCCGGTTCCGACGGGCGCGCGAGTGTGGCTGGCGACAGGCTACACGGACATGCGCCGAGGCTTTCCGTCGTTGGCACTCCAAGTGCAGGAGTTGCTGCGCAAGGACCCGCTTAGCGGTCATCTGTTCGTGTTCCGCGGTCGCCGAAGCGATCTTGTGAAGGTGATCTGGCACGATGGCCAGGGAGCATGCCTGTTCACCAAAAGACTCGAGAGAGGAAGGTTCATCTGGCCATCGGTTGCGGGCGAAGCGGTGACGATCTCACCGGCGCAGATGAGCTATCTGTTGTCCGGAATCGATTGGCGAAACCCTCAAGAAACGCTGCGACCAACGCGGGTCGGATAGCCGTTTTACGGTTTGAATCTGCAACGAGATCTGATTCAATGGCTTCATGATATCGAAGCCGGACGACCTTCCATTGGACCTCGTGAGTGCCCTGGCGGCGCTGCAGGCCGAGCGTGAGGCGCGGCTGCAAGCCGAGGCGGTAGCTGCCAGTGCGCGGGCCGAGCTGTCGGCCAACGAGGCGCTGATCGTGCACCTTGAGCTGCGGATCGAGAAGCTCAAGCGCGAACTGTACGGGCAGCGCTCCGAGCGCACGGCGCGGCTGATCGAGCAATTGGAATTGGAGCTCGAAGAACTCGTCACCACGGCGAGCGAGGATGAGCTTGCCGCACGTACCGCCGCGGCGAAAACCCAGGCCGTGCGCGCCTTCACACGCAAGCGGCCAGTGCGCAAGCCGTGGCCGGACGACATCGAACGCGAGCGCGTGGTTATCGAGGCCCCGACGAGCTGTGCATGCTGCGGCGGATCGCGCCTGGCGAAGCTGGGCGAGGATGTGACCGAGACGCTGGAGGAGATCCCGCGCCGGTTCAAGCTGATCGAGACGGTGCGGGAAAAGTTCACCTGCCGCGATTGCGAGAAGATCAGCCAGCCGCCGGCACCGTTCCATGTCACGCCGCGCGGCTTCATCGGTCCGCAATTGCTGGCGACAATCCTGTTCGACAAGTTCGGCATGCATATCCCGCTCAACCGCCAGAGTGTGCGCTTTAGGGCCGAGAGGATCGACCTCCCGTTGTCGACGCTGGCCGACCAGGTCGGCCACGGGACCTTCGCCGTCATGCCGCTGTTCCAACTGATCGAGCGGCATGTGTGTAAAAGAAGGGACTTGAGCTGACAGTGAGTGCTTTGTCGCGGCAGGTGTCCGACAAA
>NZ_LBIX01000152.1:0-56429 GCF_028128655.1 Bradyrhizobium sp. CCBAU 45394 | reverse complement strand
GACACCTGCTGTCAGAGTCGCACTATTCATAAGCTTGAAAGCGGTGCCTCGCGAGCTTGAGATTGGCGGCCACGCTCTGCTCTCCAGCGCGCAGCCAATGCCTGACTGACCACGACAAATGAAATGATTATCGTCCGATACCGCAATGACTCATGCCAAGTCTCTCGGGGAGGTGTCGGGACTCATGAATCGATCATTGGTGCGGGGATAGCTGCGTCCGGAAATACAGCACATATCTTGACGTGGCTGTCTCTCCGGAAGATTGAGCCTCTTCTAAGTAGGGCAGCGTCATTGGAAGCAAACTGGCCCGATATCTGCTTGGCCCCTCGCTGCAACAAACGGAGGAGGAGGTCTATGCCACTCGAGTACAGCGTCCCAGTACGTTCAACCAAGCAAGAGTTGTGTTTTCGTTTCGCGGGGTAACCACGGCTGTCTTCCCGAAGGGTACCGAGAAAAAATGGAGCTTCTTGGATCCGTCGCAATTGATATTCGAGAAGCTACCGAATGTCGTCTGAGTCGGAAGCCAGCAGAGAGATGTGGTTGCCTCTCGTTGTCGATTCCGCGTGTCAAACAACTAGGCTGGTTTGCCCAGTTCTTTGTCCATAGTTCATTCGATGCCACGGTAAAACGGCGCACGATCGAAAAAGCTGTTGTACAATGACGACAACTTCACGAGCCGGTATCAGTCGCCGTAAGCTGCTGTCGATGGGGGGGCGGCGCGATACTGGCCGCTTACGGCGCTTCTTTGTCCCCCCACGTCTCCGTCCATGGACGAACAGGGCTACGCGAGCGTTGCTGAGGGAACCAACATCTCTGCTACCGTTTCGCCGGACGGGCGAACGGTGGCATTCGATCTGGCCGGGAGCCTCTGGCTTGTGGACATCGGCGGGGGTTGCGCGACGACTGACTGACGAATTCGGTGACGTCGGGCAGCCGCACTGGTCTCCGGCGGAGCGGAGATCGTGTTCCAATCCTATCGCGATGGAAATGTCCATCTCTGGACAATCTCCGCCGATGGCAACGGCTTAAACAACTTACGCGCGGTCCTAACGATGATCGCGAGCCATGCGACTCTCCGGATGAGCAGCGCATCGCGTTCTCGTCGGACCGCGGCGCGGGCTACGGCATCTACGCTTTTGACAGGAATAGCGCCGTGGAATTGCTGGTAAACACCGCGGCCGAGGAGACCGAACCGGCCTGGTCCCCGGACGGACGAAAGATTGCGTTCGTCACCAACACGTCATTCCTCAATGTGGTGGACGAGTAACCGGGCCATTGTTGCATCCGTTCACAACGATGCAAGAAACATTCTTAATGACAAGGAGATCCGGGGTCCGTCCTGGTCTCCCGACGGGGATCTCACTTACTTCATCTTGAACAACGGCACGGTGCAGTTGCACGGCCCTCGCGGTATTATCGTGCAAGGCGAAGACATTTTTCCGTTTAGGACATCTTGGTTGCCAACCGGAGAGTTCATATACACGTCGAGCGGCAAGATCCGGCGACGCGGCCTGGAAACAGCAGAGTCCTCAGTTAGTGAATTTTCCGCGCAGCTTTCAATCGTCAAACCGAAGTACCAGAGAGTGCGCCGGGATTTCGATTCGGTCGCATCACGTCCGGTCCTCGGTATCGGCAGTCCGGCGTTGTCGCCCGACGGCCGCAATATCGCTTTCCGCGCTCTCAGCGATATCTGGACGATGACCATCGGAGACCAGCCTCGCAGGGTTTGCCGCGACGGATTTCACAAATCCGACCCGGCATGGTCGCCTGACGGGCGCTGGCTGCCCTACTCTAGTGACCGCGGCGGCAAGCTAGATATCTGGTTGCGCGACCTGCGCACCGGCGAGGATCCCCAACTCACGCACTTATCCGATGCTGGGCTATCCGGTTCCTGGTCCCAGGACGGCAGATCGATTGCCTTTTTGGATCAGGCCGGCAGTCTTTATACGATTGAGATCGAGAGCGGCACTGTTCAGAAAGTCTATGGTCCTTTATGGGAACCAGGCCGGCCGAGTTGGGGGCCTAATGGGCGGACGATTGCCTTGGCGGCATTCAAACCTTACTCCGCTAGCTATCGCGAGGGGCTGAGCGAAATCCTTACCGTTGATCGGATGACCGGCAACGTCGAATATCAATCCCCTCTTCCACATCGATCGCTCAGCACGCGCGGCGACGACGGCCCTGTGTGGTCACCTGATGGGACGAAGATCGCTTTCGCGCTGGCCAGTCTGCTATGGATCGCTTCGGTCGATGCTCGGGGCAGGCTGACCGGCGCGCCACGTATGATCAATGCCGAGGTTACGGACGCGCCGAGTTGCAGCGGTGACTCCAAAACGCTTCTTTATCGATGTAATGGAAGTTTGCGGTTGCTTGCTGCCGAGGGGGGAAAGCCGCAAATCGTGCCGCTTTCGTTGCATTGGGCAATGGCCAAACCCGCGGGCCGAACCGTGCTCCGCGTCGGACGCTTTTGGGATGGCCGCAGTCCGGACCTTCGCGAGAATGTCGATGTCCTCATCGACTCCAACAAGATCGCCGGTATTGTGTCCCAGGACGGCAATGCCTATGGCGATGCTAAAATCGTCGATGCTCCTCGGTCGATAGCCATGCCCGGATTGATGGACATGCACACCCATCGCCAAATGCAGGGATATTCATATGGCGACCGGCAAGGCCGGTTGTGGCTTTCGCTGGGGATCACGACGACCCGCTCAGTCGGCTCACCCGCTTATCACATGGTGGAGGACAGGGAATCCATCGACTCCGGGGCACGGGTAGGCCCACGCCATTTTGCGACTGGGGAAGCCATCGACGGTTCTAGGATATTTTATAATTTCAGGCGTCCCGTCACCGAGTAGGGACAGTTGGCGTTCGAGTTGCAGCGAGCGGAAGCCTTGTCGTACGACCTCGTCAAGACCTATGTCCGACTGGCACCCGAGGCGCAACGCGATGTCATTACTTGGGCGCATGCCCGCGGTCTCCACGTCACGTCACACTACCAATATCCGGCCGCAGCGTTCGGCGCGGACGCGATGGAGCATCTCGGCTCCACGCGAACCATGAGCCGACCAGGCGCCGCCTATCAGAATGTCCTCGAGGTATTCGTCCAAAGCGGCATCACGTGTACGCCCACCATCTTCACCGCTAACGCATTGCTGGGCGAGGATCGTTCGTGGATGGACGACATCCGGATAAAAACGATCTATCCGCGTGGGAGTATGCACGATTACAAGAGCGCGCTAGACTGATGGCTGGCCGAACGGGCTGGTCACGCTGGCCGAACTCGAACGCAATGTCGCGCTGGTCAAAAAGTTGTTGCGCGACGGGGGCCGCATCATCACTGGCGCAGACGCACCGATCGATTCCTGGCAATCAGCTTACATCTCAATCTGAGCGATGGTTCGCTATGGTTTGACTCCATATGAAGCTCTGTTGACGGCAACCCGTTATACCGGCGAATTTCTCGGCGAACCCTTGGGGACGATTGCCGAAGGAGCGCTTGCCGATGTCGTCCCCGTCGAGGAAAACCCGCTGCTGCGTATCGAGGATGCCGCAAATGTCGATTGTGTGGTCAAGAATGGCGAGGTTTTGAGCGTCCAGGATCTGCCGGCTCCCTTCGTTGCAACGCAAGTTCGTCAGCACGGAAGGAACAAGACGTAGCCGCCAGTTCGGACCGCCGTGAACGAAGGGCGTTTCTGGTGGCACGGAAGGGAATTCGTTGAAAACAGCAGAGCCTGCTGCTGCTGCTGCTGCTGTACGGCGACGCCGCGGCTACGCTGCACGGCTTAGGATGTCAAATTTCGCGGGGGGAACTGATGGATGTGACAGTCGGATTTACGTCGCCTGTAATCATAATCCTGCCATAGGCTCACGGCGTTGCGCTCCTCGCAACGAAGATTCCCGCGACTGCAACGATAGCTAGCGTGTCCGCAGTATTCGTCGCGATCAAGGTTCCGGCAGCGACCGCGCCGGAAGAAGTTGGCCTCTCGACGGCGCGACTCGTGGTGGCCGCCGTCGACCACTTGCGCTTCGGCCAGGGCTCACAACTAATGGTCCGTCCTGGCTCCCCTGAGGCTGGGGATAGGCAAAAGAAGGGCTTGTTCATGGATCGGAACGAGTTACGTGCGCATTGTTCGGAAATAGATATGGAAAGAACCTTTTCCAGATCGTATTGTTGGTTTTATGGCCCTGGTCATATTGTTCAGCGTGTCAACTTTCGGCGAGGAGACGTGCTGCAGTTCTTTGAAAGAGCGTCCCGAACACCGGTGGGGATGAGAGGGCTGACAGCGAATACATACGTCGGATCCCGTCCTGCGGCACTCATTGTCGAGCGGTAGCTCCTCCACTAGCCTGCTGTTCTTCTCATCGAGCTACTTCAACCGTAGCATCTTCGTCGGCAGCAATCCATCATACCACCTCTTCTTCCAGCTGGAATAGGTCGCCTGGCTGATCCCGACCTTGCGGCAGATCTCCGCAACTGGGCGATCTCCAGATTAGTGACTTTCGACTTTTCATCGCCTACAGCCTCTCCCAGGGCGATCATAGCCGGAGAGCTTTCACTCAGATCTGGTGCAAGATTTCGGGAGGAGACCAGGTCCACCTCCGGCGAAATTGGCCCGCCGCCCGGCGGTAAAGATGTTCGAATTGAAGCCCGCATAGTGAATGCCGCGGTCGCCGATGCTCCTGAACGGCTTGCCCGAAGTTAGGTCCTGCGCGAAAGTGACACCCTGGATTGTATCTAAGTGTCCGGAAGAGGCGTGTATGAGCCGAATGACAGTACGCAACAAGCATGCCATCCACAATCCGCTCCATGGCAGGCCGCCGGGGAGGCTAGCCGGCGTACTCCAGGAAGTGGTCGACCAGCTTATCTTACAAGTGCCCACACGTGGAGCGAGAAGAACGTCGTTTTCCGGTATCGTTATCTTGCGCCTTCACCTTCGCGCCGCTTGCACGTCACTCGCCGTGACTGCATCAGGGTGGCTGTTTCCGAAATGCGTACGCAGGTAGTTCACGACTGCGGCGACCTGGTAGTCGCTCATCATTTCGCCAAAGGAGGGCATGCCGCGGCGGCCGTTGAGGACGACATCGATCGCATAAAAGCTCGATTCGAGATTGCGGTTGGCGACTAGCGACGGATAGCTGGCTGCACCGCTCGCCCCCATCGCGTCGACCATGTGGCAACCGCGGCACACGTTGATATACAGCTGCTCGCCACTCGTCTCGACAAAGCGATAGCTGGAGGAAAAGTGGCGGCTCTTCAGCGCCGGCCGATCGTTCTGCCCGAGCACAGCATACGACTGCAGGAACAGCGTCGCGATGGTTGCGAAAGTGATATGCTTGGTGCCGCGAATGTTACCCTCGCTTCATGTCTTGATCACCCGCTCATGGAGCCGCGCGATGGCATCAAGTGAGGAGAGGATTGCGCCCTCCTGCCAGGCCGGCAGTGCGGACGCATGCTCGCCGGCAAGCAAAATGCGCCCGTCGATTCCACACAGATTGCGATAGTGCTGCTTGCGGGACGCCTCGGACCAGTAGCCGCTACAGCCAAGCGTGAATGGCACCCGGTGCCAGGCGACAGCGATGCCGTTCTCGAACTCCGTCCTGTATTGAGGATGGATGGCCGCGCCAAACTCAACCGCACGCGCCACGCGCTCATCAGGCGGCATGGCCGTGAACTCGAAGGAATTGGCGCCCTCGAACAGATAAGCGCCGAGCAGGATGCCGCGTCCGATCTTGTTGTAGTCGGTGTTGGGATAGCCGATCTCTCGGATCGGCAAATCCGTATAGCTGATGCCGCCATAGATCGCGTCGTCCTCCTCCCAGAATCGGCGCTTGAACTGCAACCCGACTTTCACCGACGCTGTATAAGGCACGGCATCTATAGCCGCCTTCATCGCGGCGCCCACATTGATGGGCAACTGGCTCAGAATCGACAACGGGATCGTGCACAGGCACCAATCGGCAGTGACCTTTTGCGACTGCGCGGGGTTTTTGGCGTCCACATAGGTCACGGTGACGCCGCTATCGTTCTGCCAAATTTCCGTGACCTTCGCATTATAGCGGATGAGTTCGCCGAGTTCGCGCGCGAAGGCCTTGCCGATCATGTCCATGCCGCCGACCGGCTGGAACATCGTGGTTTGCAATTCGTACCTGGCGAAATTCCAAAAATAGCGCCACAGGTGCGACTTCAGGACATCCGAGAGCGCTAGCGGCTCGCTCGGCAGGGGAGACGCGGATAGTCCACCGCCGGGCGGCACCGAATAGCCGCGATACTCGGAGGCAATCAGACTCGCTTTGTATTTGAAGTCGTGATCAAGCGCGCCCCAGGATTTGAGCGCAATCAGCAGGATTTCCTTCTCCTCCTTGGAGACGTCCTCATCCAATCTGCCTTGGCTTGCGACTTTCGCAAGCAGTTCCGAAATCTGGCCCTGGAAATCGGCCTTTACTACGCGGATCCGCTGCGGCGCTCCTCCGAAGGCGCGCGAGGCGTGGAGATATGCGTTGTGATTGACCTGGATGAAGGGTTCGAGCGCAACGTCAAGTCGCTTGCAATAATCCAACAGCGCGCGGTGATGATAGGGAATCCGCCACGGCCCTGGATCGAGATAAAGGCCGTCCTCGAAAGCGCAGGTCTGCTTGAACCCGCCGAGTTCCACATAAACATCGCCTCCACGGAGCGTCCAGTTTCGCCCGCCGGGGCGGTCGTTGAACTCCAGCATCAGGATCTTGTAGCCAGCCTTGCGTAGCTCCAGCGCCGCCGTCATGCCGGCGAGACCCGCACCAAGGATGAGCACGGAGGCGCCTTTGGCGTCGCCGTCAAGCCTGATCGGGCCTGTGTAACGAGAATCAGAGGCGAAACCGAGCGCCGTCATCGTGTGGTACATCGCGGCGCTGCCGGCCACGGTACCAATCAGTGAGAGCAGATCGCGTCGCCGCAATGTGAGAGGATCGTTCTGCATCTGGCCCACGATCGCCGCTTAAACGACTCAGGTCCCATCTGCCAAGGAAACGTGAGGCTGCTCTGCATATCCGGTGATATTGATGGGAGGTTCTTGCCCAAGGCCGCTTGAATCGCAGCTCTTACCTTGCCCAGCGGATCGTTGGTCTGGCAGGCGGCTGTTGCAAGATGCGGGGCGCGGCATCGTTGGTTGCCACAATGATAGTGCGGCAAATGCGCATTCGGGTTGTTGAGTGTGACGCGAGGCAAACACAATTAGAATCTTAGCGAGCCCTCCTGGGTTCAACTGGACCGGAAGGCCTTGCTTGTTCGCATGTGCTGTCGCTACTATGTCAAAAGTCGGTTCATCACCGACCACTGAGACTTTTCTCAGGTAACATCTGCAGGTAAGAGTCGTCACCTCCTCTAGAGAAAACTGCGACGGCTTCATAAGCCTCTTGTATTGATCTCGATATTCGTCGGGCACATTGCAGTGCGCGCAATGAGGGTTGCAGTCAAGGGACATGCGGATTTTTACGTAGTCGAAGACGATGAGAAGCAGGTTGTCGCGCGGCATAGCGTCCTCCTGGTTGTCTCACCGAAGACAAGCAGAATTTGGGCCAGCGTCAGGCGCAGCAGGCGGACGGCTCTTTATGAGCGCAATGTCGCGGTTCAAACAGTTTGACGTGTTCCAGACGTCAGAGGCGTCTGCCCATCAACGACATGAGGCGCGTGCGAAATATCGGCTGCTATAGGTGCAGAGATGCAGCAGGAATTTGGGAGCTTGTTAGCCGCCCCGACAATGCAGTTCGCATTTGTGACTACCGAACAACAAGCAGCTGGCATTACTGTGCGAACGCGAGAGATCCTGATAAGGCAGCGGAGCCAGCGCTCAGCATAGCCTAATAGGGACTTGGCGAGCGTCGGCGTGACAAGCATCACCACACTCCGCGTTCAACCATGGTTCCAGTCCCGACGCGTCGATTTTCGCGAAAGTTGTTCCGTCCACTCTTGGGTACCCGCGTTGCCGCGAGTTACTTCCTGTCAGGCTCAAAATATCCTCGCGGCAGATCGTGTCGTGCAGCACATAAAAAAGGGTGGGGCCGGCTCCGCCTTCGCCTTATGAAGCGTCCTTTGAAGGCGTCTGATGTTATCGAGTGGTTTGTGGGCTCATCACTACCGATCCAATTCCCCGCCATTGTTCAAGAGCGTTTGAAGTCTAGGTCCGCTCTTCCGTCTGAATTACACGGTTTCATCACTGTCAGGCCAGAGGAGGGCCGGTTGAAGGGCCTGCCTCCGTGCGCCACACAAACCGGGCGTACAGCTTTCCCGTATCCGGCTTTCATGAAACAGCTTTCGCGATCTGCACAAGGGATCAGCGGGACGAAGCCGACCAGCTTCAACTCCGTGCGCGCCAGTTCGGTAGGGTATTCCCCCTCCACGCTGCATTCGCCGCCGCTGGTAAGGTGTGACAATTGAACGAATTCCTGCGAATTGATGGCACCTGAGCCAGGAGGCGTTCATCAATTCAGAGAAGGTTCACGATGCTCGTCCGTGTTCTGACAGCGGTACGACGGGCCCGTCGGATTCAAAACACCCGCCGCCGTTTGCGACTGTCGAAAGTTTGTTTAAGCGTAACAAATTCGCTTAAACGTCGCTGGCACGGCCGTTGCTTTTGAGGGGTGTCAACGCTGACTGAAGACGAGTGCTTTTCAAATGTGGGGCGTTTGTTCGACGAAGCATTTGCAACGCTTAAACCGCTGAAGGTAGCTCCGTCTTTTGCATCGGTCTTCGTTTTTGGGGGACCCGCAGTCATCGAACCAACGGGCGTTCTGGCTATTGATGGCAAATGCGAGATCACATTTTACAAGCCGATGCCTCTCGCGACTAGCGTTAATCACGCGCGCGTGCGCGGTGTGTACGACAAGGGCAAAGAAAAAGGCGCCATCATTCAAAACGAACTCACCGTCAGTGAATGGCGAGCCTGATAAGATTGTCAGCATTCGTTCTCCGCCCTTTACGCGTAGGCGAAGGGGTCCATGGCGACCATTGGAGGGAGCGCCTGACCGCACGAAGTACCCACCACAAGCGCCGGGTAGGTCAATCGATATGCCGATCCGGCCCAACCAGGCACTGGTCTATTTTCTATCGGATGCTCGAAAGCCGTTTCGCCGCGATCCGGGATTCACACGTTGCACCGGCGTTCCCATATCCATTCTCCATGGCATGTGCGTCCGATGTACAAAGACGACAGGGTTAAAAGTACGACGGGAGCGGTGAGTTATGAACAGATGGTTGCCGTTTTCCTTGGGCGACGAGACAATGTCGGATCAATTGATCCGAGCGGAGAATCGGCCATCCGGTTTTGATTATCTTCGGCTCTTTCTGTCGATAAGCGTTATCTCGGTCCATAGCATCCTAATATGCTACGGGTGGCAGGTTCATTTGAAGATGTGGGGTGGTCCGCTGCACCCAGTGTTGAAATTTATCGTTCCAAGCTTCTTTGCCCTGAGTGGATTCCTGGTTGCAGGAAGTCTGGAACGTAACACCGTCCCTGCATTTCTGACCCTAAGGTTTTTGCGAATTTTCCCAGCCCTTTGCGTTGAGACGCTAATTTCCGCCCTATTGTTGGGCACGCTTTTAACGTCGCTGTCTCTAAGCAACTACTTTTCCCATCCAGAATTCTGGCGCTACATGGGCAATATAGTAGGCTGGGTGCACTTCTATCTTCCCGGCGTTTTCGAGAACCGACCTCCTCCGCACCTTGTGAACGGAGCAATTTGGACTATTCCCTTCGAACTGGAATGCTATGCTGCGATTGCAGCTTTGGGGGTAGCTGGGCTCGCCAAGAGACCGATACTTTTCACAAGCGTGATCATCTTTTCGATGCTCGCTTTTTCCGTGAAGGGAGCGACTTCCCCCACTTACGGCCTGAGCCGCGGAGAGCTAATCCTCCCTTTTACGTTCGGAGTTGCAATCTATCTCGTCCGGAACTCGCTGCCGTTCTCGCTTCCGCTGTTCGTTCTGAGCTTCACACTGTCCTTTGTGTTCTTCTACTTCAAAGCCACGTCTTACCTCGCGACACCGTTTGTCGCCTACTCAACAGTGTACATGGGGCTACGGAATCCAAGGCGAATGCTTCTGGTGCGCGGCGCCGATTATTCATACGGCATCTATATCTACGGCTTCCCTTTCCAACAGGCAGCCTTTCAATTGCTTCCAGGCGGGACCTTCTGGCTTTTGAACATCGCCTATGGTGTTCTCTCTTCAGGTGCAGCCGCGTATCTCTCCTGGACCTTTGTCGAGAAAACAATTCTGGAGCAGCGCTCGGTAGCGCTATCGCGCGTCGCAAAGTTCATAGAGTGGTTTCGCTTGCTTTTCAGGCGTCTTTGAATGCCCCTGCAAGTGTTCTGCTAGTGGTTCAGGGCGTTCGGTGAGCAGCGCGAGTTGACGGCGACACAAGGCCGTCTCGGGTCGGAAGCGATCGCGCAGTACGGCAAGATCGGGTAACTGTCGGGCATCGAGGTCGATCGCGATCGATTTGGCGAGTTCGGCTTCGCAGCCGTGCTCGTGGGCAAGCGCCAGAAGCTCGACAGTCACCTTGCAGGCGCGTCAATCATCGCGGTGTTCCCGTAAGGTCTCGAACTGATGTTTGCAAGCGCGCGCGGGAAGAGCTGGTCGCGTGGACGAGGCTGACGAACTCTATCGGCTTGTGCCACGAATTGATGATATGTCCTGGCTCTCGACGCAAGCCGACCGCGCCGCAACGTCACGACCGGCGTGACGCCGGGGAGGCGTTCGAACCGGTCATTCGGACACAGGCGAAGGCCAGCCAATCGTGAAGACACAACGCATCGTACCAGATTCGATAAAACGCATTTGCACCCTGGATCTCCATCGCAATGTTGCGGCCAATAGTGCCGCGACGCAACCTAGTTGGCATCTGGCCCACCCTATTCTGCCTCACGGCAAACAGATGAAAAGCAAATGCAAGACTCCGGGTCGATCCCAGATTTGCACAAAGTTTGCGAGGTGGCCGGAGTTGCCGACCAGCATTCATATAGCGATGGATAGAAGGAACCAATTAGGTCTGTCAGATGTTCTGCGGGAGAAAACTACTAGCAATTGAAACCGAAAAGGCAATCATAGCGCCCGTATTGCCGCCTGCTTCGGTTGCGGCGATACCTGTGCCGCAAAGGAGAAAGTCTCCAGTCTCGCAGTCTCGTGACAGTCCAAATAGCTGCGATCCGTCTTGGGACCAGCAGGACGGCCGAAAAGCGGGGGAGAATTGTCGTGTTTTTACAACCAATCCTGCACCACGCGGTTTCGAACTCGCGCAGGACATAAATCGATGGCGGCATTGGCTTTCCGCTGCTGCATCAACTTGACGGCGCTCGGACGCGGTTAATGAGCGGCGTATCAAACTTCGAACTATCATTTCGGGTTGGCCTAGAGTCGCTGTGACTGCCTGCGGGACTTCAACCGATTTATCCGGTGCCGCAAACAAGTGTTGCATGTCATTCCGCAGTGCCGTGTTGGCCTTTGAATGCGGGACCGCAATGTTCTTCGGCGGTGCCGCCCAATCCAACTTCTCCGTTGACAGAGCCGTCTTCTGCGAACTCGTCGGCGAACCCATAGAACAGAGAAATCGGTACCTGCTCGTGCGCAGCCTCGAATTGGATATGACTGCCATGAACCTTCCCTGATGTGCCACCCGAGGATGATCCCGTGTTGTGGATACACGATGGGTGGCTGAGCCATGAAGGAAGTGCACCTCGACCACCAACTGTCCGAGATATCGACTTCTGGAGGCTGATTGGAGGTAGGTCGAGCGATAGAGTGGGGCTCACGGAATGCGCTAGCCAAAGCCCGTCCGACAGTCTCAGCCTCCTTATCGGAGAGATTCACAGGATCCGGTGAGATCGAGCTGAACCATCAGCACTGCGGGCATGACGCTCTGCAGATAATGTCGCCGAACCCGCCCGTTGCCTATCCACGCAACATCTCCGTGCAGTTCGTCGTGTCATCATTGGCGCGGAGCGTCGACGTAACTTGACAGCTCAGCCAGAAGCGCTCTTGCCCGTCACGGGCAGCTAGAGTTGCTGGGAATAAGCGCGCAGAAGAGCGGCGGAGACCTGTGGTGGTATCATCCCCTGGATTCCAAAGAAAATTTCAGCCTTGGTCCCTCACTTGCCTTCCTGCCTGGATGATAGGAGCAGGCTCCTCTTGAAAGATGAGCTCCGCAATGCGCAGATCTTCGATACTGTCGAGTCCGTACCACCTGAGATCTTCACACCGGGCTGCACCAAGCTGCAGAGCTCGCTTTTCGATGAGATAGGCGATGAGCTCGTCCGTGTAGGCCCGTATTGCTCGCGACGTGACAATATCGTCCAGTGTTGGGACAATTGTTGTTTTGAGAGTCAGTGCTGAAAATCGAAGCAGGCTCATCGTCTTGAATAGCCTTGGGCCTTTCGCAACAAAGCCGGCCGCAGCTTTGCTCATGCAAAAACCCGATATGAAGCCGCTATCCGACAACAAAACGGCCGCCCCTTGCGTCAGCTCGCCAAAGGGAGCTACAGCGACCGCATCGGGTACATCGCTGGCCATCAAATGGCGCAATGCATCCTGTTCGAAGAAGACGTCCCCCTCTAAAACAAGGCAGTCCCCAGCGAGCAGCACGTCGCGTGCCAGCCACCGCGAAAAGGCGCTCCCGGTGCAGTCGAATACCAATGACTCGAGATAGTTGATTTCGAGCTCGCCAAAGCGCCTTCCGCGGGCACATTGAATGGCGTCCTTGCGGTAACCGACCACGATGGTCACCTCTCCAACACCAACCGCATCAAGGTTTCGTAAGGCATTATGAATGGATCGGCGTGCCGTTGAACTCGACCAGCGGTTTTGGGCAGAGATCGGTAAGTGGCCGGAGCCACGAGCCCAAGCCAGCGGCGAGGATGATGACGCTGTTTCGGACGTTGGGGAGCATTTTGTTCCCTGTCGTCGTCGAATGATTTCGGGCCGCCGTTTCTCTTGCGGACTGGTGCTTTTTGGGAAAGGACAACGTCCGCGAGCTCCGAATGCCGTGATTGATGTGTCCTCGTAACCGAAGGTCCCGCACCCGGAGGGGGCGTGTCCCGGAGGGGGAACGACGCTCGCGCGAGCCGCATCCCGCCGCAAGCACGAGTGCGGGGCTCGGAATCTTGCCTCAAAGGCAGCTCTGTTCATATCGGCATTCGCGAAACCAAAAGTCAGGTCCACTCGTTCAGATTTGTGGTCACGCGCCGCAAGCCTTTGACGAGCGATTCAAGATCGATGCCGTAGGAGAGCCGGAGACCGGAGGAGTCACCAAAGGCTGTGCCCGAAACCGTTGCCACACCAGCGTTCAACAGCGGCGCATCAGTGATGTCATCGGGGTGGAATTCGCAGCCATTGGCAGCGGGACGCCGCTGGAACCCGCTGAGATCGAGGTAGAAGGAGAATCCACCTTGGGCAGCGGGCGGTGGCACCAATTTCAGCTTTGAAAGGATCGAGAGTCCGAGTGTTCGCGCGTCCGAAATGTGGCGCTGCAATCCCAATTCGAAGGCAGAATCGTCAGATTTGAGATGAAACACCAGCGCATGCTGCGCAATGACATTGGGATTCGATGTTGTACGGGTTTGTAGCGCCTTAACCGCACTGATAAAGGTTTTGGGCCCAGCGATATAACCGATTCGCCAGCCGGTCAGGGCTAACGACTTCGAAAATGAATTGACGATCAATGTGCGATCGCGTGCCTGGGGCGCCATCGATAGGATCGAATGATGCGTATGTGGGGGATGAGCGAAAGCCCCGTAGCATTCGTCGAAGATGATCCAGAGTTTCCGTTCCGTCGCGAGTTCGGCAATGCCAGCAAGGGTGTCGCGGTCGTAGACCGTGCCGGTCGGATTGTTTGGCGTGTTGACCACAATCGCATTGGTCCTTGAAGTAATGGCGGCGGCGAGATTCTATAGGCCTCGGCACGTAATTGTTGTGCCGACTCTCAACAAAGATCGGCCTGCCGCCGGCAATAATGATCTGTGCCGGGAAAGTCGTCCAGTATGGGGCGGGGATCAGTACTTCGTCGCCAGGATTTAGAAGGGCCAGGGCCGCATTGAAGAGCGCCTGCTTGGCGCCGCTCGTCACAGCGATTTCGTCTGCTGACCATGGCTGAGCCGTCTCGGCGGAAACCTTGCAAGCAAGCGCGCGTCGCAGCTCCAGCAGCCCGATCGGGTCGGTATAGCGGTTGAGGTTGCCATTGATCGCCGCGATCGCGCCCTCACGAACCGATGGGGCGAGTTCGCTCCAGATCTCTCCTGCCGTCAAATCGATAATGTCCTCGCCGCCTGCAGTCCCCCCCTTTGTTGCGGCCCTGGTCGGAGCGCGGCCCCACAATTTGACCAAAGCTGTCCGGTGTGCCAACACGAGCGCTCTCCCTTAGAACTTATGGGATCGTTTCTGGGTGGCTGGAGTCTGTAGGATTTTGAGCCAAAGAAACTCCCCGGTACTGAGCAAAAACACACAGCAGGTCCTGCCTAGTCGTTTTCTGGACGCCAAATGATTTCGGTGCGTTTCTTCGGTGCCTAGCCGTTGAGCAACGTGATGAGCTGGAAGCGCAGGGCGTCGCGGTATCGAGGCTGCTTGTACCAATCAATGATATCTCCACGAGGGCGAACAGGGGCTGCGTTGGAAATTTCAGTGGTGGGTGACGATGATGAGGACCGGTGCATAGGGCGAGTTCATCATACCCCAATAGGTTGAAAACCTCGTCGAGCGTCGCAATATGGGGCTCGATACTCGCGATGCCCTCCCTAGCCATGATGCGACCGCAGACCCTGCGCATGGCAACTATTGCAGATCGCATGGAGTGGTTGGCCCAGATTACCGTGGAGATGCGGCATCGCGATATGCGGAGACCGGCGTTTGATAATTTTGTTGGGGTGATCACGATGGGCAGTCGGTTCTGCAAGCACTCGCAAACTCAAGGATCTCCTCCGCTGTACTCTTTCGCGAGTGAATGAGAATCGCGTCGGCTCCCGCATCGGCGTAAGCGTGAGCACGCGAAACCGCTTCGTCCATTGGACGACCGGCAATCAGGGCTTCGATCCGCGCCACGAGAACCAAGTCTTGCCCAACTGTATCCCTGACGGCCCGCAGACGGCCCGAGAACTCGTCGATGTCAGCTATGGCATGTTGCTCGCCAACGAACGAGTTCATTTTTGGAAAACAGCTGTCCTCCAGCGCGAGGCCGGCGGCCCCCACGTTGGCAGAGTTTGCGCGCGAGCAGACGCGCATTGTTGAAATTGCCGAAACCGCTATCGCCGTCAACGAGCACCGGCAGCTCGGCCGAGTCCCCGATGCGTTCGACTACGTCGACGAGTTGGCTCCATGATGCCTCATTGGCATCGCGGTAGCCGATAGATGAGGCAATTGATAGGCCTGAAGCCCACAGGCCTTTGAAACCTGCCCGCTGAGCGATTGCTCCGAAAGCCCATCATGGGCTTCCATGAGAAAGGAGAGCTCGTCATTGGAGCAAATCTGAGGTCGAAGTATATCGGCAGGCAGCGTTTTCACGCCTCGATCGGGCCCGACTTCGCGAACAGATCTATGTTGCATGCAGAATATCCTGAGGGCGGGACCTGCGCCCCTTGATCAAGCATTGATTGGCACATCTCTGTCGTCTCGATCGATTGCTAGCGTTAGTAGTTGACTGGAGCGCAAAGCTCCGCCTGGCGGCCCCCGAGGGGCATAGAATTTCCGGATTCGTGCTGGTCGGCGACGACTGTGTTGCGAAATACCAACCCGGTCGGCAATGCATGCTTCGTTCGGCGCATCGGTAAAGAGCGTCGGTCGCTCGTGTGAGCGTGCAGTCCCTAGCTTCGCGCTTTCCGCTTTTTTGTGTGAGCAGGAAATCTTATGCCGTCCCATAATCAGGAGAGTCCTCGATCTACATCGAGGAACGTCGTGGCTAGTACAACAGCGCTGTCGTAAATCCGACGTTTGTCGCCGTGCTCCAACCGGTTAAGTCCCGTTAATCTCTTCAAGTGCTTGTCTTGACAACTGAGTTTCTCGAGGGCGCGCCTGATATGACACTTGCAGCGCACGTTTCGGTTCCTTGCAAGGTACTTGGAGAAGCGGATGCTCAGTGTCATCTACATCAATCGGGTTCCGGAGCTTGTCCTAACCGCCGTGCAGCTTCTCGCCGATGCCAGCAGGTTCCAGGGCGGTGAGCTGTATCAACCGGTTCGATCGGCTCCCGCTGAAGGGAACGGTGGGCCTGGGCGAATAGCTGGACGGCGACCGCAGCGTTCTCACAATAGGCACAGCAAACCGGCCGCATTCCTTACCCAAAGTCTGGTCCTTTGGATCCGCGACCGCCATGTGCTTCAAAGATCACGTCTGCGCCGAGATCGGCTGGCCCCCGGTCACGTATGCGTTGGCAGTCGTGATACGCAAGAATCAATTGGCAATCGGGTCCGGACGAACTCATCGCTCCCAAGCAAGGAGTGCACGTCGCCCCCGCGCTGACGGTCTCTTTCGGTCTTTAGCTATCGCCGCACTTGTGCGACTGCGTTGCGAGCTGGAGCATGTCAGAAATGCAACGAACCTCCGTCTGAAACAGACTCAATCGAACGGCGCCCAACGGCCTTTCGGCTCGATCGCATGAGGCGCCATATGAATCTCTTTAGCTTCGTCGAATGTGCGAATCAAACGCAATCGCTCAAAACGCTGTTTGATCTGCTTGTGAGCTGTGCGAGCGAAGAGGGGTTTACTGAGGTCGCTTACGGAGCACTCACCTTCGCGGAGCCGCTTCGTCTACCGGGGTGTCCACCGCCTCTGGTAGCAATGAAGGCTCCGCCTGACTGGTGCCAGCGCTATTTCGAACGCAAGTACTACACCGTCGACCCGGTGGTCCGGCGGACACCGATGTTTGCGGGGCCATTTCTGTGGGACGAGCTCGCCAAAGAACATCAACTGCTGGCATCTGAACAACGCGTACTACGGGAGGCCAGAGAGGCAGGCCTGAAGAATGATGTCAGCGTGCCATTGTTTGGGGCCATCAGGGCGAATATCTGTGATATCGTTCGCATCCCGTTTTGATGATGCGGATCCTCAGAGGAATCTGAAGCATCTCAAAGTGCTAGCTTGGCACTTCCATATTGCGTTTGCGGAGATCGCAAGGCCCTCGGAGAGTGGCTCGAACAGAAAAGTGAGCCTTTCTGGCGCGAAAAGGAGTGCCTGCGATGGGTCGCGGAGGGCAAATCGTCTTGGGAAATCGGAAGGATACTGAACGTGAGCGAGAATACGGTGAATTTCCATGTAAAGAACGCAATACGAAAGCTCGGCACGGCGAGACGGACTCATGGTCTTGTAAAAGCGATTCGTCTTGGGCTCATTGAATTTTCGGAGCCTGCGTTGGCAACGCCGATGGTGGCCTAACTGGTGTCGCCTCCGTTCGCTATGACGCGGCCACAAACGTGGTAAGCTAATTTGCGGAAGAAGCAAGCCTGGCGCCGGTGTGGCCTCAAAAGGCTATGCTGGTTGGCATGGAGTCCCCGATATCTAATTCCTTGTGACCTCGACAGATCGATGCTGCTACTCAACAGGGCGTCGTCAGGCTGACCAACTGTGCCTGCGCCGCTAGACATCTAGCGCGCTCGACATCACTTTGTGAGATATGCTTTGGACGGTCTTTTTTTAGCGTTTCGCGCACAGGCGCGCGACAGCGATGTGCTTATGATACAGATTGTTAGGTATTTCAGACTTGCGGGAGAGCCGCCTCCTGCAGAACACTGAAGCCTTGGGCCGTCAGTGCTGACGAACTACGCGTCAGCATGTCCCAGTACGGGGAGATAGCGCGTAAATTGTGGCGAACGAGACTTGGGGCAAAACGTCGTGCACAGACAGCAATGTCTGTAGGTGTTGTCGTCGTCAGGTGTGAAAAATGCGCGTAGGCGAGATGAGACGTCGCTGAGGCTGCGCTGGTCGATGATGCGGCGAATTGATGGTCGCGAGCTCGTCCCAATTTTCGCGGCAATTAGCGTCGCTAACGTGCTCCTCGCCCCAATCGGGCGCGGGCGGACTTTCGAGCAAATATCAGCCTGGCTGCGGCTGCCCCCACCTATTGCCTCATGGAGGTATGTTCCCGAAGGCGCGATTGTTGCCTCATTTTTCGCTCCCGAGAGGGCGGACGGTCGGTACGGGGAGTGCGGGCGCGGTCACCGTACGACCTGTGTCGCATCGATCTGCGCCGCATGATCCGCCGATCGCGGGGTGAAAGATCAAAAAATATCGAGCTCAATCCCTTCCGCCAGTTCGACAATGCGTTCTGACTCATGGCCAACGTTGAGGGTAAATTTCCATGCCTGGCTGCTGTTCGCAAATAGGCCGCCAAATAGGCCATTCTGTTCGCGAGCGATCCAGTTTCCCTGGCGATCCCTCTACCAATAAAGGCCCTGGAAGTCGCAGGGATGCGCGAAGGGGACACCCAACTTCATTGTTTATCCCAGGAATGTGAAAGTGTAAGCGCCGCTCTTCACGTGTAAATCGGCGCTCGTTGTCGTTTGCGCGTGATCCTGCGGCATGCTAGCCGCGCTCGGTGTGGCCTGCTTACAAGTGATTTTCTTGATCGACGATCGGCATGCGGCGTTGGCTCCATTCCAAAGTTTCACAACCTCTTTCGTGAGTGCGACCACTTTCGCGCAGATCAGCCGAAGTCGCCGCGTCTACGCTGACCAATAAAGGGCCTCCTTACCGGAAGGTATTACCTGCCAACCGGTAGTCGTAACAAGCGCATTGCGGATTCCGACGAAGTCGCCCAGGCGTACCGATATGAAGTCGCCCACGGATTCCGAGACGATGTCGCCCACCTTTCCGATTTGATCTCGCCCAGTGGCGAGGCGTTCTGGCCGCTTGGTTTTCTGGCATCGGTCAAGCCGCGTGGTCAATCTGGAATCGCAACTTGAACCTGCTTTTCTTCTGCTGTTGCTGTGGTCATGTGGGCAACGCGATTGCGTTGTCCAAGCGCAGCGGCATGTCCACAGCGCCACGGGCTCAGGTCTTTCGGGCGGATGACGGGGTTCGGCGCAGGCTCTCGCCAGTGAGGTCGAGACGGTGGGCGTTGTGGACGAGGCGATCAAGCACGGCGTCGGCGTAAGTTGGGTCCCCAATCAGCACGTGCCATGTGTCCACGGGGAGTTGGCTTGTGACGAGGGTGGAACGCCGGCCGTAGCGATCCTCCAGGATCTCCAGGAGATCGTGGCGGGCGCCGGCATCAAGCGGGGCGAGGCCCCAGTCATCGAGGATCAGCAGATCGACGCGGCCAAGGGCGCGCAACAGGCGTGGATGGCGGCCGTCGCCGCGAGCGAGCGCCAGGTCGTCGAACAGGCGCGGGACGCGCTGGTAGAGCACGGAGCGATTGTCGCGACAGGCCTTGTGGCCGAGCGCCGAGGCGAGCCAGCTCTTGCCGACGCCGGCCGGGCCGCAGATCAGGAGATTGACGTGGTCGTCGATCCAGCGGCCCTCGACGAGGCTGGCGAACAGCGGGCGGTCCAGACCGCGCGGGGTGCGGTAGTCGACGTCCTCGACGCACGCCTGCTGGCGCAGCTTTGCGTAGCGCAGGCGGGTGGCGAGCCGCTTGTCGTGGCGCAGCGAGGCTTCACGTTCGAGCAGCAGCGCGAGCCATTCGGCATGACCAAGGCCGTTGGCCTCGCCGGCGGCGTCGATGTCGGCGAAGGCCTTGGCCATGCCGTGGAGGCCGAGGGCGTTGAGGCGGTCGAGGGTCGGATGGGTAAGCAAGGGATGGTCTCCTAATTGTAATAGCGCGGGCCGCGGATGTTGGCATGCAGGATCGGCGCATCGTCCGCGGAGCGCTGGTGAGCAGGACGCCGATCGAGATTGTTGGCGAGGATCGACTTGACCGAGCCATAGGTGCGTGCGCCGATGCCGATCGCCCGCGAAGCCGCGGCGTCCAGCCGATCGCGCCCATAGGAGCCGGCGAGCCTGAGGATGCCGAGGCAGGCTCGGAAGCCTTGCTCGGGGTGCGAGCGTTCGTCGAGAATGAGGTCGCACAGCGCACTGGTCGCCGGCCCAATGGCGGCGGCGTCCTGGCGGATACGCGCGATGGTCCAGCCGGCGTAGCGCCGATGGCTGGAGGCCACGTGCTCCGGAACGGTGGTGTGCTTGTGATTGCCGCTCATGCGCTGATGCGCGGCGATCCGCTCGCCCTTGTGGAAGATCTCTACGGTGCGGGCCGTGAACCGCACCTCGACCTCGGCGCGGGCGAAGCGATGGGGGACGCTGTAGTAATGCTTCTCCACCTCGACGTGGTAATCGAGGCTGACACGGCGGATACGCCACTCGGCGAGCACGTAGGAACTCGCCGGCAACGGCTTGAGCGCCGGCCGGTCGACCTCCTCGAGCAGCCGACGGCGTGTCACGCCGAGCCGCCGGATCGGCCGTTCCTCGTTGAGCCTTGTGAGCAACTCGCCGATCGCCGCATTGACCTCGGCAAGGCTGTAGAAGGTGCGATGACGCAGGCGGCCGAGCAGCCAGCGCTCGACGATGAGGACGGCCTGCTCAACCTTGGCCTTGTCGCGCGGCTTGCGCGGCCGCGCCGGCAAGATGGCAGTGCCGTAATGTGCCGCCATCTCCGCATAGGTACGATTGATCTGCGGGTCGTACAGGCTCGCCTTGATGACCGCGACCTTGGTGTTGTCAGGCACCAGCAGCGCCGGGACGCCGCCGATCGCCGCGAAGGCGCCAACATGGGCGCTGATCCAGTCGGCGAGCCCCTGCGTCCACGTCGCCTGCGCGTAGGTGAAGCTCGATGCGCCGAGCACGGCGACGAAGATCTGCGCCTTCCTGCGCTCACCGGTGAGGCGATCGACCACCACCGGCACGCCGTCGCCGGCATAGTCGACGAACAGCTTGTCGCCGGCTGCATGGGCCTGGCGCATCGTCACCGACAGGCGGCCCTCCCAGGTGCGGTAGAGCTCACAGAAGCGCGAGTACCGGTATCCGCTGGGCTCGGCGGCGATATACTCCTCCCACAGGATCGACAGCGTCACGTGCTTGCGTTTGAGCTCGCGGTGCACGGTCGCCCAGTCGGGTTCGGCGATGCGGCGGTGACCCTGCCGGTTACCATTGCCGGTCTTCGCGAACAGGCGAAGTTCCAGGGCCGCGTCCGTGAGCTCGTCGGGCAACGGCCAGCTCAAGCCCGCGGCCTCGAACCGCCGGAGCGCCAGCCGCACCGTCGAGGGTGCCGCGCCCACCCGTCGCGCAATCTCGCGGCTCGGCAACCCGGCCGCCTTCATTCTGATCACATCGCGCACACGGCGCATCGCAAGCCTCTCCGTCGGCATCCAGGGTCCCCCTTCGCAAAGCCGAAAGGGGTGACCCTATGGGAGCCAGAAGAGGCCTCGTCACCCGGGCGACATCATCCCGGAACGGTGGGCGACATCATCTCGGAATGGGTGGGCGACTTCAAATCGGAATAGTGGGCGAGATCATCTCGGAATCCTGGGCGACATCGATCGGAATCCGCAGCGCATCGCATATTCTTGCGTCTGGCATCAGCTGTTGCGGTCAGTAGTTGACTAACGGACAATTGTGGGCGCCGCATATGGATATTCTACAGTCAGTCAATCATGACAGTCACAAAGGCGAGCGAGGACAGCGAACTGCTGTGCCATTTTTACTGCGTGAATTAGGGTTCTGGAGGAGTGCGAACTGCGAGCGCTCACGAGGGTTATCGGCCTAGCGAGACCGGCTGCTGAGGGGCTTTGAAAAAGTCTGCCATTCATCCGTCGCTTCTTAGAAAATTACGGTGGCCATGTTCTACTCGACGGTGGGTTCCAATACCTGGGCTCACCGCCAACAAATGAAATGCTTATCGGGCGACGCCCGCCAGGATTGTTATTGTCATGCCTCTCGGGAAGCGCCTTGAATTTTTACTATCTCTTGACGGGATTGAGCCGCTCCTAAGCACTGCAGCGTCGTTGGGAAGCGGACTGGCCCGATATCTGCTTGGCCTTCGCCGCGACAAACGGTGGAGGAGGCCATGCCACTGGAGCACCCGAGTCTCGCCATGTTCATAAGGGAGAGGCGCGCTTTAGTTTTCCGCTCACCTAATCATAAGCATCGCGATGTTCCCCAAGAGCACGAACGATATAGGCGCTTCTTGGATCCGTCGTAGTTGTTTTTTGAGTCACAGAATGTCCTCGGCGTCGAAGCCGCGAGAGAGGTCGCTCCCGCTCGTAATCACTCCGGATGTCGAACGAATAGGCTCGGGGGCCAGGGCCGTTCATGGCCGGAATAGAACGGCACCCTATCGAAAAGGAATTGTTGGAAAATGACGACAACCTCACGACGCGGTATCAGTCGCCGTAAAGTGCTGTCGCTGGGTGGCGGCGCGATACTGGCCCCTTATGACCTTTCCTTGTCTGCTATGTCCCCTTCCAGGGACGAACACTACGCCGTTGTTGCTGAGGGAACCAACATCTCTGCCGCCGTGTCGCCTACTGGGCAGACGGTGGCATTTGATCTCGCCGGGAGCCTTTGGCTTGTGGACGTCGGCGGCGGACTTGCGCGACGGATGACTGACGAACTCGGCGACGTCGCGCAACCCCACTGGTCCCCAGACGGGAAAGAGATCGTTTTCCAATGCTATCGGGATGGAAATTTCCATCTCTGGACAATCTGCGCCGATGGCACCCGGTTGAAGCAACTTACGCGCGGTCCCAACGATGATCGCGAGCCAGTCTACTCCCCAGATGGGCAGCGGATCGCGTTCTCGTCGGACCGCGGTTTGGGCTACGGCATCTACGCTTTTGACAGGAATACTGGCGCCGTGGAATCGCTGGTAGATACCGTGGCCGAGGAAACCGAACCGGCCTGGTCGCCGGACGGACGAAAGATCGCATTCGTTACGAACAGATTATCGCTCGATGTTTTGGACGAACTGGGTAACCGGACCACCGTTGCATCTGTTCACAACCCGACAGATCGTTTCGAGCCCAAGGAGATTCACGGCCCATCCTGGTCTCCCGACGGCGATCTCACTTACATGATAGTGGACAACGGTACGGTTCAGTTGCATCGGTCTCGAGGCATTGTAGTTCAAGGCGAAGACGTTTTTCCATTTCGCGCATCATGGTTGCCAACCGGCGAGTTCGTATACACGTCGGGCGGCAAGATACGGCGGCGACGCCTGGAAAAGGCGGAGTCTTCCGTTATTGAATTCTCGGCACAGCTTCCAATCGCCAGGCCACGGTACAAGAAAGTGCGCCGGGATTTCGATTCGATCGGACGACGTCCTGTGCTCGGTATCGGCAGCCCGGTCTTGTCGCCCGATGGCCGCAAAATCGCTTTCCGCGCTCTGAACGACATTTGGACGATGACGATTGGGGAGCGGCCGTGCCGCATTTGCCGTGACGGATTCTATAAATCCGACCCGGCGTGGTCGCCTGACGGCCGCTGGCTGTCTTACTCGAGTGACCGTGGTGGCAAGCTGGATATATGGTTGAATGACCTGCGCACCGGCGAGAATCGGCAACTCACGTACTTGCCCGATGCTGCGCTATCCGGATCATGGTCGCGGGACGGCAGATTGATCGCCTTTTTGGATCAGACCGGCACTCTTTATACGATTGAAATCGAGAGTGGGTCTATTCAGAAGGTCTATGGTCCTTTATGGGAGCCGGGCAGACCGAGTTGGGGACCTGATGGGCGGACGATTGCCCTAGCAGCGTTCAAACCCTGCTCCGCTAGCTATCGCGAGGGCCTGAGTGACATCCTCACCGTCGATCGAATTTCCGGCGAGGTCGAATATCAATCTCCCCTTCCAAATCGATCGCTCAGCACGCGCGGCGATGATGGACCCGTGTGGTCACCTGATGGGACGAAAGTCGCTTTCGTGCTAGCTAGTTTGCTATACGTCGCTCCGGTCGATGGCCGATGCAGGCTGACCAGCGCGCCACGCGCGATCAACGCGGAGGTTACGGACGCTCCGAGTTGGAGCGGCGACTCCAAAACGCTGCTTTATCTATGCAATGGACTTCTGCGGCTGCTTACGGCCGAGGGGGGAGAGCCGCAAACCGTGCCGCTTTCGTTGGATTGGGCGATGGCGAAGCCTTCGGGGCGAACCGTGCTCCGCGTCGGGCGCTTATGGGATGCCCGCAGTCCGGATCTTCGCGAGAACGTCGATATTGTCATCGATTCGAACAGGATCGCGGCCATCGTGCCCCAGAACGGCTGTGCTTATGGCGATGCAAAGATCGTCGAGGCTCCGCAGTCGACAGCCATGCCCGGATTGATGGACATGCATACCCATCGACAAATGCAGGGGTATTCATATGGCGATCGACAAGGCCGAATGTGGCTTTCGCTGGGGATCACGACAACGCGATCGGTCGGTTCGCCCGCATACCACATGGTGGAGGACAGGGAATCCATTGACTCCGGGGCGCGGTTGGGGCCGCGTCATTTTGCAACCGGTGAAGCCATCGACGGCTCTAGGATATTCTATAACTTCATGCGTCCGGTCACAGAGCAGGGACAGTTGGCGCGCGAGTTGCAACGTGCGGAAGCCCTGTCGTATGATCTCGTCAAAACTTATGTCCGATTGGCGCCCGAGGTACAGCGCGACGTGACTGCCTGGGCGCATGCCCGAGGTCTGCACGTCACGTCGCACTACCAGTACCCGGCCGCGGCCTTCGGCGCGGATGGGATGGAGCATCTCGGTGCCACCAGCCGGCTCGGTTACTCACGAACCATGAGCCGATCAGGCGCGGCATATCAAGATTTCCTGGAGGTATTCGTCCAAAGCGGCATGACGTGTACGCCCACCATCTTCACTGCTAACGCGTTGCTGGGCGAGGATCGTTCGTGGCTGGACGACATCCGGATCAAAACCCTCTATCCCACATGGGAGTATGCACGGCTAAAAGAACGCACTAGACTGATGTCTGGCCCGAATCGGCTGGTCACGCTCGCCGAACTCGAACGCAATGTCGTGCAAGTCAGAGAGTTGATGCGCAAGGGTGGCCGCGTAATCACTGGCACAGACGCACCGATCGATTTCCCGGCCATCAGCTTACATCTTAATCTGCGGGCGATGGTTCGCTATGGTGTGACTCCATATCAAGCTATGTTGACGGCTACCCGGTATTCCGGCGAATTTCTTGGCGAACCGTTGGGAACGATTGCAGAAGGAGCACTTGCCGATGTCGTCCTAGTCGAGGGAAACCCGTTGCTGCGTATCGAGGATGCCGCAAATGTCGACTATGTGGTCAAGAATGGCGAGGTTTTAAGCGTCAAAGATCTACTGGCTCCTTTCGTCGCAACGCAAGTTCATCAGCATGGAAGGAATAAGACATTATCGCCGGTTCGGACCGCTGTGAACGAAAGGCGTTTCTGGTGGCACGGAAAGGAATTTGTTGAGAATAACAGAGTTTACTGCTGCTGTACCGCGACACCGCGGCTGAGTTGCACCGGTTAGAGTCAAATTTTGCGACGGAATCGACAATTCGATGCAGCAGTCGGTTTGGGATCGCCTGAACTCATTGTGCCAGTAAGCACAAGGCCTACCCTTGGAAGTAAGCTTGCCGCGTCTAAAATGATTCCTGGAGTTGCGTTGGCAGCATTGGTCACGATCACCGATCCGGCGCAGCGATCGCATGGGGGCGCGACTCACGGGGCGGTCACCGTCAACCAGCTTGGGCCAAGACTGAAGATAGCGGGGCAGCCCTGTCTCCCCGCGGTCGGTCAGGATCCGGTTCAGCGGGATGCCCCGCGCATCGAAGAACGGCACCACGCGATCATTCAACAGTTCGACCGCCGTGATCGGCGTCTTGCGATCATACAGCTTGGCGAACCCCACCTTGCTGTAGGTGTCAATGAAGGTCTGCTGATAGATCCGCCCGACCCCCTTCATGTTGCCGACATAGAGGGTGTCCTGCGCACCGCAATAGCCGGGGCATTCGCTCTCGAACTCGCCGTGCGCCTCCTTCTCGGACTTGGCCTTTTCCAACGCACCGAGCTGGGACTCGGTCAGCACCAGGCCGTCCTGGGCCATCTTTGCCTCCAGCGCCGTCAGCCGCTTCTTGCCCGCACGCCGAACGGGGAGATCGACAGGCCGCGGCTCCTGAGCTCATTGCTGACCCGCACCTGACCCCAGGCCGGCTGGTCGATCGCCAGCTCAACGACGGCTGCCTCGACCTCCGGCGCGACACGGTTCTTCAGGAGCGGTTTCTTGCGGCTGATCTCAATCAGCGCGAGCTCGCCGCCCTTGTCGTACAGTTCCTTGAACCGGTAGAAGCTGTCGCGGCTATAGCCCATCATCCGGCAAGCCTGGCTGACGTGGCCGAGCTGCTTGGCCAATTCGAGCATTCCGACCTTCGCGCGAAGTTCCTGGGTCATGGTAACGTCTCCTGTGAGACGCTGCGGGCTGCGCGGGAGCGCCCTTTGGGTTAGCGCTCCTGCTCGCTCGCAGCTCCATTCCCTGCCAGTTCAAACCTTGCCGTCAGATTAAGTCGAAACGTCTACACATCGACCATGTGGCAACCGCGGCGCACATTGATATAGAGCTGCTCGCCACTCGTCTCGACAAAGCGATAGCTGGAGGAAAAGTGGCGGCTCTTCAGCGCCGGCCGACTGCCCGAGCACAGCATACGACTGCAGGAGCAGCGTCGCGATGGCTGCGACAGTGATATGCTTGGTGCCCCGAATGTTACCCTCGCCTCATGTCTTGATCACCCGCTCATGGAGCCGCGGGATGGCATCAAGTGAGGAGAGGATTGCGCCCTCCGCCAGGCCGGCAGTGCGGACGCATGCTCGCCGGCAAGCAAAATGCGCCCGTCGATCCCACACAGATTGCGATAGTGCTGCTTGCGGGACGCCTCGGACCAGTAGCCGCTACAGCCAAGCGTGAATGGCACCCGGTGCCAGGCGAGATGCCGTTTTCGAACTCCGTCCTGTATTGAGGATGGATAGCCGCGCCAAACTCGACCGCGCGCGCCACGCGCTCATCCGGCGGCATGGCGGTGACTCGAAGGAATTGGCGCCCTCGAACAGATAAGCGCCGAGCGGGATGCCGCGTCCGATCTTGTTGTAGTCGGTGTTGGGATAGCCGATCTCTCGGATCGGCAAATCCGTATAGCTGATGCCGCCATAGATCGCGTCGTCCTCCTCCCAGAATGGGCGCTTGAACTGCAGCCCGACTTTCACCGATGCTGTATAAGGCACGGCATCTATAGCCGCCTTCATCGCGGCGCCTACATTGATGGGCAACTGGCTCAGAATCGACAACGGGATCGTGCACAGGCACCAATCGGCAGTGACCTTTTGCGACTGCGCGGGGTTTTTGGCGTCCACATAGGTCACGGTGACGCCGCCAACGTTCTGCCAAATTTCCGTGACCTTTGCACTATAGCGGATGAGCTCGCCGAGTTCGCGCGCGAAGGCCTTGCCGATCATATCCATGCCGCCGACCGGCTGGAACATTGTCGTTTGCAATTCGCACTTGGCGACATTCCAAAAATGGCGCCACAGTTGCGACTTCAGAATGTCCGAGAGCGCTAACGGCCCGCTCGGAAGGGGAACCGCGGATAGCCCACCCGCCGGGGGGGCATAGCCGCGATATCCGGAGGCAATCAGGCCCTCGTTGTATTTGTAGTTATGATCAAACGCGCCCCAGGATTTCAGTGCAAGCAGCAGGATTTGCTTGTCCTCCACGGAGACGCCCTGATCCAATTCGCCTTGTTTTGCGACTTTCGCAAGCAGTTCAGAAATCTGGCCCTGGAAATCGGCCTTCACTGCGCGGATTCGCTGCGGCGCCCCCCGGAAGGGCGCGAGGCGTGGAGATACGCATTGTGATTGACCTGGATGAAGGGCTCGAGCGCAACGGCCAAGCCGCTTGCAATAATCCAACAGTGCTCGATGATGATAGGGAATCCGCCACTCCCGGATCAAGATGAAGTCCGTCCTCAAAGGCGCAGGTCTGCCTGAAGCCGCCGAGTTCAACATAAGCATCGCCTCCACGGAGCGTCCAGTTCCGCCCGCCGGGGCGGTCGTTGAACTCCAGCACGCACCAGAACCTTATAGCCAGCGTTGCGTAGCTCCAGCGCGGTCGTCATGCCAGCGAGACCCGCACCGAGAATGAGTACGAAAGCGCCTTTGGCATAGTACGGCGTCGAACTCGCCGCGGATCAGCTCTTCGATGAACCGACGCACGAGCCCGCAGCTCGGTCTCGAGCGGATCAAAACAGTTGTCGAAAAGATCAACAGCCATCTCGGCTGCAGGCTGCGCAGAATTGGGTTTCGTGGTAGTGCTCGGCATGGCGTGGTCTCCAGTCCGACCCGCTAACGCCGGATGATTCGAGGTTGATCGCCCCGGAGACTACGTCACCCTCATTTCCAGCCAACCCGCGACGGAACCTAAGCGCTCATCTCGAAGATGCTCTGGCTGCTTGGAAACAGATCGCGCTGGGCGCTGTTTAAGGGGAGCCGTGCTGATGCGGCATCGGCTGGAGCCGGAGGTCGGAGTCGCCGCCGCAGATTCAAAGCGGGCACGTGAGGCCGCTCCGCCTCTCGTTAGCTACTAACATGGCTCTCTGGAATAGTTACTTCCTATTCCGGCACGGGCGTGCCGGCTTGCGTCCTCTAGACATCGGTTTGGGAGGCGCCGCACCCTTGGCCGGCGCCGCGAACAATTCGGACAAGTGAATACCCAAGGTCGCGGCGATACGGTCCAGGAGATCAATGGTCGGGTTCTCTTTCTTCTGCTCAATGCGGCCCATGTACGAGCGGTCGATCCCGGCATCATAGGCCAATTGCTCTTGCGGAATGCCGCGCTCTACGCGGATCCGGCGCACATTCCAGGCCACAAGCGCACGAGCGTTCATGCGCAAAGGCAGCCATTCCGACGTTTATGAAACCACTGGTTATAGCCACACTATTACGATAAGCTGGCACTCGGGCAGTTGGCTGTCCGCGCACCATTGCTTCAGCGAAGCAGGTCACCGCGAGTCGCAGATGTCGTGGAGTTTGTCGCCTTTGAATGCCGTTGGCCCATCACAAGCGAGCTCACGGCGCGACAGTTCGTTACTGGCAGCAGAGCAAAATGGCCCCAGAAGAACTGCGGCTTTTTCCGGGCGGCGCGACTAAATAGGACAACCGTTCAGCTGGAGCTCGAAAAGTGAAACGAATTCTCCTCTACTTGGCTGCCTCCAAGCCGCGGCCTTTCAACACGGCGCGCGGGCAAACGACGGACCTCCATTCCGTTCCGGGAGGGTGAAGCGCCAGAACAGCCTAGCTGCGTGGCAAATCTGCGATCAGTCACCGGTACGGACTGCGAGTAGATCCAGGGCTGATGGAAGAGCAAATGCCCAGAATGGAATCACCAGGTCATCGTGGGCCGATATGCGCTCGCTGCTACGCGTCCGGCCAAAAAGAGGTTGGGACTGCGACGATTCGAGCGGTACCAAAATGGCCCCACGTTAGTTATCGTTGCTCGGATTTCGATAGATTTTTCAGCTTGGTAGGAGTTTCAAGCATTGACGGCGGATCCGAAGATCGCAGATTTGGCGCCCAGCGCGCACGAGCTCACGTCATATGACAAGGAGCACGCTGTCACCTACATGCGACTTCTCGATGCCGACGCTGACAAGGCTGATTGGCGCGAAATCGCGCGCATTGTGCTCGGGCTTGACACGACCCTTGAACCGGACCGTGCGCGACGCACCTTCGAAAGTCATCTGGCTCGGGCCAGGTGGCTAGCGGGCCACGGCTATCGTGATCTGCTGCGCCGCGGTTGGCCAAAGGAATGAACCCGGCCGATCTCAGGACCGGCGGAATTCCTAGCAATCGTAAAACATGATCATTGCATCGATTCAGTGCGTACACGGCGCGCACGCAACGGTAAAGCGCCACAATCATCGGCTGCAGTTCACCCGCGCGTGAAGATCATGCGGGGAAATGGTGCGATGGCGGATACTGACTGGAGATCTGAGGAAGCATACAGCGGCCTCAAGAACGCAGAAGCTGACGACCTGGCCTGGGAGTGGCTGCGCCGGGATCGCGACTACCAAGAGGATTATAGGCGGTTATCTCGCCGCGAACGTTCAAGCGCAGCGGCGGGCCAGTTCCGACGAAAGTGGGGGCTCTCGTTTTCCAGCTGATCCGCAAAAGACGTTCGACAAGCAAGCAGTCTTCTGGGCACCCGAGGTGCTGTCGACCGTACTGGCTGTGCGGGCGGCCAACTGCATGGCGCCCAAAAGCTTCCAACTCGATTTCGCCAATCTGCCGGGCGACCTTCGTCGCGCGTCAGATGGATGGCATGCGATCGTGCCGCTCGGAGGCGCGAAGCATCGCCTTTGGCTGAGCAAGCTTCCGGCGAGCGGGTCTGCTGTCGTCCTCGATCTGCCGCTCGACATGAACTTCGAGCTTCGCTTGCAGGCCGCACGTCGACTTTGGCTCGCGCTTGAGCACCGGCCGCTCGGAACGCCCCCTCTTGCTTTGCCGGCTTTGAAGCGGCGTCGGCTGATCCTCGCGCTGCGCGCACTCGATGGATGGCAGGAAGGAAATAGCTATCGCCAAATCGCGAAAGGGCTGTTTGGAGGCCACCGTATCGCCGAGCGGGGCTGGAAAACAAACGATTTGCGCAGCCGAACCATTCGACTTGTTAAGCTGGGGCGGCGCCTCATACGCCTTCGTTGCCGCGCATTGCTCGATAAAGGCAGAGGCAAGGATGACAGTTCATGAGCTCTCGGGCGATAAATGGCATTCATCCATTCTGTGCAGCCAATTCTTCTACTGGCACGACGCGATCGCGGAGAGGATGAGATCTTTCCGTTCGATCTATCACCCCCGTCCTTTCGCCAGGATCGCTACACCAGAGAGGCGGTATCTTCGGTAAGAGTTTGGCGATTAAGCTCGGATGGCTCTCAGGTTGAGTGCTCTCGACTTAAATAGGGGCAATGCATCGATCCCGAGTTGTACCAGATTGAGGGGCTTGCTGGGCGTCAGGCAGCCTGCGCAAGCGCTGCCTTCTTGCAAAGACGAGCCACCCATCGGCAAAAAGAACGTGCGATCTCGGGATGCTCGCTGCGATCCACGGCATAGGCGCGATATTGCATGCCACTTGGAGCGCGTGAGCCGGGGATGATTTGCAAAGCGCCCCCTCGCACCAGATCACTGACGATGATTTCTGGTGCGACAAGAAGGCATTTTCCTGTCATGACTGCCGGCAGAGCAAGATAGTTGTGATCGTACCGCGCGCCCGCTCGTATGTCGTTTGAGGACAGGTTCATTGCCCTCAGCCATGTCGGCAGGATGTCGGGTCGTGATGTGATGTTCAGTATCGGCGTTGAGCGAACGATCGAGAGCTCTCTGCCCGCGACCAGATTTGGCGGCCCCACGCATACCAGCTCCTCATTGTAGATCTCCCAACTGTCGGCGGGTTCGATGACGGAAAGGTCGCGCGTAATCAATATGTCGAAGTCATCCGAAGATGTCGGCGGCGAGAGCGAGCTGATGACGTCCACGATAACGCCGCCCGCTTCGGCAGAGAACGCTTGCAGATTTGGAATCAGAAGCGAGGATGCAAAAGTCGATAGTGACGTGCGGACGACAATCCGATTGGTGCCCGCGGCCGCCCGCCGCCGCATTCTTTTGGCGGTGAAGCCGACTGTCTCGAGCGGTTCAGAGACTGCGTTTGCAAATAGTCTTCCAAACTCAGTCAAATCACTGCGCCGGCCGCGCCGCTCGATGAGGTCCGCACCCAGATAGTCCCGCAGTACGGACAGATAGCGGCTGACCGAACTCTGCGTTGTTCCCAAAGCGGTGGCCGCGCGCGTGACGCTGCCTTCGCGTGCGACGGTGACAAAAGCACGGATGGCATTCAGCGGAACTTCATCGTCTTGAGCCGCCATTGTCTGCTCCGGCGCCAGATTGAACATCCATCACATTATTCGATGTCCATAGCGGAATTGCCGCGAATCAAGGGGCGGGTGCGCACAAAATCCGCGCGTGGGAGCGCATTGATACTTGGTCCAGTACTGCATAAGACCGGCTCAACGGCTCGGTACTGTCAGGGGGCTAGGTCCTTTTGCGGCGTGCCGGATTCGGCTTGCGACCTTTAGGTAAAGTAGCGGGTGGCGGCGCACCCTTTGATGGCCGAACAAACAGCTCGGAGACAGCAACCCCGAGCGTTTCGGCCAGGCGATCGAGAAGATCGATTGTCGGGTTCGCCTGTTGGCGCTCAAGTCCGCTCATATAGGAGCGATCAACACCTGCATCGTAGGCCAATTGCTCTTGCGGAATACCGCGCGCGACGCGGATCCGGCGCACATTGTAAGCCACAAGCGCACGAGCTCTCATGCGCGCAGGCAGCCATTTCGATGGTCATCATACCACTGGCTATAACCTACATAAAAAGATCACCAAATTGGAGGTTTTCGTCGAATTAATCGATGCGCGTTGTTCCCCGACGCTACTGGGGCAGGCCGCACGAGTGTTGGTATGTCGACCGTCGCCATTGCGGCCGGCGCAGGTTTTGCGGGCGCTGACCGGATCTCGGTCGTTCCGGTGGCTCGGCAGCCGTTCGATTCCGCTGTCCCAATTTGCGCGAACAGCCTCGAACCAAAAGCAAAGACGCTGACTGAGAGGGGCCGATGGTCCTCCATTCAACGAAATGGAGTTGCAGCCCCGATGAATGAGCCGTCCCAAACCATCGAGATTGCAGCGACAGCCGTTCAGGCGAGGTTAGAGTTGACCTTCAGTCCTGCATCAGCGCAGAAAGCGCGTTTCAGCTGCCTTAATCTCGTCCATTCTCTGGAGTCTGAAGATTTCCTCTACCGCTACAATATCCTTGTGGACGTTCTGGACGCCGCCATCCGCGATGATGCGCCGGAAGGTGTCCCTCAAGGCCGCGCTTGAGGCCCGGATACCGTAATTGCCATAGATCATCATCTGGACGTTGCCCAACTCCTTGACCCGACGGGCATCCAGGTCCGGATAAGCATTTGGCACAATGGCCAGCGGCACTAAACCGGTCCAGGCGCGGCAAAAGCTTTCGATCTCGCCAGGATCCTTTTTCTTTGAATGGATTAGGATCATATCGGCACCAGCCTTCACATAGGCTTGCGCGCGGTCTAGGGCTTCAGCTTCGCCAAGGCCAGCGATGAGCGCTTCGGTTCTCGCGATCACAAGAAAGTCTGGATCTCGCCTTGTGGCAAGAGCAGCCTCGATCTTGCCCTGGAATTCCTCGACGCGCAGCAGTTGCTGGCGGCCGCCTGCAGCAAGGCTCGTAACCTTGGGAAATGTCTTGTCCTCGATGACAACGGCGCTGGCGCCGGCCCTTTCATACTCGCCAATCGCATGGATGACATTGATCGCATTGCCATAGCCCGTGTCGATGTCGGCCACGATCGGTATCGTTGTGCGGCCGGCGATTGCTCGCAGCATATCCAGATGCTGTGCCATCGAGATCAGGCTCATGTCAGCCAAGCCATAAAGTGCGGAAAGTTCGAAACCGGAGGCCCACAGCCCATCGAAGCCGGCTTCCTCCGCGATGATCGCTGAAAGCGGGCTATGAGCTGCCATAATGTGGACAAGGCCACTTTCAGCCATCCGGGCACGCAGGCATTTGGCAGGGGACATCTAAAGTCTTTCAGGCTAGGGCGCCGCAAGCGGTGATGATCGGATCGCAGGCGCGGGTGAGATCCTTAAGCGAGGAACCATGCGAATATCGGGCGAAGCCTGGAGCCCGCCGGGCGGAGGGGACCCAAACGCATCGAGAAGATGCATGGCGAACATGGCTGTCAGTCTCTGTCACCTAGCAACACAGGTGCGTTTGCCGATCAATCCGGCGCAGGGGGAAAACGCCTAGAATGCGCCGGGTAAGGGCACGATGGTCATTGCGCCTGGCTCAGCTTCGACCACGAGTTCGCGTCGTTGCGGAAAGGCGCGCGAATTGCCTCAGATGATCCCGGACGCCAGACAGCGCCTCGACAGCTGCATATTGCGCGATCGAGCTCCTGTTGGGAAAAGTTCGACTCTGGACAAGATTTGATGGCCTTGACCAGAGTCAAAGGTCCTGCGCCATACAAGACACACCCGCCAGTCATTGCGTCCGCCTCCGAACCGCCGTTGCCCCGGTGTCGAGACTTGCAAAGTTCCCGTTGAACACGACCTGCTTCGCGCCGCAAAAGACCGTTGTGTGACCCATGCTGGCATTGAGCCCGTAATCGCGACTGAAGTCCCGCGGACTGCGCCGCGCAGCTGCCTGCTACCGACGAGCGCGGCGCATTTCGTCAGCCCGTCGCGCATTGCGTAGATGCCGGCCTCGCAGGAAGCAAGTGAGGTTTCGAATCGGGTTCGCTCTGACCGAGTGTGATCACGTCCGCGCCTTGTTCGCGTAGCTCGGCGGCTCGCGCCGTCATGGCCTCGGCTTCTGAGGGGCGAACAAGCCTTGAGCCGTTCTGCAACGAGAGACAATGGGGGCACCTGAAGTTTGACGCAGGATTGTTGACGGCTTCTACTCGTTTACTCGTTGGCAAAGTTGCAAACAAAACGGACATTCGTGTTTGTTGAATGAAATGATCGCAAGTTGCGATGCCTTGCGTCGCATCGCTGAAGACGACGGCGCGTTTCGCGACCGCGCATCACCAGCAGAGCAAATATGCTTGGCGCTTTGTGTGTTGGGTGCCGCGCAGACGTGTGAATTTTCTTGTCCAATTCGAAACGTTAAACAGGACTCGAAGCGCTTTCCGGCTCACGACGAGGAAATTGCGCGGCGCCCTTAAGAAAGCAGCGCCAAGGCTCGCTCGCTGCGACCGGTCCGCTGTCAAGCGACCTCGGCGTCGCTTCTTACGGCCGCACTGTTTAGCTCCGCAGTACCGAGTTATCGCATATTGCAGGGTATTCCATCTACTTATTCGATGCCTGTCATCCAGCTGTAGCACGACGGGTCTTGAAGGTCCGCAGCTTGCGCAAAGAGCGTCATGGCAGCGAGGAAGTGATGCGATGGCATCGGTTTTGATCGAAAACATCAGTAAGAACTACGGTAAGACGGCCATCCTGCGCAGCGTCTCACTGTCGATAGCCGATGGTGAATTCCTGACGCTGTTGGGACCGTCGGGCTGTGGTAAGTCGACGCTGCTCCGTATCCTGGCCGGACTTGAGGTGCAGGACGAAGGCTCCGTCTCGATCGGCGAGCGCCTTGTGGACGGAGTTCCGCCAAAGCGGCGGGATATTGCAATGGTGTTCCAGTCCTATGCCCTCTATCCCCATTTGAGCGTCGCGTCGAATATCGCCCTGCCGTTGCGGATGCGTCGGCTCTCTGCCTTACGGAGGCTCCCCCTTCTCGGTCGTCTTCTGCCAAGAACGGCGCAGATCGCCGCGGACATTGGGGTGGAAGTCTCCCGCACGGCTAAGTCCCTCGGGATCGGCCACCTGTTGTCGCGCAAACCGGGGCAACTCTCGGGCGGCCAGCGCCAGCGTGTCGCGGTTGGTCGGGCGATGGTGCGCCATCCAGCTGTTTTCTTAATGGACGAGCCTCTATCCAATCTGGATGCCAAGCTGCGCGTGCACATGCGCGCCGAGATCAAGGAACTGCACCAACGGCTCGGCGTCACCTTCGTCTATGTTACGCATGATCAGGCCGAGGCGATGACCCTTTCGGACCGCGTGGCCGTGATGCTCGATGGTGAGTTGTTGCAGGTTGCTCCACCGCAAAGCATCTACTCCGATCCAGACAATCGCCGCGTCGCAGAATTCATCGGCTCACCCAAGATCAATTTACTTGATGGCGTGATGCGTGAACGCGGCCTAATCGACGTGGCTGGTTCGGCGATCCCGGTCGAAGCCCATGCCCTGGCAGGCACGCCGCTCTCGCTCGGCATTCGTCCGGAGGCTCTTTATCTCGCAGACCACGCCGGCCAGGGGGTGCTGACAGGTTCGGTGCGAATGGTCGAGCACATGGGATCAGATCTCTTTGTACATCTCGATCTTGCCGGCATCGATCAGCCGTTTATCGCAAGGCTGCTGGCCGAGCGGGCGCCGCATATCGCGCCCGGCCAGACCTTGCATGTCGGCGCGAGACCGGATCGCATTCTTCTGTTTACACGGGATGGACGGCGCTTACGGCGTGAAGCGGATCCTGTTTGCAGATACGTCGCTCCGCTCCGGGAGGCCGTGAGATGAGCGAGCCTCGTACTTTTTCCGACGCTTATAATTTGTCCTTAACGCGGCGTGGAGCGTCATTTCTTGCGGTCTCACCAGCTCGTCGGCAAGCCTTTGCGGTGGCATTCGCAGGATTCGGGCTGGCTGGCCCGGCGGTTTTCTTTCTGCTGGTGCTGTTCATGCTGCCGGCGGTTGGGGTGTTTTTCATCGCGCTCACCGACTGGCAGCTCGGGGCTGGCTCTTTTTCCTTCGTCGGCCTCGCCAACTACCGCGAGGCGTTCGCGGACGCCACCTTTAGGGCCTCCCTCGCCAACACCACTATCTATGTTCTGATCGTCGTGCCGGGTACGCTACTTGCCGGCCTTACTGTTGCACTTCTGATCGAAAGCGGAAAATCCTGCCGCTCGTTCTATCGTGCCATCCATTTCCTGCCCTTTATGGCGACGGTCACCACTATGGCCATTGTCTGGGAGGCGCTGCTGCATCCCACGATAGGGCTCGTGAACCAGATGTTCGCCGCCGTGGGCCTTCCGACCGCCAACTGGCTGCGTGATGAAAATACCGTCCTTCCGGTGTTGGCCACTATCGGGATGTGGCAAAATCTCGGCTATGCGATGGTGTTGTTTCTCGCAGGCCTCAAAAGCATCCCGCGAGATCTCTACGATGCAGCCGATGTCGACGGTGCCGACTTATGGATCGACCGCCTCCGCATCGTCACTCTGCCCTTGCTCGGGCCGGTCTCGATGTTCGTTGTCATTGTCGTGGCACTGCGGGCCTTGGAATGCTTCGACGCGGTGAAGGTACTGACGCAGGGCGGCCCTGGAGCTGCCTCCGAAGTACTGCTCTACACGCTCTATCGAGAGAGTTTTGAGTATCTGCGCACCGGATATGGCGCCGCCGTCGCCGTCGTCTTTCTCGCCATGGTCGGAACTCTCACTCTGATCAACGCCCTCGTCATGGACAGGAAGGTGCATTACCAATGAGCGTGGCCACTTCGGTCAAAGGCTTGTCGTCGCTTGCCGGCATGTTTCGCCATGTCGTGTTACTCGTCACAGGAGCGTTGATACTCGTTCCCTTCCTGTGGATGATCTCGCTCTCGGTCAAGGCGCCGGGCGAGATATTCCACGCGTCTTTCTCCTTTTGGCCCGTGCAATTCTACGGCATCGAAAACTATGAAAAAGCGCTGAATGAAGCGCCGCTGCTCCGCTACATGGGCAACGGCCTGATGGTATGCGGTCTGATCCTGGCGCTACAAATTCTCCTCTGCGCTCCTTGCGCCTACGCGCTTGCAAAACTGCGATTTTTCGGTCGCGAACTCGTTTTCGGCATGGTGCTTGCCGGTCTGATCCTCCCGCACCAAGTGCTTTCGCTGCCGCTATTCATCCTCGGGTACAAGCTCGCCATCCTCAACACTTACACCGCGCTGATCCTTCCTTATGTCGTCTCACCCTTCGGCATCTTCCTGTTCCGGCAGTTTTTCAAGACGATTCCGGATGATGTCGTGCACGCTGCCCGTCTCGACGGTCTCTCTGAACTCGCTATCGTCTGGAAGGTCATGGTGCCAATGGCACTACCGGCTGTCATCGCCTTCGCAATCTTCTCGGTGGTCGGGCACTGGAATGACCTATTCTGGCCACTGATCGCCGTACGTGATCAGTCCCTGATGCCGCCGACGCTGGGTATTCTGGTCTTCAAGAACGAGGAGGCCGGCAGCGACTACGGTCCTCTGATGGCGGCATCCACTCTTGTGGTACTCCCGCTCACCATCGCCTTCCTTGCAGCCCAACGTTGGTTCGTCGAGGGACTGACCGGAGGGGCCGTCAAATAATAGGCGAACCGAGGGGATCAGAATTCTCCTCTTGTCGAATGCACAGGCATTGCCCCGGCAAGCGCTGAAATGGATATGGTTTCAAAAGGAACTCCGATGTTCACAATTACAAAGCTTTCTTCCGCAATCGGCGCGGATGTCGCCAATGTTGATCTCCGCAGATTGGCGGAATCGAAAGACGCCGCCGTTGTCGCTGCGCTTCGCGAAACGCTCGAAACGCACCTTGTGCTTCGCTTTCGTAGCCAGCATCTGTCACCAAGCGAATTCGTCGCGCTTGCGTCTGCCTTCGGCCATACAAAGACGCTAAAGCGCGCCGCAGCCTCAAGTAGCGCGCATTTGCCTGGCCATCCTGAAATCAAGGTCGTCTCGAACGTAGCGAATGATGATGGCCGCCCGATCGGTGACGGTGGTTCCTCTGAGAATTACTGGCACACCGATGGCACCTATCTGCCACGGCCGGTCAAGTTGACGTTCTTGTACGGACGCGAGTCGCCAAAAACAAATCCACCGAAGACCTTTTTCATGAACCTCTCCGATGTCCATGATCGCCTGCCTCACTGCTTGACATCCTATCTGAGCCGACTGAGTTGCATCCATTATTCACAGTATAATTTCGCTGCTGAATATGCCGAGCAAATTGCAGCACTCCCCGAAGGGGCCGATCGTCGGCATATTGGGCCCAGCTTTCCGCTCGTGCGCCTGAATCCCCATAGCGGAAGACCATCCTTGTATCTCCCTCGACAGCGACAATGCCTTATCGAAGGCTTGACGGGCGCAGAGAGTGAGAAGCTCTCTGACCTGCTATGGACATACGTCGAAGCCTATAACGATACATGGGGCGACGTGATAGGTGTCGATGATCTCTTCGTTTTCGATAACAGTTACACGCTTCATAGACGTGAGGCGTTCGACTCTCGAGAACGGCGCGTCCTATGGCACATCACGACGGAGGGCGAACCACCCATTCCGTATGCATTGGCGTCCTAATCTAAGTCGCTAGGGCCAAGTGGCAGCAGAAAGAGTTGCGACAGATTGAAGGTGGGCTGTGCCATCTGACCTGTAGCGATTCATCCATGCCCGCGAAGACGAGCCTACCCTCGGTCCGAGAGTGCCGAAAACTGGCGGGCCGTTTCCCGGACCACAAGTCGCACCATCATTGGAGAAGTGGGGTGGTTCCCTGTTCGTCGACAATTTCAGAGCCCGCCCCGAGATCGGCGGCCGCGCTGTTTTCGAACGAGCTGTTTATGAATGGCGGCACGTTTCCTGCTATTGTGTTTTGGCGACCGCCGACCGGCACCAACCCAACCGTCGTTTTCTTGCCTGGCGGTGGCCATCTGGCCCGGGTCGCATATGGCCACCCGGGCGCGGATCCACGGGACTTCCTCGACTTCTGGCTGCGTGAGGTCGGATGGGGGCTTCTGGCCGTCTCCTATCCCAGTGATCATCCCATCTTTCCCCGGCTTTATCCCGAGATGACCGTGAGCGACTGGGGGGCATCGGTGACCGCGACCACCCTCGGCCTTTTGGCCCCCTGTCCTGCGCCACGGCGAGTCGTCGTGGCCGGCTGGAGCATGGCGGGCCGGGTTGCGCGCTCAGTCTGTCGAGGCCTCGCCCGAGGCGGTTTGCCGCCGATCGGCTTTATTTCGCTCGCTGCGAGCGCTCCGTTTCCCGGCCTGGTGCCCGTCTTCGAGAGGGGCGAGCCCGTGACGGAGGCGGGCTTGTGGGCTCTCTCGGCCAATGAGCCCGGTCTACCAACGCGTCACTCAAATTGGTGTGCTGAACTTGCTGCCCAAGCGGCCGACAATGAGCGCGTGATCATCCCCGAAGAGGTCTATCAACGGGACTATCGTGTAAATACGCCGCTTCTGTTGCGCGGAGAGCCGCAATTTCTGCGATCGCGCAGCGCGGTCGTTTCGGTTACCGAAGTGACGGACGAACTCGGCACTTTCGATTTTGGCTCCCATCCGCTGACGGGTGTAATAGCGCCGACGCGGTCTTCTGATGCGCGTCACGCGCTGACCGATTCACTCACCTGGGGTTTCCTGAACGCACAGCACGTCTTCGAGCGCTACGTTACCGGATGCCCCGACCTTTCCACTATCCGTCCTCAGCTGTGGGAGCAGTTGCGGTCGCTGATGTTAGATTTGCCACGCCGGCTCACGCGTACTGTATCAGGCGGTCATTTCTTCTTCATAGGTGAGCGCGGCGCCAAAGCAACAGCACATCATCTGACAAATCTCGCCAGCGAAATCGTATCCCTGCAGGCCGAAGTCTCGGCCATCTTGTGCAGTCAACCGGCACCAGCAAGGAAATAATGACAGCCTTCAGCCGTTTCAAAGCAGGCACTCAGTGCATTCATACGCATTTCTGATGATGCCCGCGCCCCTCACAAGGTGTCGCTAAAGCTTGTCCGAAAGCACGTGTCGGCCTCCGAAGCTGGTCGGTCGACCAGTCCGATCACACTCCGGCCTGCTAGTTATACAGACGCAATCCAAACATGGTTGACGATCCCTCGATCGTATTGGGGGCGGCAGGCGCTCGCCCCTCAGCCGGTCGGCGAGGTTGCTGGGCGTCAAACGAACGACCGCTACGATGCTGCTGGTACACGCCGTCCACGAAGAAAAGATCAGAGATGCGGTACAGGAGCGGCGCCTTAACACGTCATCACTTCTTTAGAATGAGCTTGCGCGCCTCCTTGGCGGCGTCATCGAGCGCCGCCTGCGCCGAGAGTTTACTGCCTAACACCAGTTGCATCTTGTCCACGATCATCGCCGCGGCCTTCGTGCTGTTCTCGCCCGGAAATGCATACCAAGCCACCAGATTGCTGAGTTGCCGCAGCGGAACGTTGTAGTTCGGCCTTTCCCGATAAAGCTCCCGTAGCTGTGGATCCAACAGGGCGGCCGTGTTGATTGGTGTATAGCCGGTCATGGCCGCCATGATTGCCTGTGCCCGCGGGCTTGCTGCGAACTTGATGTATTTCCACGCTGCTTCCTGCCGAGCGGTGTCCTTGGTTAGCATCATCATTCCGTTGCCGGCGGCCAACGTCTTGCCGTCGTGAGCCAAAGGGATCGGCGTCATCGTAAGCATGAAATGCCGACCGATCTTCTGTTCGAAATCGGTGAGAAGGCTGCTGGACGTCAAGTAGATGCCAATCTTGCCGCCGACAAAGGACTGACGGGCGTTGTCACGCGACAAGTTGATCATACCAGAATCTGCGGCGCGCGCTACGGTTGCCATAGCGGCAAGCCCTTGCCGCTGGTCGAAGGCGATATCGTCCTCGCCCTTGGTCATCATCCTGCCGCCATGCGCAAAAAGCAGTGTTTCAAAGCCCCACGCGCCATTGGCATTATACTCCATGTAGAACCCGCTGATGTTCGGCTCCAGCTTTGAGATCTTCTTTGCCAAATCGAAAACGTCGTCCCAGGTCGTGGGGAGATTGGCAGGGTCAGCGCCGGCGCGGGCGAGAAGGGCATTATTGTAGAACAGCACTGGCGTCGTCAGCGAATAAGGGACGGCATAAGCTTTGTCACCGGTCGATCCGATGTTTCGAATGGCGTCAGCAACACCCTGCTGAGTCCACTCCGGTTCGGCCGAGATAAAGCGGTCGAGCGGTACGGCAAGGCCACGATCGGCCAGCAGCCGTATATAATTTAGGCCCTGGTGCGAGACGTCAGGCGCGTCGTTAATCAATTGGGCGCGCAATGTACTTTGCAATAGTTCGTCGTAGCTCTTCGCCGTTTCGAACTTGATTGTGATCTCGGGGTTCGCTTTCGTGAATTCGGCCGCGACTGCATTGTACATCGCAGAAAAATTGGCGGGCGAATAGCTCACACGCAGTTCCAGCGCGTAAACCATGCTCGGTCTGGCGATAACAATCGGAACCGCCAAGAACAAAGCCACCGCAAGCAGACGTCTCATTGTTAGTCTCCAATCAATAGAATACAGCGAGCAAGCGTCTCAATCGGCCGCTCGCCGCGGGTATGGTTTCTACAGCATTTGCGCCGATCACCAGTGAAACCAAGGAGCAGGCGTCAGGCTGGAGCTTTTCCGATCGGTCGGCCGTCAACGACGCGTTGTGCCATTGTCTCCACATCTCGTCACAGCGATAAATTCCTCGACATCTCGATCGCGCTCGCTCGCGAAGGACTTCAAGAGGTGGATAGCGACATGCAAATGACAAGCATCGAAAAATTATATGAGAAACGCGCAACATGTAATCATCGCGTGCTCTGGGTGGCTTGATGATCACCGAATTGCGATTGTCGGCCGAAACAACGGCAAATGATCTCCGCGGCCGAACGCGGCGGGAAAATCGAACACTGGATACGTCCGCGCTAAGCAAGATCAGGTGTGCATTGCGAGACCGGCCCAAGCCGCGGCTAGGCAGGTTGAGCGTCCGGCTAGAAGTACAGGAGTTCAGCTCCTCCGAAGCAATAAGTCGCGAATAGCCACTGACCGGCGAGCCGCTCGTTGTGGCTCTGTAAGCATGGATCGGGTGTGGACCAAACCAATCAAACTGCGAGGGGACGCCATTGGCGTCGCCCACGCGTGCACTGAGCATAAGTTCGGACGCATCATTTGCGTGTCGGCTCGCCCGGTTTCTCCCGGGGCTCTACGATTTCAGCTTATCCACTCTTGAGCGGCTTCTTCACGTATGACGCGAGCGACTCCGCTAGAAGAATATCGATGTAGACGCTGAGAAATTTAGGGCATGGCCGATTTGGGGCGTGTATGTGATGCTTGTCGGGTGATCGATATATGTCAGCCCCAAGCTCGCGTATATTCCCGGGCCAAGATGCGCAGTATATGTTCCGGAGATTGCTTTCGCGTCCCGATGAACGAGATTTCCTTTGGCCGCCGCAGCATCGACTGCAAATCTGCTCCACACCGTGTCGGTAGCAACAAGCGAGATTTGATCACTGGGCCGACTATCAAAGATTCCCTTCGCGTAAAGCCGGACCTCATAATACTGGCTAACCTTGTTGAGGTCAGGCGGAGCTCCCATAACCGAGAATCCACCATAGATGCCACGAGATGCGGCGTCATGGACATGGCTCTGCCAGAGTTGCCTGTCGGCAGCGACGTAATAAAGGCTATTCTCGTCAGCTCTCGATTGGGTTGGAGATGCCAAGTTCGTGTAGTGGCTGTTGTTGAAGCCAACACCCGCCCGCAACCACGTCTCGGGTAAACCGGGAGCCGCGCTGTTGCGATAACCGCTCTCGTCAAGCAACAGCAGGCCCGCGTTCGCTGTACTCCAGTTTAAGCCCGTTGAATTTGCAGTTATATGCGCAAACACCCCGTCTGGACTGGTAGAGCGTTGGAACGACACTTTGTTGTACAGTCGGTCATCGAAATGGTAGGTCAGGTTGAGAGTCGGTGTCGGCGCGGGCGCGAAGTTCATCCCTCCTTGATACAGCACATTCGATGAGGGTCCGAAGACGTTTGCTCCTGGATTTCCTCCGACCACCGTGCCGGCTAACTCATACGAGTTCATGAGGTAGCCGACTTTGAGCTCGAGCTTCCGATCAAAAAAGGTTTGGTAGTAGGCGATGGTATTGATCCCCCATCTATCTGGGCCGCCGGGCTGCCATGTCCAAGCTTGCTGCTCGGTTCCTACAATGATCTGACCGTCGGGGATTCCATACCGGCTGAGATCATAAGTCACCATCATGTAATTTAGGGTATAGAAAGTCGGATTCTGTCCGCTATATAGTTGGTTGGCGATGGTGCTCTTGGCTGCATTCGGCAGAAGGTTGTTAACGTAGGTATTTTGCGTCCAAGCAATGTATCCGATCCCAATCTCTGCGAGCGCGGATCTTATGCCTCCTTTGTCCTGAACCAAGGTATCGGCTGGGCCAGGTAAGTTGACCTCCAATCCCTTTATGCGGAGGTTTTCGAACTTTGCGAATGGGCCGGGCTGGGGGTTGATAGCTTTGGCTGGGCGAGCGTCAGCACGCGCTGTTCGTTTTTCACCAGTATCACTCCCAAGTTGGACCATCTTCTTTTGAACTTTTCTCTTAGCGGCCGCGCTCAGAGTGTCGCTTTTCTGATTGGACATATTGGTCGTTTGTGCCAGCGCCCTTCCGGGAATTAGACTTGCTGCCAGGATACATGCAACCGCTAGCTCCGCTTTTCTAATGGATCGAAAGCGGAACGCATGTCCTGATGCCGAGTATGACGGTCTTGTCTGATCATTTTGTACATCGTTACTGTTCATCTTAACGCGCATAGAATCCCCCAGACGCGGTTAAAGCCGTTGCGCGCTGTGTTTGGCATCGTGACCGCAACTGGAGGATGACAAGCATCGGATAATTCGATGTGATCACCTGTAAGATGCGATGACGCTAACTGTTTGGGATACGATTGCGAGGCGACTGCGCAGCAAGATCACTCTACGGGCAGGCGGACCGTCCAAGTTATCGGGATCTGAGTGTGGTCAAGTGGAAGACGCCCGGATTGGAAGGCTGTCCGGGGCGGTCATCGCCTTTTGGATTATCCGACGGTGCAGTTGAAGCGTGGTGCGTTATGACCTCGGCCGGAATGATCCAGATTTGATCAGGCGCGTATTCGGACTTCTGCTCAGTGCCAGCCGGTTGTGGCGACAATCGAGACGGCTCCCAAGCAATCGGACAAGTTCCGACTTGGTCCGGTGTCGGATCCACGTCTGCCTCGAGCCGAGAGCGTACCCTTCCATTTTCTGCGCGAAGAAGGAGACTCGGTTGCGTTGAATCGGCCGGTCATCATCGGGGCCACGCTCTAGGAGCAACCGTTGTCCGCATGTTGGCATCCCGCGAAAAAGAGATCAATGCCAGGCAAGCTCATAGCCGGCTTGGTCGGCTGCCAGCTGGTCCTGACAGGGCGACGAACACAATCGTGAGACGCCTCCGTCTCTGGGCGCGATCTAGACGGTGTCGCAGACAGCCCAGGCCCATTCCAGCGCCAGTCGCGCGAGCCAGACCCAGCCTTTGCAAGGATCGGTCGACGAGCATCTGCACCGATCGCGCGCAGCTGCTGCGGCCCACTCAACAGTCCGGCACGACCGGCATCGAGCCTGGATGGGAGCCAAACGTCGATCACCCGGCGGCTTTTGGCAGTTCGGATAAGCAAGTTAGCGCTTCCCCAGCGGTTGCTCCTCAGGTGGGGCTCGGCTCAAAACGAGATCAGTCAGCCAGTCAACAGTGACATAACCTGACGCGTCCTGGTGCCGGTCGAGAAGGCCATCGAGCTCCTTGGCGATCGTTACGGCGCCAGACCTAGCGATCGCCGTCTTTATATGTCCTGATTGACAGTAGCCGCGAAACTGCTGTGCGGTCATCGTCTGGCGCCATTCGAGCTTGTAGCGCTCCACAGCGACCCAGTCGTGCCTCGAACGGAGTTCCGCTTCGAAATCAGCCTTCCCATAACCGCCCCAGAAATCAGAGTAGTGGTCTCGGCGAAATCCGGGGATGTGGCGCTCTTGCAGGCTGGCGAAATCATCGAGAAATGCGCTTTCCTCGTGCCGATGCTTATTCTGTAGCAGCAGCAATGTTCCGGAAGGCTTCAGCGCCCGTGCAGCCTCGTGGTAGAATACGGGCCGATCGAACCAGTTAGCCGCGGTTGCTGCCGTCACAAGTTCACATGAATGATCTGAGAGCGGTAGCATCTCAGCAAATCCGGCGAGGACGTCGAGGCCACGAAACGTCGCGGACCGCTCCTTCGCAACGGCGGCCATATCGCTGTTTGGCTCAATGCAGGTTAGGCGCTCAATGCTCGGAACTGACGCCATTAGCTGTCTGCTGAAAATCCCCGTTCCCGCGCCGATGTCTGCGGCTGACCGCAGTGGCGCAAGTGGCGAATGATAGTCCGTGAGGATTTCAAAGACCGCGTGAGGATATCTCGGCCTATACTCGTCGTAGTCCAGAGCGGCGCCGTTATAGAGTTGCCAAGTCACCCGTTCATTCATAACGGTCCTCGAGCGGAGAAGTTAAACAAACGAGAGCGGCATCCGTCACGCCGATAGAAGCCGAGCGAGTAGCTTCGAATCCAACTGATGGCGGGATCGTTCCCGCACGTTCAGGGCGACAAAGACAGTAAAGGTACCCCGAATGCGGACGAATTCATCAAATCTGCGATCAATCACGCCGTCTATCCTATCAAGTAGCGCTCAAGACGCAGACTACAAATACCAGTAGGTGACCAGCATAAGAGCGAGAGGGGAGGGGCGCACACATTCCGGGTGCCGCTGTGGTACCAATAGCGCCGCCCGCGGTTGATGGCGCGGTCCTTTACCGAGGTTAGCGACCGCCAGCAGCGTCCGCCGCGCGTTAAGCAATTAGATTCGGCACTTCGGCAGTTCTGGGTTGGACAACCGCAATAATCCGCCGATGATGACATCAATGACTACGGCTAGGGGCTAAGTTGAGGTCCTCCCGTTCGCATCAATGTCTTCAAAATACAGGAGTTCGCCATGCCCCGTGTGCGGTATTCGTTCCGGTGGCGATTGCAAGGTAGATTTCGATGAGTTGCTGTGTGATCGCTCCTGGTTGACCACTCCCTACGGCCATGCGGTCGATCGACGTCACCGGAGTGATTTCGGCGCCGGTACCGCAGTAAAACACCTCTTGGGCAAGGATAAGTTCCGTCCGGTCGACATCGCGCTCGACGGTATCTACCCCGAGATACTCTCGTGCTAAATGAATAACAGTCTGGCGGGTGATCGATTCCAGTATATCGCTGGTTCCGCTTGGCGTTATCAACTGACCATCGCGAACCATGAAAATACACATTGCTGGCGCCTCCGCCAGTTTTCCTCTCGAATTAAGGAGAAAAGCGATATCGTATCCATCGAGTTGGGCCTGCATCATGGCCAATCGTGCGTTGTGATAGTTTGCATTGCATTTGATGCGTGCGGGCATGACGTTGTCCGGCATGCGCATCCAGGAACTGATCTGAGCAGAAGCGCCTTCGACGGATTGTCTAGTGGCCCCGCGGGGCAAGGCCGTAATCGCAGTTCCTACAGGTCCTTTTGCTACCAACTCGCCAAGCCCATCAATGAAAGCCATCATCCGAATATGCACCGTCGTGCGAAATGCATTTGCACGGCAGAGATGAATGAGTGCCTCGATCAGCTTATCGCTGGAGATCGGCTGATCGAACCTCATTGCCTTTTGCGAGAAGGCATATCGCTCGAGGTGCTCCGCAAGACGAAAGAGATACAATTGCTGGACGTTTTCGTTCCAATAGCCGCGTATTCCTTCGAAAACACCAATGCCGTACTTCGCCAGGGGCGAGAATACATGCACCCTGGCGTCATCCCATCTGACAATTCGGCCGTTGAGATAGGCAAATTCTGGCGCCAACATCTATGCTTACACCCTATTCTGAGTTGTCATGATCCGTGAGTTAAGTCCGACTGAGGAGTAAGGCCGCTAGAACACTCAGTCCACGTCGGAGGTCCTCGTGGGTTGACGGAGCGATCAGCGATGCTCTGATGTTGTGCTCGACGTTGATGCCAGGTGTCGCAAACACTTGCGGATGTCTCAGGCTTACGCCCTTCGCGCGAGCAGCTTGGATGAATGGTTCTGCTGTCCAGGGAGATGGCAAGTCGATCCAGACGTGCAAGGACGATTTGTTCGTGTGCATGACCCCTAAATGCCCAAGCATCTCCTGCGCAATGCCTTGCCGGGCCGCGATCTCGTTTGATATCTGTCCGACAATGTGACTTGCGGCACCACTTTCGATCAGGTGAGTGATAATGGCCGCGGATAACCCTGGTACAAACCAACTCGAGACGCTTGGTATTGGTCGAAGAAGATCGGCAAGGCTGTCGTCCGATGGCGCAATAAGATACGCAGTCCGCAATCCGATACCCAAGCACTTTGAGACGCTCATCAGGTACCAAGTGAGATCGGGGGCGATCGAAGCGAGCGGAGGGGGCGCATTCTTGGTTATAAGGCCATGTACGTCATCTTCGATAATGGGAAGAGCATACTTGCGGGCCACTCGAGCGACCCTCTTTCTGCGCTCAAGCGACATCATTGAAGTCGTCGGATTGTGACCTGTCGGGTTAATGTAAACGGCCGCCAGATTGTGAGCTTTGCACAAGGACTCAAGGGAATCGTCACGCATGCCGTCTTCATCTATGTCAACGGGCAAAACGCTAATCCGTCCCAGCATTGCGAGTTGGCCGATCGCTGCATAAGTCAGTTTTTCCGCGGCAATCGCAGCTCCTTTGGGAGCGAGGCGCGAGAACAGGACCATTAGCGCGTTCTGAGTGCCGCCTGTCATCAGCAAGCGGTTAGGATTCGGGGGCGCGCCGAGCCGGTTCCTCAACCAATCCGCTGCGGCCTGCTTGTCACGGGCACTCCCGTGGAAGCGATGGCGTTGTATTGTGCTGGCAAGGTCCGGTGCGCGCGCCGCTGCAGTGAGGCTTCTTTCGACATGTTCGCGGAAAGCTGGCACTTGAGGAGCCCATGTGCGCGTCATATCAATCGGTGCCGTCGCTTCACCACCAGACATGTGAACTCTCCTCGGCCGACCGATACCGCATACATCAAAGCTTTGGCTGTTGGCCGGATCTCCGCCGGCAAAGGATAGAAGCGAGGTCGGGGAGGCGACTTCTCACTATGCGGCTGATGGTAGAATCGACGGTTTCGCTTCTGCCCCAAACGGAGCGTTCCCTGGTCAGTTGCTGTTGCTCTGGGGCCAGCAAGCCTGTCAGACTGATCAAAGCATGCCGAGGTAACTGGAATTGGTTCGATGACCCCGGCCAGAGCGGCGGGCAGCGACCAACGTCATCAGCAAAAGCATGGGGAATCTGCTCGCCACCAGGAGCCGCTGCATAGAGGTCTTTCTGCCGCTCAGAATGGGCTATCATCGCGAGCCGCGAGACAACGAGAGTTCCGATCAAGGGTGCACCTCGGGCGATTGAAACTCAGCACAATCTCCATATGCGAAGCTCCGCAGGATTATTTTTTCCGATTGCTGAAGAACAATTTCCGCTGCATTCCGCTCTTAGTACCGGCCGGCGTACAAGATATCTAAGTGACATTGTTCGATAAACGAATCAGCCGGCGACAATTGGTGAAGTAGAGAGCGCAACTGTTCGTCGAATTCATCTCTTCTCTGCGTTAGTACACCTGGACAGGCCTTTGACGTGGAATACATATATTGGACGAGTTCCTCGGATGTCCACGATACCATGTAAGGGATGTGGCTCCTTGTTATGTTCGAAAACGTCGATCGGCGCAGAACAGCTTCGTGGTCCACTCGCAATTCGCGGCGCTTATCGCCACGTCCGGCGGGAAAATGGCCTCCCCACCAGGTGTGCACGAAGTCCCAGATCCTGTTCCACCAATCACTCGGTGCCGCTTCGTCGCGAACTCTTGTGATAATCGCTACCTTGCCGGACGATAGCAGGCGTCGATCAAGCGTTTCCATAACGAGCGAGCGGTCCATCCAGTGAAAGGCACTCGCGATCGTGGCCCCTTGGTAGCCGGTCAAGCCCGAATTCATCTCCTCGGCGGTGCTTTCGATCAGCGAAATGTTATGCTGGCCGCGTTCGGAGGAAAGTCGGTCGGCTTCGCCCAGCATGGCCCGATTTGGATCGACGCAGTCCACATACCCAACGCGGGGAGCAAGTCCAAGTCCGATCTGTCCGGTACCACATCCAAGATCAAGTACCCGACTTTCAGGTGTTAGAAAAAGATGTTCGCTAAGGGACCTGAAGAGTTCGTCCGGATACTCAGGTTGATAGCGAGCATAGTAAAACGCTGCTCCTTCAAAAATGCTGCTTGCTAACATCCAGCTCTCCTTTCGGCTGCTTAAGCGCCCCAAACCGGCGTCTGACGTCTCTGGGGCAGCTAAGTCTGCCTGCGAAGATCGAGAGGCCCGTACCGATACCACCTGCGCCAGGCTGGTCTAGCTTAGACCTCGCAATCCCAGAGCCGATGAAGCGATGACGACGAATATTGAGATTGCGACGTACATGGTCGTATTTGGCGCTGCGACGCGAATCGGCGCGACGTGTAGTCCTGCGAGTAGGGTGAAAGTGCTGAGCGTGAAGTGTACGAAAAACTCATCTGAAACCAACGGGCGAGCAAGGAAAATGATCGCCATCACAGGAATGTCGTATGATAGTGGGAGCCCTAGAAAACGGCCATCGCGTGAGCGGCCGAAGTTGTCAAAGTAGCTGAGCCTAATTGCTCCCGCTACGAGCAGGGTGGTCGCGGTGACGAGGGCAAAAATCGAGGCTCCGCTGAGTTGGATTAGGATTACCCCGGGCAAGACGGCTCCGTAGATGATGTCAGCAAAACCGTCGAGGCTCTTTCCCATCTTGGCAACATCTGGGTGGCGACGTTTCGTGTGAGTTGCCACTATTCCGTCGAGGTGATCGCTCAGGACTGCCCAAAGTGCTGTCGCTATCGACAGTTCAAGACGATTGGACAGGGCAAGAAACAGGCTGACCGACGAAAAAAGAAGGCCGCTAGTTGTTATGGCGTTCGCCGGATCCCAGAGATATTTGAGCATCGAAGTGTCACCTTTTGCGAGGCATGCCTTGACCTTGCGCTCCCCTGAAAAGTCGCTCTGCGACTTGCAGATCTTCAGCGGTGTCGATTTCATACCATCTGACATGGTCGCACCGCGTCGTGGCGAGCTTCAGGCCGCGCAGTTCAACAAGGTGCGAAAGAAGCTCCTCAATGTAAGCCCGGGTCACTCCGGACCCTATGATCTGGTCTAGCGCTGGAACAATCGTCGCCTTGAGGGTTTGCGCTGAAAGTCGCAATAGGTTCATCGTTTTGAAAAGCCGTGGTCCATTCGCGGCTAGGTTTGCTCCGGTTTGTCTCATACGGAACTCCGAGATGAGGCCGCTATCCGTCAACAGGACTGCCGAGCCTTCCATCGAATCGTCGAAGGGAACGATTGCTGCCACGTCGGTCACCCCTCTGTGCAGCAGATGTCGCAGCGCGTCCTCCTCGAAGAACACATCGCCCTCCAGGAGAAAGCAATCTCCGGAAAGCAGCGCGTCACGCGCGAGCCACAGCGAATAGGCACTTCCGGTACGGTCAAAAGCCGATGATTCCACATAGTTGATCGCAAGCGCGCCAAAGCGATGCCCGCACGCGTATTGAATAGCGTCCTTGCGATAACCGACCACGAGCGTCACCTCTTCGACGCCGATGGCTTCCAGATTTCGGAGGGCGTTGTAGAGAATCGGCGTGCCGTTGACTTCGACCAAGGGCTTCGGCCGGAGGTCCGTCAGCGGTCGAAGGCGAGAGCCGACGCCAGCGGCGAGAATGATTGCTCTTTTGATCGTCATTTGATCGCGGCAGCCTCAGAGGTATATCTGGTTCGTCCAAAGCGTTAGTATCTTCGACGCACATCTTGCAGCAGTTGGAGCAGCAAGCGTAGCCATTGTTGGCCTAAGCCGCCTGACCTGGACGGTGAATGACCCTAATGCTACAGCTTGTTAGGATGGAGGTACCGCGCTTCGGCGTCGGCGAGTTCATCGTAGCTGAGCAGTTCAAAAATATCTTCGAGGGGGGCGATATCGGGCTCGATGGTCGCAACGTTCTCTTCAGCGAAGATGCGGCCGCAGACCCGACGCATTGCGGCCACTGCCGCTCGCATGGAGTGATTGGCCCAAATGACCGTCGAGATGTCGGCGCGACGATACTCGCTGGTCGGTGTCCGATAGTATTTGGTTGGAACGATCACGACCGGCAACCTATTCTGCCAAGCATTTGCGAACGAAACGATTTCGTCTGCCGAGCTGCTTCGTGAGTGAATCAGGATCGCGTCGGCTCCGGCTTCCTTGTAGACGTGAGCGCGTGAAAGTGCCTCGTGCATACCGTGGCCGGCGATGAGCGCTTCGATTCGAGCCACAAGGACGAGATCGTTCGCAACCGTGTCCTTCACGGCGCGCAAGCGTCCACAGAATTCGTCAACGTCGGCGAGGGGATGACGGTTGCCAACAAACGAGTTTAGCTTCGGAAAGCAGCTGTCTTCCAGCGCAACACCCGCCGCGCCGCGCTCACGGAGCTTGCGAGCCAGCAGGCGGGCATTGTTGAAGTTCCCGAAGCCGCCATCTCCGTCGACAAGGACCGGAAGTTGGCTTGAATCCACGATCCGCTCAATGGCGTCGACAAGCTGGCTCCACGATGCTTCGTTCGCGTCGCGGTAACCTAGAGAACAGGCAATCGACAGACCGGACGCCCATAGGCCCTTGAAACCTGCTCGCTCGGCGATTGCGGCGGACAGGCCGTCATGCGCTTCCATGAGAAAGGAGAGTGCGCTGCTGGAGCAGACCTCAGCACGCAGAATATCAGCTCGAGTTAGATCGAGGGATTGATCATTGCGATGGGCGAGGAGAGATGGTGAATGATCCTGCATGCCAGATCCGTTGCCTCGAGGCCGACGTTATTCGGCTTGGAGCGTGACAGGTTTCTGACATCTCAATCAATTGCGAGAACTGGTAGGTGACATCAATGGAACGTATCGCAGCGGATGAGATGGCGTTAAGCCCGCGTACGCATTCCACCTCAAGACAACCAGATGCAGATGAGACCAACGAGTCCTTTGAGCTGCGCGCTATCCTTACCTGGTGAAACTGTTCCAGATGGAGCAGTCGATGGCGCGTCCTTGGCTCTCATCTTATGTCGTCGCACCGCACGAGTCAGGACGGCTCATGTTCAGGTGTATAACCATGTAACGCTCGTCGAGCGGACGCAATGATTGGCCGATGATTGTCGTCCGACAGAATCTGCGACGGAAAGCCGCTGGGCTGCCTAATTGAATACTTGAAATGCGTACGCTCAAGAACATCGGCTGGCCGCGGTTGGTCCTGCGATGATTAACGAGTGCCTCGGCTTCGACAGGGCAGCACAGGTGCAGAAGAACGGTCACATCCGTAATGTTCTGCTGTTCACGGGATCGGAATATCGAGCTCGATCTCACGCGTCACTTCGATGACGCTCTCTGGATGGCGTCCGTTCTTGAGGAGAGCGTATTTCAGAGCTTCAGCGCGGTTGATAAAAAGCCCACCAAACGAGCCCCGTTTTTCGCGGGCAACCCAGTTGCCGGCCCGATTTCTGCCAACAAAGACAATTGGCGGAGCGCAGTCATCTGAATGGGAACCGAGGACCTGAATCACTATGCCCTTTAGGTGAGATGACAGCTCACACTCAGTGGAACAATCCATAGCGGAGGTGCTCCGGCTCGATCGTAAAGCGACTGTCGACTTGTCGTGCTACTCACATCGCAGCATTCGAAACCAGCATCAGCGACTTCAAAGCTCGGCTATTGGCCGCCAATCGGCTGTGGCTTCCTGGGTTGCAAGTATTCATCAACCTGGAAGGAATAGCTCAAACAGGAACAGAGTTCTCCTATCAGTTCTGGGAAGAGAAGAGGGGTTCCGCGAGGATGCGCTGTCCGAGCGCGCCGACGGCGAAAAGTACCGTGTGTTTGCTTGCGGGGTATCACTCTTGATTTGGGCAGACGATGCGGTCGATGCTCAAAGGCTTTTACTTTCTCACCATTCCGGCTGTTTGCAGGTCTTCATTGATTTCGGAAGGGAAGATGTTCACCTTACGGCGCGTAGTTGATACAGACGCGCAACGCGGTCGCGAGATGGAGAATGGCCGCCGCGCGGTGCGCCGTGGAAAATGTGATGATCAATGTTCAAGATACGACAGCCCTCGGGTGGTCGCCAGCGGCCGAACTCGTTGGGGCTAAGGCAGCAGGATCTTGCATTGGTCCCCAACGTGGGCGTGCGTTTCATAGTAAATATTGAGAGCTTGAAAAGACCAGCCAAATTGGTACTTAGGCTGCTCAAAGTCCTCGGCATATCGCTTCGAGTCAACATGGCGCCAAGTGCCCCATTTGCTTCATCATCCCCCCGACGATGACAGCACCTTCGACCCGATGACTCGGTACCTCGATGAGAATCTGAGAAAATGCTCCGGCCGCGCTCGCCGACAGCCTCTAGGCCCGCTACGAGTACAAGTCGTTGGTTAATCCGCCGGCGGTTCCCCGGCTTTCCAGCATACCGAGTTGACGAAGTGTGGATGTCGCGCCCAGTAGCTTTCCGGCTTCGTTGCGCCCATCCAGCGATCCTGCTCGAGCAGAAGGCGGGATCGGTTGTCCAGCGTGCTCCCTAATCGCCGGACCGCATCGCGCGGCTGACCGATGACCCGTCCGCTTTGCGACAATCGCAAGCTGACCAACCCAGGTATCGCCGACGATCGGTTACCCACCGCCAGCTAAGCGCAAGGGGAGCGATTGATTCGTGACGGTGTGGCCTTTCCCCGGGTTGCCTCAACTTCGCGTCACAGGAACCGAGAGGACGCGGAACGCCAGTCGCTAGCTCGCCTGTTCTTCGCCGAGAGTGCCGACTGATGAGGCATAGGCAGCTGAGACGAGCTTGTAGCAACAGCATGCTTTCTCTTCGAGCAATTTGTGTTCATCGATGTGCAAGACGCCCCGCATCTTGCGAATCAGCCCTTGCTCCTCGAAGCGGATCAAGGCTTCGGTCACCCCGGCGCGGCGCAGTCCCAGCACCGAGGAAAGGTAATCGTGGGTGACTGGCAGCACGCGGGCGTCAACAGCTTCACTAGCAAGGCAAATCCAGCTCGCGAGGCGCTGTTCGCGATGGTGCCGAACCCCGCACAATCCTGTCTGGACGCACTGAAATGTCAGCGCTTGCACGTACTCAAACAGATGGTCTCTGATCTCGGGATGCACCTTCATGATCCGACGAAGATCTTCGACGCGAATTCTGTGGGCGCTTCCAGGGAAGACGACGACAGATTGATGGATTGAAAGATGTCCTCCCCACAAGAAGGAAGTGCCGACCACGCCCCGATAGCCTATGACTGCCGTTTCGAGCATACTGCCCGCGGCAACAACTCTGAGCGAGACGAGGCCGCTCTCTACAAAATAGACGTGCTCGGCCGGCCTTTTTGGCTCTTGCAAAACCATCCGTTCTTTCAAGGCGACCGGCTCGAGGCACTCCCCTATTGCCACAAGCTGTTGGATAGGAAGACGCGCCAAGATTACGTTCTTCACAAAGGGCCGCTTCGCGGGACGCACCGGAAAAGAACGCTGATGCTCCGGTCGTGTGCCGGGCAGCTGCTTGAGAGCACTATCTTGAGAGCAGTCAAACACTTCGAGGACGGCGGGCACGCGGTCGGTCATGGTCCCTCCCCTGGCAGGAGGCTTTTGCTAGCCTGCGCCTGACCGTAACGAGAACGTGATTGCGACTATAGCAGCCTCTTCATCTTGATTGATGCAACGAGTAACTCAGTGGAGCCCAAATCCCGCGTTGATGGGCCTGTCTTCGACGAATTTCGACCAAGCGAATGGAGGCGCTCGCGCCGGCTGACTCAACGCGCCCCATTCTTGCTTTTGCACCTTGTCGCTAGCGATACGATGATGGCGTCCACGACATTGCCGTATGACCGGGCTCTATGTGCGTCTTTTCTTGCTATGCTGATTGCGATCCCAAGAAGCCACCGGAGAGTGGAACGGTCAGGTCAACACCTCGATTGCGGGCGCGAGACGATCGCCCGCATCGGTGCAATCAATCGTCTGGGGGAAGCTCAACCGGAACAGCAAATCCAACCTTTACGCGATCCAATATGACCATGCTCTTGAAGCCTTTGATGTCGCGAGTTTCGTAGAAGAAGCGCCGCGTGAACTCCTCGTACTCCTCCATGGACCGCGCGGTAATGTACAGGACGAAGTCGGCATCGCCCGTGACGTAAAAGCCGTTGACGACGTCGATTGATGATTTGATGGCTTTTTTAAACCTATCGATGATATCGGCGCTTTCCCGCTCCAAGGTCACCAGTGCAAGCACTTGAATAGGTCGTCCGACCGCCCTCGGCGATACAACCGACACGTCGGCCTGGATGATGCCCTCCGAGCGGAGCCTCTTTAACCGTCGTTGGCATGCGGTAGGAGAAAGCCCGGTCATCTCGCCAATCACATCTGAAGTCAGACGGTTATTCTTTTGCACGATCTCAAGAATGCGGGCATCTATCCGGTCGTACTGCATAGCCCACCTCCAGCCTGAGACGAATTTCGCCGCCAGATGACCACTCCGCGCAGGAAACCATCGAGGGTGAAAAATACGAGGAAATCTTCCGTGACAAAGGCCCAACTTGGATGGGTTTTGATCAAAGTAGGGATGAGGGGCCTTGCCGTCGGCATTCTGCGGTAGGGAGCGAAGCCGCAAAGCCGGCCTATCGGATGAGATCCGGGCCTTCGTTTTCGACAAAGATGTGAACCAAAGCGGAGCCGAAACGCAACCGGGCCTTTTGTGTGTCGCCGCCTAAGACGACAACGCTCTACGTGCACTCATCAAGTCGATGAAGCCAAACGTGGTCTTGCCTTAATCCGACATCTCGTCGCCTCATCCGCCACGACCGCCTCGAGAGCTATGCGGGATTTTGGGTGACGAGGCGATCAGGCGGCGTGGTTTGCCGGCATTCGGAT
>NZ_LBIX01000151.1:0-56016 GCF_028128655.1 Bradyrhizobium sp. CCBAU 45394 | reverse complement strand
AGTGCGCTCATCTCGGATTCGCATCTACCGGTGCGACGGCTTTGCCCAAAGAGAAAAAGGTATCTGAAAATCTCACGATCCATCGGCGGTTGCAAGGTTCTCAAGGGCTAAATGCCCCGAACCCGTAGCTGCCGCAATTGGCTCAATTAAGCAGGAATGAGGAGACAACTATTGATGTCGTTACAACTATGCTACCTGCAGGCTCCGCCGGATGCCAGCGCGAACTTTCTCGGTAGTCAATTTATCGGTCAGCGTGCTCTCTATCGCCGGCTTAAGGCCCCTAGATAGGTCGCGTATAGAAGTTTTCCTGACGGTATCGCCTCTTCATCGAGTGAGCCTCACAGCCCGGCTACGCCGCTTGCTCGGGAGAATCGTTAAGCTGGTCCGACCTCCTTCTTTACCGCTGTTCCGGACCTCGAGTGTTCCATTTGGAGGTGGTGCTCCGGGTTGACGAGACCGCGGTAATGTTCAAATGGTATCAGTGGCAAATTTAGCATTGTATTTCGCGCTCAGAGGAACGTATGACGAAGCGGGTGGCCTTGATCTCCGGCGTGACCGGCCAGGACGGCGCCTATCTCGCCGACTATCTGTTATCGCTCGGCTATGTCGTGCACGGCATCAAGCGGCGTTCATCGTCGTTCAACACCGCGCGGGTCGATCACCTCTATCAGGACCCGCATGTCGGTAACGTGCCGTTCCTGATGCATTACGGCGACATGACCGACTCGACCAATCTGATCCGCCTGGTGCAGCAGATCCGGCCGACCGAGATCTACAATCTTGCCGCCCAGAGCCACGTCGCGGTGAGCTTCGAGAGCCCGGAATACACCGCCAATGCCGATGCGATCGGCGTGCTGCGCCTCCTGGAGGCGATCCGCATCCTCGGCATGGAGAAGGAGACGCGGTTCTACCAGGCTTCGACCTCCGAGCTCTACGGTCTCGTGCAGGAGATCCCGCAGAAGGAGACGACGCCGTTCTATCCGCGCTCTCCTTACGGCGTCGCCAAGCTCTACGGCTACTGGATCACGGTGAACTACCGCGAGGCCTACGGCATGTTCGCCTCCAACGGCATCCTCTTCAACCACGAGAGCCCGATCCGCGGCGAGACTTTTGTCACGCGCAAGATCACGCGCGGCGTCGCCCGCATCGAGGTGGGATTGGAGGAGACGCTCTATCTCGGCAATCTCGAGGCCAAGCGCGACTGGGGGCATGCCAAGGACTATGTCGAGGGCATGCACATGATCCTCCAGGCCGACAAGCCCGACGACTTCGTGCTCGCGACCGGTGAGACGCGCTCGGTGCGGGAGATGGTCGAATTGTCGTTCGCGCAGGTCGGCCGGCGCATCGCCTGGCGTGGCGCAGGCGTCGAGGAGACCGGTGTCGATGCCAAGAGCGGCAAGACGGTGGTGAAGATCGATCCGACCTATTTCCGCCCGACCGAGGTCGATCTCCTCATCGGTGATGCCAGCAAGGCGCGCGAGGTGCTCGGCTGGAAGCCGAAGCGGAGCTTTGCCCAGCTCGTCGAGGAGATGATGGCGAGCGATCTGGCACAGGCGAAACGGGACGCTGCCCATGACAAACGCTCCGTTTGAGCTGAAGGGCAGAAGCGTCTACGTCGCCGGCCATCGCGGCATGGTCGGCAGCGCGCTGGTGCGCCGGCTCGCAGGAGAGGATGTCAAGCTCGTCACCGCGGACCGTCGCGAGGTCGATCTCTGCAACCAGGCCGCCGTGTTCGACTGGTTCGCAAAGGTGCGGCCGCAGGTCGTGTTCCTCGCGGCGGCGAAAGTCGGCGGCATCGTCGCCAACAACACGCTGCGCGCCGAGTTCATCTACGACAACATCGCGATCGCGGCGAACGTGATCCACGCCGCGCATCGGAACGGCGTCGAAAAGCTGATGTTTCTCGGCTCCTCCTGCATCTATCCGAAGCTGGCAGCCCAGCCTCTGCGCGAGGACTCGGTCCTGTCAGGTCCGCTGGAGCCGACCAACGAGCCCTATGCAATTGCAAAAATCGCCGGCATCAAGATGGCCGAGGCCTATCGCAGCCAGTATGGATGCGACTTCATCAGCGTGATGCCGACCAATCTCTACGGCCCCGGCGACAACTATCACCCTGAGATGAGCCACGTCGTCGCCGCGCTGATCCGCCGCTTTCACGAGGCGAAGGTTGCGGGTGCCAAGGGTGTCGTCGTGTGGGGCACCGGCACGCCGCGGCGCGAGTTCCTCTATGTCGACGACATGGCCGATGCCTGTGTGCACCTGATGAAGACCTATTCCGGTGCGGAACTGGTCAATATCGGCACCGGCGAGGACATCACCATCGCCGAATTCGCGCGCGTCGTTGCCGAGGTCGTTGGTTACAGCGGCGAGATCTCTTTCGACACCTCGCGGCCCGACGGTACGCCGCGCAAGCTGCTCGACGTCAGCCGGCTCGCAAAGCTCGGCTGGCGCGCAACGACATCCCTTGAGCATGGCCTGAAGCTCGCCTATGCAACGTATTTGTCGCATAAGTAAATGCAGCGATTGCGAGTGATCATGATTGCGAAAGATGATCGATTTCTCGAACGGATCATTCCGCCAGATTCGCGACAAATCTTCCGTGATCTTAATGTGCTTTGCGCGGCACGGATATCGCTTTGGCTGCTTATCTTTCCGTCGATTTCTCCTTGAAAAGGTAAGCTTTGCAAGATGCCAAGAAGCAACGACATGGTAAAAGCGTTCCATGTCAAAGACGATCTAGATCCATGCATAGCGGTGCTCGGGCGCCCGAGATCTCCTTTAGCAGCAGCAGACGTCGTAGTTTAGTTCCGTTCAGCGGCGCTTCAAACACAGGGACAAGATCTCTCTGGCCTGGACACAGACTTCTGTGTTCAGGGTGCGCTGATCGAATCCGTAGGATCGAAGCTTGGCTTCAATGTCGGCTGCGGAAGATGGGCTGAGCTGCAAATCAAGTACGTTCTTGACCGTCTCGATCTCCGCGGCGTCTTGTAAGTGCCAAGGCATGCCCGGCATATCGATGCGTCGGGGTGACTTCTCGACGGCCTTTTGGCGGTATGCGCTGAGTAGCTTGTGCCGCAGCATGCGGCAGCGCTGCTATGTGGTAGGAAAGTTTGGCCATGTAGCCGCGCGCCGGGTTCGAAGGTAGATCGCTGCAAGACCGGCCCGTTGATGGGCGGTCGACATATCGACGGCCTGACCGCCTCCAGGCGCGGGCGCCTTGCCTTGATATTGAAGAGCCCTGCAGTATTGATATGAAGCAGGGATTGTCGGAAGATCGCCCGTGTTCCCATCCAACTTGGGCCAGTGAGATTTAATGCGTCCAGCAGTTTTTTTTGACCGCGATGGCGTCCTCAACGAGGACGATGGCTATGCTTTTGATCCGGACAAGATCCGGTGGGTAGAAGGAGCCCAACAGGCCGTAAGAGCAGTTAATCACGCCGGGTATTTTGCTTTTGTCGTAACGAACCAATCAGGAATTGCGAGGGGGTTTTACGAGGAGCGGCATGTTCGCAATTTTCACGAATGGATGTCGCGCGAGCTTGCTATCGTTGGTGCGCATATCGATGCGTTTGAGTTCTGCCCCCACCACCCCGACGGCCTGATTGAGCGCTACCGTGTCCTCTGCAACTGTCGTAAGCCGCAGCCAGGGATGATTAGAGGCCTGCTTGAGCGGTACGAGGTGAATATCGATGCTAGCTTCATGATCGGGGACAAGCAGAGTGACCTTGCTGCGGCGCAAGCGGCCGGACTTCCAGCCTATCTGTTCGATGGGTCAAACCTCCATACGTTCATCACCCCGTTGTTGGCTGATTGGTCCAACGATTCCCGCACGGTCACACCGCGGGCCGCGGGAACAGCGGATTGAGACTTATCGGCAGGGCTTACCTTATGGAATGTACTTTAGGTTCTGGTTTTGCCGAATTCATTCAGTCCTTGCATAAAGGCATGGCTATCTTTTCAAGATCCGGATTAGCCAGGGCTCAGGATTCCCTGAGAGGTTTTAGGCTACGTCTGAACTCGGCGGTGATTGGGGCTAACAATGAGAGCTCTGTCGATCTTGAACGTTCAGGGGGGAGTTGCCCTTTCCCGACAGCCGCAGGCTCAAACGCGGGAAGCGGAACAACTGACGAGGACCACAAGATCGATGGCCCCCAGGCAGCTGATTAACTGTCGAGCCTGTGGAATCGACCCAATTGGACGGTATGTATCGCTACTTCGATGTCTTGGAGACCTACATGAACTATATCTTCCCATTGCTGGCTGTCGCCATCACCATCGGCCTTTTTGTGCGCTACGCGATGGTGCGCCAGAGCTTGCGTCGATCCCGGCCCACCAATGAGGTTCCTCACTGGCCCGATTCGAGTTTCAGATAGCCGACTATCGCCTGCTTCACATGACTGTCTTTTAGCTCAACGCCGATTGCTTTTGCTTCGATTGGAAAGCGCCTCTCACCATCCACGGTCACTAAGCGGTCAACGTAAGTGCCCCGAATAGCGTGTTCGCTCGATATCTCGTTGTACTTATGGTCGCCCGCATCCTCGCCAGGGCGAAAAGTGTGGGCCGCTGCTCGATCGGCGTGAGCACGAACTGGACAAGCGTCGGCGCGCCGATCCGATTAGCCGTACGCGAAGGCAGCTGAATCGGGCGACGAAGACCGCGAGAAATACCTGCACACCGATTGAGCAGCAGTAAGCTTAAGATCATTCGTGATAGCGGTTTGTCAGTATTGCGTTGGCATTAGAAATACTTCGGTACTAAAATATTTTAGTTCAGAACCAGTCTCTTTCTCCATCGCCCAAACTGGAATTTAGTTGATGCGGACGCTATTGATCGTACTCGGTGTCTGGGTGTTGATTAACGTCTTGTTCGTCGTTTTCATGATCCCGCCGCGCAAGCCACGAGCTTCCGGTCAAAGAGCCGGAGCTTTCAGGCTGGCAGCCGTCAGGGCCGACGATCGCCAACCGGACGATGATCCTCCTCCATCGCTGCGGCACATAATCATCGCAATGGGCCTTGGAATGTTCTTCTCGTTAACGCCGCCGTTGCTTGAGGGCTACGACGCGCTGAGGCGATGGGCGCGCCGGATGAGAGGACAAGAGGTCGACCAGAGCGAGAGCCAGCCAGGGACGCTCGACTCGATCCTCACGAAGCCCCGCAAGGAATACGAAGCATCCTCAGGGGGCGACAACGAGGGCTCCTAATCATGGTGCGGGCGTTCTGCAAGAGACAGGAGACCCGGCTGCCCGATACGCCGGATGGCTGACCAAGGGATGCGCAATTAGCCAAGCGTCGCTCCATAACCTGGTCATGCCCGAGCTCTCACCAACAGCAAAGGGCGTGGCACGTGTCCATTCCCGGGGCCAGCGCGATCCGCTCGATGAAACTCAATTTCAGATGCAGCCCGTGCCCATCGCCCTATTTCGGCTTCTTGGTGCCGTACCCATGAGCTCAGCACCGGGCTAATGCGGACCGTAGAACGACGGTCTAATCGTGCGAATACTGTTCCGTGCTCGCAGCGAACAGATTCCTTGTTCTCCACCGCAATTTCCCTGTTCCGTTTCGCGGCTTCGCTGCCCAGATGCTCAAGATTTCAAGGCAATTAGCGCATGTTTGACGCCGTCGCAGCCCCTGCGCGAGATATTTTTCCCTGCAGAATTCCCTGTTCGCGGGGAATTGGGTTTCTAGCGTTACCGCTCGTCCGCGATAACCTTGCCGTCATTCGGCAATGTGCCGGGGCCGACCAGCTCGACCGCGCCACCGAGCTTGGTCACCATCCGCAGCGTGCCCGCGATCTCCTCGCGCAGAGCCTCGCTTGCTGCCGCCGTTTCCGCCTTCAGCGTCATCGCATCGGTCTCGTCCTGGCGCGTGACGACGAGACGCAGGCGGCCGAGTGCGGAATGCCGCTTGCTGATCTCGGCGACCTGCTCGGGACGGACGAACATGCCCTTGACCTTGGTGGTCTGGTCGGCGCGGCCCATCCAGCCCTTGATCCGCATGTTGGTGCGACCGCATCTGCTCGGGCCCGGCAGCGCCGCGGTGAGGTCGCCGAGCGCGAGGCGGATCCAGGGATGGTGCGGGTCGAGCGAGGTGACGACGATCTCGCCCACATCGCCTTCCGCAACGGGATCGCCGGTGCCGGGCTTGACGATCTCCATGATCAGGCCTTCGTTCACGACCATGCCCTCGCGCGCCTCCGTCTCGAAGGCGATGAGGCCGAGATCGGCGGTGCCGAAGGCCTGGTAGGCGTCGATGCTGCGCGCCTTGATCTCGGCCTGGAGCGAGGGCGGGAAGGCCGCACCCGAGACCAGCGCACGCTTGATCGAGGAGACGTCGCGGCCCGCGGTCGCCGCTGCATCGAGCAGGATCTTCAGGAAGTCGGGCGTGCCGCTATAGCCGACCGGCCGGTAGGCCTCGATCAGCTCGAATTGCTGCTCGGTATTGCCGGGCCCGGCCGGGATCACCGCGCAGCCGAGCGCGCGCGCCGAAGCATCGAAGATGAAGCCGCCGGGGGTGAGGTGGTAGCTGAAGGTGTTGAGCACGATGTCATTGGGCCGGAACCCGGCCGCGAACAGCGCCCGTGCCCCGCGCCAGGGATCGGCCTGCCGGCCCTCCGGCTCGAAGATCGGGCCCGGGGAGGTGAAGAGCCGGGCGAACGAGCCCGGTGCCGCCGCCACGAAGCCGCCGAAGGGCGCGGAGGCCTTGTGCAGGGCCGGCAGTTCCGACTTGCGCAGCACCGGCAGGCGCGCCAGCGCCGCGCGCGTGGTCACCGTGGCCGGATCCACACCTTTGAGCCGCTCGGCATAGGCGGGCGCCGTCATCGCGCTGCGCAGCACGCCCGGCAGGCGCGAAAACAGCTCGGCCTCGCGCGCGGCTTGCTCGCGCGTCTCGAGGGCGTCGTAATGGGCGGTCATGGCTGATCTTTCCGGGTTGGCATCCGTTGCTCGCCGCCGCTGGCATGGGTATCAGACGGCCATTGTCGGGATGTGGAGAGCGCGAGATGGCGGACGAACGGATCAAGGCGGCGGAGGAGACGGCTGGCGTCGTCGCGCGCCTGAAGCGCCGCATGATCGACGACGCCATGCCGCTGTGGTCGACCGTCGGCTGGGACCCTGTCGCGGGCGGCTTCATCGACCGGCTGCACCGCGACGGCACGGCGGATGCCGCCGCGCCGCGGCGCGTGTTCGTGCAGGCCCGCCAGATCTACTGCTACGCCAAGGCGGCACAGATGGGCTGGTATCCCGAGGGGCGCGCCATCGCGCTGAAGGGGCTGGAGCACCTGCTGGCACGCGCGAAGGCGCCCGACGGCAGGCCCGGCTATGTGCACCGGCTGACGCCGGAGGGCGCTGTGATGGATGGTCGGCGCGACGCCTACGACCACGCCTTCATTCTGTTTGCGCTTGCGACCGTCTATGTGCTCGACAAGGACGCGCAGGTTCGCGCCGAGATCGACACGCTGCTCGCCTTCCTCGACGGCCACCTGCGCTCGCCGCACGGCGGCGTCCACGAGGGGTTGCCGATCTCGCTGCCGCGCCGGCAGAACCCGCACATGCACCTGTTCGAGGCGATGATCGCGTGCTTCGACGCGACCCACGATCTGTCGTTCCAGAATCGCGCCGGCGAGTTCTTCGCGCTGTTCCTCGCCAACCTCTACGACAAGCAGAGGCACGTCTTGTCGGAGTACTTCGAGGAGGATTGGTCGAAGATCGAGCCGGTCAGCGTCGAGCCTGGCCATCAGGCGGAGTGGGTCTGGCTGCTGAAGGGATTTGAGCGCATCACGGGCTGCCCGACCGGGCAGCGGCGTGCGGAGCTGCTGGCGACCGCGCTGCGCTATCGCGACGAGGCGACGGGCTGCCTGATCGACGAGGGTGATGCCACCGGCAACATCCGCCGCAGCACGCGCCGGCTGTGGCCGCAGACCGAGATCGCGAAGGCGTGGATTGCACAGGCCGAGTCCGGCGAGGCGGGCGCCGCGGATGAGGCCCGCGCGGCCCTGGTGCGGCTCGAGCGGCATTATCTCAGCCATCCCGTGCGGGGCGGCTGGTACGACCAGTTCGATCGCGACGGCAAATCGCTGGTCGACACCATTCCTGCGTCGTCGTTCTATCATGTTCTCTGCGCAGTCACGGAAGCGGAGCAGGTGTTGGAGTAAGACTCTTTTGTTTTGACGCGTTTTCTTCACGCGAACCGGTTCCCACTTCGCTTGAAAACGCTTTGTCAAAGCCAGCGCTTGCGCCGCTTGAAGCTCTTGAGGTTCTTGAAGCTCTTGCGCTGGTCGCCGGCGCCGCCGAGGTAGAATTCCTTGACGTCCTCGTTGTCGCGCAATTCGTCCGCGGTGCCGTCGAGCACGACCTTGCCCTGCTCCATGATGTAGCCGTGGCTCGCCACCGACAGCGCGGCGCGCGCGTTCTGCTCGACCAGCAGGATCGTGACGCCGAGGTCGCGGTTGATCTTCTGGATGATGGAAAACACCTCCTTCACCAGCAGCGGCGACAGGCCCATCGACGGTTCGTCCATCAGGATCATCTTGGGGCGTGCCATCAGCGCGCGGCCGATCGCGAGCATCTGCTGCTCGCCGCCGGAGAGATAGCCGGCAAGGCCGGTGCGCTCCTTCAGGCGCGGGAAATAGTTGAAGACCATGTCGATGTCGGCATCGACCTCGCGGTCCCTGCGGGTGAAGGCGCCGAGCTTGAGGTTCTCCAGCGACGTCATGTCGGCGATGATGCGGCGGCCCTCCATCACCTGGAAGATGCCGCGGCGGACGATCTTGTCGGGATCGGTGCCGTTGATCCGCTCGCCCTCGAACAGGATCTCGCCGCGCGTGACCTCGCCGTCCTCGGTCTTAAGCAGCCCCGAGATCGCCTTCAGCGTCGTCGACTTGCCGGCGCCATTGGCCCCGAGCAGCGCCACGATCGCGCCCTTGGGCACGTCGAGGCTGAGGCCGCGCAGCACCAGGATGACGTCGTCATAGACGACCTCGATATTACGCACGCCGAGAAGGGGTGGCGCGGGCACTATACTGGGCGAGGGACGAGTGGCTTCGTGAATTTCGGTCATTAGGTGTGCCGCCAATTTGGTGCGCTCGTCATGCCCGGGCTTGTCCCGGGCATCCACGTTCTTCGTGCCGATTGGTCAGACGTGGATGGCCGGGACGTCTGCGCGAAGACGCGCTTCGCGCTTTTCCCGGCCATGACGTCCGAGATCGAAATCACCACCCCAGCAATTCCGCTTTGCGCGGCAGCTCGACGGTCTTGACCTTCTCGAGCTTGATCGTGCCCTTGGCCATGAGATCGTTGAGGTCGCCGTCGGTCGCACCCGCGATCTTGGTGCGATAGAGGTCGACCTTCAGCGTGCCGCGGTGGTCCTTGTCGGTCCAGGTCGAGGGATTGCAGACGCCGTCCATTCCGGCCGGCACCCAGTCCTTCTTCTGGTAGAAGCCCTTGGCGACGTTCTCGCCGGTCGCTCCGCCGTTCTTGGCAGCCCACTCGAGCGCCTCCCTCATGTAGAGCGCCGAGCAGACCGCCGCGACGTAATGCACGGGCCGGTAGACCTTGCCGGTGGGGTCGGATATCTTGGAGATCTCCATCACCGTCTTCATGCCGGGCGCATCGCCACCCCAGCTCACCGCGGTGCGCAGCGGGAAGATCACGCCGTTGGCGGCGTCTCCGGCGGTCTTGGCGGCGTTCTCGTCCATGCCCCAGACATTGCCGAGGAACTGAATCTCGACGCCGGCGGTCTTGCAAGCCTTCAGGACGGAGATGTTGGAAGCCGCGGTGTTGCCGAGATAGGCGTAGTTGGCACCGGAGGATTTCAGGCTCAGGCACTGCGCGCTGTAGTCACCCGGTGTGAGCGCGAACACCAGCGGCGGCAGCACCTCGAAGCCGAGCTCCTGCGCCATGGCTTCGCCTGCGGCCTTCGGCGCGTTCGGATAAGGATGGTTGGCGCCCATGTGCACGAATTTCGGCTTGCCGGGCTTGCCCTTGGCCTTCCAGTCCTCGGCCGCCCACATCAGCATCGCGCGCAGCGAGTCCGAATAGCTTGGGCCGTAGAAGAAATTGTAAGGAGCGGGTTTGGCCTTGCCGCTGACGCCTTCGGGATCGGTCAGCGCGGCGGCATAGGAGCCGGAGAGATCGGGGATCTTGTCCTGGGCGAGGAAGCCGGTCAGCGCCTCGGTGTCGGCGGTGCCCCAGCCCATGATCGCTGCGACCTTGCTGTCCGGAGCCGACCATTTCTTGTAGAGCGCGATCGCGCGCGGCACCTGGTAGCCGTAGTCGTTGGTGTCGACGTTGAGCTGCTTGCCGCCGACGCCGCCGTTCTTGTTGACCCAGGCGAAGGTGTCGACGACCGCCTGGCCGTAGGGCGTGCCGACGTCGGAGGTGCCGCCGGAATAGTCGGCGAGATGCCCGATCGCGATCTGCGCCTGCGCGCTCGCCGAGAATGCGATCACCAGCGCGAGCGATGCAGTGCTCAAAAAGGATTTTGTCTTCATTGGTTGCCTCCTCCTGTTTATTCGTTGGTTAGTAAGTTGCCCGTTCTCAATGCGAGAACGGGTAGAGTTTCCAGTACGCCTTGATCTGCCGCCAGCGATGCGCGAGCCCGTCAGGCTCGAACATCAGGAACGCGATGATGATCACCCCGATCGCGATCTCGCGCAGGAAGGTGATGTTGTTGTTGAGCGACAGCGCCTTGTCGATCGCGCCGCCCTTCAAGTAGATGCTGAGGAATTCCATCGACTCCGGCAGCAGCACCACGAAGGCGGTGCCCATCAGCGTGCCCATGATAGAGCCGGTGCCGCCGATGATGATCATCGCCAGGAACAGGATCGAGCGCTCGATGCCGAAACCTTCCTGCGAGACCACGAGCTGGTAGTGCGCATAGAGCGCGCCGGCGATGCCGGCGAAGAAGGCGGCGAGGCCGAACGACAGCGTGCGGTATTTGGTGAGGTTGATGCCCATGATCTCCGCGGAGAGATAATGGTCGCGGATCGCCACCAGCGCGCGGCCGTCGCGCGTGCGCATCAGATTGGTGACGAGGATGTAGCTCGCCAGCACATAGGCCAGCACGACGTAGAAATACTGCTTGTCGCCGCGCAACGTGAAGCCGAAGATCGAGAACGGATTGGCGCTGGCCGGCACCGAGCCGCCGGTGAACCATTCGGCGCGCGAGAAGAAGTCGAGCAGGATATATTGCGCGGCGAGCGTCGCGATGACGAGGTAGAGTCCCTTCAGCCGCGCCGCCGGAATGCCGAAGACCAGCCCGACCAGCGCGGTGACGACGCCTGCGAGCGGGATCGCGAAAAACACCGGGATCGGCGCATTGTTGGAGATGTAGGCCGAGGTGAAGGCACCGAGCAGGAAGAAGGCGGCATGCCCGATCGAGATCTGGCCGGTGAAGCCGACCAGGATGTTCAACCCGAGCGCCGCGATCGAGAAGATGCCGATCTGGATCAGAATGCTGAGCCAGTAGCCGCCAAGGAATTGCGGCACGAGGCAGAGCAGCAGCACGCCTACGATCGCAAAATTGCGGCTGGTCGCCGTCGGGAAGATCGTGGTGTCGGCCGCATAGGAGGTGCGGAAATCACCAGCAGGTATGAGGGCAGGGCCGGCCATGGGTCAGATCCGCTCGATGTCGTGGGTGCCGAACAAGCCGTAGGGCTTGATCATCAGCACGATGATGAGGACGTAGAACGGTGCGATCTCGTAGAGATTGCCCCAGTGCAGATACTCGCTGTCGACATATTGCGCGACGTTCTCGAGCAAGCCGATGATGATGCCGCCGAGCACGGCGCCGCCGACGGAATCGAGCCCGCCGAGGATCGCCGCCGGAAAGACCTTGATGCCGTAGGCGGCGAGGCCCGAGGACACCCCGTTCACCACGGCGACCACGACTCCGGCGACCGCTGACACCGTTGCCGAGATCGCCCAGGCCATCGCGAACACGCTTTTCACGGAAATGCCGAGCGACTGCGCGACCTGCTGGTTGAACGCGGTGGCGCGCATCGCAAGGCCGTATTTGGATGCGCGGAAGAACCAGGCCATGCCGATCATCATGGCGACCGAGACCACCAGGCTCATGACATAGACGGTCTGGATCTGAAGCCCGAACAAGCTGACGGACTGGCTCTCGAACACGCGCGGGAACGGCTGCGGGTTGACGCCGAACATCCATTTCAGCGTGGCCTGGAGCACCGTCGAGAGGCCGATCGTCACCATGATCACCGAGATGATGGGCTCGCCGATCATCGGCCGCAGGATCAGGACCTGGATGGCGATGCCGAACACGAACATGAACACCAGCGTCATCGGCATGCCGATCCAGAACGGCACCTGGTATTTCGCAAGCAAGGCCCAGCACACCCAGGCGCCGACCAGCAGCAGCTCGCCTTGCGCGAAATTGACGACCTGCGTCGCCTTGTAGATCAGCACGAATGACATCGCGACCACGCCATAGAGCGTGCCGACCACGAGGCCGTTGACCAGGAGCTGGATGAGGAAGGCGGTGTTCATGTTATGCTATCCTTCGCCTCTCCCCGCTTGCGCAGGGAGGGGGGATCGATTGCTGGTGCGGTCTGCATTGGAAGCGACATCACTCCGCCGCCTCCGCCAATTGCCCGGGTCGGCCCAGATCCACCACCCGCAGCGCGGTGCGCACCCTCTGCGTGGTGCCGTCCTGGAAGCGGATCACGGTGTCGACGGGGATGACGGCATCGCCGCGGTAGATCGCGTCGATGATGCCGGCGTATTTCTCGTTGATGACGCTGCGGCGAACCTTTCGCGTGCGGGTGAGCTCGCCGTCGTCGGCATCGAGCTCCTTGTAGAGAAGCAGGAAGCGCGAGATGCGCTGCGCCGGCGGCAGCGTGGCGTTGACGGTCTCGACCTCCTTCTGGAGCAGCGTGTAAACCTCGGGCCGCGAGGCGAGGTCGCTGTAGGTCGTGAAGGAGAGGCGGTTCTTCTCCGCCCATTTCGAGATGATGGAGTAGCGGATGCAGATCATCGCCGCGAGCGCGTCGCGGCCCGCGCCGAGCACCACGGCTTCGGCGATATAGGGCGAGAACTTCAGCTTGTTCTCGATGAATTGCGGCGAGAAGCGCTCGCCGCGCGAGGTCTCGGCGAGATCCTTGATGCGGTCGATGACGACGAGCTGCCGGTTGGCGTTGAAATAGCCGGCATCGCCCGACAGCATCCAGCCGTCCTTGATGTCGGCAACGCTTGCCTCCGGGTTCTTGTAATAGCCGAGGAACATGTTGGGATGCCGCACCACGATCTCGCCGACGCCGTGGACGTCGGCATTGTCGATGCGGATCTCGACGCTGTCGGCCATCGGCACGCCCGTGGTGTCAGGATCGACCTTGCCCTCGGGATGCAGCGTGTAGGCTCCCAACAGCTCAGTCTGGCCGTAGAGAGTGCGCAGCGGCACGCCCATCGCCTGGAAGAACTTGAAGGTATCGGGCCCGAGCGCCGCGCCGCCCGTCGCAGCCGAGCGCAGGCGGGTGAAGCCGAGCCGGTCGCGCAGCGCGCGAAACAGGATGGCGTCGGCAAAGCCCGAGCGCTTGCCGTCAGCAAGCGCGGCCAGGCCCGACTTCATCCCGATATCGAACAGGCGCTGCTTGAAGGGCGTGGCGTCCATCACCTTGGCGCGGACGTCGGCGGCGATCGATTCCCAGACGCGCGGGGCGAACAGCACGAAGGTCGGCGCGATCTCGCGCAGATCGTTCATCATCGTGTCGGGCTCTTCGACGAAGTTGATCTTCATCCGGCAGAGCAGGCCTTTGCCGAGCACATAGACCTGCTCCATGATCCACGGCAGCGGCAGCACCGAGACGTATTCGTCGTCGGGTCCCTTCGGATCGAAGGCGAGATAGGTCGCGCAATGGCCGAGCACGCGGCCGGCGGCGAGCATTGCGAGTTTTGGATGCGAGGTGGTGCCTGACGTGGTGCAGAGGATCGCGACATCCTCGCCCTTGGTGGCGTCGACGAGCTTGTCGTAAAGCCCAGGCTCGCGCGCAGCGCGGGCGCGGCCGAGCTCGGCGAATTTCTCCGCCGACAGCAGCCTGGGGTCGTCATATTTCCGCATGCCGCGCGGGTCGGAATAGATGATGTGCTTCAGCCGCGACACGCGGTCGGCGAGGGTGAGCAACTTGTCGACCTGCTCCTCATCCTCGGCGAAGACCAGCTGCGCCTCGCCGTAATTGAGGAGATAGGAGGCTTCTTCGTCCAGCACGTCGCGGTAGAGCCCGAGGCTCAGGCCGCCGATCGCGTGGGTGGCGATTTCCGCGGCGACCCAGTCCGGCCGGTTGTCGCCGATGATGCCGATGACGTCGTTGTGGCCAAGGCCGAGCTCGACGAGGCCGAGCGCGAAATCGCGCACGCGCGTCTGGTAGTCGTTCCAGGTGAAGACACGCCACAGCCCGAGATCCTTTTCGCGCAGCGCAATCTCGTTGCCATGCTCCCTGGCGTTGAGCCGGAGCATTTTGGGATAGGTATCGGCCTGCGCGACGCGGCCTGCATAATCCATCATGCCGCGCTCTCCTGCGCCGGCGGCGCATCGTCCGGATCGACCAGCACCTCGTCCTCCTCGCCGAGATAGGCGCGCCTGACGTGGGGATCGGCGAGCACCGCACCCGGATCGCCCTCGGCGATCTTGCGGCCGAAATCCAGCACCATGACGCGGTGGGAGATGTCCATCACCACGCCCATGTCGTGCTCGATCATCACCACCGTCATCCCGAATTCCTCGTTGAGATCGACGATGTAGCGGGCCATGTCCTCCTTCTCCTCGAAATTCATGCCGGCCATCGGCTCGTCGAGGAGGATGAGGCGCGGCTCCAGCGCCATGGCGCGGGCGAGCTCGACGCGCTTGCGCAGGCCATAGGAGAGGGTGCCGGCTTGCGCTTTCCGCACCGACTGGAGGTCGAGGAAGTCGATGATCTCCTCGACCTTGCGGCGATGCGCGAGCTCTTCCTTGCGCGCGCCGGTGAGCCAGTAGAGCGAGCCCGTGAGGAAATTGTTCTTCAACAGGTGATGGCGGCCGACCATGATGTTGTCGAGCACGCTCATGTGGTGGAACAGGGCTAGGTTCTGGAAGGTGCGGCCGATGCCGAGCGAGGCGCGGGCGTTCGGCGTCAGGCCGGTGATGTCGCGGCCCTGATAGAACAGCTGGCCCTCGGTCGGCTTGTAGCGGCCGGAAATACAGTTCACGATCGAGGTCTTGCCGGCCCCGTTGGGGCCGATGATCGAGAACAGCTCGCCCTCCTTGATGGCGAAGCCGACATCGGTCAGCGCACGGACGCCGCCGAACCGCAAAGACACGCCGCGCACTTCAAGACTGGTAGCCACCAAACAAGTCCCTCCCCGGTGATGGCGCTTTCTGTGGCGCTCTTCGTCGGTTCCTGTCGGGCGATCCTAGTACGGTCGTGCCGGCCAGACCATGCAGCTATTGGTCTCGACCGGACCCGCGAGGCTCTCGCTCCCGTTAGGGATCAAAAGCCGCATCGCCCGAGGTGGCCCTCAATAGGGGAAAGCGCTATTTTGAAATGTCTCCGGCCTGACAATTCTGCGACAAAGTTTTTCAGGCGAGGCGGCCTTCATCTTTCGTCGGATGGCGGTCGATGCGGTCGTGTTGCAGTGCAACAGAAGGGCGGAGTGACGAAACGGTGCGGCTGGCTTCGGGATCATGATTTCAGAGGATCAACTGAAGCGCATCGCCGCTTGGTCGCGCGAGCTCACGCAAGCGGAGATCGAGGTCGCTCGCGCCGGAATCACGGAGCGGTCCTACGGCATCGGCGAGGCTGTGTTCATGCGCGGCGACACGTTCGGCTATTGGGCCGGCATGGTCTTTGGCCTTGCCCGGATGGGCGGGGTGTCGCGCGACGGCAAGGAGGCGAGCCTTGCCGGGCTGACTGCGGGGGCCTGGTTCGGCGAGGGCAGCGTGCTCAAGAACGAGCCGCGCCGCTACGACGTGGTCGCGCTGCGCAACAGCCGTGTCGCGCTGATGGAGCGCAGCGCCTTCATGTGGCTGTTCGAGAACAGCGTCGGCTTCAACCGCTTCCTGGTCCGCCAGCTCAACGAGCGGCTCGGCCAGTTCATCGGCATGCTCGAGGTCAACCGTACGCTCGATGCGACCTCGCGCCTCGCGCGCGGCATCGCCTCGTTGTTCAACCCGATCCTCTATCCGGAATCGACCGCGCATCTGGAGATCACCCAGGAGGAGATCGGGGCGCTCTCCGGCATGTCCCGCCAGAACGCCAATCGCGCGCTGAACCGGCTGGAGAAGGAGGGCCTGCTGCGACTCGAATATGGCGGCGTCACCATCCTCGATATCGAGCGGCTGCGCGGGTACGGGGACTAGGGCGCCCCGTCATCGCGCATTGGCGGGGGCGTGCAGGGGCCAGAGGTCCGCGCGCCAGCGCACCGCGATCGCCGCCATCGCGATGAACCCCGAGACGGCATAGAGCGAGCCCGTCGCGGAATAGCCGATGAGGTCGATCAGGCTGCCGGCCGCGAGCAATCCGAGCGGCAAGCCGTAGATCACCATCATGCGGACGCCCATGACACGGCCGCGCAGATGCGCGCTCGCCGTGCGCATCAGGATCACGGCGGCCGATATCATCGACATGCTCTGGGCGATGCCGGCGAGAGCGAGGCAGGCCATGGCCACCGGCATGGTCCTGATTTCGACGAACACCAGCAGCATGGCGTACCAGGCCAGCGTCGCGCCGATCAGAAGCCGGGCAATGCGCAGGCCGCCGACCAGGCTGAGCGTGATGGAGCCGATCAGCGAGCCGACGGCGAAGCTGGCCGAGAGATAGCCGAGCCCGGTCTGGTCTGTATGAAAGATGTCCCGCGCGATGTAGGGCAGCAATCCGCCCGTGAAGGGAAATGCGGTGAGATTGGCGAGGAAGGCGACGCACAGCGCGGCGCCCATTCCAGGGCCATTCCAGGCGTAGACAATCCCTTCCTTCAGCTCGTCGAGCAGTTTTGAAACGGCGCGGCTGTTCGCCGGCAGGTCCATCGTGGCAACGGTCCTTTCCGGTCGGGTCAGGCAGGACATGAGAATCGCGGCCACGAGGTAGAGGCTGGCGACTGCCGCATACACCAACCCAATGCCGAGCACGGCGAAGAGGCCGGCGCCTGTCAGCGCTCCGGCAATGCGGGCGCTGTCCTGGGTCGTCCGTGACAGGCCGATCGCGCCCACCAGCTGCTTGGCCGGCATGATGTCGGCGAGCAGCGCGCTGCGAATGCCGAGATCGGAGGAGCGGATCAGGCCCATGATTGCAACGATGATCATGACGTTGAGTGGCGCCAGACGGCCGGTCAGTGCCAGCACCATGATGGTCGAGGCGAGCGCCGTATAGGTGAGGCGCAGCACGACAAGGAGATCGCGATGACCCATGCGGTCGCCGATCATCCCGAGCACCGGCGCAACCAGCGTTCCCACATATTGCAGCGAGGCGAGAATGGTCAGCAGCAGCACCGATCCGGTCTCGACCAGGATGTACCAGCCGAGCACCAGCGTTTCGATCTCGAACGCCCAGGAGGTGAGCAGGTCGGACGGCCACTGGAAGCGATAGTTGCGGATGCGGAATGGCGCGAGCGCGGATGTGCTCAAGATGCAATGACGGGTTTCACGGCGATTCCCTGCCCTTATTCTTGTTCTTTCTAATCCGGCAACGTAGCGCTGACACTGCTCGTGTCAATCAGCGCTGCCGCATACCAACCCGCTCGAACGCCACAAGGTTTGCCGCGCGGCTTCTGGGGTCGCTGTTTCTCGTGAGCGTCGTCGTGTCGCCTTCCCAGGGGGGTCCGCAGGACATGCTCGCCTTGATGCAGCGCACTACGTCGCTCGCGAAGGAGACCCGCTATGGCGAGGCGGTGTGGCTTGCGCGAAAGCTCGTCGGAGAGGCCGAAATAAGCGCGGGCGACGATCGCCGGGGGTGTCTATCCTCAGCACCGAAAGACGGTCCGGTTGCGGGGAGGGGTGAGGCCGCGCGCGCGGCCGTTAACCGACCACCGCTTGCTCTTCCCGTGCGACGAGCCCATGCTTGCCGGGTTCCTGGGCCCGTCCGGCAGGTCCAGGAGATGGCACCATCGCGGCTTCCGCGAGGTCTTGACCCATGAACTGCTCTTGCTGTGGTTTAGAGGTCCAGAGCGGCTTTGCCTTCTGCCCGAAGTGCGGCACGAGGCAGCCGAACGCGTGCCCTGGCTGCGGCTTTCCATGCGCGCCGGATTTCGCCTATTGCCCGAAATGCGGCGCCTTCGTCTCTGAGACCCCCACAGGCGGGCAGGCATCGGCGCGGACGAGCCCGACGACGCTCCCGATCCGGTCCTCCTCTCCGCCGCTCGCGCCGGCGGAGGAGGCCCAAGCCGCATTTCGACCTCAGTTGGACAAGATCGACAGCGAGGCGAACCGCCGCACCATCACCGTGCTGTTTGCCGACCTCAGCGGCTTCACTGCGATGAGCGAGCGGCTCGACCCCGAGGTCATGCAGACGCTTCAAAACGGGTTGTTCGAGGAGTTGACGGCCGCGGTGCAAAGCTTTGGCGGCTTCGTGGACAAATTCATCGGCGATGCGCTGCTTGCTCTGTTTGGTGCGCCGGCGGCGCACGAGGACGACCCAGAGCGGGCGGTGCGCGCTGCTCTCGACATGATCGACCGGACGGCGCGCCTCAGCGAACGCGCGAAGGCGTATGCAGGTTCACCGCTGCTGCTCCATGTCGGCATCAACACCGGGCACGTCGTCGCGGGCGGGCTCGGTGCGGGCGTTGCCAAATCCTATTCGGTGACCGGTGACACGGTGAATACCGCCCAGCGACTACAATCGATGGCGGCTCCGGGCGAGGTACTGGTCGGGCCGTTGACCCACCGTCTGACGCGGCATGCGTTCTCCTATGACTCGCTTGGCGAGGTCTCGCTCAAGGGCAAGATGGGCAGCGTACTGGTCCACCGTCTGAATGAGCCGCTCGACACGCCCCGTGCGGCGCGAGGTCTCGACACGCTGGGCCTCAATGCGCCGTTGATCGGGCGCGACGCCGAGCTTGCGCGCATGATCGGCAGCCTTGATCTCGCGTGCGGCGGCGCGGCTCAACTGGTGCGGCTGGTCGGTGAGGCCGGCATCGGGAAAACGCGCCTGGTCAGGGAGTTCGTCGCCCGCATCCGCGATCAGGATCGATTCGCAGGCGTGGCGATCCGGCAGGCGGCGTGCTCGCCGCTCGGCGAACAGTCCTACGGCACACTCGCCGCCGTGCTGCGCAGCGCCTATGGCATCGCGCAGAAGGCGGGCGCCACAGAGGCGGAGGCGAAGGTCGCCGAAGCGCTATCGGAGCTGGGCCTCGCGACCGACGAGGCCGACCGCCTGATGCCCCTCTATCTGCACGTACTCGGCCTCGGCGACCCCAACGCCGTGCTCAGGCATGTCGAGCCCGAACAGCTCCGCCGGCAGATATTCTTCGCGATTCGCACCGTCTTCGAACGCCGCCTGGCACTGTCGCCACTGCTGATCATCGTCGAGGATCTGCATTGGGCCGATGCGGTGTCGCTTGAAGCGTTGCGCTTCCTGATGGACCGACTGGAGCGGACGCGGCTGATGCTGTTGTTTACGCATCGGCCGATGCTGGAACTGGACCAGTTCGGTTCGAGCAGGATCAGTCACGCAACCCTCCGGCTGCCCCCGCTTGGGGACGCCGACGGACAAAGGCTGCTCGCGGCCTATTTCAGTCACGGTTGGCGTGAACCACCGGGACGTCTGTTCAGTCGAATCCTCGATCGCGCCGGCGGCAATCCGCTTTTCCTCGAGGAGATCATACGCGGCCTGATCGAAGCCGGCGCCCTGGAGCGCGACGGCGTGCAGTGGCGGATGACGTCGGATGAAGCCGCCGCCGATATTCCGGCAAGCATTCAGGCGTTGTTGCTGGCGCGTCTCGACCGGTTGCCGCATCAGGTGCGCCGCCTGGCACAGGAGGCCGCGGTGATCGGCCCGCGTTTTGATGCGGCTGCTCTCGGTGCGGCGGCAACCGAGCCGGCAAGGGTCGAAGCAGGGCTCGAACTTCTGTGCGACGCGGAAATCGTCGAGGAGATCGCGGGCTCGAATTCGATTTCGCTGCGGACCTACCGCTTCACGCAAACCATGCTTCAGGACGTGATCTATCAAAACCTGCTTCTGCAGCGCCGGATCGAGCTTCATGGACGGATTGGTGGGGCGCTCGAGAGGCTGTATGGCCAAGAGCCCGAGCGCCTCGAAGATCTCATACTGCTCGGACATCACTTCAGTCTGAGCGCGAGCAAGCCGAAAGGCGCGCGCTATCTGCGCGCGGCCGGCGATCGCGCACGCGCCAGCTATGCCAATGACGATGCCATCCGTCTCTACCAACAGGCCCTCGCCGTGCTGTTGGCCGGCGGCGAACGGGAGCCGGAACGTCTGGTTCTATACGAGCGGATCGCGGACCTCTGTGGCGCGGCTGGCCGCCGGAACACGGCCGAGGAGCACTATCAGAGCGCGTTGGAGGGGCACCGCGCCCTACAGGACCGGATCAGCGAAGCGCGAATTCTTCGCAAGCTTGGCCGATTGCTGTGGGGCGCCGGCAAGCGGATCAAGGCAGAGACGCATTACGCCGAGGCGGCCAACCTGCTTGGAGGGATCGACGCGCCCATCGAGTGGGCGCATCTCTTGCAGGAGCGCGGCCGTCTCGCGTTTCGGACGGGCGATCACGTGGCCGCCGCAAGATGGGCAGACGAGGCGCTCGGCTATGCACGGTCCGTACCGGCGGACGCGGACGAGCAGGGAAGGCTCGAGGCGGCACGTGCCATTGCGGAGGCCCTCAACACCAAGGGGGTTGCGCTGGCGCGGCTTGGACGACACGAGGAGGCGGTGCGCGAGGTGGAGCAAAGTGTTGCAGCCGCCGAAACTGCCGGCCTCCTCAACGTAGCCTGCCGCGGCTTTACCAATCTCGGTGTGCTCTACACGATTGTCGACGCGGCGAAAGCCGTGGAGGTCTGCCGGCGTGGACTCGATGTCGCGCGTCGGATCGGGGATCTTGGCTTCCAGGCGCGTCTTCTTGCCAATTTTGCCGTTGCTTGTTGCACCTTCACGGACAGATGTACCGAAGAAGGGGTGCCGGCTGCCGAAAAGGCGATCGAAATCGACCGCGCGCTCGATCAGCGCGAGCATCTCGCCGTGCCCTTGATCGTGCTCGGGCAAATCCATCAATGCCATTTCCGCCCCGATCTGGCCGCCCTCTGCTACAACGAGGCAATCGAGGTGGCGAACGAAACCGGCGAACCGCAGCAGCTTTTTCCATGCTATGATGGTCTCGCCACGCTGAGCCTTGATCGAGGCGACATGCCCGAGGCCGACCGATATTTCGCGCTGGCCCATGATGTCTGCGCCCGCCACGGGCTTGATCCCGCCGGGCTGATCGTACTGCCGTTTCTCGACTAGGTCATATGAAGGAGTTCAACCATGTCAGAACTTCATGTCGACGGACCGCTTCAACCGGGCGATCGCGCACCGAACATCGTGCTGGACGCCATCACACGCGATGGAACGATCGCGCTCCAGGATTTTCGTGGGCATAGTCCGATATTGATCGGCTTGTTTCGCGGGCTGCACTGCCCGTTCTGTCGGCGCCATATCGCGGCACAGGCGCAACTTGGCGCAGCGCTGCGCGACAAGGGCGTCGAAAGTCTCACGGTCGTGAATACGCCGATCGAACGCGCGCGGCTCTACTTCCGCTATCATCCCTTGCCCAATCTGCTCGCCGCGTCCGACCCCGAGCGGGTCTCGCACCGCGCGTTCGGCCTGCCCAATCTCGAGTTTACGGACCACGAGACCGAGTGGCCCCGCAAGGTGGGTATGGACGTCGTCATGAGCATGCAGGTCGATATGCCCGGCGAAACGCCGGGGCCGATGAATCGGCTGGCGGCTGCCGAATACCTCAACAACAAGGACGGCTACGAGATGATGGAGGCCGATCAGCGCATGGCGGCAACCGGCCAGGGCCAGCTGTTCGGCCAGTTCCTGCTCGATCGCGAGGGGATCGTGCGCTGGACCTTTACCGAGGTTCCTGAAGGCGGCCAGCGCATGTTCGGGGCTCCGAGCCCCCAGGAGTTGATGTCGGCCGCCTCGCAGGTGGCAAGCTAGGCATCGTCGCCTGGTGATTAACCCGCCACCTTCGGCCGTTTCTCGGCGAGCGCCGCGGCCATCGCCGAAATCAGCGGCCGCATGAAATACGCATCTTCCGCCGGTGCGATGTCTGTGCGCAGGCCATGCGCGGCGAGCTCCCCCGACACCGCAGGGCCCACCGACGCAATCAGCGTCCGCTCCAACCCTGCGCGCAACTTCGCTTCGCTGCCATGTGCCTTTGCGGCTTCGATCAGGCGGCGGACCTGGCCGAGATTGGTCAGCGCGATGGAATCGATCCGTCCCTCCGCCATGTCGTCGATGGCGGCGACGATGTTGGCATCCGCCGCCTTTGAATCGTAGACATAGGGCAGCACGGTATCGACCTCGGCGCCTTGCGCCGAGAGTGCGCCGGTCAGGGTGCTGTGGTCCTTGTCCGGATAAAGCTGGAGGCCGAGGCGCCGCCCCTTCAGGTCGAGCTTGCCCAGCATCTCGATCACGCCCTCGGTGGTCGGCTTCTCCGTGGTCTGCTGCGCCTCGAGCGAGATCTCGCGCAGCGCCTTGCCGGGCTTCGGCCCGCGGGTGAATTTTCGCGATTTGGCGAGGGCCGCGACCAGAGCCTGGTCGAGACCACGGGTCCGCGCGAGCTTCATGATCCGCCGCAGGCCTTCGCCGGTCATCAGCACGAGATCGTCAAACGGCCTGTCGATGGCGCGGCGGATCCAGGCCTCGACCGGGGCCGGGTCCGGCGCATCGTGGATGGTGAACATCGGGCACTGCACGACATCGGCGCCTTGCTCGGCGAGGAGCTTTGAGAACTGCGCCTCCTCGCGCGTTTCCAGGATCAGGATGCGGTAGCCGTTCAAGCGGTCGGCCATGGGCGTGCTCCGGTACAAATCGCAATGGTCCGTTCATCCTGACTCTGCACTTTACGTAGAAGCAAGTCTTGGGATTGGCGTAAGGGCGGGGTCGGTGATAGAGCAGGGCGCAAATCGCGAGTTGTTCCGCATCATTTGCCCAAACCTTCATCAAGAGCCATGCCCGATCATCAATATGTCCTGACCCTGTCCTGTCCGGATCGCCCCGGCATCGTCTCGGCGGTGTCGACCTTCCTGGCCCACAACGGACAGAACATTCTCGACGCCCAGCAGTTCGACGACGTCGAGACCAAGAAGTTCTTCATGCGGGTGGTGTTCACCGCGGCCGATCTCGCCGTGGAGCTCACCGCGCTCCAGACCGGCTTTGCCGCGATCGCGGAGCGCTTCGGCATGGAGTGGCAGATGCGCGACCGCGCCGCGCATCGCAAGGTGATGCTGCTGGTGTCGAAGTCCGACCATTGCCTGGTCGACATCCTCTATCGCTGGCGCACCGGCGAATTGGCGATGGTCCCGACCGCGATCGTCTCCAACCATCCGCGCGAGGTCTATGCCGGGCTCGATTTCGGCGGCATCCCGTTCCACCATCTGCCTATGACCAAGGAGAGCAAGCGCGAGCAGGAGGCGCAGATCCTCGATCTCGTCGCCAAGACCGGAACTGATCTCGTCGTGCTCGCGCGCTACATGCAGATCCTGTCGGACGATCTGTCGGCCAAACTGTCGGGGCGCTGCATCAACATCCACCACTCGTTCCTGCCCGGCTTCAAGGGCGCAAAACCCTATCACCAGGCCCATGAGCGCGGCGTGAAGCTGATCGGCGCCACCGCGCATTACGTCACGCGCGATCTCGACGAGGGCCCGATCATCGACCAGGACGTCGAGCGCATCAGCCACCGCGACACGCCCGAAGATCTCGTCCGCAAGGGCCGCGACATCGAGCGCCGCGTGCTGGCGCGCGCGATCCGCTACCATCTCGACGACCGCGTCATCCCCAACGGCCGCAAGACCGTGGTGTTTATGGATTGATGTTGTTTCACCTCTCCCCGCTTGCGGGGAGAGGTCGGATTGCATCGACGATGCAATCCGGGTGAGGGGACTCTCCGCGACTCCAACTGTCACCGTCCCCGTGGAGACTCCCCCTCACCCCAACCCTCTCCCCGCAAGCGGGGCGAGGGAGCGCACCGACCTAGCGCACCGCGCCGCTCGACGGAGTGCCCGTCGCGCCCTTCTGCGCCTGCTCTTCCTTCTCGCGATCGGCCGCCGGCAGCAGCCGCTTGCGCTCGCGCTCCTTCATGTAGGCGTCGTATTGCGGCGTGCCTGCCCGCGGCGGGGCGTCGGCCGGCAGGCCGCCGGCCCATTGCGGGACGTAATCGCCGATGCCGGCCGACAGCTTCTCATTGACCGTGCCGCAGCCGGACAGCCCCACGGCAAGCGCGAGGAGGGGCAGGAGGGAGCGGAAAGGCTTGGGCATTGTGGGGGCGCGCTGGTTCGGTCTGGTTGGACGCCGGGTCAGGCTGGCGCCGCGAGAGTAGCCTTCAACAAGGTAAAATAGACTTATTCGAGGTAGGTAATAAGTTACCGGGTTGGAGCCGGGGCGAGGCCCCAGATGTACCAATTCTGCAAAAGAAAGACGAAATCTTCCATCCACGCGGCCCGTCGCGCTTCTAGACTGCGGCGCCGGCCTCGCGACAACGTGGCTTGGCCCGGCGAGGGGGCTTTTTCGTTGACAGGTCCATTTTATTTGTACAATCGTACAAATAAAAGCGGCCAAGGTCGGGGCGTTCGGGTCACCTCGACGTAACAGCGACATCACTCCCCGCCGTCGGAAATCGGGACGCTCGGCTTGCGCCGAATGGTCGCCAAACGTCCGATTGACAAGGGGGGCGCCAAGGACGCCATGTGGCGCGCGATAAGGCTCGCGCATGAGCTAGAGTGAGGCAAGGACCGGGCACTCGGTTCGCCGCACAAGAGGTCAGGAATCAAGGGGAGGGACACTCTGATGTTCGAACGCAAACAACTTTCTTGGGCAGCCGCGGTGGCCGCCGTTGCAGGCCTGGTAACCGTCGCGCCGGCCAGGGCCGAGGACACTGTCAAGGTCGGCCTGATCCTGCCGATGACCGGCGGCCAGGCCTCGACCGGCAAGCAGATCGAGAACGCGATCAAGCTCTACATGCAGCAGAAGGGCGACACCGTCGCCGGCAAGAAGATCGAGATCATCCTCAAGGACGACGCCGCGATTCCCGACAAGACCAAGACCGCTGCGCAAGAGCTGATCGTCAACGACAAGGTCAATTTCATCGCCGGCTTCGGCGTGACGCCGGCAGCCCTCGCCGCCGCGCCGCTGGCAACGCAGGCCAAGATTCCGGAAGTCGTGATGGCGGCCGGCACCTCCATCATCACCGAGCGCTCGCCCTACATCGTGCGCACCAGCTTCACCCTGGCGCAGTCCTCGACCATCATCGCCGACTGGGCGGTGAAGAACGGCATCAAGAAGGTGGCGACTCTGACCTCGGACTACGCGCCGGGCAACGACGCGCTGAACTTCTTCAAGCAGAATTTCACCGCCGGCGGCGGTGAGGTGGTCGAAGAGGTCAAGACGCCGCTCGCGAATCCCGATTTCGCGCCGTTCCTCCAGCGCATGAAGGACGCCAAGCCCGACGCGATCTTCGTGTTCGTGCCGGCCGGTCAGGGCGGCAACTTCATGAAGCAGTATGCCGAGCGTGGCCTCGACAAGGCCGGCATCAAGGTGATCGGACCGGGCGACGTCACCGACGACGACCTCCTCAACAACATGGGCGATGCCGTGCTCGGCACGGTCACCGCGCACCTTTATTCGGCGGCGCATCCGTCCGCGATGAACAAGGATTTTGTCGCGGCCTACAAGAAGGCCTTCGGCACTCGTCCGGGCTTCATGGCGGTGAGCGGCTATGACGGCATCCACCTGATCTACGAGGCGCTGAAGAAGACCGGTGGCGACACCGACGGCACCAAGCTGGTCGAGGCGATGAAGGGCCAGAAATGGGAGAGCCCGCGCGGCCCGATCTCGATCGACCCCGAGACCCGCGACATCGTGCAGAACATCTACATCCGCAAGGTCGAGAAGGTCGACGGCGAGCTCTACAACGTCGAGTTCGCGACCTTCGAAGCCGTCAAGGACCTCGGCAAGACCAAGAAGTGACGCGCGAAAGCGCGTCATCCCGGGGCGCGCATTGGCGCGAGCCCGGGATCTCGCGCCCCGCTCTCGTCATGCCCGGGCTTGACCGGTGCATCCACGCGAGAGCCGAAACAGGAACGTGGATGGCCGGGACATTTGTTTGAAGACGCACTTCGTGCTTTTGCCCGGCCATGACCGATAACCCAAGCTGAGACGATGACCTCTATCCTCACCAACCTGTTCGATGGCGTTGCCTACGGCATGCTGCTGTTCGTGCTCGCTTGCGGGCTCGCGGTCACGCTCGGCCTGATGAACTTCGTCAACCTCGCCCACGGCGCCTTCGCCATGACCGGCGGCTATGTCTGCATGGTGCTGGTCAACCGGATGGGCTGGCCGTTCTTCGCCGCGCTGCCGCTCGCTTTCGTCTCGTCGGCGGCGATCGGCATCGTGCTCGAGCGTACGCTCTACCGCCATCTCTATACGCGCAGCCATCTCGACCAGGTGCTGTTCACCATCGGCCTGACCTTCATGTCGGTCGCGGCCGTGGACTACATCCAGGGCTCGTCGCGGGTCTTCATCAACCTGCCGGCCGCGCTCCAGGGTCAGTTCGACCTGTTCGGCGTCGGCATCGGCCGTTACAGGCTGATGATCATCGTGATCTGCGGTCTGCTCACCATCGCGCTCCAGATGGTGCTGGCCAAGACCCGTTTCGGCAGCCGGCTGCGCGCCGCCGTTGACGATCCGCGCGCCGCCAGCGGCCTCGGCATCAACGTGCCGCAGGTGTTCGCTTTCACGTTTGCATTCGGTTGCGGGCTCGCCGGCCTCGGTGGCGCGCTCAGCGCCGAGATCCTCGGCCTCGACCCGTATTTCCCGCTGAAGTTCATGATCTACTTCCTGATCGTGGTCACCGTCGGCGGCTCGTCCTCGATCACCGGCCCGTTCCTGGCCTCGCTCCTGCTCGGCATCGGCGACGTCGCCGGCAAGTACTACGTGCCGAAGATGGGCCCCTTCGTGATCTACACCATGATGATCGTGATCCTGATCTGGCGCCCGAACGGCCTGTTCGGCCGCACGGCCGCGCGTTGAGTTCGCCGATGAGCGCCTCCTCCGACGTCGGTTATCACGCCCAGCGCCATGCGCGCTGGCACTATGGCGAAGTCGCCTTCTGGCTGATCGTGCTGGCCTGCGGCTTTGCATTTCCCACGCGCTATCTGATCATGACCGACATCCTGCGGCTGGCGCTGTTTGCGATGTCGCTCGATCTCATCCTCGGCTATGCCGGCATCGTCTCGCTCGGCCACGCCGCCTTCTTCGGCGTCGGCGCCTATGCGGCGGGGCTGCTTGCTCTTCACGGGATCGTCAACGAGCCCGTGCTTGCGCTGATCCTGGCCGGCATTGCCGCGATGGTGCTGGGCTTCGCCACCAGCTTCCTCGTGATCCGCGGCGTCGATCTCACCCGGCTGATGGTGACGCTCGGCATCGCGCTGCTGCTGGAGGCGCTCGCCGAGCGCTTCTCCAACATCACCGGCGGGACCGACGGCCTGCAGGGCATCGAGATGCAGCCGATCTTTGGCGAGATTCCGTTCGACATGTTCGGCAAGGCCGGCTTCTTCTATTCGCTGGCCGTGCTGTTCGTGTTGTTCCTGTTCGCCCGCCGCGTCGTGCATTCGCCGTTCGGCCTGTCGCTGCGTGCGATCAAGAACAATCCGCTGCGGGCCGCGGCGATCGGCATCCCCGTCAACCGGCGCCTGATCGCGATCTATACGCTGGCGGCGTTCTATGCCGGCATCGCAGGCGCGCTGTTCACCCAGACCACCGCGATCGCCTCGCTCGACGTGTTTGCCTTCGAACGCTCCGCCGACCTGATGCTGGTGCTCGTCATCGGCGGCACCGGCTATCTCTATGGCGGGCTGGTCGGCGCGGTGGTGTTCCGTATGCTCCAGGAATTGTTCTCCACCATCACCCCGCAATACTGGCAGTTCTGGATCGGCCTCGTGCTGGTCGTGATCGTGCTGGTCGGCCGCCAGCGCCTGCATCGCTGGGTGCTGTATGTGCCGAACCTGATCATCAAGCAGGTTGCCGGTCGCAAGGCGGTCGTCGCCGTGCCGGAGAGCGACGCATGACCATCGCGCTCGAAACCCAGAACCTCGAAAAGCAGTTCGGCGGCCTGCGCGTCACCCGCGATCTCTCGCTCAGAATCGAGCAGGGCGCCCGCCACGCGCTGATCGGCCCGAACGGCGCCGGCAAGACCACTGTCATCAACCAGCTCACCGGCGTGCTGAAGCCGAACTCCGGGCGCATCCTGCTGGAAGGCCAGGACATCACGGACGTGCCGGTGCACAAGCGCGTGCTGCGCGGCCTGTCGCGCACGTTCCAGATCAACCAGCTCTATCCCGACCTGACCCCGCTCGAGACCATCGGCCTTGCCGTCTCCGAGCGCCTCGGCCATGGCGGCGACTGGTGGCGGCGGATGGGCACGCGCAGCGACGTCAACGGCGAGATCGCCGATCTCCTGACGCGCTTCCATCTTCTCGATGTGATGAACGAAGAGACCGTGACCCTGCCTTACGGCAAGCAGCGCCTGCTCGAGATCGCGGTCGCGATCGCGGCCAAGCCGCGCGTGCTGCTGCTCGACGAGCCCGCCGCCGGCGTGCCCGAGAGCGAGCGCCACGACATTCTCGCCGTCGTAGGCAGCCTGCCGCGCGACGTCACGGTGCTGCTGATCGAGCACGACATGGATCTCGTATTCTCCTTCGCCGACCGGATTTCGGTTCTGGTCTCCGGCGCGCTGCTCACAGAAGGCCCGCCCGAGCAGGTCGCGCGCGACCCGCAGGTCAAGGCGGTCTATCTCGGCGAGGAGGCGGTCAATGTCTGACCTGCTCGAGATCGAAGCCTTGCGCGCGGGCTATGGCGAGGCGGTGGTGTTGCCGAAGATGTCCCTGCGCCTCGCCGAAGGGCAGGTGCTGGCGCTGCTCGGACGCAACGGCACCGGCAAGACCACGCTGATCAACTCCATCGTCGGCGTCACCCGCCGCTTCTCCGGCACCGTCGCGCTCGCCGGCACGGATGTCACCACGCTCCGACCCGACCAGCGGGCGCGCGCTGGCATCGGCTGGGTGCCGCAGGAGCGCAATATCTTCCGCTCGCTCACGGTCGAGGAGAACATGACCGCGGTGGCCCAGCCCGGTCCCTGGACGGTCGAGAAGGTCTACGAGATGTTTCCGCGGCTGAAGGAGCGGCGGGGCAATTTTGGCAACCAGCTCTCCGGCGGCGAGCAGCAGATGCTGGCGATCGGCCGCGCGCTGACCCTCAACCCGAAGGTCCTGCTGCTGGACGAGCCGACCGAGGGCCTTGCCCCCATCATCGTCGAGGAGCTGTTGAAGGCGATCGGGGCCATCACCCGCGCCGGCGGCATCTGCTCGATCATCGTCGAGCAGAATGCGCAAAAGATTCTGGGGCTCGCCGACCGTGTTGTGATATTGGAACGCGGAACGATCGTCCACGACGCCCCGAGCGCCGCGCTGAAGGCCGACCCCTCGGTCCTGGAGCGCCACCTCGGAGTCGCAGGGGCGGCGGCCCACTAAAAAATCCTCGGGAGTTCAAGAATGCAGCGAACCAAAGCCCCCTTCCGTGCCGATGAGGTCGGCAGCCTCCTGCGCCCCGCCAAGATCAAGGAAGCCCGCGCCAGGCTTGAGAAGGGAGAGATCTCGGCCGACGATCTGCGCAAGATCGAGGACATGGAGATCGAGAAGGTCGTGCACAAGCAGGCCTCGGTCGGGCTGAAGCTTGCGACCGACGGCGAATTCCGCCGCTCCTGGTGGCATTTCGACTTTCTGGCCAAGCTCACCGGCTGCGAGCTGTTTCACCCCGACACCGGCATCCAGTTCGCCGGCGTGCAGACCCGTCACGATGCGGTCCGCGTGATCAGCAAGCTCGACTTCCCCGACGACCACCCGATGCTGGACCATTTCCGCTTCCTGAAGAAGTGCGCCGACCAGGCCCACGTCACCGCCAAGATGACGATCCCCTCGCCGGCGGTGCTGCACTTCCGCGGTGGCCGCAAGTCGATCTCCAAGGACGTCTATCCCGATCTCGATGCCTTCTACGAGGACCTCGGCAAGACCTATCGGAAGGCCGTGAAGGCGTTCTATGACGCCGGCTGCCGCTATCTCCAGTTCGACGACACCGTGTGGGCCTATCTCTGCTCGCCGGACGAATTGCAGAAGGCGCGCGAGCGCGGCGACAATCCGGACGGTCTCCAGCAGATCTATGCGCGCATCATCAACTACGCGCTGGCCGAGAAGCCCGCCGACATGGTGGTGACGACACATGTCTGCCGCGGCAATTTCCGCTCGACCTGGATCTCCTCGGGCGGCTACGAGCCGGTGGCCGAGACCATGCTCGCCGGCACCAATTACGACGGCTACTTCCTGGAGTACGACAGCGACCGCGCCGGCGGTTTCGAGCCGCTGCGCTTCCTGCCCAAGGGCAACAAGGTCGTCGTGGTCGGCGTCATCACCTCGAAGTTCGGTGAGCTCGAGAAGAAGGACGACATCAAGCGCCGTCTGGAAGAAGCCGCCAAGTTCGCGCCGCTGGAGCAGCTCGCACTGTCCCCGCAATGCGGCTTCGCCTCGACCGAGGAGGGCAACATCCTCTCCGAGGAAGAGCAGTGGGCCAAGCTGAGCCTTGCGGTGGAGATCGCGAAGGAAGTGTGGGGCAACTGAGGCACAGCGTCATCCCGGGGCGCGCGTAGCGCGAACTATGGTGCGCGCTTGCGCACCTGAGGATCTCGAGATCCCGGGTCTGGTGCTTGCGCACCATCCCGGGATGACGATGCGCAAGCGCATCGTCACTTCTCCGCCAGGTAGACCTCACCCAGCAGCGACGAATTCGACCACGGCACTTGCTTGTTCTTCGTAGTCGAGACCACTTCCGCCCGCACCCGCGTGAGCATCTGCTGCACCTCCAGCCCGGGCGTGCCGATATGACGGGACAGCGCGGCGGAGAACGGCGAGTTGGCGCCGTCGCCGTCGAGCGCGACCTGGCCCGGTGCGGTGGCGAAAGCGATCAGCGTGCCGGCGCCGAGTGTCGCCCCGGCGCCGAGGCTCGTTGGAGCCGCGAGGCCCGAGGCGCCCTCGATGCTGCGATTGGCAGAGGCTGAAGCCACCTGTTGTGCCATCGGGTTGTTGCGGCAGGCATCGAAAATCAAAATGTTGGTGCGGACCTGATCGTCGAGGCCGGCCATGATCGTGTCCATGTCGATCATCGCCTCTGTCATGGCCGTGCCCGGCTTGAGTTCGACGTCGACGGGAATGAGATAGTTGCGGCCGTCCACCTGCACGCCATGGCCGGCATAGTAGACCACGGCGACTTGCGCCCGCGCCGCCTCGCGCAGGAAGTCGCGCGTCATCTTCTGCATCGCGGCGCGGTCGAGGTCGACGCCCTCCGACACGGTGAAGCCGATGTCGCGCAGGCTCTTGGCGACCGCGCGGGCGTCGTTGGGTGGATTGGGCAGCGCCTTCACATGCGCATAGGCGCCGTTGCCGATAATCAGCGCCATGCGCGTGCCGCGCACGGCCGGAGCAGGCGAGGGCGCGGATGCCGCGCCGGTCTGCTGCGGGGCAGGGGCCGCTGTCGGCTGCGTCGTGGGCGAGGGCGCATCGCGCGGGATCGGCACAGCTGCATCGCTCACCAGCGACAGCCGCACTTTTGCGGTCGCCTGGTTGGCCTTGCTGCCGGCGTCCGACGCCACGATCGCCAGCGTCGCCTTGTAGTCGTCGCGTGCGCGGGCGTAGTCGCCTTTCGCTTCATAGGCCAGCGCGCGATGAGTATAGCCCGAGATGAGCACGCTGTTCGGCGGCGTCATGATGTTGGCCGGCGGCTTTTTCTCGGCGAGCCGGATCGCCTCGCTGCCATCGGCGATGGCGCGATCGAGATCGCCCTTGGCGCGCCAGATCGAGGTACGGTTGATCAGCGGCTGCGGCAGCGTCGGGTCGAGCCGGATCGCTTGGTTGATGTCGGCGAGCGCGCCGTCGAGATCGCCGAGTCCTTCTTTCGAGATGCCGCGGTTCTGGAACGAGAACGCCGATTTCGGATCGGCTTTGATCGACATGTCGTAGTCGGCGATCGCCTTGGTGTAGTCGTGCTTGCCCCGCCAGGCGTTGCCGCGATTGTGGAAGATGATGCCGCTGGGAGGTCCGAGCTTCAGCGCATCGTCGAAATCGGCGATCGCGATGTCGTAGTCGCCCTTGTCGTAATAGGCCGAGCCCCTGAGGTTATAGACCGCCTGGGTCGGCTGCAGCCGGATCGCCTCCGTGGCATCAGTGATGACCTTGGCGTAGTCGCCCTTCTTGTTCCAGCCCACCGCGCGCCAGAAATAGACGGTCGCGAGCTGTTCGCCCTTGAACACCTTCAGCGCGATGATCTTGGTGCAGGCGTCGACCATCTTGTCCGCCGGGGTGGTCTCGGTGGTGCAGAGCGGCCCGAGCTGGTTGCGCGCCTGCGCCAGGGCGGACGTCGACCCCAGCACGACGGTGAGCAGGCAGAGCGCGACGAGCAGGCGGCGCATGGCGGTCGTCCCGTAAGAGGAGAAGTGCTTGTTTGTTGCCCGGCGGTGCGCCGGGGTTCACGCTCCCGTCGTTGGACCTGGGGTGAAGCAAGCGAGGGTATTCCCCCGGTGGGCAGACTTTGCTAAGAGGTGGGACCCAACATCGCTGCCCACCACCTTCCCACTCATGAAAAACGACGAAATCCTGAGCCAGATCACCGAGTTCTGCCGCAAGGCGGATATGGCGGAATCGACGTTTGGCCGGCGCGCGGTGAACGATGGGAAGCTGGTGCATCGCCTGCGCGAGGGAAAGCGCATCACCATCGACACGCTGGAGCGGATCCAGGCCTATATGGCGGCGTCGATGGCCGGCGGCGTGCCGCCGCCACGAGGCCTTCAGGTGCCTCCGGAAAAGCGCGATCCGCGTGGTAATTTCCGTTTCTTCGAGAACCGGCAGAAATATCTGCTGTTCGTCCACACCTGTAGCGAAAAGCGGGTGATCGCGGACCGGGTTGCGCTGGAACTGGCCGCCATCCATCCGCGCCCGCCGGCGCTGCGCCTGTTCGACGCCGGCGTCGGCGACGGCACGGTGCTGGCGCGGGTGCTGCGCGCGACGCACCAGCGCTTTCCGCACATGCCGTTCTATGTCGCCGGCAAGGAGCTCAGTCTCGAGGACCTGCGCCTGACGCTGGAGAAGGTGCCGGATCGCATTTTCGAGCATCCTGCGTCGGTGTTCGTCTTCACCAACATGTTCTATTCGGAGGCGCCCTGGCTCACGCCGGCATCGCCCGCAGCGGCGGCCGCCACCGTCTGGCACGAGGTTCCGCTACGTGGCGCCTCGTCGGGCGAGTTCGAGCAGCAGATCGCAGAGCTGCGGCCGTTCCTGGAGCAGAACTGGCGCGCCGCGATCAGCCCGCGCACGGCCATGCCGCTCTACGAGCGGCCGGTCGTCCTGGTGCTCTATCGCGAGGATCACCGGTTCCTGCTGGATTCGACCATTCCGCGGCCGGGCCAGACCGAGGCCAATTTCGACCTCGTTATTGCATCCCAGCCATACCGTGCGCTGTCCTCGGTCAATTTCCGGGCAAAGCGGATCATTGCGCCTCTGGCGCGGGCATTGCGGCCGGGGGGGCGCCTGATCGGTATTCACTCCCATGGTCACGATCCGGGCATGGAAATGATCCAGGCAATCTGGCCCGGAGAAAATCCTTTCGCGGTCAGTCGTCATGAGCTATTGCGCGCAGTTAAGTACGAGCTCGGATCGTTGGGCCGCGACCTAAATTTTAATGCCTACGCGGACAACCGCTCGATCTTCAGGTATGATATGGAAGCGCTGCCCAACGAGGTGACGGGTACTATCGGAACCTCGACGGCCTTTGCAGCGTGGAATGCGGCGGTGTATGTCGCTCAGATCGAGGACGACCGGTTGGCAGAAATGACTCAAAACGGCCGCACTCTGGATGCCGCCAGGGACGTGCTGAGAAAGTACAACGGGCTCTGGTTTCTTGACGAATCCTACGTCATCTCGCGCCGGCGTGATTGACATAATCCAAAGGTAAACATCGCAAACGAACCGCCGTGCAGTGGCGGAACAAGGGGTTTCTTGATGCGCGCGTCCTATCTCTTCACCAGCGAGTCCGTGTCCGAGGGCCATCCGGACAAGGTCTGCGACCGGATCTCCGATGAAATCGTCGATCTGTTCTACCGCGAGGGGCCGAAAGCCGGCATCGACCCGTGGCAAATCCGCGCCGCCTGCGAAACGCTCGCGACTACCAACAAGGTCGTGATCGCCGGCGAGACCCGCGGCCCGAAGTCCGTCACCAACGAGCAGATCGAGGGCGTCGTGCGCGCCGCGATCAAGGACATCGGCTACGAGCAGGAAGGTTTCCACTGGAAGACCTGCGACATCGAGATTCTGCTGCATCCGCAGTCGGCCGACATCGCCCAGGGCGTCGACGCGCTTCAGCCGGGTGAGGTCAAGGAAGAAGGCGCGGGCGACCAGGGCATCATGTTCGGTTACGCCACCAACGAGACGCCTGACTTGATGCCGGCGCCGATCTTCTACGCCCACAAGATCCTGCGCCTCATCTCCGAAGCGCGCCACTCCGGCCGCGAGAAGGTGCTGGGCCCGGATTCCAAGAGCCAGGTCACCGTGCAGTACGAGAACGGCAAGCCGGTCGGCGTGCGCGAGATCGTGGTCTCCCACCAGCATCTGGTGCCGGACCTCACCTCCAGCCAGGTGCGCGACATCGTCGAGCCTTATGTGCGCGAGGCGCTGCCGAAGGACTGGATCACGCCGAAGACCATCTGGCACATCAACCCTACCGGCAAGTTCTACATCGGCGGTCCCGACGGCGACGCCGGCCTGACCGGCCGCAAGATCATCGTCGACACCTATGGTGGCGCGGCCCCGCATGGCGGCGGTGCGTTCTCCGGCAAGGATCCGACCAAGGTCGACCGTTCTGCGGCCTACGCCGCGCGCTACGTCGCCAAGAACATCGTTGCTGCCGGTCTCGCCGACCGCTGCACGCTGCAGCTTGCCTATGCCATCGGCGTGGCGCGGCCGCTGTCGATCTACATCGACACCCACGGCACCGGCAAAGTGCCGGAGGAACAGCTCGAGAAGGCGGCGGCGCAGGCGATGGATCTCACGCCCCGCGGCATCCGCAGCCATCTCGACCTCAACCGCCCGATCTACGCGCGCACCTCGGCCTACGGCCATTTCGGCCGTACACCCGACAACGAGGGCGGCTTCTCCTGGGAGAAGACCGATCTCGTCGAGCAGCTGAAGCGCGCGCTCTAGTTCACTTGCGTCATTCCGGGGCGCCGCGACAGCGGCGAACCCGGAATCTCGATCCTCCGGATTCCGGGTTCGCTCTTTTCGCGAGCGCCCCGGAATGACGAGTCAAACAAACAGGAACCCCCTATGAACGCGAAGCCCGGCTTCACCGATTACATCGTCAAGGACATTTCGCTCGCCGATTTCGGCCGCAAGGAACTCTCGCTCGCCGAGACCGAGATGCCCGGCCTGATGGCCACCCGCGAGGAGTTCGGCCCGAAGCAGCCGCTGAAGGGCGCGCGCATCGCCGGCTCGCTGCACATGACGATCCAGACCGGGGTGCTGATCGAGACGCTGGCAGCACTCGGCGCCGACATTCGCTGGGTCTCCTGCAACATCTATTCGACGCAGGACCACGCTGCCGCCGCGATCGCGGCCGCCGGCATTCCCGTCTTCGCCGTCAAGGGAGAGACGCTGACCGAATACTGGGACTACACCGCCAAGCTGTTCGACTGGCACGGCGGCGGTCATCCGAACATGATCCTCGATGACGGCGGTGACGCCACCATGTACGTCCATCTCGGTCTGCGTGCCGAGAACGGCGACACCGCCTTCCTCGACAAGCCCGGCTCCGAGGAAGAGGAAGTCTTCTTCGCGCTTCTGAAGAAGCAGCTCAAGGAAAAGCCGAAGGGCTACTTCGCCGAGATCGCCAAGAGCATCAAGGGCGTTTCCGAAGAGACCACCACGGGCGTGCATCGTCTGTATGACATGCAGAAGGCCGGCACGCTGCTGTGGCCGGCGATCAACGTCAACGACAGCGTCACCAAGTCCAAGTTCGACAACCTCTATGGCTGCCGTGAATCGCTGGTCGACGGCATCCGCCGCGGCACCGACGTGATGATGTCGGGCAAGGTCGCGATGGTCGCGGGCTTCGGCGACGTCGGCAAGGGCTCGGCCGCCTCGCTGCGCCAGGCCGGCTGCCGCGTGATGGTCTCCGAAGTCGATCCGATCTGCGCGCTCCAGGCCGCGATGGAAGGCTACGAGGTCGTGACCATGGAGGACGCCGCCCCGCGCGCCGACATCTTCGTCACCGCGACCGGCAACAAGGACATCATCACCATCGAGCACATGCGCGCGATGAAGGATCGCGCCATCGTCTGCAACATCGGCCACTTCGACAACGAGATCCAGATCGCGGGTCTGCGTAACCTGAAGTGGACCAACATCAAGCCGCAGGTCGACGAGATCGAATTCCCCGACAAGCACCGCATCATCATGCTGTCGGAGGGGCGCCTCGTGAACCTCGGCAACGCGATGGGTCATCCGTCCTTCGTGATGTCGGCGTCCTTCACCAACCAGACGCTGGCGCAGATCGAGCTGTTCGCCAACAACAAGGACGGCAAGTACAAGAAGGAAGTCTACGTGCTGCCGAAGACCCTCGACGAGAAGGTCGCGCGCCTCCACCTCGCCAAGATCGGCGTCAAGCTCACCGAGCTGCGCAAGGACCAGGCCGACTATATCGGCGTGAAGCAGGAAGGCCCGTACAAGAGCGATCACTACCGCTACTGAGCCAGCCTCATCGAAACATCAAAGCCCCGGAGCGATCCGGGGCTTTTTTGTTGCCCACCCGTCTGATACGCTCTCAGGTAGAGCCAGAAAAAGCCTGCCACCTTTGCAGCGGGCGGCCCATTGCCCGGCACATATTGTCTGACACCGAAAGCATTGTGGAGGAAGTGCGATGTCCAACGAGGCCGCTAACGTCAAGATCTTGCAGGACGCCTATCACCGGTGGAACGAGAGCAAGGGAGGTAGCGTCGACCATTGGTTCGACGTCGTCGTTGCTCCGAAGATCAACTTTGCCTCGATCCCGCGCGGCGTCGAGCCGCTGGCATTTGCCACGGAATACCACGACAGCGTGAAGCTCCGCGATTATTTCGACACGCTGCTGTCCGAGTGGAGCATGCAGCATTACACGATAAATGAATACGTGGCGCAGGGCGACGCGGTCGTCGCGCGAGGCTCCTGCGCCTGGATCAACAAGCGGACCGGAAAACTCGCCGAAACGCCCAAGCTCGATTTCTGGCGCTTCAAGGACGGCAAGGCGATCGAATTCTACGAGTATTTCGATACGGCCTGCGTGGTCGCCGCAGCGACCTGACGGTTGCAATTCGGCGCGGCGCCGCCCATCCTGTGTGGAGGGAGAAACGCGATGGCCGAAGCCAAAGAACATGTCGACGTGCTGATCGTCGGTGCCGGCCTGTCCGGCATCGGCGCGGGCTATCATCTTCAGGCGAAGTGCCCGGGCAAGAGCTACGTCATTCTCGAGGGCCGCGACTGCATCGGCGGCACCTGGGATCTGTTCCGCTATCCCGGCATCCGTTCGGACAGCGACATGTTCACGCTCGGCTATTCGTTCAAGCCTTGGACTGATCCGAAGGCGATCGCCGACGGGCCGCAGATCCTGAACTATGTGCGCGAAACCGCGGCCGAGAACGGCATCGCGAAGCACATCCGCTTCCGCCATCGCGTTAAGCGTGCGGCGTGGTCGACGTCGGATGCGCGCTGGACCGTGGAGGCCGAGCGCATCACGGGCGAGGGCGCGACCGAGGTCGTGCGCTTCACCTGCAATTTCCTGTTCATGTGCTCGGGCTATTACAAATACGAGGCGGGCTATACGCCGGAGTTCAAGGGCGCGGCGGATTTCGCCGGCCGCATCGTGCATCCGCAGAAATGGACCGAGGACATCGACTACGCCGGCAAGCGCGTCGTCGTGATCGGCTCGGGCGCGACCGCGGTGACGCTGGTGCCGGAGCTCGCCAAGAAGGCGGCGCAGGTCACCATGCTCCAGCGTTCGCCGACCTATGTGGTGTCGCGTCCGGCGCAGGACCCCGTCGCCAACAAATTGCGCCGCAACCTGCCGGCGCGGCTTGCCTATCATCTGATCCGCTGGCGCAACGTGATGTGGGGGATGTTCTTCTTCCAGCTCAGCCGGCGCAGGCCCGCGAAGGTGAAGGACCTCATTCTCAAAGGCGTGCAGATGGCGCTCGGCCCGGACTACGACGTCGCGACCCATTTCACGCCGCGCTACAATCCCTGGGACCAGCGGCTGTGCCTCGTGCCGGATGGCGACCTGTTCAAGGCGATCCGCGAGCAGCGGGCTTCCGTCGTCACGAGCGAGATCGACAATTTTACCCGCGACGGGATCCGCCTGAAGGACGGCCGGGAGCTCGCGGCCGATATCATCGTCACCGCGACGGGGCTGGTGCTCCAGGTCGTCGGCGGTCTCGAGATCAGCGTCGACGGCCGCGCTGTCGATTTCGCCAATACGCTGACTTACAAGGGCATGATGTATGCCGACGTGCCCAACATGGCGTCGGCTTTCGGCTACACCAACGCGTCCTGGACGCTGAAATGCGATCTCACCTGCGAATATGTCTGCCGGCTCATCAACTACATGGACCGGCACAATTTCCGCCAGTGCATGCCGCACAATGACGATCCGACGATCACCGCGCAGCCGTCGCTCGATTTCACCTCGGGTTACGTGCAGCGCTCGGTCGCCAAGATGCCGAAGCAGGGCTCGAAGCAGCCGTGGCGGCTGTACCAGAACTATGCCCTCGACATCGTCTCCTTGCGCTTCGGCCGGATCGACGACGGTGTGATGCAATACTCCTGATCTTGCTACGTAAATTACCGGGAGAGGCTCGCGATCGCTTGAGACGAATCGCGACTTGGGGTAGAATTTTTGCGCTGCAAGAAGTTTATTTCCGGCGGTGTCTGAGTTCCACGTTGTTGCCGTCCTGAGGAGAACGCGGAACATGTACATCCTTGCTCTGGTCACGCAGAAAGGCGGAAGCGGCAAGAGCACGCTGTCCGTTGGGCTGGCGGTGGCAGCGATGCAGCGCGGCGAGCGCGTCGCTCTCATTGAGGCGGATGCGCAAGGTACGATCTCGAGATGGAAAGGGCGCCGTGAGAAGCCCTATCCTCGCGTCGATTGCGTCACCGATCCCAGCGAAATCGAGCCGGTGATATCCCGCCTCAAGGCCGAAGGGGTTGGGCTCGCAATCATCGACACAGCTGCCACGAACAATGCCTTGGCGGCGCGCGCCATTGCCAGTGCCGATCTTTGTCTCATCCCGGCTCGTCCGAGCCCGGCCGATATCGAAGCCGCAATACCAACGCTGATCGCTACCCGCAGGCTCGATCGCCGGTTTGCCTTCATCCTCAATCAGGCGCCCACACGGGGGGGCCGGTTGAGCGAAGCTGCCACGTCGCTCAACTCGCTCGGCTTGCTTGCGCTCCCCTTCATTGGGCAGCGCAACGACCACCAGGATGCGCTCGGGGCAGGGCTGGGCGTAACCGAGTACGCGCCGGAGGGAAAAGCCTCGGAGGAAATTGCGGCCCTGTGGGGTTGGATCTCGGAGCGCCTTATCGTGGAGTCGAATGATCATGGGCAAGCCGCGCTCAAGACAGCCTGCTGACGTTGCACGCGCCGGGCGTCGCTCGCTGGTGGAGCTGGCGGCCGAAGTGAGCCGCGCCGTCGACGAGGGCTTGGCGATGCCGCCGGGCTCGGTCTCCGCCGTCCTGCAAGATGCGCCGCAGATCGCGCAAGCTGCGCCCGCTCCGATGACTGTTCCGGTACAAGAAGCGGCCGGCGTCATCGCTGCAAGACCTGAACCTCCGGGCACTACCACCATTGATCTCATGGTGGACATCGCCAAGGATTGTCAGGCGCGTGCTTTGGACGGCATGAAGACTGGTGCTCACGCTGCGCTGGATTATGCCAGGGACCTCGCCAAGCCACGGCTGGCCGATGTGGCATCGGAGGCCAATGGAATCGCCGCCGGAGAAGGCCACCTCATCGAGGCAATTGGAACGGCGGCTGAGTGTCGCGTCGTCGTGCTCGAACTGATGAAAGTCAATGCGGGCGCGACCTTGGAGTATGCGCGGGAGTTGGGCCGTGCGAGAACCCTGGCGGAGTTGGTTGAGCTGTCGAGCACGCATGCGCGACAGCAATGTGAGTTGGTCCTGAAGCAAACCGAGCTGCTGCGATCGCTTGCTCAAATCATGACAAAGCCCGGTGCCGGGTAGCACCGCTCGCCTGCCGTCATCGCGCTCAGGATCTGCGCGGGACGATCAGTGCGAGGCCGAGATCAATCGCGAGCGCCAGGACCGCTGCGCCGCCGCCTAAACCGAACAGCACGAGATAGTCGCCCCCGGTCTGCGCATAGATCCAGGAGAAGCCGTAAGCCGCGGCCGCCTGGAACAGCGCAAAGCTGGTGGTGGCATGGCTCCATGTCGCGCGCTGCTGCTCGGTTGCGTGCGGGACCAGCTCGTGGATTCGTCCGAGCACCAGCGGCACGATGCCGGGCGTGAAGCCGCCGACCACGATGCTCGACACGATCAGCGAAACCGGCGCGGTGCTGACGGTCGGCAGCAGCACGGCCGCCGCCTCGATCAGGAAGGCTGCGCGCAGCGCCGGACCGAAGCCTGACCGGTCGCCAAGATGGCCGGTGACGAGCGGGCCGACGATCGCGCCGAGACCATACAGCACCCAGTAGCGCGATCCCGCGGCAATGCCCTGGCCGAGCCCGCGCGCCACGAAATCGACGATGAACACCATGTGCGGCACCAGCGCCACCGCGTCGAGGCCGTATTGGACCAGCAGCGCGCGGGCCGCCGTCGATGCATGGTGGTGCTTCGCGTGATGCAAAGGCGCAGCACTAGCCTTCGTTTCCGCAGGCCAGTTCCACCAGCTTGCGAGGGTGAGCAGGGCGGAGAGGGCGCCAAGACCATACCAGCTCTGCTGCAGGCCTTGTTGCAGCAGCAGCGGCACCAGCGTGCCCGACGCGGCGACGCCAAGGCCGACGCCCGCGAAGATCACGCCGCCGGCGATGCCGCGCCTCGCGGCCGAAATGTGCGGCAGGATGACGGACGCCGCCAGCACCATGATGACGCCGCCGGTGAGACCCGACAGGAAGCGCCAGGCGAAGAACCAGGAGAACGACACCGGGGCGGAGCTGGCAAAGAAAGAGAGCGTTGCGAGCAGCATCATCGCACGCAACGCGCCGACCGCGCCGACGCGGGTGGCGACGGCCCGGGCCGCGAGTGCGCCCGCAAGGTAACCGGCAAGATTCGCCGCGCCGAGATAGACGACATCCGACGCGCTGAACCACTTTGCCGCGATCAGCGCCGGGATCAGAGGCGTGTACGAGAAGCGGGCGAGGCCAAGTCCGACCAGCGAGGCGGACAAGCCCGCCACCGCATATCGCCAAATCTGCCATGATTCCGATCCCGGCCGCTGATGCGGCCGGGTCTCAACCTGCTGCTTCGTATCTGCGTTGGTCATGTCATCCTCCTGCGCGCTCGATCGCGCGCGGATCATCCAGTCTGGGCGGCGCGGCGACGCCGGAATTCCGGCACGGGCAGGCCGCCCCAGCCCCAATTGTCGGTGTCGACTTCCTCGATCACGACGAAGGTGGAATCGAGCGGCTTGCCGAGCACGTCGAGCAGGAGCTGGCTCGATCCCTTGATCAGCGCGGCCTTCTCTTCCGCCGTGAGCGACGCCGCGCCCGGCGTCGTTCCTTCGCGGGTCACTTGAATGGTGACGATGGGCATGGTGTCTCTCCTCTCGCGCTCAGTGGCCGGCGCTCTGGCCGCCGTCGACATGCAGGATCTCGCCGGTGACGAAGGACGCACCCTCGAGATAGAGCACGGCATCGACGATGTCGGACATCTCGCCCATGTGGCCGACCGGATGCAGCGCGCTGAGCTCGGCATGCGTCGAAACCGGATGCATCGGCGACCTGATGACGCCGGGCGCCACTGCGTTCACGCGGATGCCGCGCCTCGCGTATTCGATCGCGAGCGATTTGGTCGCGGCGTTGAGGCCGCCCTTGCTCAGTGAGGCCAGCACCGAGGGCACGTTGGAATTGGCGTGATCGACCAGGGTCGTCGTGATCTGCACGATATGGCCAGAACCCTGCTTCTCCATCTCGGCGATGGCGAGCTGCGTGATGTTGAAGAACCCGGCGACGTTGGTGCCCATCACCGCCGCGTAGTCCTCGGCGGTGTACTGCGTGAACGGCTTTGCGACGAAGATGCCGGCATTGTTGACCAGCGTGTCGACGCGGCCGAAGCGGGCGACGGCTTGCGAAACCACGCGCTCGGCGGTGGCCCGGTCGGCGATGTCGCCGGGAACGGCGAGGACGTCGTCGTCGCCCGACGGCTTGATGGAGCGCGCCGTTGCGACGACGCGATAATTGCGATCGCGAAAACCCTGGACCAGGGCGGCGCCGATGCCCTGCGATGCACCGGTGATGATGGCGACCTTCTGCTCGATACCCATGACGGACTCCTGTTGTTGGGTTTCAGAACCTGTGCCAGCGGCTGCTGGCCTGCGCGCTGAGGTACGCCGCGGCGGCCCGGCTGCGAATACACGTTGTCCGGCAGACACTGTTACGCGGCGCGAACGAATGCCGGATCGGCCGCGGCGGCGGTTGTCGCGGCGCGGGCGAACGCCTAGCTTGTCACCGGAATTTGATGGTGCGGCGGGAAGCGTATGGATCGTCTGGATGCGATGAAGGTGTTCGTCCTTGCGGTGGACGAGGGCAGCCTCGCCGCCGCCGGGCGCAAGCTCGGCCGCTCGCCGGCGGCGGTGAGCCGCGCCATCGCCTTCCTGGAGGAGCGGGTCGGCGCCGAGCTGCTGCACCGGACGACGCGGTCGATCAAGCTGAGCGAGGAAGGCGAGCGCTATGTCGCGATCTGCCGCCGCGTGCTCACCGAGCTGGAGGAGGCCGACGACTTCGCGGCCGGGCCGCGCGCGGCTCCCCGCGGCCTGCTCACCATCACGGCGCCGGTGGTCTCGGGGGAGATGGTGCTGCGGCCGATCCTCGATGCGTTTCTCGACGCCTATCCGACCGTGTCGGCAAAGCTTCTGCTGTTCGACCGCGCGGTCAACCTGATCGAGGAGGGCGTCGACATCGCGCTTCGCATTGGCCATCTCGCGGATTCGGCGATGGTGGCGATGCGGATCGGCGAGATCAGCCGTGTCGTGGTGGCTGCTCCCCGCTATCTAAAGCAGCATCCGCGCATCACCGAGCCCGGCGATCTCGCCAAGCATCAGATCGTGGCGATGGCGCATCTGCCCAATTCCTGGACCTTCGCGCCACAGGCGGGCTCGTCGGCAGCCCGCACGGTTCAATTCACGCCGCGGCTCGTCGTCAACAGCACCTATGCGGCCGTGGCGTCCGCGGTCGCCGGGCGCGGCGTCGCGCGGATGTATTCGTACCAGGTCGCCGAGCAGGTCGCGCGCGGCGAGCTCGAGATCGTACTGGCCGCCGACCAGGATCCGGAGATGCCCGCGCATTTGATCTGCCCGCAGGGGCGGCTCTCGGTGCCCAAGGTGCGGGCGTTCACCGACTTTGCCGTGCCTCGGCTGAAGAAGCAGTTCGCGCTGCTGAAGAAGAGCATCAATGCGCGCTGAGCCGCTGCGCGCCCGGCAATGCGTTGTTTTGCGTATACGGCTGCCGGGCTGAATCGGCGATGCTGCCCTGACGGTTAACGCGGATTTAACGGATGAGTCCTAGCCTGTCTCGGCCGGGGTTACTCGCAAGGCCGAGGTGAGCCCAATGGAAGCCCAGAAGATCGCGGTCGACGCCGTCGTCGCGCTGACCGATTGCGACCGCGACGCCGTCATCGCGTTCATCCGCAGGCTCTATCTCGCCGGCGTAACCGACCCCAAGCGCCTGACCTTCAAGGGTCTCCAGGCACTGGCGCGGGCGTAGTTCGGCTCGTTTCGGCCGGTTTCAGCCCCAGGTTCCGTACCCCCGCTCTCCCCAGCGTGATTGCAACCTACCGGCGAATATCTTGCCGGTCGGGCCGGCTCGGAGTAGATCACGTCCCCGGCTGGGTCACTCGGGAACTGGGGAAATGCTGAAACAGCTTTTTGCGCCGCAACTCGTCATTCTGTATGTACTCGCGGCATCGACAATCTACGTTCACTTCCGCGGCAAGCAACGGCTGCGCTTCGCGCGCCAGCTTGGCGATCACTCGACCTATCTCGCCCCCTACAATGTGCTGATGTATGCGGGCTCGGCGGTGCCGAACAAGCCGGTGATCCCGGTCGAGCAGTTTCCCGAACTCAAGCCGCTCAGCGAGAATTGGGAGACCATCCGCGACGAGGCCGTGCGCCTGTTCGACGAAGGCTTCATCCGCGCAGCCGCCAAGAACAACGACTGGGGCTTCTACTCGTTCTTCAAGAGCGGCTGGAAGCGGTTTTACCTGAAATGGTACGACGACTTCCTGCCGTCGGCGCGCACGCTGTGCCCGAAGACGGTGGAGCTGCTCAATTCGATTCCGAGCGTGCACGGCGCGATGTTCGCGATGCTGCCGCCCGGCGGCAGGCTGGGCGCGCACCGCGATCCCTTTGCCGGCTCGCTGCGCTATCACCTCGGCCTCGTCACGCCGAACTCGAACAAGTGCCGCATCCTGGTCGACGGCGTCGAATGCGTCTGGCGTGACGGCGAGGCCTTCATGTTCGACGAGACCTTCATCCACAGCGCGGAGAACGCGACCGACGTCAATCGCATCATCCTGTTCTGCGACGTCGAGCGCCCGATGAAGTTCGGCTTCATGACCGCGATCAACCGCTGGGTCAGCCATCACATCGTCAAGGCATCGGCGACCCAGAACGTCGACGGCGAAAGCGTCGGCGTGCTCAACAAGGTGTTCGGCAAGCTTTACGAGATCCATCTCGCCAGCCGCAAGGTCAAGGAGTGGAACCGCAACGTCTACTACACGCTGAAATACTCGCTGACGGCGCTGATCCTCGGTCTGATCGTGATGTCGGCGTTGCGGTAAACCGAGGTGCGAATGGTCCCCTTGCCGACCGCGAACACCGAGATAGTGCAATTCTTCCGCCAGTGGCTGGAAACCTTCGCGGGCTATGTCCGTGAGGTCGACTACGCTTCGGCGCGGCCGCTGTTTCATCCCGAGGTGCTTGCTTTCGGCACGCACAACGATGTCATCCCGGGCCTCGACCAATGGGTCTCAACGCAATGGGACAACGTCTGGCCGAAGACGGCCGACTTCCGTTTCGTGCTCGAGCAGACCTCGGTTCTGGCATCCCCCGACGGCGCGATGGCAACCGTGATCGCGCCGTGGACGAGCACGGGCTATCATCCCGACGGCAGCGCGTTTCCGCGTCCGGGCCGGGCGACGATGGTGTTCTCCAAAACCGCCGACGGCTGGCTGTGCGTGCATTCCCACATGTCGCTCAATCGCGGTGTGCCGCAGGCGAGCCACGCCAATCGGCCGGTGAAGGCCCGGTAGATGCGATCCGAACAGAAAAGGCCCCGGACATGTCCGGGGCCTTTTCGATTTCGAGATGTCGTGCAGCCTATTCCGGCTGACCGATCGAGACCTTCAGGGTGCCGACGCCGTCGACGCCGCATTCGAGCTTGTCGCCGGGCTGGAGTTGCGACACGCCGGCCGGCGTGCCCGTCATGATGATGTCGCCGGCGGCGAGCTTCACCTGCTGCGAGAGCTGCCAGATGATTTCAGGCACGTTCCAGATCAGCTCGGTGAGGTCGCCCTTTTGCGCCTCCTTGCCGTTGACCGTGAGCCAGATCTTGCCCTTGGCGGGATGGCCGATCTTCGCGGCCGGCTGCACGGCGGAGCAGGGCGCGGAATAGTCGAACGACTTGCCGATCTCCCACGGACGCTCCTTCTTGCGCGAGGCGATCTGGAGGTCGCGGCGGGTGAGGTCGATGCCGACGGCGTAGCCGTAGACATGGTCGAGCGCCTTGTCGGCGGGAATGTTCAGCCCGCCGCTCTTCATCGCGACGATCAGTTCGACCTCGTGATGCAGGTCCTTGGTTAGCGGCGGATAGGGGATGGTGGCGCCATCGGGCACCAGCATGTCGGCGTGCTTGGCGAAGAAGAACGGCGGCGCGCGCTCGTCATTGCCCATCTCGCGGATGTGCTCGAGATAGTTGCGGCCGACGCACCAGATGCGGCGCACCGGATAGCGGCCGCTTTCACCGACGACGGGAAGCGAAGCCTGGGGCGGAAGCGGGATGACGTAGGAGGCGGCGTTCATGAAGCGGTCTCGCTGCTCTTGGGGTAAAGGGAACTCTATGCGGTTGCGCTGATCGGCGCCAGAGTGCCGGCGTCGTGATGTTGCAACCGGAAGAACGAGGCGTAGCGGCCCGAGCGGCGCAGCAGCTCGTCGTGCCGGCCCCGCTCGACGATCTCGCCGCCCTCGACCACCAGGATGCTATCGGCATGCATGATGGTGTGCAGGCGGTGCGCGATCACGATGGTGGTGCGGTTCTGGCAGAGATGCTCGATCGCCTCCTGCACCTGCTTCTCGGACTCGGAGTCGAGCGCGGCGGTGGCTTCGTCCAGCAGGATGATCGGTGCGTTCTTGACCAGCGCGCGCGCGACCGCGATGCGCTGGCGCTGGCCGCCCGAAAGCTGTGTGCCGTGCTCGCCCACCGGCGTGTCGTAGCCGAGCGGGAAGCTCATGATGAAATCATGCGCGCAGGCCGCTTTCGCGGCATCGATGATCTGGTCTTCGGTCGCGCCCGGCTTGCCGAAGGCGATGTTGTTGCGGATGGTGTCGCGGAACAGATAGACGTCCTGGCCGACATAGGCGGTCTGAGCCCGCAGCGACTTGCGCGAGACCGCGCCGGTCGACTGGCCGTCGATGACGATGTCGCCCTGCGTCACCTCGTAGAAGCGCAACAGCAGCCCCAGCACGGTCGACTTGCCGCCGCCGGAGGGGCCGACCAGCGCGGTGACCTTGCCGGGCTCGGCGGTGAAGCTCATGCGGTTGAGGACGGTCTCGCCAGCGCGATAAGAAAAGCTGACGTCGCGCAGCTCGATCCGCGCGTCCGACAGCTTCAGCGCCGGCTTGTCGTCGTCGGAGTGCTCGCTCGCCGGGCTGTCGACGACCTCCAGCAGCATGCGCGCGCCGACGAGCTGGCTGTTGAGGTCGATGTTGAGCCGCGCCAGCCGCTTGGCCGGCTCGGTCGCCATCAGGAAGGCGGTCATGAACGAGAAGAACGCGCCGGGCGTGGCGTTGAGCGCGACCACGCTGTAGCCGCCGTAAAGGAGACAGCCGGCGACCGCGAAGCCGCCGAGCATCTCCATCAGCGGATTCGACCGGTTGGCGACGCGGGCCATCTTGTTGGCGTTGCGCTCGACGATCGCGATGTTCTCGTCGATGCGCTTCTGCATGGTCTCTTCGAGCGTGAAGGCCTTGACGGTGCGGATGCCTTGCAGCGATTCCTGCATCGTCTCCATGATGTCGGCGGTGCCGGTGAACTGGTTGAAGGCGAGGCCCTTGATGCGCTTGACCAGCTTGCGCAGCACCAGCATCGCCGGCGGCACTGCAACGAGGCCGATGAACGACATCAGCGGGTCCTGCCACACCATCACGCCGATCATGGCGAGCAGCATTAGCAAGTCGCGCCCGATGGCGTTGACCAGCATGTTGAGCACGTCGGTGATGGATTTGGCGCCGGCCGTCAGCCGCGCCAGGAATTCGGACGAATGCCGCTCGGAGAAGAAACCGATGCTCTCGCGCATCAGCTTGGCGAACAGCTGGCGCTGGTTGGTGGCGAGGATCGCGTTGGAGATCTTGGTCAGGATCACCATGTGGCCGTAGGTCGCCACGCCCTTGATGAACAGCAGGATCACCGTGATGCCCGAGAACATCGCGATGCCCGGGATGTTCTTGTCGACATAGGCCTGGTTGATGACCTGGCCGAGCACGTAGGTCGCGCCCGCGGTCGATCCGGCGGCAAGCGCCATCAGCGCGAAGGCGGCAAGGTAACGCCGCCAATAGACGATCCCCTGTTCCGTGACCAGGCGGCGAATCAGGACCGCGGCCGTATAGGGATCGTCGGTGATTTTCTTTGGAAACTGGGCCATCCGTAGTCCATTGACGGCGCAGGACAAAGCCTGCCCGCGCGTCAGGGATCGAAGGGCCTCTGTGCCCGCTAAAGCGAGGTTTTTCAAGCCCAATTAAGGGCTTGCGTCCGGATGGAATCTAGGCCGAGACGGCGTGGCGGAGCTCGCCGTGGCGCTCGCGGTACAGCTTGTCCTCCCAGGCCAGCGCATGGGCTGCGATGGTCTCGAGGTCGTCATATTGCGGCTTCCAGTCGAGCAGGCCGCGGATGCGGCTGGTGTCGGCGACCATGGTCATGATGTCGCCGGGCCGGCGCGGGGCGTATTGCACGGCGAAGCTGCGGCCCGAAACCCGGCGCACCGCGTCGATGGTCTCCAGCACCGAATAGCCGCGGCCATAGCCGCAATTAAGCGTCGTCGAGGCGCCGCCATTGCGCAGGTAAGCGAGCGCCGAGCGGTGCGCCTGCGAGAGGTCCGTGACGTGGATGAAGTCGCGGATGCAGCTTCCGTCCGGGGTCGGATAGTCGGTGCCGAACACGTCGATCTTGGCGCGCTGGCCGGTCGCGGCCTCGACCGCGATCTTGAGCAGATGCGTGGCACCGACGGTGGCAAGGCCGATGCGGGCCTGCGGATCGGCGCCCGCGACGTTGAAGTAGCGCAGGGTCACGTATTGCATGCCGTAGGCGGCGGCGACGTCGTGCAGCATGATCTCGGTCATCAGCTTGGACGAGCCGTAGGGCGACAGCGGCCGCGTCGGCGCGTGTTCGGGCACCGGCACCTGGTCAGGATCGCCGTAGACCGCTGCGGTCGAGGAGAAGATGAAACGGCCAATGCCGCGCTTGACCGCGACGTTGAGCAGGTTGCGCGCAGTCATGAAGTTGTTGCGGTAGTAGCCGAGCGGATCGCGCATCGAATCCGGCACGACCACCGAGCCGGCGAAATGGATGATGCTCTCGATGTTGTGCTGGGCGATCACACCCTCGAGCAGGTTCTCGTCGCCGGCGTCGCCAATGAACAGCGGCACGCCCTCCGGCAGATAGGCGGAGAAACCGGTGGAGAGATCGTCGATCACGACGACGTCCTCGCCGGCTTCCGCCAGCGCCAGGACCGTGTGACTTCCGATATAGCCGGCGCCGCCGGTGACTAGAACAGTCATTGATCTCACCCGTCTTCGAGCAACGCGCCAAGTTAACGTTTGCGCGGTGAAGAGGGGGTTTCGGCGCGGCTGAACTGGTCACTATGCTTAATGTTGCGTATAGGGGGTCCGCTAAACGGAGCGTGACGTGGCGAATCCCCCGGACGATCTGCAAGTGATCGTGCCAAATCTGCACAGGCGCTATTCCGGGGTCACCGCGACCAACCGGATGGTGGCGCCGCGGCTGGCAAGACTGTATCGCGCGGCGTGGTTCGGCTCCGACGCGCCGGAGGGGATCGCGCGCCTGAGCGGTGCCGATTTCCTCAAGCTATGGCGCCGCAAGACGCCGCTGATCTGGCATGCGCGCCGCAACAACGAGATGATCGCCGGCGTCGTGCTGCGCGCGCTCGGCTGGCCGCTGAAGCTCGTGTTCACCTCGGCGGCGCAGCGGCACCACAGCTGGATCACGCGATGGCTGATCCGCCGGATGGACGCGATCATCGCGACGTCGGACATCTCGGCCTCGTTCCTGAAGGTGAAGGCCACCGTGATCCCGCATGGCGTCGACACCGACGTCTATGCGCCGCCGACCGATCGCACGGCTGCCTTCGCGGAAGCCGCGCTGCCGGGCCGCTACGCGATCGGCTGCTTTGGCCGGGTGCGCGCGCAGAAGGGCACCGACGTATTCGTCGATGCGATGTGCCGGCTGCTGCCGCGCTATCCGGATTTCACCGCCGTCATCGTCGGTCAGGTCACGCCCGAGCAGACGCCCTTCGCGAACGAACTGAGGAAGCGCATCGAGGCCGCCGGCCTGCAGTCGCGCATCGTCATCACCGGCGAGCTGCCGATCGAAGCGGTGCAGCGCTGGTACCAGCGGCTGACGATCTATGCCTTCACCTCGCGCAATGAGGGCTTTGGCCTCACGCTGATCGAGGCGATGGCGGCCGGCAGCGCGCTGGTCGCCGCGCGCGCCGGTGCGGCCGAGCTCGTGGTGGAGGATGGCGTGACGGGCGTGCTGATCCCGACGGGCGATGCCGATGCGCTCGCAGCGGCGCTCGAGCCGCTGATGCAGGACGTCACGGCGGCCACTGCGATGGGCGAGCGCGGACGGGCGCGGGTGCTTGCAAAGTTCAGTCTCGATGCCGAAGCGGCGCGGATCGGCGAGGTCTATCGGCCGCTGCTCTGAGGCGCCGCTGTCGCGTCCCCAAACAAAAACCGCGAAAACAACCCCATGCACAGTAGCCGGTGCCAGCGGAATCAATGGCTTGGCGGCGGGGTCGCCGCGCTGCGGATTTTACGAAGCCGATTTGACTCGTCGGGCAAGACACTGGCAGGATGTCATCATCGGCGCAGCCCCAATGGCCTCAAGTCGTAACGCGCGCGCTCGCCTCACTCAGCACCCTTTGCGCGATCGCCACCACCTCCGACGCCGCGATATCGCGCATGCAGCGATGGTCGTTCATCTTGCAGATGGTGCTCTGGCAGGGCTGGCACGACAGGACGCTCTTGTCCTGGACCAGGGTCGCGGCAAGGCCGTTGAGGGGGGCCCAGAGGTAGGGGCTGGTCGGGCCGAAGATGCCCATGGTGGGCGTGCCGAGCGCGGCTGCGATGTGCATCAGGCCGGAATCGTTGGAGATGGCAACGCCCGCCGCGGCCATGGCCAGCACGCCGTTGCGCAGGTCCGTGCCGGTGAGGTCTCTCACCCCCCGGCCGCCGGCCGCGACGATCTCCTGGGCGAGGCCCTTTTCCGCCGGGCCACCGACCACCCAGACCTCCAGCCCGCGCTCGACCAGCAAGCGGGCGGCCTCCGGATAGTAGGTCCAGCGCTTTGAGACGCCGACCGAGCCGGGGGCAAGCGCCACGGCTGCCCCGGCGCTGAGGCCATTGGCCTGCCGCCAACGGACGATGTCCTCGGCCGGGACCCGCAATTGCGGCACCGGCCATTCCGGGGGCAGGGGCGCGCCGTCGGGCTGGGCCAGGGCGGCGTTCTTGTCGATGAAGCGGGGCAGCTTTTTTTCGCCCCAGCGCCAGCGGTTGAGGAGGCCGAACCGGAACTCACCGACGAAACCGACCCGCTCGGGGATGCCGGCCAGCGCGGGCGCGATGGCCGCTTTCCAGGTTCGGGGCAGCACCAGGGCCGTGCCGTAGTTCCGCTCGCGCAGGAGCTTTGCCAGGCCGAACTGGCGGCCAACGGCGAGCCGGCTGCGCGGCAGGTCCCAGACGATGCCAGCGCGCACGCCGGGCATGTAGTCGACCAGCGGGGCGCACAGGGACGTGGTCAGGAGATCGACCGGCCGGTTCGGCCAGCGCTCTTTCAGGACCCGCACCACGGTGTGATTTCGGACGAAATCGCCGATCCACATGTAGGGAACGATCAGGATCGGGCGGGTGTCGCTCCGATCTGCGCTTCCACTAAGTTGCGAATCTCTGTTCATTCGTTAATAGGACCGACGGCGAGCTGATGTGGCGGTTCGGTTAGCCGCTCCGGGCCGGCAGGTAAAGCCGGGAGAGCGCTGGTCCCAAAATGCTTACACTTTGGCAAATGATGCGCTACGGCAGGGATCGGGCCGCAAACATCGGGCAGGGTAGTTGGAATGTTGCTGGTGACCGGCGGAGCCGGTTTTATCGGGTCGAATGTCGTGGCTGCGTTGAACGACGCCGGCCGCAGCGACGTCGCCGTCTGTGATTTCCTCGGCACCGACGGCAAGTGGCGCAATCTCGCCAAGCGCCAGCTTGTGGATATCGTCCCCCCGGCCGAGCTGTCCGACTGGCTGAAGGGCCGCAGGCTCGACGCCGTGATCCATCTCGGGGCGATTTCCGCGACCACCGCGACCGACGGCGACCTCGTGTTCGAAACCAATTTCCGCCTCTCCATGCGCCTGCTCGACTGGTGCACGGCGAATGCGGTGCCGCTGATCTACGCCTCCTCGGCGGCGACCTATGGCGACGGCGAGACAGGCTTTGACGACGACGCCTCGGTCCTTGCGCTGAAAAAACTTCGGCCGATGAACCTCTACGGCTGGAGCAAGCATATGTTCGATCTCGCCGTAGCCGAACGGGTCGCGCGCGGCGAGAAGCTCCCGCCGCAATGGGCCGGCCTGAAATTCTTCAACGTGTTCGGCCCCAACGAGTACCACAAGGGCTCGATGATGAGCGTGCTGGCGCGGCGCTTCGACGACGTCAAGGCGGGCCGCGTCGTGCAATTGTTCAAGTCGCATCGCGAAGGCACTGCCGACGGCGACCAGCGCCGCGATTTCATCTATGTCGACGACGTCGTGCGCGTCATCATGTGGCTGCTGGCAACGCCCTCGGTGTCCGGGCTGTTCAACGTCGGCACCGGCAAGGCGCGCAGCTTCAAGGATCTGATGCTGGCTGCCTATGCGGCGCTCGGGGCGAGGCCCAACATCGAATATATCGACATGCCCGAACAGATCCGCAACAGCTATCAATACTTCACCCAAAGCGAGGTCGATCGCCTCTGCCGCGCCGGCTATAACGGCGGCTTCACGACGCTCGAGGATGCGGTGAAGGCCTATGTCGGGGATTATCTCGACCGGCCCGACCGCTTCCGCTGAGGCTCCAGGATCATGCCGACGCCCATTCTCGATTTCGACGCCCTCGCGCAAACGATCTCAGGCCGCACGGTGCTCTGCATCGGCGACATCATGCTGGACGAGTTCGTCTATGGCGAGGTGTCGCGGATTTCGCCGGAAGCGCCGACGCCGGTCATCGTTGCCCAGCGCAGCGAGATCCATATCGGCGGCGCCGGCAACGTCGCGCGCAATGTCGCCTCGCTCGGTGCGCGCTGCATCTTCGTCGGCCTCGTCGGCGAGGACGATGCGGGCAAGCGGCTCGCGGCCGCGCTTGCGGACCAGGCTGCCATCGAAAGCGTGCTGGTGTGCGATCCGTCGCGGCCGACCACGCGAAAGGTCCGCTTCGTCTCCGAGCATTTCTCCACCCACATGCTGCGCGCGGATTGGGAGCAGGCGCAGCCTGCTTCCGACGAGGTCGAGGCGAAGCTGATCGAGGCGATCCTGCCGCAGATCGCGCGCGCCGACATCGTGCTGCTGTCCGACTACGCCAAGGGCGTGCTGACGGCGCGGGTGATCCGCCACACCATCGACGCCGCACGAAAGCTCGGCAAGCCGGTGATCGTCGATCCCAAGAGCCTGAACTGGGCGATCTATCGCGGCGCGACGCTGCTCACGCCCAATCGCAAGGAATTTGCCGAGGCCACCCGCAGCCGCGCCGACACGCCGCAGAGCATCGTCGATGCCAGCGAGGACGTAATGCGGCTCGCCGATTGCGAGGCGATCCTCGTCACGCAAGGCGAGCACGGCATGACACTGGTGCCGCGCAACGGCGCGGCCGTTCACGTTCCGGCCGTCCCGGTGAAGGTGCGCGACGTCTCCGGCGCCGGTGACACCGTCGCCGCCGCGCTCGCGGTCTCGCTCGCGGCGGGCGCGGACTGGGACACGGCGCTGCGCGTGGCCAATGCCGCCGCTTCCGTCGCCGTCAGCAAGCTGGGCACCGCCATTGTGAGCACAGCCGAGCTGCGGCGAAAGATCCTGCCGCACGCCTATCTCGCGGCCGAGGAGAAGATCGTGCTCGAGCCGGCGGCGCTCGACGCGCAGCTCGCGGAATGGCGCACGCAGGGCTTGCGGGTCGGTTTCACCAATGGCTGCTTCGACATCCTGCATCCCGGCCACGTCAAGGTGCTGACCGCGGCGCGCGGCGCCTGCGACCGCCTGGTCGTGGGCCTCAACAGCGACGCCTCGGTGCGGCGGCTGAAGGGCGCCGACCGTCCGGTCCAGGACGAGCGCGCCCGTGCCGAGGTGCTGGCCGCGCTCGAAGCGGTCGATCTCGTCGTCATCTTCGAGGAGGACACGCCGATCGACCTGATCACCCGGATCAAGCCCGCTGCGCTGGTGAAGGGCGGCGACTACACCCTCGAGCAGGTGGTCGGCCATGAGGTCGTCGAGGCCGCCGGCGGTGTGGTCGTGCTGGTCGACATCCTCCAGGGTTTCAGCACGACGGCGCTGGTGCATCGCGCGCGGGGAGGGGCCAAGTGACGGCACTTGCCCGCGAGACGGCGAGCCAGATGCTGTGGCGGCGCCTGCGCAGCCCGGCGGCCTGGAGCGAGACCGTCGATCTGTTTGCCATCCTCACCGCGGCCTCGCTGCCCTGGTCGACGTCGCTTGCGGGCATCTTCAACGCCCTGATGCTGCTGTGCATGGTGCCGTTCCTCGACGTCCGCGCGTTCGTGCAGTCGCTCAAGCGTCCGATCTGCGTTGCGCCGATCGCGCTGGTCCTGCTCGCGCTGGTGGGAACGCTGTGGTCGGACGCCACCTGGGGCGCGCGTTTCTATGCCGTCAATCCGACCGTCAAGCTGCTCGTGCTTCCGGTCCTGCTCTATCATTTCGAGCGCTCGCGGCGCGGAAACTGGGTATTCATCGCCTTCCTGGTGTCCTGCGCGCTGTTGTCGGTGATGTCGTGGATCGTCGCCTTCTACCCGGACCTCGCGCTGAAGAGCGACCGCGTTGAACGCGGCATCTTCGTCAAGAATTACATCGACCAGAGCCAGGAATTCACGCTTTGCGCGGTGGCGCTTGCCTATCCGATCGTGATGCTGCTGCGCCAGAAGCGCTACTGGTTCGCCGGGCTGCTCGCGGCGCTGGCGCTGAGCTTCTTCGTCAACATGGCCTTCGTGGTGGTGTCGCGCACCGCGCTCGTCACGGTTCCGATCATGGTCGGCGTATTCGCGCTGCTTCATTTGAGGTGGCGCAGCATCGCGATCATCGCGGCCGCTCTGATCGCCGGCGCCGTTCTCGCCTGGCAGGCCTCGCCGCAATTGCGCAAGACCGCCGACAGGTTTGCCGACGAGTACACGCGCTATGTTGAGAAGGGCGAGCCGACCTCGGCGGGCTTGCGGCTCGAGTTCTGGCGCAAATCTCTCGGCTTCTTCGTTGAGGCGCCGATCGTGGGACACGGCACGGGTTCAACGCGCGGATTGTTCGAGCGCGCCGCGACACCCAGCGGACAGTACCTGGCTTCCGCAGAGGTGATCGGCAATCCGCACAACCAGACGCTGAACGTCGCCGTGCAATGGGGTGTCATCGGCGTCGTCGTCCTCTACGCGATCTGGATCCTCCATCTTCTCCTGTTTCGTGGCGACGGGCTTGCCAACTGGGTCGGCCTTCTCGTCGTCGTGCAGAATATCTTCACCTCGCTGTTCAACTCCCATCTGTTCGACTTCCACGAGGGCTGGATGTACGTCATCGGCGTCGGTGTCGCCGGCGGCATCGTGCTCCAGGCACAACAGGGCGGGGCGAAGGTGGGGGAAGCCGGTTCCTGAGCGGCCGCGCGGCTGGCAAGTCCGGTCGAGATGGGTTATCAGCGCGGTCAGGTTGCACCTAACGGGATATTCATCGGTCGTCGGATGACGCGTCTATCGCATCTCACCTTGCGCAATTTTCTGATCGCGCTCCACGACCTGCTGG
>NZ_LBIX01000150.1:0-53483 GCF_028128655.1 Bradyrhizobium sp. CCBAU 45394 | reverse complement strand
ACTAGGCGCAGATCGTCGCCCTATTTGTGCAGCTGGGTGAGACCGGTCGGCGGCCCGTCGACGGCGGTCCAGCCGCCATCGACGAACAGCGTGCTGCCGCTGACATAGCTGGCGGCGTCCGAGGCGAGATAGGCCACCGCCGTTGCGACCTCGTCGGCGCTGCTCCAGCGGTTGAACACGGTGTGGCCGGCGTAGAGATTGTAGATGTCGGGCCGCTGCTTGAACGGGCCGGTCAGCGCGGTCTCGGCGATGCTCGGCGCGATGGCGTTGACGCGCACGCCGGCATGACCGACCTCGGAGGCAAAGCCCTTCACCAGGAGGCCGATCGCCGCCTTGGTCGAGCCGTAGACGCCAAGGCCCGGTTCGATGGTCACCGCGCGCACCGAGGAGCAGGCGATGATGCTGCCGCCCTTCTGCCCGACCATGATGCGGCCGAAAGCCTGGAAGAACCAGACCGTGCCCTTGACGTTGAGGTTAAGGACACGGTCGAGATCCTCCTCGGTGTAGTCGAGGATGGTCTTGCGGATGTTGAGCCCGGGCGTCGTCACGGCAATGTCGAGCCGCGGGAACTTCTGCATCACGCTCTTGGCGAGCGCGTTGACGTCCGCAGCGATCGCGGCGTCGCAGCTAGCAGCTTCCGCCCAGCCACCCTTGTCGCGAATGCCCGCGGCGGTCGCTTCCGCTGCATCGAGCGCCCGATCGGCGCAGACGACACGGGCGCCGAGCCCGGCCAGTGCTTCGGCCGACGACTTGCCGATGCCCGAGGCGGCGCCGAGCACGACGGCCGTCTTGCCGGTGAGATCGAAGAGCTTGCGATAGTCGGTCACGGACAGATTCTCCCTGTTGTTGTGACGCAAACTACGCAAGCGCGGTGCGCCGGCCAAGTGCCGGCGCGCGCACGGCAGCTATCCCTTGTATCCCATCAGCAGGCGCGGCAGCCACAGCGAGAATGCGGGAACGTAAGTGACGAACATCAGCGCTGCGATCAGCGCGGCGTAGAACGGCAGGATGGTGCGCATCACCGCGCCCACCGAGATGCCGCCGATGGCGCAGCCCACGAACTGCGTCGTTCCGACCGGCGGAGTGTTCAGCCCCAGCGCGCAGTTGATCAGCATCAGCATGCCGAACTGCACGGGATCCATGCCCGCCTTCATCGCGATCGGCAGGAAGATCGGAGTGCAGATCAGGATGGTCGCCGCCATGTCCATGAACGTGCCGAGCACGAACAGGATGACGTTGATGAGCAGGAAGATGATCCAGGGCTGCGTGGATACCTTACTCATCAGGTCGCCGGCGAAATCGGCCACCTCGTAGAGTCCCATCAGATACTGGAACATGGTGGAGACGCCGATCAGCAGCAGCACCACGCCCGTCGTCTTCACCGCCTTCGCCGCGGCCCGCAGGAAGTTCGGCAGGGTCATGGTGCGGTAGATGAAGAACGTCAGCAGGATCGTGTAGGTGACCGCGACCGCTGCGGATTCAGTTGCCGTGAAGACGCCGGACAGGATGCCGGCCAGAATGATGCCGACGATCAGCAGGCCGGGCAGCGCCGCCGCGAAGGAACGGAAAACCTCGGACCAGCCCGGAAACTTGCCGGCCGGATAGCCGCGCTTCACCGCGACCGCGTAAGCGGCGACCAGCATGCACACCATCAGCACGAGCGCCGGCAGAAGGCCTGCGGCGATCAGCGCGCCGATCGAAACCTTGCCGCCGGCGGCCAGGGCATAGATGATCATGTTGTGGCTGGTCGGCATCAAGGCTCCGACCAGCGAGGCGTGGGTGGTGACGTTGACGGCGTAGTCGGTGTCGAATCCTTCCTTTTTCATCATCGGGATCATCACCGCGCCCATCGCCGACACGTCGGCCACGGGCGAACCGGATACGCCGCCGAACAGCGTGCAGGCGACCACGTTCGACATGCCGAGCCCGCCGCGGATGTGTCCGACGAGATTCTTGGCGAGCTGCACGATCTTGTCGGCGACGCCGCCATGCAGCATCAGCTCACCGCTGAAGACGAAGAACGGAATGGCGAGGAACGAGAATATGTTCATCCCCGACATCATCTGCTGGAAGATGACGGCAACCGGCAGGCCCTCGTAGAGGATGGTGCAGATCGCCGAGAGGCCGATCGCGAAGGCGACCGGGACGCCGAGGATCAGGAAGCCGAAGAAGGAGGCGCCGAGGATGATCAGTTCCATGAGGGGACGACCTCTTCGCCGCGCAGGAGAGCAATGATGTGCTCGATTGAAAAGGACACGATCAGGACGCCGGAGGCGATCAGCGGGACGTAGCGGATGACCTCGGGAAGGCCGAGATTGGGAATCTTCACGGTGCCGACCGACGCCCCGAGGATCCAGCCATTGTAGGCCATCGCAACGCCGAACAGGGCGACCAGAACGTGGATCACGAGCTCGATCTTCTCGCGCACATTATCCGGAAGCATCACCAGCAGACTGTCCATGCCGATGTGTCCGGCATCGCGCACGCCGACGGCGGCGCCGATCAGCGTGACGTACAGGATCAGGACCAGCGCAAGGTTCTCGGTCCAGGTCGGGCTGGAGTTGAGCACGTAGCGTCCGAACACCTGGTAGAACACGATGGTGACGATGACGAGCAGGCCGGTCACGGACAGATACATGCCCACACGCGCAACGGGGGCATTGATCCGCGACAGCAGGCCGGTGGACGGGCGTCCGGCGACCTCCTGCTCGTGGCTTGCGACGTGTGGGTCTGTCATCGCGCGTCTCCTTCGCGAGGGCCCGGCGTCACCTGGCGGCGACACCGGACCCGATCCGCCGTGTTCTTACTTCGTATCCTGGATGCGCTTGACGAGGCTCTGCAGCTTCTCGTCGCCGGCGAACTTCTGGTACACAGGCTTCATCGCGTCGACGAATTCCGCCTTGTTGGCGATCGTGACGACCTGAACACCGGCCGCCTCGACGGTCTTGCGGGACGCCTGCTCACGCTCGTCCCAGAGCTTGCGCATGACCGGCACCGATTCCTTGGCGGCCTTGCGGATCATCGCCTGATCCTCCTTGCTCAGCGTGTCCCAGACCTTCTTGGACATCACGAGAACCTCGGGCGCCAGAGAGTGCTCGGTGATGTTATAGAACTTGGCTGCCTCGAAATGGCGCGAAGACTCGTAGGAAGGCCAGTTGTTCTCGGCCGCGTCCACCAGACCCGTCTTGAGCGCGGTATAGACCTCGCCATACGGCATCGGCGTCGGGTTGGCCCCGAGGCTCTGGATCATGCCGACCCACAGGTCGGATTGCTGGACGCGGATCTTCAGGCCCTTGAGGTCCGCGAGCGACTTGACCGGGGCCTTGACGGTGTAGATGGAGCGGGCGCCGCTGTCGTAATAGGCAAGGCCGACCAGGCCCGCGGGCTCCATCGCCGCCAGTATCTCGTCGCCGATCGGCCCGTCAAGGACGGTGCGCATGTGCTGCGTGTCGCGGAAGACGAAGGGCAGGCACAACGCGATGGTCTCAGGCACGAAGTTGTTCAGCGGCGATGCGTTGATCCGCATCATGTCGAGCGCGCCGATCTTGAGCTGCTCGATGGTGTCCTTCTCGGAGCCCAGGGCGCCGTTGGGAAACACCTTCACGCCGAGCTTGCCGCCGCTCGCGGTCGCGAGCTGCTTGCCCATGAACTTGACGGCCTCGACGGTCGGATAATCGGCGGGATGGATGTCGGCGGAGCGGAAATCGCGTGCGGTCGCCAAGGGCGCTGAGACCGCCAGCACAGCGGCTGCGATGATACCGGTGAGTGTCTTCATCTGGGCTTCCTCCTGAGTTGATTATGTCGTTGTCGGGCAGATGCTGCGCGCCGCCCTGGGTCGCTCCACTTCAGGTGTAAAGTCAAGCGTTACAAACGCACCACCTTGGTAGGATTGCACGGCGGAGTCGAGCGGATTTGACTGCTTCATGATCGCCGGCGCGGAAGGCGCGGCCTTCATCGCGCTGCCTCGGGCGGGGGCCTGCGCGGCAAGTGCTCCCTGCCCTCGCGCCTCGCCATCGGCCAATGCCGGATGCGGGCGAACGACGCTCGTCGTGTCCATGGATGTTCCTCTCGGTTTGTGCTCGACCGCTATTGATTGCGGCTTGGAGGTTCGGACGAGACGGTCGTCCTTCCCGGCGTACGCGCTGCGTCGGCGCGATGTCGCCAATGTCGTCCCTAGGGCGGGCGGCATTCTGAGTCCAAGCCAAATCCGGCATCGATCGATGCCGGACTTGCATCGATCGATGCCGTGCCGCCCCGGCAAGGCAAGCGGCAGATGCTTCCCTTTTCCCGAAATGGCCCGATTGTTTCGGGCGTGAGGCGGGCTCTCGGCTTACCGGAGCGTTACTTGACGCCACCGGTGCAGCCCCCACAAAATGCTCCGAAACAGACCGGACCATCTCGAAGGGAATGCCCATGCCGCGGACACTGATCGATATCTCCGTGCCGCTCAGAAACGACGTGACGTCCGACCCGCCGGGCAATCACCCGACGATCCACTACATCGATCACCAGCAGGGCCTGCCGCGCATGCTCCAGTTCTTCGACGGCCTCAAGGCGCAGGACCTGCCGGACGGCCAGGGCTGGGCCGTCGAGCAGGTCTCGTTGTCGACGCATAACGGCACGCATCTCGATGCGCCCTGGCACTTCCACCCGACCATGAATCGCGGCGAGCGGTCATGGACGATCGACGAGGTGCCGCTCGAATGGTGCTTTCAGCCCGGCGTGAAGCTCGACTTCCGGCACCTGCCCGATGGTTATGTCGTGACCGCCGCCGACGTCGAGAAGGAGCTCAAGCGCATCGGCCACACGCTGTCGTCGCTGGAGATCGTCGTCGTCAACACCAGCGCCGGCGCCAAATTCGGCCAGGCCGACTACGTCAATTCCGGCTGCGGCATGGGTTACGAGGCCACCATGTATCTGCTCGAGCGCGGCGTGCGGCTGACCGGCACCGACGGATGGAGCTGGGACGCTCCGTTCGTCTACACCGCGAAGAGATATGCCGAAACAAAAGACGCCGGCCTGATCTGGGAAGGCCACAAGGCGGGACGTCACATCGGCTATTGCCACCTCGAGAAGCTACACAATCTTGATCGATTGCCGCCGGCCGGGTTCACGGTCTCATGCTTCCCGGTGAAGATCGAACGCGCCTCCGCGGGCTGGACCCGCGCGGTCGCCATCATCGACGGTTAGGCGAACGCAATCACTCGCCGCCGAGGCCGCTTTCGGCGAGCTCGCGCAGCGCATCGGTATCGAGCACGACGATGGCGCCGTGCTCGAGGCGAACCCAGTTGCGTCCGGCCCAGGCGCGCAATTGCTTGTTGATGCTCTCGCGCGTCATCCCCACCATCTCGCTGATTTCCTGCTGGGTGATGGCGAGCGTACCGCTGCCGGAGTCGAACTTGCGCTCTTCGGTGAGACCGAGCAGTGCGCTTGCGAGCCGGCCCGGAAGATTTTGCAGGATCACCTGCTCGACCTGCTGGCTGGTCCAGCGCAGCCGCGCGCAGAGCAGCTCGATGAATTTCATCGCCAGCGCCGGCTGGCTCTTCACGAACGGCAGGAAGTCGCGGCGATCGATGATGTAGAGCTCGCAATTGGTGTTGGCGGTCGCATCCGCCGAACGCGGCGCACCGTCGAGAACCGCGATCTCGCCAAAGATTTCTCCGGGACCGATGAGATTGAGAATGGCATTCCGCCCGTCGGGCGAGGAGGAGGATATCTTTACCGTCCCCGAGATCACCGCGAACAGGTTGTTGCCGGGGTCGCCCTTGGCGGCGATCGTCGCACCGCGCTTCACGGTGGTGTGCTTGGCGTAGCGGCAGAGCTGATCGAGCGCATCCGGCTCCAGATCCGCGAAGATCGGGTGCTTGCGCAGGACCGATAATTTGTTCGCCGCCGATTGTCGGGGGTCGCCGGTCTTGTCCTGAGGCACGCCGCTGGGCTCCTAAGACTGCGAGGCACTGGAGTTCCTGCGTAGTCAGTGTTGCCCGGCATTTCAACCGGAAAGCATGCGCGCGCTTTAAGGCAAATGCGGCGAAAATGCCCGCCGCCCGGCTCAAGGGCGGCATCCGAAGGATGCGCCAATGCGTCCCAGTCGATGCAGAGTTGCAGGCACCGCACGCCGCGATTGCGTTGAGGCGCTGCCGGACAGCCAAGAGCCGGCCGGGCGAGCGTCGGCGCTTAGCGCGTCAGAGGAGGCTTACGATCAGGGGCTTCAGCGCTTGGAATCGGGGTCGAGCCGGCCCGCGCTGGTTTGTCGGTCCGCCCATGCCAGAGCTGCGGCGAAAGTGACGAAGATCGCCACGACGACAATGGTCATCAGCAACGCGTCAATAGGCATCGTGCTCCTCCCGGGTGTTGAGGGGCATTATTTGCGGCCGGCGCCCACCGTCATTGATCGGGATCAAAAATCCGAGAGCATCGTGAAAAGCCTGTCAGGCCGCGGCCAAGGCCTCGACGCGAGCCGGGTCGAGCAGGCTGATACCGCCATGAATGATGGCGATCGCTCCGTGGCGTTCAAGCTTGGTAAAGGTGCGACTGACGGTCTCGATGGTCAGGCCGAGATAATCGGCGATGTCCTGCCGGCTCATCGGAAGTGGAACCGTGTCGGACGCCCCCTTGAGCGCGAGCAGCCGCTCGCGCCAGCCAAGCAGAAAAGCCGCAACCTTCTCGTCCGCCGAGCGGCGGCCGAGCAAGACCATATGGTCGCGTGCCTGGCTCAACTCGCGAATGGCCAGCTCGTTGATCCGCCTGAGCAGTTGCGGCCGCTCCTCGATGAAACGCCCGAAGGGCGCCTTCGCGAACTGGCACACGGTCACCGCGCCGATTGCATCGGCGGAAAAATTGTGGCGGCCGGACAGATTCATCCCCAGGAAATCGCCGGGCAAGGCGAAGCCGACGATTTGCCGCCGGCCGTCGGGGAGCAGCTTGTACAGCCGCATGACGCCTTCGAGAACGTTGTAGAACGAGGTCGTGATGTCCTCCTCGGAGAACACGGTCTCGCCTGAGGAAAAATGGACACGGCGTCCGAGATGCTCGAATTCCCTGAGCTCGGCCGCATCCAGCGACGAACAAACCGCCGATGTGCGTATGGCACAATCGCTGCAGAAATGCCCGTTTGGTTCAATCATGACCACGGAAGGCTTCATCCACCGCTCCTAGCGTCGGTCCAGCTCCGCCCCCCGGCCGAGTCCGCCATACGCACCCGCATTTTACTGCACCCTCACAAACGCGGTTGACCCAGATCAATTCTGGCGGGTCTCCTCTCTCTATTCTGCGCCGAGAGTTCGACGGGATCCCGCCTTCCATGCTTCACCATGCGCTCCGCCAGGGCCTGATTGGCCTCTTTCTGATCACGCCAGCGCTGGCGGCACCGACCGCCGAACAACGCGGAAAGGCCTTTGCACGGGCCAATTGCGCGCGCTGCCACGCGATCGACCGCGTCTCCGAGAGCCCGCTCAAGATCGCCCCGCCGCTGCGCACGCTGCACCGGAATTATCCGATCGCGACCCTTGGCGAGGCGCTGGCCGAAGGCATCTACACGGGCCACGCCGACATGCCCGCCTTCGAGCTCAGTCCGGACCAGATCCACGACCTCCTGTCCTACCTCAAGACGCTGGAATAGGCGGCCTCACACCGCCAGCACCGTCCAGCCGATCAGTTCCTTGGCGATGCGGGCGAAAGCCGCGTCGAACGCTGCGACCGCAGCGGCCGGTTCGACCTTGTCGAGCTTCTCACTGGTCTCGACGAGGCGGGACGCGACCACCTTGCCGTTCTTGTCGACGATCCGCGCCGATAGTCCGATCTCGACCCTTGTCTCGCCGTCCGTGGCAATCCGGAAGCGTCTGATGTCGATCAGCAGTTGGTAGTCCGCCTGCCCGAGATCGCTCGTGCGCAACGGCGCATGGGCGATGTCGTAGTTCTCGAAGCTGTCGATCAGCCGCGCCTGCACCAGCTTTGGAATGCTGTCGGCCCAGAGGAAATCGGCAAAGCCTGGATTATCCCCGACCGGCGCAAACAGCATGCGCTGGGTCTGGAGCATCGCGACCGCGGTCGGCTCGGGAATGGCCAGCGACGCAGAAAGCGTCTTGGCGGCCGGTCCGAGGTTCTGCGGCGTGCGCAGGTCATAGGTGATCTTCTGCGCCGGCGCGCCGCCGCCGGTCATCTTCTCGAGACCCGCCAGGATGCCGTCGAGCTTGCCGGTGTTGCGCGCGAGCCCGTCGGAGAACGTCTTGAAATTCGCGATGGTGTCCTTCAGCGGGCCGGAATTGTCCTCCAGCACCGAATCCACCCGTCGCAGCGCATCGCGCGCCGCCTGCGTCATGCTCTGGCCGGCGCCGGCCTCGGCGATCAAGGTCAGGGGCTCGCCGGATTTGGCGACGATCATGCCGCCCTCCAGTGTCACCACCGGCACGCCGGTCAGCCCCTGGAAATCGAGCCCGACCCTGGTGTCGGCGCGCACCGGCGTGGCGGAGGCAACCGAAATCGTCGCATTGACGAAGCGCGGATTGTCCGGCGCGAGCCCCAGCTGGGCCACCTCGCCGACGCGGATGCCGTTGAACAACACGCCGGCGCCAACCAGGAGCCCCGGTACCGGTCCCTGGAATTGCACATGGTAGTTCGTGCGCGGCCCGATGCCGCCGGTGTTGTTCAGCCAATAGATGAAGCCGAACACCGCGAGGATCGCGGCCAGCACGAAGGTGCCGATCAGCACGTAGGGAGCGCGGGTTTCCATGTCTCATCTCATCTCGTGTTGCAGCATCTGCGAGCGCTTGCCGTGGAAATAGGCGCGCACCCAGGGATGCTCGGATTGCAGCAGGTCGCGCATCGGGCCAATCGCAACGATCTTGCCGTCGGCGAGCGCGGCCACGCGGTCGCAGACCGTGGTGAGGCTGGCAAGATCATGGGTGACCATGAACACGGTCAGTCCCAGGGTCTTTTGCAGCGTCTTAATGAGCGCGTCGAAATCGCCGGCGGCGATCGGATCGAGGCCGGAGGTGGGCTCGTCCAGGAACAGGATCGGCGGATCGAGCGCGAGCGCGCGCGCCAGCGCCACGCGCTTGGTCATGCCGCCGGACAGCTCCGCCGGATATTTGTCGGCGTCCTGCGCCCGCAGCCCGACCATTTCGAGCTTGGCGATCGCGATCTCGTCCATCAGCTCCTGCGACAGGACGAGATTTTCGCGCAGCGGAAACTGGACATTCTGGCGGACCGTCAGCGAGGAGAACAGCGCGCCCTGCTGGAAGAGGATGCCCCATGTCGCGGCCGCGCCTTGCGTGCCGCGGTCATGCGTGCCGCCGATCTCGTGCCCCATGACCTCAATGGTACCGCTTCGGCGCGGGATGAGGCCGATGATGGTTCGCATCAAGACCGACTTGCCGCCGCCGGACGCTCCCACCAGCCCGAGAATCTCGCCCTTGCGAACGTCGAGCGAGAGATGGTCGAGCACCGTCTGGCGGCCGAAGCCGACCACGAGGTCGCGGACGCGGATCGCGAACTGTTCCTGCGGTTCGCCCATCGTCACATCCCGATCGAGGCAAAGAAGATTGCGAACAGGCCGTCGAGCACGATCACCAGGAAGATCGACTTGACCACCGACGTCGTCGTCTGCCGCCCCAGCGACTCGGCACTGCCCTTGACGCGCAAGCCCTCGCTACAGGCGACAATCCCGATCACCAGCGCCATGAACGGCGCCTTCAGGATGCCCACCTCGAAATGGGTGACGGAAATGGCCTCATGCAGCCGTGCGATGTAGATCGCCGGCCCCATGTCGCCGTAGAACTGCGCGACCAGGCCGCCGCCATAGAGCGCGGCAATCGATCCGATGAAGGCGAGAATCGGCAGTGCGATGACCAGCGCCGCAACACGCGGCAGGATCAGGACGCCGACGGGATCGAGCCCCATCGTCGACAGCGCGTCGATCTCCTCGCGCATCTTCATCGAACCGAGCTCGGCGGTGTAGGCGCTCCCCGACCGGCCGGCGACCATGATGGCGACGATCAGAACGCCTAGCTCGCGCAGCACGAGGATGCCCACCATATCGACGGTATAGGACTCAGCACCGAACCTGCGGAAATGGAAGAATCCCTGCTGGGCGATAATGGCGCCGATCAGGAAGGTGATCAGCGCGACGATGGGAATCGCCTGCCATCCGATGCGGTAGAGCTGGTAGACCAGCGACGTCAGCCGCAGCGACCGCGGCCGGCGCAGCACACCGAAAATGGCCATGAACAATGCGCCGAGCATTTGCAGGAAGATCGTAATGTCTTCCCGCGCGCCGACCGTGGACTTGCCGAGATCGCCGAGCCTGAGCAGAAGCGGATTTGGCGCAGCTGCCGGCGCCGGCGTGTGGCGGTTAACCTCACGCACCTCGTCCATCAGACCGCTGAAATGATCGGCGACGCCGACGAATTCGGCCGATCTGCCTGACGTTGCGGCCCTGCGCGACAGCTTCTCCAGGACCCAGGCGCCGAGCGTATCCAGCGCACTGACGCCCGACATGTCCAGCGTCACGGCCCTGGATCGATCGACATCCGCGCCGACCGAGCGGGACAGAGTTTCGAGCATCGCCACATTCGCCGCGGTCCAGGACCCTTGCGGGCGCAATTTCAGCCCCTCGCCAGACGGCGTTGCCAGCAACAGCGGTTCGGAGTTCACGCTTCCACCTCATCGGGACAATCGGTCCCCATTCAGCCGCCACTTCTAGGCCAGCGTGTGGCGGGCGGTTTGACCTGTCTCAAGGGCAGGCCCCTGCCCACCCCTTGACGCAAATCAAGCGCGGTCACGCCGGCGGGTCTTAGGTTCGCTCCATTCAATGGAGACATCAAATCCATGTTCGACAGCGACAGGATGAGCGAAGAACTGCGGACGTTGAAGGTGGACGTCACCCGCCTGCTGAGCACGGCCGGCGAGGAAATGTTCGAGAGTTCGAAGGACCGCGCCGAGGCTCTGGCCGATCAGATCAAGGCCGCGCTTGCCGAGCTCGGCGAAACCGTCAGCGACGAGCAGGAGCAGCTTCAGGGCCTCATCGCGGAGCGCCCGATGACGTCGCTCGCCTCCGCCTTCGCGCTCGGCGTCGTCGTCGGCTTCATGCTGAGGAGACACTAGGTGAATACCGAGAACGTCGTCAAACATCTGCGCGTGCTGTGGCGGACCGACAGGATCATCGCAGACATCAGGCTGCGCCATCTGCTGGTAGGCCTCGGCCTGCGCGCCTTTGCGGCATTGATCGCGGCATTCGGGCTCCTGATGCTGGAGCTGTCGGCCTATTTCGCGCTGGTCCAGATCTGGAGCGCAATTGCGGCAGCGGCCATCCTCGGCGCCGTCAATTTTGCCATCGCGGCGGTCCTCTTCGTCATCGCCGGGCGGGCTCCGTCCGGCCGCGACATCGAGCTCGCCAATGAAATTCACGGCGCATCCATCGAGGCCCTTCAGCTCGAGGCGCGCGCGCTCCAGACCCAGGTGTCGGGCGCGGTGCATCATCCGCTGAGCACGATCGTGCCGGTGCTGGTGCCGCTGATCGCGATCATCGTCAAGAGCCTGCGGAAAACGACCAAGGAGACTGCCGCTGCAACGTCGGCCGAAGCGCGCTCCTGAAGCGCGATGAGATTGGGATGAATCGTCATCGTGCTTTGGGTTGTTGTTTGAGCATGATCTTTTCGGAAAACCGACACGCACTTTTCCGGATCATGCTTTAGCCGGCGCGCTCAGAGCTTCAGCCGGACGTCGCAGATATCAGGCTCGGTCGGATCCGGCTTGACCTCGAAACCGAGCTGCCGGCACATTTCGAGCATCACGGTGTTCTCCTGAAGCACGTCGCCCGATATGGCCTTCAGCCCTTCGGATCTCGCATAGTCGATGATCAGTTGCATCAGGGCCCATCCAAGCCCCCTGCCCTTGAGATCGGACCGCAGCAGGATCGCGTATTCACCGCTCTCGTAGATCGAGTCCGAATGGAGCCGGACCACGCCGACCATCTCGCCGGTAGCCTCGTCGAATGCGATGAAAGCCATCGCGCGCGCGTAGTCGAGCTGGGTCAGGCGCGCGATGAATTCGTGGGTGAACTCCTTCATCGGCGCGAAGAAGCGAAGGCGTAGGTCGTGAGGCGTCACATGACGCAGGAACTCGTGGATGGTCGGCTCGTCGTCGGGGCGCAACGGCCGCGCGAAGATGCGCCAATCGTCCTTGAGCTTGAGGCGGCGCTCCCACTGCGAGGGATAGGCGCGAACGGCGAAATTGGCGGGGCCTGAGCCGGCAAACTTCCGCTGCGACGGCCCCACCGCGACACGGGCGTCGACTGCCGTCACACCGGTCTCGTCCGCGAGCAGCGGGTTGATGTCGAACTCGCGGATCTCAGGGAGATCGGCCGCCATCTGGGCGAGCTTGACCAGCACCATGGCGACGGCGTCCTGCTTGACGGCCGGCACGTCCCGGTAGGCGCGCAGCAGCCGCGAGACCCGCGTGCGGTCGATCAAGTCGCGGGCGAGTTGCAGATCGAGCGGCGGCAGCGCCAGCGCCCTGTCATTGATGATCTCCACCGCCGTTCCGCCCCGGCCGAAGACGACGACGGTGCCGAACGTGGGATCGTCGGCAAGACCGAGGATCAGCTCGCGCGCCTTCGCCTTGACGACCATCGCCTGGACGATGACGCCGCCGATACGGGCCTCGGGCCGCAGCTTCCTTGCCCGGGCGAGAATATCGGAGGCAGCCGCACGCACCGCCTCCGGCGTCGTCAGATTGAGAACGACGCCGCCGACATCTGATTTGTGCACGATGTCGCGCGACATGATCTTCAGCACGACGGTGGCACCTTGCGCGAACATCTCGTTCGCGTACGCCACGGCCTGCTCGACGTCGGCCGCGGCATAGGTCGGCACCATCGCGATGTCGTAGGCTTCGAGCAGGTGCTTGATCTCGACAGGCTCGAGCCATTTGCGGTCATCGGCGATGGCTGCGGCTACGATCTGCCTGGCCGCCCGGGCGTCAGGCACGAACGTGTCGGGCATTGCAGGGGGAACCTGGCTCAGTTCCTCGACCACTTCGCGGTGCCGGACCAGATGCATGAAACCGCGCACCGCATCGTCCTCGGTCGGATAGTTCGGAATGCCCCCGCCGGAGAGCGTCTGAATGATCGCTTGATCGGCCCCGACCCAGGCGGCAAGCACCGGCTTTGCCCAACTGCGGTGCTTCTCGCGATATTTGCCGACGAGCTCCGTCACGGTCCTCGCGATGTCGGAAGCCGAGGCGATCGCCGTCTGCACGTTGAGGACGAGAACTGCGTCATTGTCGGCGTCGGCGAGCAGCACCTCGAGCGCCGCCGCGTAGCGCGCTGCATCGGCATCGCCCACGATGTCGACGGGATTTGCGCCGGACCAGGTCGGCGGCAGCGCGTCATCGAGTTTCTTGCGGGCATCCGCCGAGATGGACGCGGGAATTCCGCCAAGCTCGACCAGTCGATCGACGGCGAGGACACCGATGCCGCCGCCATTGGTCAGAATGGCGAGGCGCTTTCCGGTCGGCGATTCGACGCGGCCGAGCGTCTCGGCGCAGTCGAACAGCTCGCGCAGATCGGAGACCCGCAGGATACCCGCGCGGCGGAACGCCGCATCATAGACGGCGTCGGCACCCGCAAGCGCGCCGGTGTGGGTCGCTGCCGCCTTCGCACCCTGCGCCATGCGGCCGGACTTCACCACGACAACCGGCTTCACACGCGCCGCGGCGCGTGCCGCCGACATGAATTTACGCGCGTCCTTGATGGCCTCGATATAGAGCAGGATCGCGCGGGTCTTGTGATCCATCGCGAAATAGTCGAGCAGATCGGCAATATCGACGTCGATCTGGTCGCCGATCGAGACGATGCCGGAGAAGCCGACGCCGCGCTGCGCGGCCCAGTCCACCATGCCGGCGGCGATCGCGCCGGATTGCGAAATCAGCGCGAGATTTCCAGCTCCCGGCATGTGCGCGGCAAAACTGGCATTGAGGCTCACGCCGGGCATCATGATGCCGAGGCAGTTCGGCCCGATCAGCCGCATGCCGTATTTGCGAGCCGCGGCGATCACGGCCTCTTGCAGCGATCCCGGCCCATGGCCGAGTCCGGCCGTGACGATCAGTGCGCCCGCCGAGCCGCGCCGTCCGGCCTGGTCGATGATGCCGGGAACCTCCCGGGCCGGCGCGGTGATGACCACGAGCTCGGGCACGAATGCCAGCCTGTCGAGGCTCGCCACTGCGGCAACGCCGCTGATCTCGGCATGACGCGGATTGACGAGGCCGAACTGTCCCGTGAATTCAGCCTTGCGAATGTTCTCCAGAACGGCGCGCCCCACGGAAACCGGACGGGCGCTCGCCCCGACAAGCGCAACCGAACGCGGCGACAGCAGGTTCTTCAGGCGATAGGTGGACATGAAAGCAAATGCGCCCCGTCGGTGGTGGTTCCGATGGTTGAAAGATCAGGCCGGCAAGCTTGCGGCGAGCCTAGTGCGAGATCATAACCCAGCACGGTGGCTGGCCAATGACAGTCTTTGTCACACCACCCCAGACAATCTCGTTCAGGCGCGAATGATGATAGGCGCCCATCACGATCGCATCGATGGCATTGGAATTTGCCCAACTTCCGAGCACCTTGCCGATCGAGCTGCCGCCGCCTTTCGCCGTCTCGAACGAGGCCTGGACACCGTGCTCGCTCAAATGATCGACGAGGGCGGTCCCGGATTGCACGATCGCGTCGGTCTTGTCGTCGGCCACGGTCACCACGCGGACCGAGGCCGCAGCCTGAAGGATCGGCAGCGCGTCACCGACCGCCCGCGCCGCGCGCGCGGAGTGATCCCAAGCGATCATGACTTTCTCGAATTCCGGTCGCAGCACGTCCACATGCTGCTCCGGGCAGAGCAGCAGCGGCCGCCCGGATTCAAACAGGATCGTCTCGATGATGTGCTCCGTTCGGCTGTCGTGCGACTTCACGGGAACCAGCGTGAGATCGCTGAAACGCGCCTGTTCGGCCAGTATCGACGCAATCTGGTCCGCCGGCACCTTGCCCGACCGGCTTTGGGTCCGAACGTTGGCGCGGGCCGCCGCATCAGTGAAGGCATTCAGAAGATGCTGCACATCGTCCGCTCCAAGGGGCCCCTTTGCCACGGCGGCATCGGGATCATCGGGGAGCAGCACCATCGGCCGCACGAAAACGTCTTCCTCGAGCGCGAGCGCGGTGATCCTGGCGCCGAGGTCGGCGGCGACTGCCACGCATTTCTCGATCGCAGCAACAGCCGGTCCGCGCGGCTGGCCGACAAGCGGCAGAAAAACGTCCTTCAGGGGCATCGGGGTTCTCCTTGCCACCAGAATAGGCCGGCTTTCGTCAACACCATTGATCCTCATCAAGCCTTTTTGATCCTCAACAAGCCTTGGGGAACCGTCCAGACGGGCAAAGGCGGGCATTGAGGGAAGTCAAGGACTGCCCCCGCGCTGTCATTCTATGGATAGTTCGATCGGAGCGGTTCGCCCCGGAGAGACTGATGCGTGCGATGGTGTTGGCTGCCCCGCGAGCACGGCTGCGGATGGAGGAGCGCCCCGATCCAATCCCTGGCGAAGGTCAGATCCGGGTGAGAGTCAGCGCCTGCGGCGTCTGCCGGACCGATCTTCACGTCGTCGACGCCGAATTGCCCGACATCCGCTACCCGATCGTACCTGGCCATGAAATCGTCGGCCGTATCGATCTCGTCGGCCCCGATGTCGCAACGCATGCGCTGGGTGACCGGGTCGGCATTCCCTGGCTCGGGTTCACCTGCGGAAACTGCCGGTTTTGCCGGGAGGGCATGGAGAACCTCTGCGACCGCCCGCTCTTCACCGGTTATACAAGGGACGGCGGCTATGCAACGCACGTGGTCGCCGATGCGCGCTATGCCTTTCCGCTGGGCGAGGCCGGCGACGACGTGGCTCTCGCCCCTCTGCTGTGTGCAGGCCTGATCGGCTGGCGTTCGCTGGTCCTCGCCGGCCAGGCTGAGAGGCTGGGCATCTACGGCTTCGGCGCCGCCGGCCATATCGTCGCGCAAGTCGCGGTCTGGCAGGGGCGCTCTGTCCACGCGTTTACACGGCGCGGCGATCTGGCCGCGCAGGACCTCGCCCGCCGGCTCGGCGCCGTCTGGGCGGGCGCCTCGGACGAAATGCCCGACACACCGCTCGACGCCGCCATCATCTATGCTCCCGCCGGCGAGCTCGTGCCGGCCGCGCTGCGCGCCGTTCGCAAGGGTGGCCGCGTGGTCTGCGCCGGCATCCATATGAGCGACATTCCGAGCTTTCCGTACGACCTGCTCTGGCAGGAACGGCAGCTGATCTCCGTTGCCAATCTCACCCGACAGGACGGTCTCGATTTTCTCAGGATCGCTCCGCAGGCGGGCGTGCGCACCGAGACGACCGCATTCCCGCTCGATCAGGCCAACGAAGTTCTGGACATGCTGCGGAATGGACAGATTCTTGGCGCCGCCGTGCTCAGGCCCTGACCTTATCTCGGAATACCAGCTTCGATGACAGACGAAACGGCTGCCCAGGAACGGATCTTCACGGCGCTCTGCGCGCATCCGGGCGTGACACGGATCGATACGCATGCCGCGTCGGTGTTTCTCGACGGTAGCCGCGCGCTGAAGATCAAGCGGTCTGTCCGGTTTCCGTTCCTCGACTATTCGACGCTCGAGAAACGCAAGGCGGCCTGCGAGGAGGAGATCAGGATCAACCGGCCGCTGGCGCCGCAGATCTATCACCGCGTCCTGGCGATCACCGAGGACCCGGACGGATCGCTGCAGGTCGACGGCCGCGGCCGGCCGGTCGAGTATGCGGTCGACATGTCCCGCTTCGACGAAACCCGGACGCTGGATCATCTGGCGAAGGCCGGCCCGCTGGATGCGAACCTCGCTTCGGCTGCCGCTGATGCCATCGTGGCGTCGCACGCGATGGCACCTCGCGCCGACGGCACGGCATGGGTTGCCTCCATCCCCGGCCTCGTCGATGGAAACGGCGACGGCTTGCGGAAGGGCAACCATCTCGAAGCCGAAGAGATCGAGCAACTCGGCGAAGCCTCGCACGCGGTATTGCAGCGCCTGCGGCCGCTGCTCGAAGAACGCGGCCGTCAGGGATACGTGCGCCGCTGCCACGGCGACCTGCATCTTGCGAATATCGTTGCGATCGACGACCAGCCGGTGCTGTTCGACGCGATCGAGTTCGATGCGAGAATCGCAACTGTCGACGTGCTCTACGACCTCGCGTTCACGCTGATGGACCTGCTGCACCATGGTCAACCGCTCGCAGCCAATATCGTCCTGAACCGGTATCTCGCCGCAACGCCGCCCGAAAACCTCGATGCGCTCTCGGTCCTGCCGCTGTTCATGTCCATTCGCGCGGCAATCCGCGCCCAGGTGGCGCTGGCGCGGCTGACGCGGCCCGATGCCGACCGGACAGGAATTCTTCACGAGGCGCGCCGCTACTTCGATCTCGCCCGGGCTCTGATCCACCCGCCCACCCCGCGCCTGATTGCGGTCGGCGGACTATCGGGCACCGGCAAGTCCGCCCTCGCCCGCGCGCTGGCACCCAACGTCGCGCCGCAACCGGGAGCCGTCGTGCTGCGCAGCGACATCATTCGCAAGCAGCTGTTTCAGGTGGAACACACCCACCGGCTGCCACCGTCCACGTACCGGCCCGAGGTCACGGCACGCGTCTACGAGGTGCTGGTGCAGAGCGCCCGACAGGTGTTGGCGCAAGGCCATTCCGCAATCGTCGATGCCGTCTTTGCAAGCGAATCCGAACGGGAGCAACTGGCCGCCATGGCCCGCCAATGCAACGTGCCGCTGAGCGGACTATTCCTCGTCGCCGACCTCGCGACCCGTCAGGCGCGCATCGGCAGCCGCCACGGGGATGCCTCCGACGCCACGCAAGAGGTTGCTGCGCAGCAAGAGCACTATAATATCGGCCATGTCGGTTGGGCGACCATCGATGCATCCGGGACACAAGAGCAGACGCTCCAGCGCTGCCGGGACGCAATCGCAGGGCAAAATAAGGCAATCTGATTGACGCGGGCAAGGATGTCGCGACCCACCACAAGTTCGACCGCGACCGCGCGCGCCAAGCCGGCGACGCGGCGCAATGCCCTGCCCGGCCGCCTCAGCCCCGGCATGGCCTGCGATACGGCGTTCCGGATCATCGCGCGCCGCCACCTCGGTGCGGTCCTTGCCCAGCACGACGGCACTTGCCGCGGCGATCCCGACGCGCTGCACCAGATCCGCATCGCACTGACGCATCTGCGCACCGCCATCCGCTTCTTCTCGCCGATGGTGGACGACACGCTGCGGCCGAACGTCTGGGCCGAGCTGAAATGGCTCAACAGCCAGCTCGGCCTGGTGCGGGATCTCGACGTGGCGATCGAGCGGGTCGTCGCCGAGAGTGGCGACGAGCTCGCCGTGATCGCCGAGCTCCAGCACTGGGACGAGAAGCGCGCCGAGAGCCACCGCCTGCTCGCGCGCGCGCTGCAATCCGCGCGCTACAAGCGCTTGGTCGAGCAGACCTCGGCGTGGATCGAGAGCGGGCCCTGGTCGACCCGGCGCAGCAAGGAAGCCGTCAGGTTGCGCCGTTGCTCGCTCGCCGACCACGCGACGGCGCGGCTGACCGAGTGGGAAGAGACGCTGCTCAGGAAGGCCAGGAAGCTGCGCAAGCTCGATGTCGAGAAACGACACAGGTTGCGGCTTCTCAACAAGCGGCTGACCTATTCGATCGAGTCGCTCACGGACCTGTTCGATGACGATTCCCTGGCGAAGCAGAAGTCCATCCTCAAGCAATTGCGCAAGGCACAGAGGTCCCTCGGGCAATTGAACGACGATGCGCGCGGGCAAGCGCTGGCAGCGTCGTTGAACGGCGCCGGCCCCGAGGCCGGCATTCGCTTCCTCGACCGCAAGCGGGAAAAGAGGCTGCTGCGAACCGCCTCTACGGCCTACCGGAAGCTGGACAAGGCCAAGCCCTTCCGCTCGTCAGACCTTGCTCCGAACGCGGAGCCCAAGGATTAGCTGTGGACGTAGTCTCCCGGCGCGTCGGGCAGACCGTCAGCCCCCCCGACACCGATCGACGGTGGATCACAGGGCTCACCTGAGCGCGCCGCCAGCCATTGAGCCCATTCCGGCCACCACGATCCCTCAACATGCGGCGCCAGCTTCAGCCACTCGTCGGGGCCGACATACGGCGCATCGGCGGCCTTGGTCATGACCTGATAGGTGTGCCAGGGCTCGTCGGGAGGCGCGACGACGCCGGCATTATGGCCGCCGTTGGTCAACAGGAAGGTTACGTCGGCATCAGCCTGATAGTGGATCTTGTAGACGGATCGCCACGGCGCCACGTGGTCGGCGAGCGTGCCCACCACGAACATCGGCGCGTGAATGTCGGAGAGCGAGACGCTCCTACCCTCGACGCGATAGCGGCCTTCGGCCAGATCGTTATCGAGGAACAGCTTGCGCAAGTACTCCGAGTGCATGCGATAAGGCAGCCGCGTGGCATCGGCGTTCCAGGCCATCAGATCGCTCGGCTGCGAACTCTCGCCCATCAGATAGTCACGCGACAGCCGCGACCAGATCAGCTCGTTGGAGCGCAGCAGCTGGAACGCACCGGCCATCTGTGTCGTGTCGAGATAGCCGCGCTGCCACATCATGTCTTCGAGGAAGGCGACCTGGCTCTCGTTGATGAAGAGCGTCAACTCGCCGGCCTCGGTGAAGTCGGTCTGGCCGGCAAGGAGCGTGATGGTGCCGAGACGGCCATCGCCGTCGCGCGCCATGGCCGCCGCGGCGATCGACAGCAACGTGCCGCCCAGACAGTAGCCGAGCGCATGGGTCTTCCGATCGGGCATGATCCGGCCGATCATGTCCAGCGCGGCCATCACTCCCAGCTTGCGATAGTCGTCGAAGGCAACATCCCTGTCCTTCGCATCCGGATTGCGCCAGGAGATCGCGAACACGGTGAAGCCTTGACCGGTCAGATACCGGACCAGGGAATTTTGCGGCGACAGATCGAGGATGTAATACTTCATGATCCAGGCCGGCACGATCAGGATCGGCTCGGGTCGCACTTGCGCGGTCGTGGGATGATACTGGATCAGCTCGATCAGATCGTTGCGGTAGACGACCTTGCCGGGCGTAGCTGCCACCGTCTTGCCGACGACGAACTGCTCGTCACCCGCCGGCTTCGAGACAGAGAGCAGCCGCATCAGATCGCTGCACCAGTTCTGCCAACCGAACACAAAATTCTCGCCGCCGCTCTGGAACGCCTTTTCGAGAACCTGCGGATTGGTGGCCGCGAAATTCGACGGCGCCAGCATGTCGAGCATCTGGCGCACCGAGAACTCGACGACGGCTTCGTTTGCATGCGACACGCCACGCACGCCGGTCGTGGCATCGTGCCACCAGCGCTCCGACAGCAGGAACGCCTGCGCAAGCAGATTGAACGGCGCGGTCTCCCATTGCGGGTCCTTGAAGCGACGATCGCGTCCCTGCGGCTCAATCACGGACCACGGCTTTTGCGAGGTCGCGTGCGCGACGGCTTGCAGGAGCATACCGGTATCGCGAAGACCGTTACGGAACATCTGCATCCGGCGCTCCGGCGCCGCGGCAAGATGCGTGCTCCAGTCGAGCCAGGCGAGCGACAAGGCCACAGGCGAAATCCCGCCCGTGAACCGCGCCAGCATCGCATGAAACGCGCGGTCGAAGGGGTAAGGCTCCGATGCAGGCGCGGAATTGGCGACGGCCGGCTTCTCAGGGATCCTTTCGGGGATCGTCGCAGGGGCTTCGGCAGCCGAATTGGCGGGGAGAGCCTGTGCCGGCGGCTCTTCGGCCCGTGGAAATACCTTCACGACGCTCATGGCTGAATGATCCTGCGGGCTTCTGATCTATGTCGGCAACAGGATATGGCGACGCTTCCGATACGTGTTGAGCTGCATCAAATCCGGGCACGGATCACAATTGCTCAACCAGGGAGAAACGGCCTGGATCGCTTGACCTGAGTCAAACCACACCCCGACGGCCGGGCTAGGTTTTGCGCATTGAAATTCGACAAGCCAGCGGAGTCGTCCATGCGCGCCCATCAGATCATGACCCGGTCGGTCATCTCGGTCACCCCCGATACCAGCATCGTCGAGGCGGCCAACATCATGCTGAAGCGGCACGTCAGCGGCCTCACGGTGGTCGACGACACCGGCAAGCTCGTCGGCGTCGTCTCGGAAGGAGACTTCATCCGCCGCAGCGAGATCGGCACCGGGCGCAAGCGGGGGCGCTGGTTGCGGTTCATCCTCGGTCCGGGCAAATCGGCCAGCGACTTCGTCCACGAGCACGGCCGCAAGGTCTCGGAGGTGATGACCGCCTCGCCCGTGACCATCACCGAGGACACGGCACTCGCGGAGATCGTCGACCTCATGGAACGGAACAACGTGAAGCGCCTGCCGGTGGTACGCGGCGACATGGTCGTCGGGATCGTGTCCCGCGCCAACCTGTTGCAGGCTGTCGCAGGGCTCGCCCGCGAGGTGCCCGATCCGACGGCCGATGACGATCATATTCGCAACCGCATCATCGATACCATGGAGAAGAACGATTGGTGCCCGTTCGGACTCAACGTCATCGTTCGCGACGGCATCGTTCACCTCAGCGGCGTCATCACCGAAGAACGCGCGCGGCAGGCCGCGGTCGTCGCGGCGGAGAACGTCGAGGGCGTGAAGAAGGTGCACGACCATTTGTGCTGGGTCGACACCATGTCCGGCATTTATCTGAACTCACCCGAGGACGACGATCTCGCCAAAGCGAGCTAACAAGGCAAGCTGAGGGAGCAACCGCGACTCAGCGGGGAATGACGGCGGTGGCCTCGATCTCGACGCGCGCCGCCTTCTCGACCAGCCGTACCACCTGAAGCAGCGCCATTGCCGGATAGTGCGCACCGAAGATGGCACGGTAGACCTTGCCGAGCTCCTTCAGGTTCGCGAGGTACTCGTCCATGTCGACGACGTACCAGGTCAGGCGCACGAGGTGCTCAGGGCGTGCGCCGGCCTCAGTCAGGATCGCTGCAATGTTGCTCAGGGCCTGCTGGACCTGCGCGACAAAGCCGTCCGCGAGACGCTCTTCGGCATCCCAGCCGATCACGCCGCCGGTGACGACGATCCTCCCCTCGGCGGCCATGCCGTTGGCGTAGCCTTTCGGCACCGGCCAGCCGGCCGGCTGGAGGATCTGCGCCGCCGAAAGCGTGACCTTCTCATCGGCGGTCGACAGCACCGCGAGCTGCGGGCCTTTCGGCGTTGTCACGGACAAATGCTCCGTCCTTCCCTCATTCTGCCGCAACGCCCGACGACGTCGCCGAAGCTTGAGCCAGTTGCCGCAGGGCAAAACGCTTCAACTTGCCGGTCTCGGTCTTCGGCAATTGCGTCACAAACTCGATCGCGCGCGGGTACTTGTAGGGCGCGATCTCGCGTTTGACATATTCCTGCAACTCGGCCGCAAGTTGGGCATCCGGCGTTACGCCGGGCGCGGCGATGATATAAGCCTTCACGATCATTCCGCGTGCCTCGTCCGGTGCGCCAACCACACCGCACTCGGCGACGGAGGGATGCGTCAGCAGCACCGCCTCGACATCAGTGCCTGCGATGTTGTAGCCGGCCGACACGATCATGTCGTCGGAGCGCGACTGGTACCAGAAATAGCCGTCGTCATCCATCAGGTAGGTGTCGCCGGTGATGTTCCAGCCATTCTGGACGTATCTGCGCTGCCGTTCGTCCGCGAGATAGCGGCACCCGGTCGGACCGCGAACCACGAGGCGGCCCATCGTCCCAGGCGGCACGTCATTGCCGGCGTCGTCGACGATCTTCGCCTCATAACCCGGCACCGGCTTGCCGGTTGCCCCCGGACGGATCTCGTCCTCGGTCGCGCTGATGAAGATGTGCAGCATCTCGGTCGAGCCAATGCCGTCCATCAGCTTGATGCCGGTGGCCTTGAACCAGGCATCGAATGTCGGCTTGGGCAGTGTCTCGCCGGCGGAGACGCACTTGCGAAGCGAAGAAATGTCCCGGCCCGGAAGCTTGCCGATCATGGCGCGATACGCGGTCGGCGCGGTGAAACAGACCGTGGTCTTGTACTGCTCGATCGCCGTCAGGATGTCCTCCGGCGTCGTCTTCTCCAGCACGACGAAGGAGGCGCCGATATGCATGGGGAACAGCACGCCGCCGAAGCCGAACGTGAAGGCGAGCGGTGCGGAGCCGACGAAACGATCCTTCTGCTCGGCGCGCAAGATGTTGCGCGCGTAGCCGTCGCAGACGGCCAGCATGTCGCGGTGGAAATGCATGGTGCCCTTGGGATCGCCGGTCGTGCCCGACGTGAAGGCGATCAGGCAGACGTCGTCGGAGGCGGTATCGACGGCCTTGAACTCCGGGCTTGCGTCGGCGATCAGCGCCTCGAGCGAGTCGGCCGCGCCGTTGCCCCAATAGACGGCCTGCTTAAGACCGGGCGCCGCGGCTTTCGCCTTCTCCATCTCGTCGGCGAGCTTTCCGTCGCAGAGCGCCAGCGTGATCTCCGCCTTCTGGATCGGATAGGACAGCTCCTTGGCGCGCAGCAGCGGCATCGTCGCGACGCAAATGCCTCCGGCCTTGATCACCGCAAGATAGGTTGCGACCATCATCGGATTGTTGGCAGAGCGCAGCAGCACGCGCCCGCCGGTCACGAGACCAAGCTTGCCGACCAGAACATTGGCGATGCGATTCACGAGTGCTTGCAGCTCGCGATAGCTGTAGCTGACCGCGGGGCTGATGACGCAAGGCGCGTCGCCATGGCCCTCTTCGACCCAGCGATCGAGGAAATAGCCGACGCAGTTCAATCGTGGCGGATATTGCAGCTCAGGCCGTGTGAAGATGAAGTCGGGCCACAGCTCGCGCGGCGGCAGATGTTGCCGTGCGAACGTATCGACATGGGCCGTCGCAGCATTGCCGTCAGACGAGCCCGACATTTGAACCTTGGCGGCGTTGGCCATCGCACGCTCCTTTGCGCATGGAAGCACCCGGCAGCACTAACTGGGAAACATTTTAGGCTTAAAACAATTTGGCGCAATAGTGGATTTTGGGCATCCCGTGCATTTTCCTGCGGCAAGGTGGGATTGGCGGGCGCATCGGCCCGCGGGACCTACGCCCGGCGGCGGCCAGCCGACTTCTGCGCCGACGCCTTGGTCTTGGCGAGGAGCCGCATCAGCTCGCGCACATCCTTCGGCGTCAGGTCGGCGAAGAGATCGGCGATCCAGGTCTCGTGTTCCGCCGCCATCCGGCGAAACTCGGCGCGCCCGAGCTTTGTCAGGCGGATCACCTGGACCCGGCGGTCGGTCTCCGACGTGCGCCGGTCGAGATGGCCGGATTCCACCAGACGCTCGACGAGGCCGGTGACGTTGCCGTTGGAAACCATCATGCGCTTGGAGACATCGGACAGCGTCATGCCATCGGGCGCCTTGTCGAGCTGTGCCATCAGATCGAAACGGGGCAACGTGACGTCGAACCGCTGCCGCAGGCGGCCGCGGACTTCGCCCTCGATCAGGGTCGTGCAGGTAAGCATACGCAGCCACAGCCGAAGCTCTTCGGCGTGGTCCTCCGGCGTCTCGACGGCCTTGGTCTCGGAATCAAGCATCTGATGCAGTCATTGACGGCAGGCTTTGGCGCCAGCACGGATTCCCAACGTTTTGAGCTTCAAATAAATTGAAGCCGACCGCAAGTCCAAAGCTGCAGCAATCGACCGCACGTCGATTTCTTTAGGCTTCAAGTAATTGGCGCGCCGCTTGCATGCTCGCTGCCTCGCGAGATGGCGGCGTCTTGAGCTTTGCTTGCCGCGGCAGCCATCATCGGCATAAGCTTGTATTGGAGTACGCGGCTTGCAGCGCAGGCCCTGATGTCACGGGGGACAGACCATGAAGACGCAAACGACCTTGGCCGCAGCCGCCTTGCTGCTCGGCACGGCAATGAGCCCCGCCCTCGCCCAGGAGAAGATCAAGCTCGGTGTGATCGTGACCCTGTCGGGACCCGCCGCCGCGCTCGGCCAGCAGGTTCGCGACGGCTTTGCACTCGCGGTGAAGGATCTCGGCAGCAAGATGGGCGGCCGCGATGTCGAGGTCGTGGTGGTCGACGACGAACTCAAGCCGGACGCAGCGGTGACCAAGGTGAAGGGCCTTCTGGAACGCGACAAGGTCGACTTCGTGGTCGGGCCGATCTTCTCCAACATTCTCCAGGCGATCCACCGCCCCGTGACGGAATCGAAAGTCTTCCTGATCAGCCCCAATGCCGGCCCGTCGACTTTTGCCGGCAAGGACTGCAGCCCGTTCTTCTATGTGACCTCGTACCAGAACGATCAGGTTCACGAGATCCTCGGCAAGGTCGCGCAGGATCGCGGCTACAAGCGCATGTATCTGATGGTGCCGAACTATCAGGCCGGCAAGGACTCGGTCGCCGGCTTCAAGCTCGACTACAAGGGCGAGATCGTCGAGGAATCCTACATGCCGCTGAACACGCTGGACTTCCAGCCGGAGCTTTCCAAGATTTCCTCGCAGAAGCCCGACGCGCTCTTCACGTTCATGCCGGGCGGTCTCGGGGTTAATCTCGTGAAGCAGTACAGACAGGCCGGCCTAGCCGATAGCATTCCGGTGCTCTCGGCTTTCACGGTGGATGAATCGACCCTGCCGGCGCAACAGGACGCGGCCGTCGGCATGTTCGGCGGCGCGAACTGGGCGCCCAATCTCGACAATCCCCAGAACAAGAAATTCGTCGCGGCCTATGAGGCTGCCTACAACGGCGTGCCCGGCACCTACGCCTTCCAGGCCTATGACGCCGCCATGCTGATTGACAGCGCCATCAAGGGCGTGAAGGGCGACCTCTCCAACAAGGACGCCGTTGCGGCTGCCCTGAAGAAGGCCGACTTCACCTCGCTGCGCGGCGCCTTCAAGTTCAACACCAACGGCTATCCGATCCAGGATTTCTACCTGACCAAGGTCGCCAAGCGTCCGGACGGCAAGTTCCAGACCGAGATCGTCCAGAAGGTGTTTGAGAACTACGGCGACCGCTATGCCAAGGACTGCAAGGCGGCAAACTAAGCCGCATCGCGTTACGGGAGGACTGCAATGAAGAGCGAAATCACCGGCATCACACGGGCCAATGAGGGCATCCAGGGCATTTCCTGGAACATCCTCGGCCAGACCTATGTGCCGAAGAGCTATGCCGAGAACAGCTTCTCCTGGCACGCAACGCTGCCGCCGGGCACATTCGTGCCACCGCACATTCATCCCGACCAGGATGAGTATCTCTACATGCTGGAGGGCAAGCTCGATTTCATGCTCGGCAATTCGGAGTCACAGGCAACCGCAGGCGACCTGATCCGCCTCGGCATGGGCGTGCCGCACGGCATCTTCAACAAGTCGGAGCAGACCGCAAAAGTGCTGTTCTGGGTGGCGCCGAGCCGCAAGCTGTTCGACCTGTTCTGGGGCCTTCACAACATGAAGGAGCAGAAGCCTGAGGACGTGGTGGCGATGGCCGCCGAGTTCAACATCCACTTCCTGCCGCCGCCTCCCGGCGGCTAGCGGCACGGCCCCGGAAAAGCGCGCGGCGGTTTTCCGGAAGGTCTTGCTCAATCAAAAACCAAAAGGGCGATGATGGTTCATCGCCCTTTTGCGTCTCAGGCGCGCACCGCCGCGAGCCCCGGCACCGCAGCGAAGCCGGCCTTGGTGGCATAGCCGCGCACGATCGCCTCGCGCTGGGAATAGCTCAGAACGTTGTCGACATTGTCGAAGCCATCAGGCGCAAGCTGCTCGACGGCGTCGATGACCCCTTCGGGGCCGCCGCGCCGGTTGGAGCGAACGATATCGGCGGTCATCGGCAAGCGCTTCTTCTCATATTCGACCAGCGCCTGACGCGGATGCTCGGCGCGCACCAGCGCGTCGGCAAGGCACCGCGCATCGAGGATCGCCTGCGAGGCGCCGTTCGAGCCGACCGGATACATGGGATGCGCGGCATCGCCGAGTAGCGTGACGCGTCCCGAGGACCAATAGGGCAAGGGATCGCGGTCGCAGGTCGGATATTCGTAGAACTCGGGCGTTGCCGAGATCAGACTTTTCACATCGATGTAAGGCACCGAGAAGCGCGCCACGTGCGGCATCAGCTCCTCGCGCCGGCCCGGACGCGACCAGTCCTCTTTCCGCGGCGGCGGCGCGTTGCCCTCGCCGACCTTCACTAGCACCGCCCAGTTTGTGAGGCGGCTCGCGGGGCTCGAGCCCTCCGCGATCGGGTAGATCACGACCTTGGCGTTGAGGCCACCGGCCACGATCATGGATTTGCCGGTGAGGAACAGCGGCCAGTCGCGCGCGCCGCGCCACAGCATCAGGCCGTTCCAGCACGGCGGTCCTTCGTTCGGGAACAGCGTGTCGCGCACGCGCGAATGGATGCCATCGGCACCGATCAGGATATCGCCGCGCGCCGTGTGGATGTGTGCGCCTGAGCGATCGAAGAAGTAAGCCGTAACGCCGCCTTCGTCCTGCGTGAACGCACCAAGACGGCAGCCGGTGTGGATTGCCTCCGCCCCGAGCCGCTCCTCGACGGCGCGATGGATGACGCCCTGAAGGCGACCGCGGTGGATCGAGAATTGCGGCACGTCGTGCCCCGCGTCGATGCCGCGGGCTTCGCGCCAGACCTCCTGGCCATGGCGGTTGAGGTAGTAGAGCTGATCGGTGCGGATCGCGACGTCGTCAAGCTTTTGCAACAGGCCAAGGCCGGCAAGCTCTCGCATGGCGTGCGGCAGCGTGTTGATGCCGACACCAAGCTCGCGAATGGTGTCGGCCTGCTCGAAAACCTCGCAAGCGATGCCGCGCGAGCGCAGCATCAATGCCGTGGTGAGACCTCCGATACCGCCACCGACGATAATCGCCTTCATCGCCCTTACTCCACTCGAAATACGCCAGGCAATGAGGTTAACGTCGCATGGGCGGTCACTCCGCCGCAAGCGGCTTTGTCGCCTCCACCTTGAGCTTGGCCGGGGTCTTGGGCTTAGCCTTAATGCTCAGCTCCCAATTTCGCGCAAGTCCCCATTGCTGGCCCCTCCACGGCTAAAAGCAACCGCCTTAGTCGCCCCTGAAGACCGGCTTGACCTTGTTGGCGAAGGCCTGGAAGGCACGCTCGAAATCCGCTGTGGTCATGCACAGGGCCTGAGCAACGGCCTCCGCCTCGATCGCCTCCTCCACCGACATCGCCCATTCCATCGCCAGCATCCGCTTGGTCATGGTGTTGGCGAAGGTCGGCCCTTCGGCGATCTGCTTTGCCAGGAGCTGCGCCTGGGGCAGCACCTGCTCCGGCGTGACGATGCGGCTGAAGAAGCCCCAGCGCTCGCCCTCCTCCGCGGTCATGAACCGGCCGGTATAGAGCAGCTCGGAGGCCCGGGACTGGCCGATGATCCGCGGCAGGATCGCGCAGGCGCCCATGTCGCAGCCGGCGAGGCCCACCTTGTTGAACAGGAACGCGACCTTGGCCCCGCTCGCGGCAAGGCGCATGTCCGACGCCATGGCGACGATCGCACCGGCGCCCGCGCAGATGCCCTCGACCGCGGCCACGATCGGCTGCGGGCACGCCCGCATCGCCTTGACGAGGTCTCCCGTCATGCGGGTAAAGGCAGTGAGCCCCTTGGTATCCATCTTCACGAGCGGGCCGATGATCTCGAACACATCGCCGCCGGATGAAAAGTTGCCGCCGGCGCCGCTGACAACGATCGTCTTGACCGCATCGTCGAACGCGCAGGCGCGGAAGAAATCAGTGAGCTCCCGGTAGCTCTCGAAGGTCAGCGGGTTCTTCCGCTCGGGACGATTGAGCGTCACCGTGGCAACGCCGTCGACCACGGCCAGCAGGAAGTGCTGCGGCGAATAGTCCGCGAGCGGCAGGGTCACGGGATTGGCTGGTCTGCTCATACGATCTCCTTAGCTTCCTCGTTCCGGGCCTGCGTCGCGCACGCTAGATCTCACCGCCGGCAACGGCAATCGCCTGCCCCGTGATCGCGCCGGCACCCTCGCCGCACAACCAAAGCACGGCGTCGGCCACCTGCTGAGGCGAGATCAGCCGCCCTTGCGGGTTGTGCTTGGCGAGCTCGGCGATCGCCTGCTCGCGGGTTCGCCCTGTCTTCTTCATGATGTTTTCGATGCTGCCGGCGACCAGATCGGTGTCCGTGAAGCCGGGACACACCGCATTCACGGTCACGTTGCTGCCGGCCATCTCGAGGGCGAGCGAACGCACGAGACCGACCACTGCATGCTTGGCCGCGGTGTACGCGCTGACATAGGCGTACCCCTTCAGCCCCGCCGTCGACGCCACTGCGACGATGCGGCCATAAGGGCGATCCTTCATCCCCGGCAGTACGGCGCGAACGGCATGGACCACGCCCATGAAATTGACGTCCATCATGCGCGCAAACAGGGCGCTGTCCGATTTGGAGAACGGTGCGGACTCCGCACTGCCCGCGTTGGCGATCAGAATGTCGATCGGCTTTCGCGCATGCGCCTCCACGATGGCTGCTTTCAGCGCAGCTTCGTCCGAGACATCGGCGACAGCTGCAAAATGCGCCGCTCCCGCGCGGACCGCCTCGTCCAGAACTGCGGCATTCCGGCCAAGCACCGTCACGGTGGCGCCGGCGCCGACGAGGGATGCTGCAATCGCGCGGCCGATTCCACGGCCGCCACCGGTTACCAGTGCGTGCGGCGAGTGCGGCAATCCGGACATGCGCTGGCTCCTTGGGATCTGCTGATCGTGCCTCCGATATATTTTAACCTTCAAACTTTTGCAACGACGGCGCCAGTCGACGTCGCGAAAGCCCTCGCGGGAAAGACCGGCCCGAAAATTGCTTTAAGTATAAAATTATCTCTTTCCATCGACGATAGGCCTGTTAGCATCGCCGGGCCCAGCAAGAGGATATCGCGTGCCGCAACCTGCGCCGATGATAACAAAGGACGGACGCTTCGCCTATGAAGCCGCCGGCGATCCGGGCGCGATACCCTTGATTTTCCTGCATGGGATTGGCGGCGCGGCGCGCGCCTGGCGGCACCAGCTTGCCACATTCGGCGACCGCTTCCGCGCGATCGCATGGGACATGCCGGGCTATGGCGGATCGGCGCCGCTTGCCCGCGTCAGCATCGCTGCCCTGGCCGATGCGCTCCAGCAATTCATCGAGCAGCTCGGCGCAACAAGGCCCATTCTGGTCGGACATTCGATCGGCGGCATGATCGTCCAGAAATGGCTGGAGCAATCGCCGAAACTGGCGCGCGCGGTCGTGCTGGCGCAGACCAGCCCGGCGTTCGGCAAGGCCGATGGCGACTGGCAGAAATCGTTCATCGCAGCGCGGCTCGGACCGCTCGATCGCGGCGAGACGATGAGGTCGCTGGCGCCCTCGCTGGTGAAGGAGCTTGTGGGGGACAATCCTGATCCGGAAGGGATGGAACTTGCGCGTGCGTGCATGGGAAGCGTACCCGAAGCGAGCTATCGCGCCATGATGCTGGCCTTGATCGGGTTCGATCAGCGCAGCACGCTCAAGGATATTTCCGTGCCGACGCTGCTGCTGTCCGGCTCCAAGGACAACAACGCACCGGCGCCCATGATGGCGAAGACGGCGACCTACATTCCCTCGGCTCAATATGTCGAGCTGGCCGGCATCGGCCATCTCGCGAACCTCGAACGTCCCGAGGCCTTTGACGAGGCGCTCGGCAAGTTCCTGGACTCCGTCGTTGCAAAACACAGGTGACTGCGCAATGACCATGCAAGTCAGCAAGACGATCGGCGCGAGTGACAAGGTCGTGCTCGATGCACCGATCTTCGATCCCGTCGCGTTCCGCCTGAGCGACGAACAGGCCGGCATCATCGCGCGCGCCCGCGAGATCGGCCAGAGCGTGTTCGCCGGGCGCGCTGCGACCTACGACCGCGAGGCGATCTTTCCGACCGAGAATTATCGCGACCTGCATCGCGTCGGCCTGCTCGGCATCGCCGTCCCCAAGAAGCACGGCGGCCTCGGCGCGAACTACCAGACTTATGCGTTGGCCGCAGCCGAGATTGGCCGCTATTGCGGCGCGACCGCGCTGACCTGGAACATGCATGTCTGCTCCACCCTGTGGTCGGGCCCCCTCGCGGACGATCTCGACATGGAAGCGGAGACCCGCGCCGAGCACGAGCGGCGGCGCGCGGTCCATTACAAGCGCATCGTCGAGGACGGCGCGATCTATTCGCAGCCCTTCTCCGAAGGCGGTGCGGCGGCCGCGGGCGGCGTCGCCTTCGGAACGCAGGCAAAGCCCGTGAAGGGCGGCTGGATCGTCAACGGCAAGAAGATCTTTGCATCGCTGTCCGGTCACGCCGACTATTACGGCGTGCTCTGCACCGAAATCGAGGAAGGCCAGAAGGCCTCGCGCCGCAACACGCTTTACCTCGCAATTCCGGCGAAGTCGCAGGGCGTTTCCGTCGTCGGCGATTGGGATCCGCTCGGCATGCGCGGAACGGTTTCGCGGACGCTGCTGTTCGAGGACGTGTTCGTCCCGGAGGATTCCGCGCTGATGCCGCGCGGCGTCTATTTCCAGGCTGCGATGCGCTGGCCGCACATGTTCCTGACGCTGTCGCCGACCTATATGGGTCTCGCGCAAGCGGCCTATGATTTCACCGTGCGTTACTTGCGCGGCGAGGTGCCGGGCATGCCGCCGGTCAAGCGACGGATGTACCCGACCAAGCAGATCGCGGTTGCGCAGATGCAGATCGAGCTCGAGCAGATCAAGTCGATCTGGTTCCAGGCCGTCACGGAGGCGCGCGCCAATCCGAGCAAGGAGCAGGTGCTGCGCGCTTATGCCGCGCAATATTCGGTGATGGAGGGGGCCAATGAGCTCGCCGCGCTCGCGATCCGCACCTGCGGCGGCCAGGCGATGCTTCGCTCGCTCCCGCTGGAGCGGATCTATCGCGACAGCCGCTGCGGCTCGCTGATGCTGCCCTGGACGGCCGAGCTTTGCCTCGACCGTATCGGGCGCGAGGCGCTGTATGAGGCTGGCGAAACGGACGACTGACGGTGGACCTCTGTAGTCTGATCGACCGCAACGCGGCGTTCGCGCCAGACAAGACGGCCATCGTCTTCGAGGGGGAGCGGCTGAGCTACGCGGCGTTTGCCGCGCGTATCGAGCAGACCGCCACGGCCTTGAAGCAGGAGCTCGGCGTCGGCCGGGGCGATCGCGTTGCGATGCTCAGCCTGAACCGGCCGGACTATCTGGTTCTGCTCTATGCCTGCGCGCGGCTCGGGGCGATGCTGGTGCCCTTGAACTGGCGGCTGGCGATCGCCGAACAGCTCTTCATTCTCACCGATGCGAGCGCCAAGGTGCTGGTGCTCGAGCAGGCATTTGAGGGAGTTCTTTCCGAGCTCGTGCGGACAGCGCCGGGGACATCCGTTGTCGGCCTCGACTTTGCGCCGCCGCGCGGCACGACTTTCGAAAGCCTGCTGGCGCATAGCGACGGCTCCAGCCGAAATCCGCACACCGACCTCTCTTGCCCGCTCCTCATCGTCTACACATCAGGGACCACCGGCCGGCCGAAGGGCGCGGTGCTGCGTCAGGAAGCGCTGTTCTGGAACGGCGTCATGAGCCAGCACATGCACAACATGACGTCCGACGATCACGTGCTGACGGTGCTGCCGTTGTTCCACGTCGGCGGTCTCAATATCCAGACCACGCCGGCGCTTCAGCTTGGTGCGACCGTCACGATCCACGCCCGCTTCGCGCCGGATACGGCGCTCGCATCGATCGCGCGCGATCGCCCCACGCTGACGGTGATGGTGCCGGCCATCATTCAGGCTGTCAGCGAGCATCCCGCCTGGACCACGGCCGATCTCTCATCGCTCAAGGCCGTGGCCACCGGTTCGACCATCGTGCCGCCGCACCTGATCGACCGCTTTGTCGCGCGCGGCGTTCCCGTGCTTCAGGTTTATGGCTCGACCGAAACCTGCCCCATCGCGATCTATACGCGGCTTGGCGGCGATCTCTCGCGAGAGGGATCAACCGGACTTGCGGGCCTGTGCTGCGAAGCGCAAGTGATTGATCAGGCCGGCCGTGAGGTGCCGGCGGGCACGCCAGGGGAGATCGCTGTGCGCGGCCCCAACGTGTTCTTCGAATATTGGGGGAATGCGGACGCCACGCACGATGCGCTGAACGATGGCTGGTATCGCACCGGCGATATCGGCCTATGCGACGCCGACGGTTACTTCTGGATCCGCGACCGCATGAAGAACTTGATCATTTCCGGCGGGGAGAATGTCTACCCGGCCGAGGTCGAACGCGTCCTGCTGGAACACCCCGACGTCAGCGAATGCGCGGTGATCGGCAGGCCGGACCCGCGCTGGGACGAAGTACCGATCGCTTATGTAATCCGGCGATCCGGCTGTCGGCTCGAAGCGGAGGAACTGAGGGCACATCTCCAGGCGCAGCTTGCGCGCTTCAAGGTTCCGCGCGAGATCGTGTTCGTCACCGACCTGCCGCGCACGGCGCTGGGCAAGGTCCAGCATTTTCTGCTGAAGCAGCTTGACGCGCAGTCGCGCGCACGGGGAGAAGCATCTTGAAGATTGCAGTTCTGGGCGGAGGAAACGGCTCTTTCGCGGCCGCGGGCGATTTTGCGCTGTCGGGACATGAGGTCCGGCTCTGGCGCCGCGACAGGGATCAGGTCGCCGCGCATCGCGCCGACGGCTCGCGCATTCTGGTGAAGGACCATAACGGCCGCCACGACATGAAGCTCGCGCTGGTGACGACCGACATCGCCGAAGCCATGGACGGTGTCGAACTGATCCTGTGCCCTGCCCCCGCCTTCGCACAGCCGGATATTGCAAGGCTCGTCGCACCGCACCTGCGGGACGGCCAGGTTGTGTTTCTGCCGCCCGCGACATTCGGCTCGATGATCTTCGCGAAGGCCGCCCACGACGCCGGCAACCAGGCCAAGGCGAGCTTTGCCGAAACGGGCACGCTGCCCTGGCTCACCCGCAAGCACGGGCCGTTCGAGGTCGCGATCACGATCCGCGCGAAGCGGCTACCGGTTGGCGTCTTTCCGCTCGACCGGGCGCCGCACGCGCTCGACGTGATCGGACGCGCCTTCCCCGACGCAATCGAACCATGCGGAGATGCGCTGTCCGGCGCGCTGATGAATGCAGGTCCGATCATCCATCCGCCACTGATCGTGATGAACGCCGGCCCGATCGAACATTTCGAGCGATGGGACATCCACAAGGAAGGAACCCAAGCCTCGATCCGCCGGGTGACCGACGCGCTCGACGCCGAGCGGATCGCGGTACGGGAGGCGCTCGGCTACGGTGCACCGCATTTCCCGCTCGCTCACCACTACGCGAAGGAGGGCGAAATCTGGATGTATGGTCGCGGCTCGCATGACCGGCTGACGGACTCCGGCGACTGGCGCGAGCGCATCGTGCTGACCGAGCACCGCTACATGCGTGAGGATTTGCGGCTTGGATTGTCGCTGCTGGTGTCCGTCGCCGGCCTCGCGGGCGTGGCTACGCCGCTGGCCGAGGCTTTCCTCGCCATCGGTGGCGCGATCTGCGGTGAGGATTTTGCCCAAGGCGGCCGAACGCTCGATACGCTGGGTCTCGGCGGCCTCGGCAAGGCCGAATTGCAGACGCTGCTTCGCAACGGATTCTGATCGATGACCAGTCGCGCCAACATCGCCTGTCTCGGGGCCGGCCGCATGGGGCGCGGCATCGCCGTCGCGTTCGCCTATGCCGGGCACAGGGTCGCGATGATCGACGTCAAGCCCCGCTCTGCCGAGGACTTCGCCAAGCTGGAGGCGGATGCGCTCGGCGAAGTCAGGAAGACATTCGCGAGCCTCTCGAACCTGGGGCTGCTGACCGCGGCAGATGTCGATCCGCTCATCGCGCGCGTCTCGGTTGTGACGGCTAGCCAGAGCGGCGCAGCGCTTGCCGACGCCGGAATGGTTTTTGAGGGCGTCCCTGAAGTCGTCGAACTCAAGCGGGAGGTGCTGGGGGCGGCCTCAAGACAAGTAAAGCCCGACACGATCATTGCATCGACCACGTCGACCATTCTGGTCGACGATCTGTCCGGCGCGATCATGAACCCTCGCCGCTTTCTCAACGTCCACTGGCTCAACCCGGCCTATCTGATCCCGCTGGTCGAGGTTTCGCCCGGCAAAGCCACCGATCCAGCCATCATCGAGGAGGTCAAGGCGCTGCTTGAAGGGATCGGCAAGGTTCCGGTGGTCTGCGCGGCGACGCCCGGCTTCATCGTCCCGCGCATCCAGGCGCTGGCCATGAACGAGGCCGCGCGCATGGTCGAGGAAGGCGTCGCCAGCGCTGAGGAGATCGACAAGGCGATCCGCTACGGCTTCGGCTTCCGCTACGCCGTGCTAGGGCTGCTCGAGTTCATCGACTGGGGCGGTGGCGATATCCTCTACTATGCGAGCCGTTATCTCGAAGGTGCCCTCGGTAGCGACCGCTATCGCGCGCCGGACGTCATCTCGCGCAACATGCACGAAGGCCGGATCGGCCTGCGAACCGGCGCAGGCTTTCTCGATTATTCCGGGCTCGATGTCGACGCCTATCGGGCAAAGCGGCTTCAGGCCATGGTCGACCTGCTCCGGCATTTCGAGCTGGCTCGCCCGCCAGTGCTCGACCGCGACTAACCGAAGACGTCCTGAAGCACGCCGTCCCGCACAACCGCGACGCCGTCCAGCTCGATAGTGGTTCCCATCATCGGCAGGTCGAAATGACCCGCCGTGTAGCGGCCGGCGAATTCGTTCGCGCCGGTCGAGAACAGGAAATTGCCGGAGACCGCACGTATCTCCGTGCCATTGGTGTCGCGTTGATCGTACATCGACAGTGCTTCATAGCGCGCGCCAGGGTTCATGCCGAAACCGACATGCGATACGGCGTAAGCCTCGCGATCGCCCCAGGCGGCAAGATAAGCACGCATCATTGCGGCATCCGTGCCCTCCCCTTCCAGCTCGACGACGTAATCGTCCTTCAACGTCATCTTCACAGGTGACGTCAGGTAGCGCTTGAATGTCAGGTTGATGTCGCCGGGCGCCATCACCAGCGTACCGTTGATCGTCCCGCTCTTGGGAAAGCTGACGACGATGCCGCCCGGCCAATGCGCGAGCGTGCCGGGCTTGTCGGTCCAGCCCCACACGCCGACCGTTGAAGCACCGACCATGTCCACGTCGAGCGCCGTGCCGGCTTTCGAGGTGACCCGCATCCGCTTGGTCCCGCGCAGCATCTTCGCCGCCGCGCGAACGCGCTTCTCGAGTGCGGGGTCCGGCACCATCCGCTCCAGCGCCTCCGGGTGCTCGTTGGAGATCACCAGGATCCGCGCGCCTGCCTTGAGGATCTCGGGCGTCTCCACCGCGTGCATCAGGCCCTCGATGGTGCAATCAACCACAAAGCCGGCCTGCTGAAGCGCGCTGATTACCGGGCCGAGCCGTTGGATCGCCTCGCTCGCGCCTGTCGAACGAACCGGAACGATATTGCGATTGCGCGGCGTCGGCATCACCACATGAAATGGCCGCGCGCCCATCCGCAGCAGCGCGAGTTCCGCCAGATGTACATTCAGCGCACGCGATTGCGTCTCCGAGAGGATCGCCGCGGTATCGCCGGCCTTGACGGCGCATCGTTCGAAAATCTCACAAAATGCGTCGATCCATTTTGCTTCGATGCGATCAGCCAGCATGGTTCACTCCCGGTATCGTGGTTTCTTGTTCCGTCAGATCACGCTTCGGGAAAGCCCCGTAGGAGGTACGATCGCACGACGCCCAGCAGCGCGTTCAAGATCAACCCGAGCAGCGAGATCGTGATCAGCGGCACGAACATGTCGACGGCCTGGAACGTCCGGGCCGCCGTGACGAGGGCATGACCCAGCCCGTCCGTCGACGTGATCATCTCGGCCAGAAACACCACGATGCAGGAAATGACAAGGCCGATCCGGCAGCCGGTCAGGATCGACGGCATCGCCGCCGGCAGCACCACCTTGAAAAGGACTTCATAGCGCGGCGTTCCCGCCGCCATGGCCGACCAGATCAGCTTCTGCTCGACGGTCGAGGCGCCGTAATAGGTGGACAACAGAATAGGGAACAGCGCATCCGCGGCCACCAGCGTGATCTTCGATCCGTGGCCGAAGCCGAGCAGCAGCAGGAGCGCCGGATAGAGCGCAACCTTTGGCAACGGCGCCAACACGCGGACGATCGGCCGAACCACAGCATCGATCGCGGGACTGGCAGCAGCCGCGATGCCGATGCTGACACCAAGCACGACCGCAATCGCGAAGCCGGCAAACAACCGGATCAAGGTCGCCGCGATCTCCTGCTGAAATGTCCACGTCACGAGCTGCTGGAGCAACCGGCTGAAGACGAACCCGGGCGGCGGCAGCAGGACCGCAGGCGCAAAGCCGAATGACACCAGGCCTTGCCAAACCGCGATCACCAGCACGATTGGCGCGATTCCGAGAAGGACATTTGATGGGAGAATACGCGGCGTCATGAGAAGCTCAGCGGTATGTCGAACTGAGGCTCGGACCAGCGCACAAGCCTTGCGCGGACCCGCTCGAAGATCGCATCGAGGCAGATTCCCATCGCTCCCACGATGATGATCATCGCAAAGACGGTGTCGTACTGACCCATGTCGAGCGCGTTGAACAGGATGTTGCCGGCGCCGGACTGGCGGGCAATCATTTCGCTGGTGATCATTGTGATCAGCGCCAGCACCAAGCCCGTGCGGCATCCAGTCAGGATCTCCGGCAGCGCCGCCGGCAACACGATGCGAACCAACCGTTGCAAGGGCGAGAGCCCCATGGCCGCACCTGACCACAGCATCTTTTCTTCGACCGCCCTGGCGCCCTCGAAGCTATGATAGATCACGGGCAGGCTGACGCCGAGAAAGATCACCAGCGTTTTTGCGATATCACCGACCCCCAGCCACAGCATGATGATCGGCATCAAGGCCGCTTTCGGTACCGGGTAGATCACCATCAGAAGCGGATTGAAGAAGGCCGCAACTGCGCGGCTGCGTCCCATCAGCAGGCCGAGAGGAATCGAAACAAGCACTGCAACACCGAACCCGATTGCCATGCGGCGGAGCGAGGCCAGGATATTGATCAGCGACTCCTTGTCGCCGAGAATATCCGGAATCGCCCGGATCGCCTCGATCGCGGTCGGAAAGCTGTCGTTCTTCAGCGCGATCGAGGCGACCTGCCATATCGCCAGCAGCCCGATGCAGGCGAACACCGGGGCAGCACGTCTGGCGGAGGTAGCCAGCAATGTCATGACGGCGATCCGGTCTCGTCGACCTCGTCGAACATGCGCTCGATGTCGACGACGTACTTCTGGTAGCGCGGATCGAGCAACAGCTCGTTGCGGCGGCGCGGCCGCGGCAGATCGATGTCGATCACCTGCCGGATGCGGCCCGGAGATTTCGACATCATCACGACCTTGTCCGACAGGAAGACGGCTTCGTCCACCGAATGTGTGACGAACAGCACCGTCTTGCGGTCGCGCTCCCAAATGTTCAGGAGATCGTTCTGCAAGCGCGTCCGGGTGTGAGCGTCGAGCGCGCCGAACGGCTCGTCCATCAACAGCACTTCGGGATGGTAGGCGAGCGTTCGAGCCAGCGCCACGCGCTGCTTCATGCCGCCCGACAGCTCCTTGGGATAGAAGTTCTCGTAGCCCTTGAGGCCAACCATCTCGATCAGCGCCCGGCTCTGCGCTTCGGCCTCAGGGGTCCGCACGCCCTGCTGACGCGGCCCGTACATCACATTGCCCAGCACGGTCTTCCAGGGGAAGAGCGCAAACTCCTGGAACACCGGCCCGCGATCAGGACCGGGTCCTGTGATCGCCTGTCCCTTGATCTTCGCCGCGCCACTGGTCGGGCTGACGAAGCCCCCGACGATGTAGAGCAGTGTCGACTTGCCGCACCCCGACGGACCAAGGATGGAGACAAAGGCGCCCTCGTCGATCGTCAGCGAGATCTCCGATAGCGCCAGATGATCCTTGCGCGACGAGGTCTGAAAAACCTGCGAGACGCGGTCGATCTCGATGATCGCAGAAGCCGGCTTTTGTGGCGTCACCGCTCCCACCCATTCGCTCGATCTCGAAGGCACGACCTTCATCCCGTCTCCCACTTCACCCGCGCACGAACGTCGCGCAACTTGTCTGCTGGATGTCCTCCGTCAGCGGCAGGAGCTTAGCAAGAAACTTGCCAGACAGGTTGCCGTTCTCGCACAGGTACGCCGCGTCATTCGAACCAGGGCCATTCTGCCGGCCCCTCATGGGTAACCGCTCCGCCCGGCGCCTGGCCGACCAGTCGCGCATATTTTGCGAGCGCGCCTGCGCGGTGACGCGGCGGACGTGGTTTCCAATCACGTCGGCGCGCCGCGAGCTCCGGCTCGTCGACCAGCATATCCATACGCCGGTTTGCCGCATCAATCCGGATCTTGTCGCCGTCGCGAACGAGGGCCAACGGACCGCCAACGAATGCTTCGGGGGACACGTAGCCGATGCACATGCCGCGGGTCGCGCCGGAGAACCGCCCGTCGGTGATCAGGGCCACCTTTTCGCCCATGCCCTGCCCGTAGATCAGCGCGGTGACGCCGAGCATCTCGCGCATGCCGGGGCCGCCAACCGGCCCTTCGTTGCGGATCACCAGGACCTCACCTGCCTTGTAGCTGCGGTCGCGAACCGCTGCGACACAGGCCTCCTCATCCTCGAAAACGCGCGCAACGCCCTCGAAGGACTGGCTCTTCAAACCTGCGACCTTGATGACCGCACCGTCCGGACAGAGGTTGCCCTTCAGCACCGCGACACCGCCATCCGGCATGATCGGCGCGCTTGCCGCGTAAACGACCTCGCCGTCCGGCGCGTTGGCCGCGCCATATTCTTCGGCAAGCGTCCGGCCGGTGATGGTGATGCAGTTACCGTCGATGTGACCGCTTCTGATCAACTCCTGGATCACTACGGCGGCGCCACCTATGTCGTAGACATCCTTCGCCGTGTATTTGCCTCCGGGCCGCAGGTTTCCGATCAGCGGCGTCCTGGCAAAGACCTCACCGACATCGTCGATCGTGAATACGATGCCGGCCTCGTTCGCGATGGCGGGCAGATGCAGCGCAGCGTTGGTCGAGCCGCCCGTAGCGGCGACGATCGCCGCGCCATTCTCCAGGGATTTCCGCGTCACGATGTCCCGTGGCAGAGGCCCGCCACGTTCCAGCATTTCCATGATCAGCCGCCCGGCGCGTCGCGAGATCTGCGCGCGCTCGGCGTAGACACCGGGCACCATCGAGACGTTGGGGATGGTCAGCCCCACCGCCTCCGATACCATTCCCATGGTGTTCGCAGTAAACTGGCCGGCGCACGCACCGATGGTCGGCAGGCAGGCGCGCTCGATCCGCTCCAGTGTGGCGCCGTCGATCTCTCCGGTCATGAAGCTGCCGACAGCCTCATAGGAGTCGAGCACGGTCAGCGTTCGCCCGTCCACGCGCCCCGGCAGCGAACTGCCGCCGTAGATGAAAATCGACGGCACGTTGCAACGAACCATGCCCATCATCACGCCGGGAAGCGTCTTGTCGCATCCGCCGTATCCGATCAACGCGTCATAGGCGAGACCATGAACGACAGCCTCGATCGAGTCGGCGATCAGCTCGCGCGAAAAGAGGGAGAACTTCATTCCCTCGTGATTCATGCTGATCCCGTCGGAGACCGACACGGTCGAAAATTCGCGCGGCGTGCCGCCGGCCTCCTCGATACCCGTCTTGGCCGCGGCCACCTGGAAGTCGTGGGTCATGTTGCAGGGCGTCTGCTCGCCCTTCATGCTGACAATGCCAACCATCGGCTTAGCGATTGCCGCATCGTCCAGCCCCATTGCGCGCATGAATGCGCGGTGCGGGGCCCGGTCGAGGCCGTCGGTCGTTATCCGTGATCGCAACTTCTTCATATTTGCATCATCTTCGTGCGATGTCCCGCACGCGGCGGGACATTGCCACTTCGTCTCTCAAAAGACGGCGCGAACACTTATTGCAGCGGTGCGACGATCGTCGGATGTTTGAATTGTCCGACGTCGAGCTTCGGCAGCATTCCTGTCTCCGCGTAGATGTCCAGCATCTTCTGGATCGCGGGGAAGTTCGGCGCCGCCCCCGGATCGCGGCCAAAGTCGTTGTCCTTGAGCAGGTAGGTCTCGAGCACCGGAACAGGCGCTTTCAGCACCTCGGACACGACCTTCAGGGTCTCTTCGCGGTTCGCCAGCGCCTTCTTCATGCCCGAAGTGATGTCGCGGACATAGGCTTTGACCAGCTCCGGGTTCTTGTCGACGAAATCGGCACGGCAGGCTTCCAGGATGTGCACGATGTTCGGCATCGCCTGGGACAGCGAGAACAGTTTCCTTGTGCCACCCTTTGCTTCAGCGCGGGCGGCAAACGGCTGATTCATGTTGACCGCGTCGACGCGGCCCTGGCGCAACGCGTCCTCGGAGACGGCAAAGCCGACCTCGACCAGCTTGATATCCTTGGCCGGATCGACGCCATTCTGCTTCAGGAGCAGGTTGAAAGGCCCTTGCGTGCCGCCGCCGATCACGGAAATGCCGACGGTCTTGCCCTTGAGATCGGCAATGGTCTTGATTGGCGAGTCATCCATGACAGCCCAGTAGACCGAGAAGCCGCCGGGCTTCTCAAAGACGTGCTGAGCCACGATATAAGCCTTGAGATTGCCGCCGACCACACCGTTGGAGAGCGACAGCGGCGCCTGCGTCGCGCAATCCAGTGCGCCTGCCGCCAATGCCTGCGTCATCGGCGCGGTGCCCTGAAATTGGGTCCATTCAATGTTGTAGGTCTTGCCGATATTGGGAAATTCAGCCGGCCTGCGCATCATCCAGTATTTGGATTCCTCGGCCGGGATGGTCCAGCCAACGCGGATCGTCTGCTGCGCCCGTGAGGGGCTTGCGCCCGTAATCAGGGCCGCCACCGCCCCCGTCGCCAGCATCAACCTCGAAACCGTTCGCATCGCGCCCACTCCGTTGCTCCGGCGCCGACCGGCACCACCCAACCCGACCGGCCCAAATGTTTCATGGTTCAAACAATCAGGCAAGCCATGCAAGCGGTCCGGTTTCGCCGCGGGACGCGCCATGTATGGTAAAGCGGCGGTCGCGTGACGTTGTGCTGCGACAGGAGGAGGCAACCTATGGCTGATGCGAGCAAGGCAAACCCGCAACGCGACGAGCGGTTCGGCTATCTCGGCCTTGGACTCATGGGAACGCCCATGACCCGGCGCCTGCTCAAGGCCGGCTATCAGGTCAGTGTTTGGAACCGATCAGAGGGCAAGGTCGCTCCACTCGTCGAAGCTGGCGCAAGGCACGGAGCCAGGCCCCGCGACGTTATGGCGAGCTCGGACATCGTCTTCATGTGCGTGACGGATGCCGCGGCCGTGGAAGAGGTGATTTTCGGAGCCGAAGGTCTTTCAACCGCTCCCGGCGCGGGCAAGCTCGTCGTCGACTTCTCGTCAATCCATCCCGACGCCGCGCGCGACCTCGCAACGCGACTGAAAGCTGCGAACGGCGCAGGCTGGATCGATGCACCGGTGTCCGGTGGCACCAAGGGCGCCGAGGAAGGCACGCTTGCCATCATGGCCGGTGGAGACGCTTCCGACATCGAGAGGGTGAGGCCCTATGTGCTGACTATGGCCCGCAGGTTCACTCACATGGGCCCCACCGGCGCCGGCCAGACCGCAAAGCTCTGCAACCAGGTGATCGTCGGATGCGCGATGGCCGTTCTCGCGGAAGCAACGCGTCTCGCCGTGAACGCCGGAATTGATGCCAATCGGCTGCCCGAAGCGCTCGCGGGCGGATTTGCGGATTCGATCCCGCTTCAGCTCTTCGTCCCGAGGATGGTCCAGGGCATTCACTCACCGCCGCTCGGCCATATCGCCACGATGCTCAAGGACCTCGATACGGTTGCCGATGTCGCGCAGACGACGTCGACACCGGTGCCGATGGCTACGCTTGCGGGACAGCTCTTCAGGCTGGCCAAGGCCGCGCGAGGCGCGGATGCGGACGCGCTGGAGATCTACAAGCTTTCAGCAACAGAATATTGAGCCACAGGGTGCGACCTGAAACGCGTTACGGTGTTTTCTTGCGTTCATCGTTGGCCACGAACCGGCCATACGCCCCGCGTGCAAACAGCAATGTATCCTTGGCATTGTAGGCATAGGCCTCGACCGCCCCAAGAAAGATCACATGATCGCCGCCATAATAGCGGTTGACGGAACGGCATTGAAAATTGGCGACGCTCTCGGCAAGCACGGGAGCGTTGCCGAGCCCCGGCGTCCAGTCGACGCCAGCGAATTTATCGTCGGACGATTTCGCGAATATATTTGCGAGCGCCTGTTGCGAAGCGCCGAGCACGTGGACGGCAAAATGGCTCGCGTTCTGAAACACGGTCAGGCTCGAAGAATAAACTCCGAGGCTCCAGAGGACGAGAGGAGGATTCAAGGAGACCGATGCAAAGGAATTGCAGGTGATGCCATAGGGTCTTCCGTCGGGGGCCACGGCAGTGATGATCGTGACGCCTGTTCCGTAGGTGCCGAGCGCGCTGCGAAAATCACGGGGATCAATTGGCGAGCTGTCGCTCGCGAGCTCGTTGGCTGGATCTGGAACGGCCGGCTGCTTCGGCAGATCATTCATCGGCCGGCCTCACAGCGTGAGATTCTCGGACGGCAGGCCCAGTGCCACGCGTCCATAATTGGTCCCGGCCGCATCGAAATTGAATGCGAGATGCGAGTTGATCGCGTGCGCATCGCGAAACTGCCGCTGCAACACGCCCGCCGTGAAGAGCCCGCGCGCCCCGCTCGCCGCAAATAGCATTGAGACCGCGTCGGTACATAGATTGACCGAGAAAGCACCGTCACGTCGGTACCTGGTCTTGGTCGCCATGTCTGGAATGTGGCTGCGTCGTGCATCCTCCATGGCATCGATACACGCCGAACGCATGGTCCGACGTGCAGCATCGATCTTGGCCGAGGCCTCCGCGATCTTGATCTGCGTGCTTTGGAAGTCGCTCAGCTTGGCGCGGTTGTAGGTGGAAATGCGATGACGGACGACCTCGATATAGTCGTTCAGGCACGCCTGCGCGTTCCCCAGCGCGACGCCGGACAGGACGTAGGGAAACAGCGAGAACACGGGTAGCGCGTATAACGGATTGGGATTGACCTTGCTTCCGGGCGTCGGGCCGCCGGCAAGCTCACCGACGGCAACCGTCATATGGTCGGCCACGAAGGCTTCCCTGACCTCCACGTCGCAAGACCCCGTACCGCGCAATCCTGCGACATTCCAGGTGTCGAGCACCTTGTAGTCATGTTTCGGAAGCAAGAAGATCCGGTATTCGATGCCGTCTGCTTCGTCATCAGAGGAAACCACGCTTGCGAGCATGTTCCATTCGCAAGACGCAACGCCCGAGGAGAACGGCCAGCTTCCGTGCAATTGGTATCCGCCCTCGACCCTCGTGGCGCGGCCCGCAGGAAAGATGAATGAGGATGCAATCAGCACATCCGGGTCGCTGCCCCAGACCAGATCCTGCGCCTTTTGCTCGAACATGCCGAGCATCCAGTGATGGCTCGCCAGATTGGCGAGATTCCAGGCCGCCGACGCGTCCGCTTGTCCGAGAAGATCGGCGCAATCAATCAGGGCGACATAGTCGAGTTCGGCGCCACCAATGCGCTTGGGCTGGAGCATCCGGAACAGGCCGGAGTCGTGCAGATCCCGTTCGGTCTCCGGCGGAAGGTAGCGTAGCTCTTCGGTTCGGGCCGCCCGTTCTCGCAGTCGTGGCACGAGCGCCCGAGCCTTCGCGATCATTGCCGCATAGGCGCGTTCGCCGGATTCCGGCCCCGCAGGCTGGCCCACGCTGGGTTCTTGACCAGGCGCCATTCGCATCCCTCGCTTTCCCACACTTATGCGGCGGGAACCTTGCCAAATCAAGCCGATGCAACACTAACACAATGGCGTCGCCCTGAACCCGGGCTGCTTGAAAGGATGCGATGTCGCGACCAGCCGTGTCGCAAAGCAGCGATCGGTACGCCGCGAGCCCGCCCCTCAAGGTTAACCACTCGGGCTCAAACCCCGGGCTTGCCGGATCCAAAGACCCCCCTCTGGGTGAGCTCCGTGATCCGACGCTGGTCGTAACCCAGCGTGTCGCGCAAGACGTTCTCGGTATGCTCGCCCAACAGGGGGGCGGCAACCGGATCAATCGCGCCGGTCAGACTCATGGAAATCGGCGTTTCGATGTTGGGGACCCAGTCCGCCGTAGGATGCGGAATCCGGCTCAAGCGATGGCGGTCGCGGGCCTCGGGCGCGTTAAAGCCCTCTTCGACGGTGCGGAGATAGCCGACCGGAATGTTGGCCAGCTTCATTTTCGCCATCCAGTTCTCGAGGGTATCGCTCGCAAAGACCTCCGCAATGGCTGCCCGCAAGAGCTCCTTGTTCTCGGAGCGTGCTTTGCGCGTCGCAAATTGCGGATCGGTGATGAGGTCGGGCCGGTTCAGCACCTCGACGACCAGCCGGCGATAGAGCCGGTCGTTGGCGCAGGCCATGTAGAGCGGTCCATCGGAAGCCTCGTAGACGCCGACGGTGGGAGACCCGCTCGGCGAATTGCCGAACCGTCCGGGGTTCTCACCGTTGATCAGATAGGCCATGCCGTAGAAGCTCGTCATCGCCATGGCGATGTCGAACAGGGCCACCTCGACATGCTGGCCGCGGCCGAACCGATCCCGCGCCAGCAGGGCCAGAAGGATAGCGTTGCAGGCCGTCATCCCGGTCGCAATATCCACGATGGGCGGGCCGGTGCGGACTGGAGGACCGTCGGCAAATCCGTTGAGCGACATGAAGCCGCTTTCCGCCTGTGTGATCGGGTCAAAACCGGGACGCGAAGCGAACGGCCCGGTGCGCCCATAGGCGGAAATCGAGCAATAGACCAGCCGAGAATTGCGCGGCGCGACCGCTTCGTAGTCGAGGCCAAATTTCTTCATGACCCCGCTCGAAAAATTCTCGACGACCACGTCGGCTTTGCGGATCAGATCCAGCGCGATCTCGCGAGCTTCGGGCACGGCGAGGTCGAGTGCGATACCGCGCTTGTTGCGGTTCAGGCTCAGATAAGCGGCGCTCTCGCCGCCGGTTTCGGCGTGTTCATACGCGCGCGTGTCGTCGCCGCCGTCCGGGTTCTCGATCTTGATGACGCGCGCGCCGAAATCGGCAAGCGTCTGGGTGCACGCCGGCCCAGCAACCACCCGCGTGAAATCGACGACCAGCAGACCATCGAGCGCCGTAGGCCCTCCCGCCACTCGCGACGAACGTTCCGGCAATTGAGGCTTGGTGGACATCGATAGCGCTCCCTTACATCGGCTTATAATCGCCGAATTTCCTGCAAGGGGAAACTTAAAGCCCGGCGCCGCCGACTTCGCAAGTGCTTCAGCCACATCGTCTGAAAACGCAAAAAGGGCCCGGCAGCTGTCAAGCTGCCGGGCCTCTCGACATTATGGGCGTGCAGGCCTGCACCGCGTCTCGCGCGCCCAGTTCTACGCCGCGAACGCCGCGTTCCGCATCACGGGAAACACCGGCTCCCCAACTCAGCGCAGCCGCTTTCGCCAGTAAAGCGGATGCGACCAAGTCCAGGGTACCTCGGGCTCATAGAGCCGATAGCCGGGTTGTCCGTTGTATCCGAGACGATGCTGCCACATCCGATGCGCCGCCCCCTCGCCTCGATCGCCCGCATCAGCCTGAGTTGAAGCCCCCGCCCCCAATGTCGACGTAGGACACCGACCTGGAGAAGTACCCGCTGTTTCGCGCATACGTCGACGTCAGAACGCCGGCGAAGGCGACCGGATCATCATTGTGATAGGCGAGCCACAACGTACCCAACTCGAATTGCGGCATGACGGCACAATCGAAGAATGTGAGCCGGTGCAGATCGCCGAGGGTCTCGGCGGTCTCCTCGTCGTCCGCATGGACCATGCGAATTCTGTACATCGAATGCCCCATACATCGGTTGCCCAACGGGACTGGCTGCTCCTGAGCGCGAACGACGGCGGCCTCGCGCCGTGTACATCTATTTGCCCAATACGACCTTGACGCCGAGCCAGACAGCCCCCATCAGACCGGTGGCAATCACCGTGATCACCACCTTGAATGTGTAGCTTTGCGCCTGCTCCACACTCTTCCGCCAGCGTCGCAGGTGCTGAAAATCCGCCCGCAGCTCCTTCCGGTCATCATCTTCGATTCCAAAAGAAGCCAGCACCGACGCCACCGCCTTCAATACGATCGCATCGATGCTCTCCTGCTGGAATCTGTGCTGCTCAGCCAGCGTTTCGACGACAAGTGCCTTGATTTCGTCTTCCGGCATCTTCACCGCTTGATGATCCTTGCAACATTTTCGAAGCCGCGCTTGGCGAAGTAGAAGGAGACCACGAGATTGGCGGTAATCGCCGCAAAGCCCGCCAGAGCATCAGTGGAGCCAAAGCCAAGAACAGACCGGGAGCTTTGCGAAATAGAGCGCCACGCAATAGCCCATCAGCTTGCCCGGCTCGTACCAGTGCCCGATCTCCGCACCCCAAAGGTCGCAGCGGCGCGGCGCACGTTGCTCGCGCCGCGGGCCGGCACGTTCGCGCGTGCACGGCCAGCAATGGTTCGGACGACGGCGCGCCGATCGGCGCTCCAGGTTTGTCGAGTGCGTGGCCGCAATGCGTTGCCGCCGTCCGATTCCGATCGAGAACGAAAAAACCCGCGGCGGATGCTCTCCGCGCGGGTCAATCAAACTCGTCTCGATGATGTCATTCTGCCGGTGTCTTGCCCGACGAGTCAAATCCTGTGTTGAACGAAATTGTCGTCACACCAGGTGGACATGAAAAAGCCCGCCGCGGATTGTCCCGCGCGGGCCGAACCAAACTCGTTTCGATGATGGCATTCTGCCAGTGTCTTGCCCGACGTGTCAAACACCGTGGGCCGCAACAGGAGAATGACCTTCCTCCCACTTAAATATGTGGTGCGCCAGGGGCTTGCTTCAAGTCCCCGACCTTCGCGTACAACCCCCGCCCGAGCAACAAGTCGAGGGATCACGACATGCCCGTACTGCTTCCGACATCCCGCTCACGCGGCCGGACCGAGCAAGCCCGCGCCGGCAACCCAGCGCCGACCGATCATGCCGTGGTGATCGCCGGCGGCGGCCCGACCGGCCTGATGCTGGCCGCCGAGCTCGCGCTCGCGGAGGTCGACGTCGCCATCGTCGAGCGGCGCGCGGATCAGGCCCTCGTCGGCACGCGCGCCGGCGGGTTGCACGCCCGCAGCATCGAGATCCTCGATCAGCGCGGCGTCGCGGATCGCTTCCTGCGCGAAGGGCAAGTCACGCAGCTCGCCGGCTTCGCCTGGACCAGGCTCGACATCAGCGACCTCCCCACCCGCCACGCTTACGGGCTGGCGCTGCGGCAGAGCCACATCGAGCGCATCCTGGCCGACTGGGTCGGCGAGCTCGCGGTCCCGATCTATCGGAACTTCGAGGTGACGGGCTTCGTTCAGGACGAGACCGGCGTCAACGTCGCGCTGTCCGGCGGCGAGACGTTGCGGGCGAACTATCTGGTCGGCTGCGACGGCGGCCGCAGCCTGGTGCGCAAGACCGCCGGCATCGATTTCGTCGGCTCTGGTCCCACGCTCAGCAACCTCATGGCCGAGGTCGAGATGAGCGAGGCGCCGGCCTGGGGCCTGCGTCACGACGCGCTCGGCTTTCACGGCCTCAGCAAAACGGAGAGCGGGCGCGTGCTGGTCGTCGTGACGGAAGCGACACTCGACCGCAGCGGCGAGCCCACGCTTTCCGATCTCAGCGAGGCCCTCGTCGCCGTCTACGGCAACGACTCCGGCCTCAAGAATCCCGCCTGGATCGCCCGCTTCACCGATGCGGCGCGGCAGGCCGCCTCCTATCGCAGGGGACGCGTGCTGCTCGCCGGCGATGCCGCGCATATCCATCACTCCGTCGGCGGCCAAGGCCTCAACACCGGCGTGCAGGATGCCGTCAATCTCGGCTGGAAGCTGGCGCAGGTCGTCAAGGGCACGGCACCCGGCAGCCTGCTCGACAGCTACCATGCCGAACGCCATCCCGTTGCCGCGCGCGTGCTGCGCAACACCATGGCGCAAATCGCCCTGCTCCGCCGCGGCGACGACAGCCTCAAGGCCGCGCGTGAGGTGGTGTCCGACCTGCTCGGCATGGACGAGCCGCGCAAGCGCTTTGCCGCGATGATGAGCGGCCTCGACATTCGCTACGATCTCGGCGAGGGCCATCCGCTGCTTGGGCGCCGCATGCCCGACCTCGACCTCGTCACACCAGGCGGTTCGCAAAGACTGTTCACCCTGCTGCAGGGCGCGCGTCCCCTGCTGCTCAATTTTGACAAGCCGGGCTGCATCGCCATCGCACCCTGGGCGGATCGCGTCGGCGTCGTCGACACCAGCTACCAGGGCCCCTGGGAGCTGCCAGCGATCGGGCCGGTCGCAGCGCCCGAAGCCGTATTGGTGCGACCCGACGGACACGTGGCGTGGACGGGCGACGCGCGCCAGCGCGGGCTTGAGGACGTGCTGACACTATGGTTCGGGCCGGCAGCGCGACATAGCAAACCGAACTCATGCGCCCCCTCGAAACGAACAAAGCCCGCGGCATCCCCGCGGGCTTGATCCAAATTCATTTCGACGATGCCATTCTGCCAGTGTTTTGCCCGACGAGTCAAACCTTGGCTGCCAGCACACCCTCCAGGATGTCCGGTTTGCATTCTCGAGTGGACGCAAGGTCAGTTACCCGCCTTGTCAGCGAAGGGCCACTTTCGGACTCATGCGCCGCAACAAAAAGCGCCTTCAATATCGCCCCTCGATCATCAATATCCGGGATATATTCGGGGGATACTGACCGCTTTGTGAGAGATGATCCAATGGAGCCCATCAGTGCAGATCTTTCCACGATACTAAACCGCATCCTTGATACGGCGGCAGATAATCTCAGGATTGCAAAGATTCTCGTTCAAATGGGGCTTGATCCCAACAACATCACCTACGACGCACTGTTTGATCGGCTGCTGGAAATTGTGTTGGCCAACATCACGCTCGCCAACATGTTTGCCTTGGTCGGCGCAATCTTCTTTGTCGCTACCTTGCTGATGCAGAGAATGGTGCCGCTGCGGGTCGCGAATATGGTCGGCTGTGCATTCTTCGCAACCTTTGGCGCGCTTTCCGGAAGCGTCGCCACCTTTCTGCTTTATCTGCTGTTGCTGCCGGTCAATGCCCTTCGTCTCCGTCAACTGCTCAGGCTCGTTAAGAAGGCACGTAACGCGACGCAAGGTGACATGTCGATGGAATGGCTCAAACCGTTCATGACCGAACGCAGATATCGCCATGGCGACCGATTATTTAGGAAGGGTGATGCGGCGGCCGAAATGTTTCTCACCGTCACCGGGAAGTTTCTCGTCAAAGAAATCGGCGTCGAGCTTCCCCCAGGGCGTCTCATGGGAGAACTTGGCTTCCTTGCGCCCGATAAGCGACGAACCGGAACGGTCGAGTGCATAGAAGACGGACAAGTCCTGACTATAACTTATGAAAGGTTGCTTGAAATCTACTTTCAAAGTAATCAGCAATTCGGCTACTACATCCTCCTCCTCACCAGTCAGCGTCTGCTGGAAAACAACCAGCGCCTCCAGGAAAACATCTCGCGGCTGGAAGCAACTCTCGCGCAGGAGAAAGCGGCGCGACAGACCCCAGCCGCGGATGGCACGGCTTAAAACTTGGCTCTTGATTGCTCCACTATTGGTGACAGAACTGTCGCGACGCGGTGCAGGTCTCGCGAGGCAACGACGTCCGCTCGGGGTCATGAGCGCCCTTCGGAGGGGCGGCCTGTTGCTTCCGGTTTACCCCCATGAGCCGACGGCCGGGGACGCTGCTTAGACTTCGCATTTGGGCCAGCAGGCGACATCAAAGCGAGCGCATGAAGCATCTTCTGGCGCGCTCATCGCCGAGCTGAGTGCAGCAGGCCAACAACTCAATGGACAGCGCCCGGGTGCTCGGTCGACGCAACAGACTGCAGTCACAACGATTTCGCGTGGAACGCCACTTGCGGCCGTCACTCACCGACCCCACACCAGTCGGCAGCCGCTTCGTATTCGACGGTAGCTACCTCGATTGGAGCCAACCTGCGCTGCTCTCGTGGAATTCGAAGCAGAACGAGTTATCTACAGGGATTGCTGGTCCCGCTCGCATGCACGGCGCCATTTCCAATGCCCCCTCGGTACTCCAGTTGGCACCCTTTCGGCACCGGCCTGCATCCTTGCATGTCACAGAAGATCTGGCCACTCGCCTGCTGCTTTGTCGGCGCGCTTTCGGTCTGCCTTCGTTCCTGATCTCGCTTCGCCTCATCTCGCGTTGCGACGGGCTTCTTGTCCTGTACCTTCTCGCATTCATTGTCGCCATTGACGCGATAGCCGGCGCGGCAAGCGATCTTCACGCATGCGTCGCCATCCGCCTTAAAGCCATGGTCGCAAACCAGCGGGCAGACGCGACCCGGCTTGGCCTTGATGGCGTCGAGCACGTCGAAGCTTGCGAGCTTGGTGTCGAATGTCATCCCGGCATACTTGTTGAACAGCGTCAGCGAGCGCTGTGACGAGGCGTTCCAGTCGCCGTCCGCTGCGGCCGTCAGGCAGCCGACGCGGCGCAGCTCCGACTGGACCAGCTTCGTCCCCTCCTGCGGCGACATTGCCGGAGGAGTTGTGGTGGGGGCGACCGCCGCCACCTTCTGCTCCGCGGCGACGGCGGCTTGCTTCTCTGTTGCCTGCTTCGCGGCGAGCTCGGCTGCGGCCTTGTCGCTGGCGAGCTTGTCAACCAAGGCCTTCTCGGCGGCTTGCTTATCAGCCAGCGCCTTGGCCGCGTCGGCTTCCGCTTCCTTGCGCCGCTGTTCGGCTGCGGCGGCCTTGGCCTCCTCGATCTGCTTGGCCTTCTCAGCCGCGAGCTGCGCATCCTCGGCCGCTTTGGCGGCGGCCGCCGCTTTGTCCTGTTCGGCCTTCCTGGCGCGCTCAGACGCCAGCCGCGCCTTTTCCTCTTCTGCCTGGCGGGCCTTGTCCGCTGCCGCAGCACGGGCGTCCTCGGCGGCAATCCTGCTCAATTGCCCCTTGGCGAGGCTCGCGTAGAAGCCGTCCGGGTATCTTGCCAGGAAAGCCGACCACACCTCCCTCGTGCCGATCTGCAGAGCCAGTTCATAGTCCCGGCGGATCGCATCGTCTGGGCTCGCCTGCGGCCCGGTCCCAGTTGGCTTTGCCGGCACCAGCGGGACATCATTGCCGCCGAGTGAGCCGTAGACATAGGGCTCCTGCTTGTAGCTGGTGTTCTTCAAGACGTCGTCGCGCACGAAGCCGAACGCCTTGCGCAGATCAAGACCGGGTGTCGGCCGTCGCTCGACCAGTGCTGCGGCAAACGGACTGTTCTTGGCATCCCCGTCCGACGCCGTCGAGCCGGCCTTGGCGGCGAAGGCGATCATGGTGTTCGGGCTTGTCGGCTCGACCTTGGCAAGGCCGCGTCCGACCGCGCGAGCAGCCACAGTTCGCTTCATCGTCTTGGCGAAGGGATTGTCGCGGCAGGCGTCCAGAATGATGAGCCGAAGCTGCTTCGCGGGCTCGACAGCGAATAGCGCCCGATCAAGCGCCACAGTTTCGTCCAGAACGTCGCTGTCCGTGTCTAAGGCCGCATCGGTCGGGATCAGGTAATTCGTCCCCTCCAACTCGATGCCGTGGCCGGCATAGTAAATGACGGCGACCTCAGCCTCTCGTGCTCGTCCACCAAAGTCGCGCAGAGCCTTGCGCATCTCGGTAGCATTGAGATCGGTCTTGATCTCAATCCAGTCGAACCCGGCCTTTTTAAACATGCTGCCGACTAAGTCTGCATCGTTTGCGGGATTGGCAAGTCGCGGCACGCTCTTATAGGCGGAATTGCCGATCACCAACGCAACGCGGCGCTCGGCGTGGGCTGAACCGCAGGTCAGCCAGATGAAAAACACCAATGAAAACCAGCGAAATGCGCCCATGGTAGCCCCGATAATATGAGCGCAGGGTAAGCGGAGCCTGTCAAAAGGCAAGCTTCGACTCCGTGATGGCCGTCACGTTCATTCGGGCGACGGCGGCTACGGGTCATTTGCGACCGACATGGGTTATCCGCTCCATGTCCGATCTATCCCCGATAGCGACCGAACGGCGGACGCGCCCAGACCATGCGGGTGGTAGCAGAGCAGCGCGAGATCGGCGAGCACGGCATCACTTTAGGGCGCGGGCTCTTAAGTCCGATCAGCCGGCGAAAGCATGCCACTCCCAGAGCCTTCACAAGCCTAGGCCGGAAGCCAGTCTTGATATGCGTCAATCTGTCGGAGCGCAAAGCGGCTAGTAGTAAAGC
>NZ_LBIX01000149.1:0-44755 GCF_028128655.1 Bradyrhizobium sp. CCBAU 45394 | reverse complement strand
AGTAGCTTGCAAAGATGCGGCAAATCGGAACCGTATACTCTGCTCCAGTGCGTGGGAACGAAGCTCCCCTTATACAGCTCGAACATTTCTTCGAGCTTCGGACGAGTGATGGGCGGGTCGGTTGGAGCGCACCAAAGCGACCTTGCCGGCGGACAACAAAGCAGGACAGCGACCTCGTGTGTCCGCGTAAGGCCGCTCTCTTCAGAAGTGTCGGCGCTTGGAGCTGGACCTGCGACCCCGCGTCAGATGGGAAAACTCTGCTGAAACATACCACACGCGTCTAGAGTTTAGCATGCAAATTACCTAAGCGCTCCAGCCCCTGCTCAATGAGAGATATTGGAAGATAGCTGAAACACAGGCGCACGTGACGGCCACTTCGTGGGCCATAGTTCCGACCATTTATAAGGTGCACGTCGTGCTCGCGGCTTGCAGCTTCAATAAACCTCTCCGGATCCGTACCCGCGGCAAGCTGTACCCAGAACGAGAAGCCCCCGCTTGGTACACTATATTCCGGCTCGCAAATCCGGCTGCGCTGCAATAACCTATGTACGCCGTCCCGCTTCGCTCGGTAGTGCTCGCGCAAGCGTGTTATGTGCGAGTCAAGAGCGCTCGATTGCAATAATCCCAAAACGACATTGCTTAGAACCGGACTTACGCCGCCGTCGCGTTTGAGGTGCGCAAGCCTGTTGATAATGTCCGACTCCGCAAGCACCCAGCCTACCCGTAGTCCCGGTCCGGCAACTTTTGAGATGCTATGGACATTGATCACGTTGTCGCCCGGCGCCAACCAATGCACTGGACCGTTATAGGGCAACTCAGCATAGACAAGATCCTGCACCAAGAGAGCGCCACTGCGGGCTAGCAGTGCCGCCAATTTGGCCACGTGGTCGCACGACATCTGGTGCCCGGTTGGATTATGAAATGCTGGCATCGTGTAGAAGAGCTTCACCCGGGCACTGGTCTGCAGCACTGCCTCCACTTCGTTCAGATCCACTCCCTCTGCAGCCAGACCTAGCTGGACCACGGTTGCACCCGCGATCGAAAACGTACGCAGTGCACCCAAGTAGGAGGGGTCCTCCGTCAGGACCACGTCACCGGGGTCAATCCAGCCATCGGCAAGCAACTGTAAGGCCTGTGAAGCTCCACTCGTAAGCATAATTTGGTCATGCCGCACACCGTACCTCAGTGCAAGCTTGGTACGAAGTTCGGGCAAACCCGCGGCATCCGTATACTGCGGCAGATCGGCGGGAGCCACACCTGTACGTCCGTCAAACGCGTCTGGCCACGGCAGTTCTGCAAACATCACCGGGTCGGCCAGCCCATAGCCGAAATTGATCCCATGCGTCGCACTTGAGGAGTTGAACGGCGCGAAACCCTGAGCGACAGCGCTGCGTTTTGAGATGCGCGTATTCATAGCTTCGTCATTCGGATCTTCATGATTGCCAAATCTGTTCTCTGCGAAAGCGCTTATTGTACTCCGAGGCAAAGCTTGCAGGTATTGGCGCGCTGAAACGGGGAAAGTCCAGTGACGCCTTTGGCTGGGCTGCTACGGCTGATGTCTCGAGGGACGGCCGCCACGCACCGCCAAAGTAGTGCTGGCCGTAGCCCATCGCTAGCTCAGGTACTACGGGATAGAGTAGGCTCAGGAACAGCGAGATCTGCGCAGCATTCCATGTCCAATCGTCTGCATGTGCAAAGCCAGCTAGCTCGAAGTACCTGTCGATGATATCAAGCGCATCCCAGAAACGCAGTGCGGTGACCGCATCGGCGTAATCTTCAGCGAAGCGGCGGAAATTCGGGGAGAGTTCGGTGCTCTCTACCGTGAGTGCGCTTTCTGCACACCGCCGTAACGCATCTTCCCAGACCCGAATGCGTGAGGCTGCCGAGATGAGCCCGTCGAGATCAAAATCGTTTGCGTCGGTTCCAAACGGCTTGGCCACTCGCGCCAGTGCATAACGGAGTACGTTTGGCCCCACCTCGCGCGCCACTTCATCAGCCCAAAGAGCATGATCACGACTGGTGGAAAACTTCTCGCCTTCCAGCTTGTAGAAATCCTGGACGGAGTGATTTTTTGGAATTGGGTAGCCGCGCGCGAGCAGAGCGCCGGCGACACCTAGCGTGTAGTAGAAGCGATTATCTTGCCCCATGAAGAAGAGAAGCTCGCTGTTCTGGTCGTGCAACGTCGTGTTTGCGTCCAGACCTAAGCGGGCGCATTGCTCGCGAATTCCGGTGTCGAAGCACCAGAGGCCCTCAAACCATGTAAGCAGCGTTTGGCCGATCAGAGAGTCAGGCTGTTGTACCTCAACTCCGTGCCTAAAATGGCGGGTCATCGGCAAGCCGCGCACCTCTCGGTGTAGCCAAGCGCGCGCCCTGGCGCGTATCGGCTCGGGCCACGCGCTTTCACCAATGGCTTCGTGCAGTTGGCGAGCGAGACGCGGCATGTCGAACACGGCCTGCTTGATGGCTCTTAGCACAAGATTGCGGCCGCAGGTGACGTGTCGTGCGTCACGGATTGTGTCGTGCTGAACAGCCAGCCCGCAGTTCTCACACAGATTGCTGTCGCAGGGCGATGAGCAGGCCGGGCAACGGCCAGTTGCGAGCGAGTCCGCAACGAGCTCATCGCAATGTTCGCAATACAGTTGCACGCCCTGCCTTACGTGGACGTAGCCGGCCACTTGCAGCTCGCGGAATATCGCTAGCGCATTTTCCTTGTGAATCTCGCTAGATGTGCGCACGAACACATCAGGCGTAATTTGCACGGCACGCAAACACTCTAAGATCTGGTGAACGTATTGTTCTGCGACCTCGCTAAAGGATCGGCCGAGCTTTCGTGCCGTTTCGAGCGTATGTGTGCCGTGCTCGTCTGAGCCGGTGATGTAGTAGGCCCGATGGCCGGTCATGCGCTGGAAGCGGACGAAGATATCAGCAAGTAAATACACGCCGCCGATGTGGCCCAGATGTAGTTTGCCGTTAGGGCAAGGCGGCGCAGGACAGACAAAATAAGTGCGCACGTCAATCCCACCAGATCGAGATAAACTTGAGAGTGCTGTCTTGGCTGATATTGCGGATAGTGTGCGTCTGATGTGGCGACATGTAACACAAGGTCGCTTCGCTAACATTACGGACCTGGCCGTCGACTTCGAACTCTCCGCGACCAGAGATCAGCAGCCACAGCTCGTGCTCCTGATGATCGTGCGGGTCGACCGCATCGCCTGGAGCGAGCTCCACGACTGAAGCGCCAAATGCTGGGCTGAGACCCTCCGGGAGATGCTCCAAAAGGCGCCAGACCAGAACTCCGTATTCGGATCTCATCAGAGAATGATCAAGCTGCGCCGTGTACACGATGGTCTTCCTCAGACGTTGGCTATCAGTCGCGATAGAATATGCCATTGGGAAGCTTTAGGTTTTCAAGATCGGCCACCGCTTCCTCTGGAGGGTTGTAGGCGCGCTTCATGCAGTTGTATTCGGTGCGTGTCGGACCCCCAGTGGATGCGCGCTGGAATACCAGGTGAATCGCACGACGCGACCGATCGCTCTTGTTTGGCAAGGAGTAATGGGGCGCATAATCGTCGAAAATGAAAACATCACCAGCTTTCAATTGCACCGGCTCCCATGTGAAGGTCTCGGCGATCTCCGGGTGAATCACGCCGCCGGCATCCATCGGAAACATTCCTTCCTTATGGCGAGCTGGCGTGAAGAAGAGCCCACCGTTACCCGGGTCGGAGTCGTCCACGGCGATGGATGCAATTGCGTGCACCATGCGGTCGGGTATCTTGTGCGGCACATGGTAGATGTCCTGATGAGGGCGGTATCCGCCGCTGTCCGGATACTTGAAGATCAGAAGTTCCTTCAACATCCGTGTCTTCTCATTCAAGAGTGTCTCGACCGCTATACGAATGCGGCCATCGGCCAGGAGCCCCTCCCGTAGAGGGGCATGGTAGTCTAGGAAGTTCTCGGCCTTCGAGATAATCTTCCGGCTGTCACTCGTCTTCTCGAACCACAACATCCACTTATCGGAGCTTACATCCCAACGTGCAACTTCCTCAACGTAACGAGAAATCTTGTCGCGCGTGGCTGGATCGAAGAACCTTTCCAATCGAAGGTATCCATCCTTATGCCATTTCGATTGTTGTGCCTCAGTCAGCATGTGTGAGCTCCTTCCTAAGATGAGGCGGATCAGTTGTGCTTTGCCCGAGGCGGGTTGCTAGCACCGCATTCAGAGCGGTCGCGCTCAATAGGCTCAGCAACATCACGTCAAGGCCGAATCCACGGACCAACTGCCCTCCGACCATGGGAAAGCCGAAGATCCCGAAGAAGTATGCGAGGGTAAAGATCTGCGAGGTAGTGGGCACGGAGACGCCGTGCTCGCCGGCGAGATTGACGGCTATCGTGTTTAAGGTTGAATAATTTAACCCATAGCCGGCGGCAAAGAGCACTGTGGCCGCAATATAGAGTGAGGTGCTGCCACCGTTGAGAAGGAACAGCACCAGAGACGCAGCGATCAGTAGGATGAGCGTGAGCGCCAGTCGGCGTAACGGCAGGCTGCCCATGAAGTGAGCGACTGAGAAGCGTAGTGCCACGCTCGTAGCAGTAAAAACGAGAAAGAACAGATCGGAATTCAAGTGACGTGATGCGGAATACGCGCTCTGATATGTGGACAGCCCCGCGAACGTGCAGCCTGAAATCGCAATCATGGCGATCGGGAGCGCTGTGCACTTCTGAAGCAGTGTCATAGTCGCGGCAAGTGTAATCGCGATATCCGGCATAGCCAGTGCCGATAGCCTCGACATCGCGCGTCTTGTAAGGTCCACGCAGGCGGCGGCGGTCACGCACGCAATCGCAAGCACCGCATAAATCGTGGCCAGCGAACCAGTGTATTTTGCGAGCAAGTGACCAAGTGGAGCCGCTAGGCCGAGCCCAGCCATTTGTGATCCGGATAAGACCGTCAAATACTGAATACGTGCTGAGGGCCGTAGATGTCGAATGATCTGCAGCGGTGCCAGAATGTAGAACACTGACCAAGCAGCGCCCACCATTAGTCCTCCAACGTACGCCGCTCGCGTATCGAGGGCAGCGCCGGCAAAGGTCAGCATGGCTACCGCCATAAACAGCGATGCGGCAGTCAACGTGGGTAATAGGCCTATCCGCTTTGCCAGCCACCCAGCCAAGCAACAGGAAACGAGAGTAGTAGCCATGCCGCCGGAAATAATAAGACCCGCGGCTCGACTATCCGTTTCGAGCGCATGCATGTAGTCCGGCAATAGAAAGCTAGTGCCGTAAGCTGCGGCAATGACGATGGAGGCAATCAAAAATGGTACAAAGGCGCGGTAGTCGAGCGTGCCTGAAAGCTGGTCGGCAGCGTTGGCCGTTCCATGCGCAATCCGGCCCCGCAGCGGTGAGGTCGAGCCGCCGTTCATGTGCTACCCAATACTTGTCGGGTCGATCGCATCGCAACCACACCGTCGTCTCGTTCAGACGTGTCTGAACAAACCTCAATCATCTGCCTGTCGGATGTATTCAAATAGAACGGTCGGCCGAGAAGGCTGTTAATAATTTGGCTGTTGCGGTACGCCACCAAAGATAGATTGGCACTCTGCAATCCGTGCTGCACGCGGCTTTGATTTTGTAGATAAATTGGTCCTGGCATGTGCCGACCGAAGCGGACTGCGTAGTCCGGGCCGAGTACGGGCAGGCCATCTTCCATACACGCACCCTCGAGGAGGGCCTCCAAGAAGGGCGGCGTACGTGGCTGGAAACCTGTAGCAAGCACTATACGATCGACGAGGATGCAGCTATTTCGCTGCGTTGCGATCTCATCTAGATCGACTCGCCAGCGCTTTTTGTGGGACGCGATGTCTTTCACGACTACGCTGGACAACACACGAAAACGGTCGGCCAGCGTGCCATCCACGCTGCGTTCGTACAGCATTTCATATAGGCGATTGCACAAATCGACAGAAATACCATCGCTCGTAAGCACCTCACCCTCGACTATGTCCCGGCGCTGCTGAAGCGGTAGAGCGTGAAAGCGACGGCTATAGGAGGGTGTGTAAGCCTCATTCACAAAGCTGTTGTCGTCGATGGAAAACAAGTTTGAACGCGACGTTGCCCACGTGATTTGGGTGGGCACAGAACGAGTAAGCATGTCCTCAATAATCTCAGCCCCGCTCTGACCACCTCCCACAACGAGCACATGCTCGGCTGCATGCGGAAGCTGCCGCTCGAGATAGTCGGCTGCATGGTAGACAGTGTCACATAGCAAAGATCTGGCGCAGGGAGGAATCTTGGGCTCTACGCCAACGCCCACAACAACAGCGCGCGCCAAGTATGTGGTTGTATTCGTGCTGATGCGGTAGCCGTCCCTAAACGGAACAACATCCGTGACGTCCTCCGAGAAGCGGAGCGTATTGAGTCGCCCTGCGACCCACCGGTAATACTCAATGAACTCCTGCCGGGACGTTGAAGCATTTCGCTTGTTGACAAAGCTGTAGAGCCGACCATGCAGTGCCAAATAGTTGAGGAATGAGTATGGGCTAGTAGGATCGACTAGGGTCACGCAATCCTTGAGCGGCGACACCTGAAGGCGACTGTTCGGCAGTGCAAGGCCTGGATGCCAGAAAAGTGCGTCTCGCTTCTCCAGGAAAAGTGCGCGGAGCGGAGTAGGTTCAATAAGCGCTGCAAGACTGAGGTTAAATGGGCCGATCCCAATTCCGATGACATCCAGCATTTCCACAGAAGTCTCTTTGAGCTCGTGTAGGTTCTTGTCCTTGGCGCTCGTGTAAGTTCTGTCCGGGTCCTTCGCTTCATTACCGAAGCACGTTTGTGTGACTTGGGATGGGGCAGCGGCTTGGCCTGTAGCCGCGGGAGGCGTGGTGAATGACGCATCCGCAATAGCCGCGTCTTGCAAGACGTCTGTTGAAACCGGCAACAGTCTCATCCGTGTGAACCCTAAAATCCGCCTGCGACCATCTTCACCCACCTCATCCGGTGATCTCTCTGCTCATTAGCAACCGCCGTGCCACCCACAAAATCTCGACCGCGCCTTGTTGGACGAGAAGAACATGCCCACGTACAGCGTTTCGTGCGGAGTTGCTCCGGCAGCCCCTGTCGGATTTACGACATTAAGGCGGCAATCTGACATACCCATATGGAATATGAAGCGTGCGGATCCATGGCTGAGAAACCAACACACCGTGAATGCTCATCTATGCCGACAATGCTCAAATCACCACGATCTTCCTCACATCGTCAGCGTTACAAGAAGGGTCGGACGATCTACATCGAGAGTGAACCCGCGGAATGCGTCTATCATGTCATGAAAGGAGCGGTACCGGCCTACAAACTGCTGTCCGATGGGCGACGCCAGATTGGCGCGTTTCACTTACCAGGTGACATTTTCGGATTCGAGAACAGTGGGGCACACCGATTTTGCTACGGAAGCCGTTACGCAGAGCACTGTTCGGCTGATCAAGAGGCACACTCTTGATGCAATCGCCCACACTGACGCAGTTGTCTGACGCACCTTGCTCAGCATGACCATGGCTAAATTGCAGCACGCGGAAAACCAAATGCTGCTGCTTGGACGCAATACTGCTCTGGAGCGCGTTGCCGCTTTCCTTGCATGAGATGGATGCGCGGCTGACGACTGCTGATGTTATGTCACTGCCAATGTCTCGCCGAGACATCGCGGATCACCTAGGCTTGACCATCGAGACCGTCTCACGCAGTGTCGAAATTACATAATGATGGCGTTTTTGCTTTCGTCGGCAATACTCAACGCGAGCACATGATTCTAGACCGGCAGCGGCTCGCTAGTTTCGACCTGCAAAGTTGAGCGCCGGCCGAGCGCTTGCAATCCGTAACTCGGGACGAGCATAAGGGGACGCGGCAACGGGCTTGTCAGGCAGCCGTTCGGCGAGCGCGCCGATATCAGAATGAACGAGCTCGTGGTTGCGTTCGACTCCCTTCAATTGATGGATGATCCGTATCCTAGGCCCCTTCAGAACGTGTTCGCAATCCTTGGCTCCCACACCCAAAGCCGTTGCCAATCGCTCGATGACAGCGTTCTCCAATCCCTCCTTTTGCGCTCGCGTGCGAATGTCCGCCACCAGGTCATGGATCTGCCCGGCCATGGAGATCAGCGTAGCGATGAGCACGTCAGCATCAACACGCAGCTCGCGTGAAAATTTTTGCCACTGACGCAAGCCAATTTGGTCGAGCTTGTATTCACCCCCGACTTTCATGGCGAGTTTGATCTTGCGCTGATCGACGTTGTCGTAAGGAAGAATGCTGGCGATGTCGTAAAGGGGGACGAGACGCACGAGAGGACCGCTGGCCAGAAGCAATGAATAGTTCTTGGCGTGAGCATCAGAGCCTCCAATGAGCCAGTTGAAGACCAAAGCGCTGACGAACGTCTCAGGTCAGCCTCGCGGTCTGTCGAGTAGGTACGCAAGAGCTCGACCACATCGGCAGGCGTTGGTCCGCCCTCGTTCTGGTATTTCTTGGTCGGCGGGATGCCCATGGCCTGACAGATATCTTCCTGATGAACGCGGATAATGTCGTTCCCGCTGACCTGCCGATCGTAGCGTTCAAACCACGATCGCTATTTCCTGTTCGAAGCGCATCACCTTGGTTTCAGCGGGTGGCAGCCCGAGTTCGCGTGCGAGCTGCAGGCAGATATGCTCATTCTCGGCGTGACCATCGAAATGGCCCGTCGGTGGTTTCAAAATGTAGGTGGTTGGTATGCGCCCGGATGGAATGCCCCATTTGTTGTCTTTGAGGACAAGCGCGGTTTTCGGCTGGGCGCCTAAAGACTGAATTGACCCGTGTCGCGGGGCAGACGCCAGGCAGCGTGATCCTCGCGCAAGACTCGAGGCCGATTTGCTATTTCCGGCTTATCCAGCCATTCGATCTCGTCATCTTTGCCTGTTTTCAGAGCCTCCAATCGATCAGGCGTGACGAACTGGATGGCCCCGGCGCAATCCTCACCGATGTTAGAGATGAGGGCAAACACGTTGCGCGCCTATACCTGAAATTTCTTGGCCCAGCGCTCGAGCACCTGCTCGTTGTCAGGAAGCAGCCCCCACAAGAAGGACTGAACAGTGGCTGGACCGTGCTCCTCGGCGGCGAAAGCGACAGGGGATAGGCCCCTTCCGCGTTGCGCCATGCATTGTCATAAACGAAGGTCAGCCGGCCGCGCGAGTCGCTGCGGACGCGACCGACTTCGGTGCCACCCAAGAGTGCAATGAGCTCGGCCATTATGTCTTGCCTTTCTTGGCTTTGTTGACGATGGCGTTGATATCAACTGCGGAGGTAGACCCGCGGCTGGTCGGCCCTCCACTGTTGGCGTCCACCGGGATGCCGAGAACGTCGAGAGCACGGAGTACAAGAGCCAGCTCTGCGCGGGGATGACCATGCTCGACGTTAATCACCCATTGACGGCTGACGCCGACCGGTTGCGGTCTACGTCGGTTGGAAAGGACTTGAAGTCATCGGGCTCGGCCTCGAGCCATTCGCACACAAGCCGGACTCGCAACCCATGGTGGGGGGTACGAGCGTCGCGCAGCATCTACGGACTTCGTGGTATGCAAGGCGTGAGCAGGGTCGTTGAGCTCGCACGGTCGGTACGGTCGCCGCGATTGAGACCGGACCTCGCGCTTCAAACCCATGCATCCTCAATCAAAATGCTTGCAGCCGCAGCGAATTATCTATCTGAACCCGTGCGAAAAATCCGCTCCGCTGTAAGTAGGATGACGCCCAGTCAACAACTTCGTCCAGAGTCCGTTGGAGACCCAAGCTATTTGGAGCAAAAATGACGAGGTCCAGATTGATGATTGCCGCCGCGGCTCAGGCCGCGGCGGAATTTTTGGCCTGAAACCCATGTAGGAAGTCCGCCGTCCGTTGGGCATTGGACGAGGTCGAGAAGATCGCGCGTCCGTTCTTCAGCACCTTTATTCAAGAGGCGATATAGGAGGCGTGATCCTCCCTCACCTCCGGTGTTAGGCCGAGATCGGCGGACAGGAAGGCCGCGCCAAGCTCCGCGACCAACTCTTCCATGGCATAGCCTTCAACGCCGAAGCGCCAGCGGCCGAACTCGCGGTTCCAGGCGGCTCTCGCGGCGGCATGTAGTGTCCAACGCCACTCATTGCGCGGGCTGCGGCAGAAATGGAAGTACGTGGCCCTCACCTTTTCAGGTGGTGTACCGACCTTCGCCAGAGTACCTGCGAAGCTTGTCGAGATAGCTAGCGGGATTGGTCGGGGCAAGATGTAAAACAGTGCGGGCGCGGCTCGGTGCTAACCGACCCGGGGGCTGAAACCAGGCCAACTAGTCCCTACCACATCCGCACTGCCGTTGAGACTAGCGGAAGAGTGACTCGGCGCTGATCGGTCTGGAGCGATAACGCTGTCCCTGTCACATCCCGTTAATCCCAAGGGCTCTGTATCTGTGATAGCTTACCGCAAGCTGACAGGCCTTTGCGCAGTCGGTCAATAATGTGTGGGCTATCAACACTCGCTCAATCCGCCACGAAAACTCCTGCAACCACTCAGACATGCTCTCTGTGCTGTCAGTCGTCACGACTTCAGGATCACCCGGACGGCTCAGGCGCTGATCAGTGAGACATTGTCGGTTGCGGACCATACCATCGTAGATACTTCGCCCCGCTAGAGGGCAGGTCTCCTGTGGCGTCAAATTGCGAATTCGGTGCTGTGCGCCCCGCCCATCCCTCTGCCGTGCATATTGTACTGCCATGTTCGTCGCACTGCGCGTATCGGTCGGGGTGCATTTGTGGCATTCCAGTAAGCCTTCAACCGGGGAATCCTGCGGATTATAGCGCGACAATCTGGCTGGGAAGCGCATTTCCTCGCCCTAATTGTTACCGGATGCTGAGCCGTTGCCTCACGTAAATTGCTCCCTTGGATCGGGAACGAGCGGGGGCGAAGATGGGGTGGGGAACATCATCCGCCGATCAATTTCAGCTTGTGATGTTAAGCGCGAGCGCAAGTTCGCTCTTCGCGGAATGCTGGTCGCGTTTGCGGGCACCTTAGTACCGCCCCCCGCTCAGGTCGCCGGGACTCGATGTGATTGCGGCGTTGTTGGCTGGGGCAGACTTGAGGCGATTGGCGTTGGGCCACGCTTTTGTGCAAACGAGTAACCTGCGGCAGATTGCTGGCCGAGCCCGGTATGCGCTCGACGCCACGATTCCTAAATTCCGCAGCGGGATCTCTCCTGGGCAACCGTGACCGCGGCGAGCCCCAACATCACGTCGCCGGTGAATCCGAAATGGAGACGATAGAGCCACCAGATTGCGCAGCACCGGTCGAGATCGTACATGGCGAGCGCGCGCCTTGTTGCTGCGACCATCCGCGACATCGGCTTCATTCCGCGTGTCATCTGGAAACCTCGACGTCTCGGGGCCAGCGCTCTCCATTTGATGACTTTTAGGGCGATGATGGCTCGCTGTCCGGCACGTGCACCTGCAATGGATCGGGAGCTGAGATTGATGTTCGACATGCCGTTCTTTTCCGCGTTTCGAAGCTGTTTGCGCACACCTATATGCATGCGGTCTTTGCCGTAATCCTACGGCGAAGGTACTGCTTGCAAAACGCCCAGATCTGGTAGTGCCAATTGATAGGATTCCCATCCGATCAATACGCTCACGCGATCGCACTGCTATGCAAAGCCATTTGCGACCCTCGTGGCGGCTACGCGACCTTTGCTGCCAGCTCCTTGAGAATACCTCGTGCGTCCGCCAAGACTATCTAGGCTCGCATCGGCAGGTCCTACGCCGTTTCCGAGTAACCCCTCCAGGTCACCGGTTTCGCTACCCAAATTTGCGCGGACCCAGCCGACATCGAGCGCTGGCCTGCGGCCGAGCCCCGTCTGACCGCGCATGCAATTCTCGGTCGCCTCGCTAAGCAACGCCCCGAACAGTTCGGCCCGCACCACACCATCGTGCAGAGCTACTCAGAGGCAAAGCAGCCGAGACGATCATCCCACACGGCTAAAGCTGCGGCGCTGGCCGCGTGTCATGGGCATTCCGCGACGTCTCCAGTTCCTTCCGATCCTGCGCGCTATGGTGCAATCTCGGACTGGCCGATCGCCGGAGCTACATCGATCAAGCGAAAGTAACATCCTCAGATGAGGCAATACGGGGGCAATATGGCATGCCGGATGACAGGCCGGCGCCACGCAGACGAAATGGCCAGGATGATCGTGCTTCTCGTGGGCTGCCAGTGGGTCCGAGGATGCGTACCCACTGCGGCGCGAACAATCCACTGTTAGGTGGCGAATGTCTCTCCAGGTAAGGCCACCCGAAGTGATCGCAGGCCTCCAGCCCGGTGCGATCGGTTCACAGCCGGGTTGGCTCCCGTGTAAGCCTAACGAACCCTCCTTCGGCTAATTCGGCTTTGTAGGCCCGTCCGTTAAGTAGGATTGTGGTGGAGTTATCTGCGGTCGGCATGAAACCTTCTTCGCGCAGCTTGTCCATTAGGGCAAATGTAGCCCATTGCTGTGCTAGCGGCGTTCCGAAGCGCCGGTTCTCCGAGAAGAACGCTCCGAAGTCCGGTACCCCCGCCCGGCCGGCCCCAACCACTTGGTCCTCCGCAGGGTTATGAACAAGACGAACGCGATTGAACGGATCCAAACCGGCCGTGTAGCGGTGACCTAGGATTTCATAAGTCATCGTCGGCTGGTCCGAGTCCGGCAAGAGACCGCGGTGGAACAGCCTCTCAACCATCTCGTCAGGGGCGCTTTGCGAACCGTGGGAAAATCTTTGGGGAACGGCAAATGAGACATCTATCGCTTCCTCAGGTGCGGCAGGTGATGATGGTCCAGCTTCATTCATGATCTGACTGAACAAATCATGATCTTCCTGTGTCCAGACGTGCGCCGTTGGCGATTCTGGTGAACGGGCATTGTCAATCGGGTTCGGATCCATAAAGCTCTCCTTTGTGTTATGAGAACAAAGGCCTCTTGAAGATCTCCCGCAGGGAATGAGCTGAAGTTCGTCACGAATTCAGACATGGGCGGCTTCGTCATCGAGAGGCCAAGTTCGAGTGTTAAAGAGGCTGGCTTTCGAGAAGCTGACAAAGGTCGAAAAAGAAGACAAACCGCGGCCGCATCTGCCACGTCTGATCCGATCATCTTCGAGCCAAGTTTCATTCCGCCTGACCTCGCGCAGGCCTGCGTCGTGGATTGCGTTCACCTGGCGGTAAAGCTGGTTTGGAGGTCCAGGCGGACCGCGGTCAGACCCAGTCTTGCACCGAACATGTGCATTTCGATCTCTGCCCGCGATCAGTCGTCAGGCTTACGCTTCGAGCTTACGCTCGGGGCCGCTAACCAGAATGGCCGCCATAGCCGCGCCCCTGCACGCGGCGCGCGGCCGGGGATCAGGATGCTTACTCGCTGTCGTAAAATTTGCTCTGCAATATCTTGAGTTGCGTCGGATGTAACGCCTCTTCAATGCAGCCGAAAAACATCTGGCTTCTTGCATTGACACGCTGCCTATCGGTTGGGCCATGCTCCATGTCGGTTTGCAACGCGCGTACGGCGATCCAGTCCTTCGAGGATCCTTGAGCAACTCAAACAGGGTTCGGTTCTGATAGGGATGAAGCCGAAAGTGAGCGAAAGCGACCTTGGCTGAGATCTTCGCATCGCGCAGTGCGTCGGGAAGCGTGAGGAGATCCAGCCCCGCCAGTTCTCCGATCTCTTGCATTTGATTCTGCACTTCCTGATATTGCTCGCGCGCCGAGGTGTAAGGCCGAGGTAGGCACCGACTGTCAACGCCGATCGGAAGCGCAATGGGTCATCGATCGTATGGCGGAAGGTCAAGGCGATCACTACGCCGACACCGGGAACGGTCATCAGGCGGCGCGTCGTCTCATCCGCCCTCGCCAACTGGCGAACTTCGTCGTCGAACTTGTTCTGCTGCTGACAAATATGCTCATGGATCAACAGGAGCGGCGATATCACGCAAAGGAGTGGATGACTATCGTCCAATAGCTCGCTGACCTGGTTGCGGAACTGCTGGCCGATCGCGCGTGGGAACAGCAAGCCGTATTCTTTGATCAAACTCCGGACCTGATTCTCGATGTCTCGGCGCATGGACACGAGCCGGGATCTCGCGACGAGTATCGCGCGGATCTTCTGACTTTCCTCGCTCTTGACCTTGACTTCTCGATACCAACCAACCCGCACCAGTTCGGCCAGACCTCGAGCATCATTCTGATCGCTCTTGTTCATGCGTACGGACAAAGCCGCGTGGGCATGCCGCGCGTCGATGCAAACCACTGGGAGATCGACCCTACGAAGTTCATGCCATAGCCAGCTCGCCATCGCCCCAGTCTCAAATCCGATGCGCTCCGCTTGTGGCGCCCGCTTGCGAAGCAATGCCGCGAGTGCCCCGGGGTCGGACTTTGCCTTTCCTTCGAACAAGATCTGACCCACTTCGTCGACCACACATACTGACGTTTCTTTTTGCGAGACATCCAGCCCAACATATTGCTTCATGGCCCCCTCCGATTCGTAAGATTGCGGGAAGGCTTGAAGATAGCGGACCTTTTTGAGCCGCGGGCGCCGACCGCAATTACGTGATCGTCTGCAAGATATTGCCCCCGTATTGCCTTATCTGAGGTAAGGCCGTTCCGCTCCCACCTTCTCGCGGCACATGGGGTATGCGAGTTTCACGATCTCTTTAAAGGGATCGGCTTGTGTCTATGCTTGACCATATGCTTAAGGCGGACGTGACGGCGCGCCGGCTGGAAGTGATCACGGAGACGGGACGCCGTAGTTGGTTCTCGAAAGACGACAAGGCCCGGATCGTCGAGGAGACGCTGGTATCAGGCGCGGTCGTTTCCGAGATTGCCCGGCGACACGGGCTGACCCCACAACAAGTGTTCACCTGCCGCCGGCAAGCACGCCGATTGCCGACGCCGATAGCAGACGATCCGCCGTTTGTACCGGCGGATCGTCGAATTTTCGACGGGCGGTGGTGAACCGGTCGCCAGCCACGCGTCTATGCCGTTTACCACCATTTGGCCGATTTCCGCGAATTGCAGGATGTCATCACCGACAAGCGGCACGGTCTCGCCAAGGCGAGCATCAGCGGCGTGCTCAGCGAAAGCTGCATCCGCGACGCGAAGATTATGCCCGATGACGTGGCGCATCTGGATATTCGGCGTCAAAACCGCAAGCGCTTCCGGTGAAAGCGCCACATGCCCTACGGAGGCCGCCCGCGCCACGTTGACACGCAGGTTCCATGACACACTTCCAACGCTGTCATTCCGCGCCGCCGCCCCGCCGCTGCCGCGCATGCTCCGCACTGGCACTGCTCTTGCTGATGAAACGGTAAACCGACCATTAGCATTGAAAGGTGTGCCGCAATGAGATCCATGGTGTTTCAAAAAAGTGCGGCCGGCATCGCTGTCAGGTACGCACCTCCGTTCTTACTGGGCCGTCTGCTGACACGGCGAAAAACCCTACGGCTGCGCCGAAAGCTGCCGTCCTGGACGGGCCTTGCGCTACTGGTGCTTGTCGTGGACATCCTGATGGCGGTGTTCGCTTGGGTCGCCGTCGGCTTCGTCCTGAACTGAGATGTCTCCCTTATGCAGGCAGAACGCTGCCAGCAGGTAGCCGATCTGGCCGACGAAGAGGCATCCGATGACGACGGACACGCCAGCGAAGAAGCCAAAGCCGGAGGCCTGAAATACGATCGCGGCGAGGACCGCGATTGCCGGAGACACTAGCACGATGGCCCAGACCCGAAAGAACAGGCCCGTCCCCAGTCCGATGATTGCGCTCCCTAGCAGGGCCAGGATAATCGTCACATTTCACTTCCAGTTTGAGTGCGAGCCGCACTGCAATCCATCATCTGGATCGCTCTAACAAGAATGGCGTTGTCCGCCGCGCCGACAATGCGGAGTTAGTGTTAACCTCGACGATGTCCTTAAAGTTGATCCCAACGCGGGCCAGACCTCTGAGGGCCTGGTCTCGAAACACCGTGATCGGCCTTACCGCGGCGGACGGCAATCGGCGTTCAGTGTCCGTGCTGCTGGGCTTGCTATCCGCCAAGCACTTAGCTTGGTCAAGGTGCGAAACGCAGCGAGCGCGTTCGCTTTAAGTGAACGCAAAGGCGAGCAGGCTCGAGCAGAGCACCACCAGACCGACCGCGGTCAGTGCCAGGAAGCTGTCGGAGCCAAGGTCACGATTGCGCATGAAACACCCACGATTGCTACGTAGGAGCGAGGGCAGCAGTCCCGCCTTGGCTCGACGAGAGAACAACCGGCCACCGCCTCAAGCGCCTTCTGCCGCCAGGGCTCGTACTAGGTCTCGGGAAGGGGACACCGGCTGGAGGGATGCGGAGATCGTCGTGCCCACACATCACCTCTATTGGCCTGGGCGACATTAGACCTGGCCTTGCGTTCGCATCGCGCGTTTCTTGAGGTGAGCCCGCAGCATTGCTTCGTTCTATCGGATATGGCGCAGGAAAGCGGCGAGATGTCGGGCGTCCACGATCGGCACAAGCTACGTCATCCTACCGATCTCATCGATAGAGAAAGTCGTCGGCGCAGGCGGCCGTAGCTTACGATGCGTTCGCGTGTCTCATCTTCTGTCGATCTCATACCGCCCCACCGTTTAATTCAGGTTAGCGCACAAGCTGTCATCATGGCAGGTTAGCCGAATTCGGCGATCGATTACAGGCATAGGTCAGTACGCAATGTACAGAACTGTGCCCCGCGTTTGCGGTAAGGACACGGGAGGTCAGCCCAGCGCCCGGCCCTGCCTTAGCCACCGCTAAACAATGAGCTCGGTCACCCCATGCCGCGCCGGACGTGGCGAACTTCAAGAATTTATCTTTTCTCAAATGTTTGCCGCGACCTTCCAGCACTGGCCGCAACGTTAGAGCCAGTCCTGCGGGGGTCCCAGATGAGGACATATCTGAGCTCGTATGTCTCGAAGCTATTCGCGGGGGACCTGGCGGCTTTCGGCGGCCCTGCGACAGATGAAGCGGTCGCAGGGCACATTCGCGCGGAGCAGATCTCCCTCGTGCTCGGTTACTCCCTGGGCATAATGCTGGCCAACGCCTGCAATGCGACGGTGCTTGCAATTGCCCTCTGGCACTCGCCCAACAGAAACTATGCCCTGATCTGGGCAGCTGCCGTGGTTTGCGGCGCGTTATCGATAGGCTTGAAGGCGCGTTTATCACGACGGATTACGAAGCCGCAGTTCGTCTCCCGACAGGCCATGCATCGGCTGGTGCGAAATGCGCTCGTTCTTGGAACCGCCTGGGCGGTCGTTCCGGTAGCTTTCTTCGCCGACGCCTCGAATGGCGGCCAACTCGTGATCACATGTCTTTGCTCCGGGATGCTCGCGGGCGGAGCATTCGCCTTCGCTACGATTCCGGTGGCGGCGGTTGCATTCACGGCTCCGATTTTTGTGGGTACGGCAATCTGCCTCGGCAGAAATGGCGATTTCGTCTATCTGCTCGTCGCTATCCTTGTTGTGGCGTATGGCTTCGTACTTCTGCGCGGCGTTTTCGCCCATTCTTTCGAATTCACGAAACGCACCATTGCTCAATTGGAAGCCGAACGGAGGGTCCGGCGGGATCCCCTGACCCACTTGCCGAACCGTTTCGCCTTCAACGAAAGCCTCGAAGCTGCCATCAACCGGTCGGCTCGCTCGGGCGAGGAATTCGCGGTTTTTCTCCTTGATCTCGATCGCTTTAAGGAAGTGAACGACAAATTCGGCCACCCCGCAGGAGATGAGTTCCTCGTTCAGGCCGCGGCGAGACTGCAACGATGCGCGCGTGAGACCGATACCGTCGCGCGGATCGGCGGGGACGAATTTGCGCTGATCGTGACCAATCTGGCCAAAGTAGAAGACGCGTTGGAAATCGCCGAGCGCTTCGTTGGCGCTTTCGGCGAACCATTCCTGATCGAAAGACGCGAGATCGCGGGCGCGACGAGCGTCGGAATCGTGTTGGCCCCGCGCGACGGCAATACGCCTAATGAGCTCCTAAAAAATGTCGACCTTGCGCTCTATCGCGCCAAAAAAGCGGGGCCCGGAACGGTTCGCTTCTTTGAGGCCAGCGACGACAAATCAGCGCGCGATCGCAGGGCGCTGCAACGGGATCTGGAGGAGGCGATCGGGAAAGACGAGCTTTTTCTCGTCTACCAACCGTTCTTTGATATTCGCGAGAACCGAGTAACCGGATTTGAGGCCTTGCTGCGCTGGCAACATCCTGTCCGTGGAGTCATTTCGCCGGCTGAGTTCATTCCAATTGCCGAAGAAACCGGCTTGATCCACCCGATCGGTGAGTGGGTGGTCCGACGCGCCTGCTCGACGCTGTCGAACTGGCCCTCTGATCTCAGGGTCGCCGTGAATTTCTCTGCAGCTCAATTCCATAACACCAGCATCCTGCAAACAATCGTGCAGGCCCTGGCGGAGGCCGGAGTTGCCCCTAGCCGCCTTGAAATCGAAATAACGGAGTCGATGCTGATTTCAAAGTACGGGCCGGCATCATCGATCTTGAATTCACTCCTGCAACTGGGGGTGACGGTGGCGCTCGACGATTTCGGAACAGGATTTTCGTCGCTGACCTATTTGCTAAAATTGCCTTACACCCGCATCAAAATCGATCAGTCCTTTATACGCGACATGCTGACACGGCCGGATAGCGCGGCGATCGTAAAATCAATAATCACGCTGGCGCAGGATCTGCACATTGGCGTGGTCGCGGAAGGCGTCGAGACCACCGAGCAGCTCGGGTGTTTGCGCCAAACCAGCTGTGATGAAGTCCAAGGATATCTCATCGGTCGGCCGGTATCAGCCGACCGCATCTTCGCCCTGCTCGAAAATAAGCAATGGTCGACGCCTGCCGCTTGAAACGCCTTGTGCAAACCGACCGACCATCATGCCGCGCGACGCCGCGTGAGGCGCTGGCATCGCTAGCGGAATCAATGACAAGATAGGTATGTGACCGACTTGCGATATCACCCTACGGCATCCAAGTCCGCGCCGTGGCGCTTGCGCTATGGAAAGGGGCGCGCTACTGATCGGATTGGATATTCACCAGTATCTCGCCGGCGACGATTTCGGGGTCTCCAAGATGGAGATCATGCAGACTCGCTTGAACGAACTCCATGACCTTGTTGTTCGCTTCATTGGCGCTTTCGCGATCCTCGAATATCATCACTGCAACACCGACGCCTTCACCTCCGTCCAGGACATAGTACGACTTGAATCCATGCGATTCCCTTAGGATTTGACCGACGCCGCTTTTCGCGCGGCGGGCGGCATCCGCAACCGAACGAACATTGGTGTACTTGCGAATGACCACGTACATTGAAGCACCACGCGTCTCATTTCCATCCTACGTATCAAAGCATATTAGGTCGGCGCCGGACTAGGTCCTAGTTCCAAGGCCGGGCATGTTGCGACTTGGCTATATCAAAACCGAGCATGAAGGATCCCGCATCCAAACCAGATAGACGTCGCTGCGGCTGGCGCGACGCGCGATCGCTTCGGAGGCAACAGACGTAGATGGTGCTTTTTGAGTATCACGTGATACCAAATCTGGGACTAGACACGACACAGCGCCAAATGGATGACCGAGGAGGACTATAAGTATCTTCTGCGAGGCGATATCCTGGGTCTTCATTAGGACGGACCGTCGAATCTTCGTTCACCTTTCGCGAAAGACTTTTTGTTTCGCGGAAGACCTTTTGCCCGATAGATAGAAATGCCTGCCTACCGCTCAACGAACAGTAATTCATCGCGAAACGAGACCGCATCGCAGAATTTTAGCCTGCCTCGCAAGACCGACCCGTTACCATCGACGGTTGGCGGCGGATGATCCGCGCCGACGTTCAACTACGGACGCCGCGAAGGTCTCATTTTATTCAAGAACCTTATGCTAACTGGTACCTGATCGTCGCGGCCGGATGTACGCCGTGGCATCACGAGCGGCGGCTTTCGTGCCGGGGTTTTTCGAGTGGAGAGGCTCCACAATCAGCCGCGTCATCATTGCTTGGGTGAGGCATCTGAACAGTGGGCTCGTCTCAGACGCTATTCATGGAGAAACCGCTCGTTAGAGTGAATTTCTTGAATGCTGAGACAGTCTTCTACGATCAAAAACTTTCATTTGGTCACATCTGAACGACGGCATCCTCTCCGACAGGATCGCGCTCGAGCCAAAATCGAGGTCCCTCAAACCAGACTTTTTCTGCATCGCCAGAACTGGGATCACCGACGTGCAGCGCACGAATCGGAGCTTTGCCGGGCGGCAGGCCTTCGAGCCGCCACGTCTTCTCCAGCAGGAAACACGGATGTGCTTGACTGTGCATGTCAGGAGACTTGTCCCCGGACCCCGGCTTGCTGCAACAGCGGTAGCACAGCTTCGCCGAAAAATTCGAGATCTTCGCGAAATCATAGAACGAAATCTGCATCCCGTCGCAACCCGCCTTGTTCAGGGCGATGAACCAGTCCGCAACCTGCTCTGGGCTGCCAATCAGGTGCACGTTTCCGCCGAGTATGCGCTCGAGCGGCACATGATTGTTCCAAGCCTTGCTGTCGCCACTCTTGAAGTGGTTGGCGTACCCGGCGGCGGCTTCCGTGTCCGCCACGCGGATGATCTCGTCGTAGTAAGCCCTCGCCTCTGCTTCCGTCTCCCGGCAAACGATCATCGGATTGATAATGGTGCGAATGTTGCGGCCCAAACTTAGCGCCTCAGCCTTGAGTTTGGCCGTATGAGCTGGCAGCGCCTCGACTGCACGCTCGACGTTGGCGCCGGCAGGACTGGTGATGAAAGCGAGATCCGAGTGCCGCGCTGCATAGGAAAATCCTGCTGGTGATCCGGTTGCGCTCACAAGAATGGGCCGCCCGTAGCGGGGCTTGGGACGCACGAACGCGTCCTCAAGACGCCAGAATTGACCTTCATATGTGAAGTTATGCTCCGATTGCCAAAGCCGCTTCGCAATGGACATGAACTCATCCGCCATCTCGTAGCGAAGGTCATGCTCCTGGCGGCGCATGCCGAACATGAGCGGCTCTGCTGGAGAGAACCCGGTCACGACATTTATGCCGAAGCGTCCCTTCGAGATGTGATCGGCGGTGGCCGCGAAACGTGCCAGATGCATCGGGTGCCACGGGCCGTAGAGGATGTGGATGGTCGAGAGCAACAGCAATCGTTTGGTGAGGGCCGCGAGCGCCGTGACGGTCATGAACGGGTCGATCGAATCTTCTCGAAACCGGATCTTGCCGCCATAGCCGCCTGCACGAACCCATTCCGACAAGCCGAATACCAGATCGAAGCCCAGTTCCTCGGCTCGAAGCGCGAGCGCTGCGTTGTAGTCGAACTCCCACGATGTCGAGCATGCCTTCAAATGGCAGAGCGCCCACGAAGGACGTTTCGATGGCGGCCTTTCGGTCGGTCGAATAAGCGAAGGCTTGGCGGACAAGCACGTCATCGAATGGCGGGCGCGCCGTATACAACGCCAGGCGCAAGGGGGTGCCGCCGGTAATGTGGCGCAACACATCGAATCGGGAATTGGCGTCCCTCCAGGCGACAGCCGGAATGTCGTAAGCGGCATCTGTCTCACCCGTGAGCAGCGAGCCATATCGGACCGTCTGATCGGGAAGAAACTTCCAGTCGATCCCATCAACGTAAGCCGGACCCTGATGCTTCGCCGTGGCCGGCGCCGAATTGTAGTTGGGGTTGCGGCGGAGTATGACCTCTCGCCCGTGATACCACTTCTCAACGATGAACGGTCCCGATCCGACCGGGTTTTCGCAATTCGCAGCAAGGCCACGCTTGAGTGCTGTTGGCGACAAGGTGCCTTGCGAGGATTGGGCGAGGACATTGAGCAGCGGCTGAAACGGAGTCTTCAGCGTTATGCGCAGCGTCCGCGGGGCTATAGCTGCTGCTACTCAAAGCTACCGCTGAGGTAAGGAGCGGCAGTGGGATTACGAAGATCTGGGTTATTGCTGAGCCACCCGTTGATCTTATCGGCGATGGCCAGCGCATCAAGGGTTGTGCAGTCGGTAAATTTCACATTTGGTTTGATCTCGAAGGTGTAGACTTTCTTGTCGTCCGAGATTGTCCATGATGTGGCGAGCCAGGGGAGGATTTTTCCGTCACTGCTGCGTGCAACCAGATTATCGCTGAATTGCCGCTGAAGGTACCATTGCTGCAGCCACCCGCCGTACAGGCAGGGGGGTCCTGGAAATGTCCGTATCGAATGATGCCTCCCCGCTTCACATTGTCAGGCGAAGCGTCTTGTGCAGAAGCGCCAGTCGACCCAGCGATCAGCGACAGGCTTGAAGCCGCGAGCAGGACGGCGATCGCCTTTTGCATACTGTGACTTTTCAGCCGAGTGGTGGGAAGTTCCAACGAGTGTGCGTTCGAAAGAGTCATATCCAAGCTCCAGATGCTGAATTTGACAATCAAGGCATCAAACCGATCAGGCGGTCGCGATTCTTTTCTGCTGGCTCGTTCGTGATCGGGATCCCAAGATGCTCGCGCAGCGTCTCGCCGCGATATTCGGTGCGGAACAGCCCCCGCCGCTGCAGGATCGGAACGACATGTTCGACAAAGGCAGGGACGCCATCTTCCAGCACGTCTGGCATGATGTTGAAGCCATCGACCGCGCCTGTGCGGAACCATTCTTCGATCGAATCGGCGATCTGTTCCGGTGCGCCTGCGAGCACGCGATGACCAACGCCTTGAACGCTAGCGATGATCTCGCGAACCGTGCGGCCTTCACGCGCCAGAGTTTCGATGGTGCGGTGATGACCGACCGAAAACGGCACGGTCTGAGGATCCGGTAGCAGCTCCTCGGGAATGGACTTGTCGAGGTCGAGCTTTTCGACCGGCGCGTTCATCCGCTGCGCCAAGGTGACCATCGCGGTTTTCAAATCGACCAGCGCATCGATCTGTTTCTTGCGGCGCTGAGCCGCCTCTTCCGTACCCCCGATGAAGGTAACAAGCCCAGGCAGTACGAGCGGAGCCGCGCGTCGGCCGAATTGATGCGAGAGGGCTCGCAGGCGCTCCGTTTCGCGCCGTGCCGTCGCGAGGTCGCCGGCGGCGGCAAAGACCACGTCGGCGCTACGGGCAGCAAGGCGCAAACCGGGGTCCGAGCCTCCGGCCTGAAAGATAACCGGATGGCCCTGCGGAGAGCCCGGGTGCGTGAGTGGACCACGAATTGCGAAGGCATTTTTGCTGGGATCAAGCAACCTGAAATGGGCGGGATTCGCGTAGATGCCAGATGCCTGATCGGCGACGACGGTCCCGTCTCCCCAGCTGAGCCACAGCGCCCGAACGGCTTCAACGAAATCCTCGGCACGCCTGTAGCGTTCCTCGCGCCCGAGCTGCGGGCCGCCAAAGTTAGCAACCGTCGCCGGGCTCGATGTCGTGACCGCATTCCAACCAGCCCGGCCGCCGCTGATGACATCGAGCGATTGAAAACGGCGCGCCAGATTGTACGGCTCATTGTAGGTTGTCGAGGCGCTTCCGATCACGCCGATATGCCTTGTTTCGCGCGCGATCACGGTCAGGATCAGCGTAGGCTCCAGCCCATGGACTGGCGGCTGGCGCGCAATATCTAGCGAAATCGCGGGCACGTCCGCGAGAAATACGGCGTCCAGCAGGCCGCGCTCAGCAACTTTTGCGGCGCGAACGTAATGCTCTATATCGAAGAAGGCGCTCGGATTGGTGCCCGGCCAACGCCATGAAGCGGCGTGACCGCCCGCGCCGAGAAGATTGAGGCCAAGATGGAGCGTGCGGGTTGTGGGAGACATGAAATTTCCCAATGCGGCGAGGAACGCGGAGCGAAGGCGTCCTCGCTTCAGTATCGAAGTGAGTTACGAGGGAGCGAATACAAAGCTAGCTGTGAGCAGCACACAATCGCAAGAGTTGCGTATTTCAAAGTCATCGCGCGACTTGGTATTGCCTTCTACGAAGATCGCTTCACGCTCTCGTTCACGCAGCGATTGCGCAAGGCTCGATGCCCTTGCGCAGGATTCCGTTAGTCGATTTGGCAATCGCCTGTGAGTTCAACGTTCGCTTTTGGATCGGCCGCTGCCCTTAAAGGGAAGGGGACATGAAGACCCTTTCGCTGGACGATCAACACTCTTAGAGTGGTCGACTGTCGCGCTCGTGCTTCCAGCGCAAGCACGTACGCATCAAGAAGCCCAACGACTGATAGGCTGAAGCGGTCGCTCGGCTAGATCAACGTAAAGAACGTCTGCTCTTTACACATCGTCCCTCTCGCAATGAAGGCGCCCTATTCGTTGTCAGGTGCATTCACGAAAAACACTACGGGCCGGAGCGCCGCAGGTCCCTATCGAGAGCCCCGTGTCCTACTTGGTCTCTCGGATCGCTTCGAGCGTCTTCTCGCCGAACTGCTGCGAAAACTTGACATAAGCGGGCTTGAGCACCTCGAGGAATCTCGGCTTATCGACGTCGTTGACGACCATGCCTGCTTTCGTCAGCTCTTTCACGCCATCGCTCTCCAATTCCTCGACCTTCTGCCTTTGGGCAACGATGGCCTTGGCGGCTGCGTCCTTTATGATCTTCTTGTCGGGGGCGCTCAGCTTGCTCCAGGTCGACGGAGCGATCGTAATCACCGTCGGGGCATAGACGTGGCCGGTTAAGCTGAGATATTTCTGCACCTGAAACAGCTTCGCGGTGAGAATATTCGATAGCGGGTTTTCTTCTCCGTCCACAACGCCGCCTTGAAGTGCGGTGTAGAGCTCTGCCCATGGAATCGGCGTGGGGCGTGCACCGAGCTGGCTGAATGCGGCGAGATGGATGGGATTTTCCATCGTCCTGATGGTGAGGCCTGCGATTTGAGACGGCTCTCTGACTTCACGCTTGTTATTCGTCAAATGGCGGAAGCCGTTCTCACCATAGCCGAGTCCCAGGAGACCTCTTGCCGGGAACTTTGCGAGGATTTGTTGTCCGATTGGACCGTCGACCACGTGCCTCGCGTGAGAGGCGTCCCGAAACAGGAAGGGGACGTCAAACACCAAGAGCTCTGGAACGAAATTGCCTACAACCGAGGTGCTCGTCATGGCGAGGTCGACCGTGCCGAGCTGAAGGCTTTCGACAATTTCGCGCTCGCCACCGAGTGTTCCGCCGGGAAAAATATCAATCTTGATCCGGCGCTGGGAGTCAGCTTCGACGCTTTCCTTGAAGGCCGTCGCAGCCGCGCCGAAATGGCTGTTCATCGGATTGACGAAAGCATATTTCAGCGTCGTCTGCGCTAAGGCAGGTCCCGCCAACGAGAAGACCTGCACGCTAACCAGCAGATATTTCGTCAACCACGACTTCATCATGCACTCCCGATCGTACGCTCATTCCTTAGGTGAAACTGCTTGTCAGCCGACACGATAGCGATCGATCACATCGGGGTCGGGTTCAAAACCAAGACCAGGCGTGCGCGGGACGGCAAGCTTGCCGGCGACCGGTGATGTGGCTCCGCGATAGAGGTCCGCGTCAAACTGACAGTAAAGCCGTTCGAGTAGTGGTACGGGTTGCCGGGACGCATTGATGTGAATGGTGGCAAGCAGCCCAGGCCCGAACAAGGCGCAGTGGGGCACAAATTGGATCGCGCTCGCCTCGCAGAAGGCCGCAATTTTCAACAGCTCGGTGACGCCACCGGTCTTGGCGACGTCGGGCTGCGCGATGTCAATGGCACCCGCGTCTACCATGGCGACAAAACCGTGTAGCGAGCCTGCGTTCTCACCTGCCGCGATCCGATGGCGCTTCTCGGCTCGTATGCGAGCAAGGCCGCGAAAGTTTTCGGGCGGCCAGACGGGCTCCTCGAACCAGAACAGATTGAGTGGGGCAAGCCGTGCATCCATTTCCAGCGCCTCCGTGACCGACCAGGGACAGTTCACGTCAAGCATGACGGCGGCTTGGCCTGCCGCCGCCGCGCACGCGGCCGCAATCTCCGGATAGGTCGTCTCGTGCAGCTTGATATAGCGATAGCCTTCGGCAACGGCGGCCCGGACGGCGGCGGCGACGCCCTCCTCGCTGTCGTAGCGCAGGAGGCTGGCATAGACCTCGACTTCACCCGCCACAGGGCCCCCAAGCAGATCGACCAAAGGCAGGCCGGCGGCTTTTGCAGCAATGTCCCACAAGGCGATATCGACCGCCGAGATCCCATACATCGTGGGCCCGACGCGCCCAAAATTGTGCAGACCAAATTCAAGCTTATGCTTGATGGCTGCGATCTGACGGGCATCCTCCCCGATCACCAGCGGAAGGATCCGCGTCTCGATCAGGCTTTTGAGCGAGAGATCCTCCGTGCGCGAGAAGGCCTCGCCCCAGCCGACAAGCCCGGTATCCGTCTCGAGCCTCACGAACAAGGTATCGAAAGTGTTCTTGGGCGCGCTGCTGAACGCCCATACTGGCTTGGCGTCGGCCTGAAGCGGCAGTGCAACCAATATGCACTCCGCCTTTACAATTCGACCCGCTCGAGATGTCGGTTCAGCGTTGATTTCAGGCTTTTGAATAACGGTCAAGGAACCCGCTCCATTCATGATTGCCCTCACCTCGTCCCGAGTGCGTCGGGCAAAGAGAGGCTGATTGCTGGAATGAGAGTGATTACAGCGAGAACGGCGAGTTGAAGAACGATGATCGGGTAGATCTCGCGATTGATCTGCGACGTCGGCACTTTCGCCACCAGACTGGTCACGCCGAGAAGGCTGGCAACTGGCGGCGTAATCGTGCCGAGGTTCAGATTCACGATCATCACCATGGCAAAATGGGTGGGATCGATGCCGAGCGAGGCTGCCATAGGTGCGAGAATTGGGGCCAGAACCAGAATGCCTGGCAAGGGCTCGATGAAGATGCCAAAGGCGACAAGAAATACGTTGATGGCAAGCAAGAAGCCGAGTGGCGAAAGATTCAGAGAGCCGATCCAGTGGATCAGGGTTTGCGGTGCCTGAGCGAAAGTCAGGAGCCAGGAGACCGCTATTGAAGCCGAAATGATGAGAAGCGCCGCAGCGGTCATGAAAGATGAGCGCGCGAGAATGCCGGGAAGCATGGACCAGGTGAGCGTGCGATAGACGAACATTCCACAGACGAGTCCATAGAACACTGCAATGATCGAGGCCTCCGTGGGCGTGAACGCGCCTGAATTGATTCCGACCACGATGAGGGCTGGCATGAGCAGCGCGGGGATCGCGCGCACGATGATATGCAGCGTCTGCCTCAAAGAGGGCCTCGCGTCCTCAGCACGAAAGTTGCGCTCTCGGCTCACATAGGCATTGTATCCGATGAGGGCGCCTGCAATGAGCAAGCCCGGAAGCACGCCCGCAGCGAACAACCTTGAGACCGACACGGTATCGACCTGCAGCGCATAGATGATCATCAAGATCGAAGGAGGAATGATCGGGCCCAACAGAGAAGCCGAAGCAGTTATTGCCGCAGCATAGGGGCTTGGGTAACCGGAGCGCACCATCATGCGAATGAGCAATGCCCCTGGACCGGCGGCATCGGCCACTGCTGAACCGCTTATGCCCGAGAACAGACCGAGCGTGATGATCGTCGTGTGCGCCAGACCGCCCCGCTTGTGCCCGACCAACAGTGAAGCAAATCGGAAAAGAACGTCTGCAAGCGAACCCGCCGTCATGAGTTCCGCCGCCAGCAGAAAGAACGGGATCGCCATGAGCGGAAACGAATCGAGGCCGGCCACCATCTTCTGCACAACGATGATCGGTGTCAGATGCGCCGAGGTGGCGGCGGTCAAGGCCGCAGCCGCAAGGGCTATGCCGATCGGAACCCCAAGCACAATGAACGCGATCAAGGACGCAAAGAGTATGACTGTGATCATGAGGTCGGTGTGTCTTGCGCCGAGAGATCACTCCTCTCCTCAAACGTTCCGTGCGCGATAAAACGCGCAGCGAGCATCGAAAGGTGCCAGAGGGTCAGCGTGAACGACACGGGAGCCGCGAGCGCAACATAGGCGAAGGGAACGCCTAGCACCGGCGTGACCTGAAGCCAGGAGCGCCCGACATAGTCCCATCCCGCAAGGGTAAGCCAGACCGAGGACACGAAGGTCACAAGGACAACGACGAGCCGGAGCACACGCTGGATTGACGGCGCAGCATCGGCCATGAGCGTATCCGTTGCCACATGCCCACCGACACGCAGCAGCGGGCCGATGCCCAGGAAGGCCAGCCACACCATCAGATAGCGACTAAGCTCATCAGCCCAGACCAACGTGCCGCTGGTCAAATATCGCAGCAGGACCCCGACGAAGACGAGAACCGCCATGCTCGCGAGAGCAAGGATCATCAACCAACGATTGATGGACCAGATTGCCGCATCGATCGCCAGAAGCGCCCGCCTGACACCAAAGGCGTCCCATTTGGTCAAGATCCACTCCTCAAGCCGTTTGCGGCCAGGATCCGGCTCTCAAGCTGGCTCTCGGGGCGAGAATGGCCGGAAAGGCCGCCGGACCCTTGCAACGTCCGCAATGATGAAGAGCGGTCATACGACCGTCGCGACCGTCGACTTCCAGATAACCGGCTGAAAATACGAACAAAATAGACCGACCAGCTCAATCGCAGCATTCCAGTTGATTGTTGACAATTTATCATTGATCATTGTCTATAAACAGTGGAGCTTGTCTATTTCAAAGAATCCAGCGGTAGGGGATGAAAATGCTGCCCGGCATCGCCGAGCTAGAGCCCGCCAAAAAGCAAAGTCTCGACCGGATAGCGGCAGACAGCCTGCGCGAAGCCGTGATTTCCGGCCGGATCCCGGCAGGCGCACGTCTCACCGAAGTTCAGCTCGCCGAGCAGTTCGCTCTCTCCCGCGGCACGGTGCGAACAGCCCTGCAACGACTTGTCGCTGAGGGGCTGGTGGTGCAGCAGCCCTACGCGCGTTGGGAGGTCACCACGTTGACCGCCCACGATGTGTGGGAGCTTGCAACGCTGCGGTCCAGCCTCGAAGGCCTGGCCGGGCGCCTTGCCGCCGAACGAATTGACGATGCTGGACGCGAAATCCTGCTAGCCGCTTTTCACGCTCTTGAAGATGCGGCGCGCCAAGAGCAGAAAGATTTGGCGTCCGTCGACCTCGAACTGCATCGGACGGTCGTGAGTCTGTCTGGCAATCGGCGTCTCATCCACCACTACAGCCTGATCACCAACCAGTTGAGGCTCTATATCGCATCGTCGAATCAGATTGTTGGAGCGGAAGGAGGCCTGCTCGACCGGCACTTGCGATTGGTGGAGCCGATCCTGGCCGGAGACGGTGACGCGGCCGAGCAAGCCTTCAAGGATCTATTCTCCCGCAGTGCCAGGGAGCTTGTCGACTTTCTCAAATCTGCACGGCAGGAAGAGGCAGGCCATCAACAGCCGCGAGATCATTGACGCGGGCGCGCGGCGACTGCCCTCATTCGGCTTATGTCAGGTGGCGAGAGCGCGGATTGTGCCGGAGCGAGTCGCTCGGCCACGAGCGCTGCAACATGGAGTTCTTGCCTCGTTCAGCTCGCTTTAGATGGACCACAGACGATAAAAAACAGGAACAAGATTCTGGGAGCCTGCCCAAAGAAAAAACATTTACGCCGGGCAAACCGGAGTCTCGCTGCATTGGGCTCAGCAAAGTGGCCCCTTGCTTCGAAATGATCATTATGTCGGTGATCGACCCAACAGGGCTGGACGCTACGCAAGCGCTTCGGGAGTGAGCCGCCGATATCCTACCACCTTTTGCTGTGCCCGACCTCCGTGTGCGCCGTGCTTGATGATCCGGCGAGAAGTGCTGGTCCGTGAAATAGCCACAACGCGCACCTAAATTCGCTTGGCGAATTGCCACGATATCGATGGAGTCCCGGGTTGAGCGTAGCTTTTACGAAGGAAGAGAGTGCGGAGACCGCATCCGAGACGCTCCTTCCGGATCGTCCCATTTCATCTCACCCCAACTTCGTGACTGAAGTGGGACTGAAAGCCCTGGAGCGTCAGCTTCGCGAGGCACGTGAGGCATATGAGCTGGCGTAGCAGATCGAAGACGTCAACGAACGACGACGGCAGACGGCGGTCCCTTTGCGAGATGCTCGCTATTTTGCCGAAAGGATCCGGACGGCCCAGCTTGTTCCCGATCCTGCTTCAACCTATGCAGTCGCATTTGGAAGCACAGTGACTTTTCGTCGCGGCGACGGCCGTGTGCAGCAATATCGTATCGTTGGAGAGGACGAGGCAGATCCTAAGACCGGTTCTATTTCGTTTGTATCGCCTGTAGCTCAGTCCTGAGGGGGAAGGCCGTGGGAGATGTCGTAGGTTCGGGTAGTCAAGAGCTTTCTCACAATAGCCTAAACACCACCTGTCGTATCCTGCATCACCGCTTCCATCCCTTCGGCCACGGGACGCATCATCGTTCGCTTTCCGCGAGCCCAACGACGGGTTTCGCCGGCTGGCGGCCGGAGGCGGTAGCGGCCGCGAGGAGCTGTCGGCGTCGCCTCAAGGAATGTGCGGACAGCCGGCGAACGAGATAGCGCTACAGGCCCTGTCCGCCGATTACCCCGAGACGCACGATCTACGAGCTCGAGTGTCACTCGTCTTCGTTCCGAAGCGGGTCGATCAGGTCCCGGGAAAATTGGCCCCAGCATTCGTTGGCCGGTCGCAAGTGCTCAAAGCTGCGGCGACCAACATGGCAGAGTTCATGTCGAGAACGCACCTATCTTCCATTGCCAGCTCTCGGGCGCGAATTCGGATCGAAGCGTGACGCCAAGTCCTGTCGCATCGGGCACGCGGATCGTCATACCGTCCTCATCCCAGTCTTCTCGTATCAGATCAGAAGAATGTTTGTGGCCTCCGACAAAGATATCCGTCGCATAGGTCGCGTTCTGCAACACAGCGGCGACGTGACATGAGGCGGCGATGCCGGGTCCCAATTCAAGGTTTCCGCTCATGACGATGGGCAGCCCGGCGGCGTCCGCGATCGCCGCGATGCGGCGGGCCTTGCAGATGCCGCCTACCTTGCCAACTTTGATGTTGATGATATCCGCCGCACGCTCCGCCACAATCCGCATCGCATCCTCGGGGGACATGACCGATTCGTCGGCCAGGATCGGCGTTCGCAATGCCTGGCGGAGCTTCGCCATGCCACCGATATCGGTCTGCCGGCACGGCTGTTCGATCAGCTCGAGACCAAATTGCTCCATTCTGCCGAGAACTCTCAATCCACGGTCGAAAGTATAGGCACAATTGGCGTCCGCCCGAATGATCACCTCGTCGCCGAGCTCGTGGCGAATCAGGCGGATTTTCTCGCGATCATCGGCATCGTCGTGCCCGATCTTGATCTTAAGAACCTTGAATCCCATCCGGTACCTTGCAACGGCTTCCTCGACGGTCTCACTGACACCCTTTAATCCAATGATCCAGGCAACAGGAACGCGCGTACGATAGGCCCCCCCCAGAAGCCGGTGCAGCGGCAGGCCCGCGATCTTCCCCATGGCATCATGGCAGGCGAGATCGATCGCAGCCTTGGCGGAGTTGTTGCCGGGCAGCTCCTTGTCGAGATGCTGAATGAGTTTGTCGACTTCAAAGGGACTCGCGCCGACCACCATCGGAAGCAAATGGTCGAGGGCGGCCGCGATCGTGGCGCCCGTCTCGCCCATGAACGCTGGGATAGTCGCAACCGAGCCGATGCCGTTCACGCCGACATCCGTCTCAACGCAGCACAGCACGTGCTCGCAATTGACGATGGCTTGCGAGGCAATGACGAACGGCTCTTTAAGGGGCATTTGCGTTCGATGGGCATACGCTCGCGTGATCTTCGCTCCGGGAGATGTCATGCGCTGGCAATCCTTGCGAAATGGCCGTCAAAATAGATGAGCGGTGTTGCCTGCCGCACCGCAGTATTCACCACCCGGCCGACGAAGATGGTGTGGCTGCCGCAGTCAAAGGCAGATTCGACGATGCATTCTATCGAAGCCGCACAGCTCTTCAGCACGGGGCATCCTGTGACGCCGGAAACATGCCAAAGATCGTCGAAGGTCTTATCGCCCTGGCGCGCGAAGTAGTCGGCGATATCGGCCTGGTCGTCGCGTAAGATGTTCAGCGCAAAGCTACCGCCGCCACGAATGAGCGGATAGGAATGGTTCGCCCTGTTGGCAACCGCCAGCACCAATGGTGGTTCGGCGCTGACGCTGCTCACGGCCGTTGCAGTCATTCCATTCAGAGTCCCGGCATGCCGGCTGGTCACAATGGTGACGCTGGAAGCAAGTCGTCTCATGACGGCTTTGAATGTCGCTGCGTCAACGCTTTCCTGCTGCAGTGACGTCCCGGCCATTATTGTATGCCCTCGTTCGATCGGTGACACTCGCGCCTAAGCGGCCGCAATACCAAGATGCTGGCGCAGCGTGGCGCCCTCGTAATCACGCCGAAACACACCCTTCTGCTGCAGAATCGGTACGACCTCCTTGACGAAATCCTCAAACGTGTCCGGCAGGAATGCAGGAGAGACGACAAATCCGTCTGCCGCGCCAGACGCCACGATATCGGCCATCTGCTCGGCGACATCCGTGGCCGTCCCGACAAACCGCGGGCACATCACGCCTCGCCCGTAGATCCGACCCGCATCCGCGATGGTGATGGATTGCCCCGCCGCAATGCTCTTAAGAGCTGCAAGATTGCCCTGGCTGCCAGACGATGATCGGACCTTATCAACGCTCGCATCCAGCGGCAGCTCAGAGAAATCGCTGTTGGCATGCGCGGCGAGCGTCGAGAGGCCGACCAGCGGATCAATCAGCGCGTCATGACTGTCGCGCTTCTCTTCCGCCTCAAGGCGGCTTTCGCCGATAAACGGCATCATCGCCATGAGAACTTTGCTGGAGTCGGCTGGCCGGCTTGCGGACGCGAGCGCCTCCGTCACGTCCTTCTTGAATGCTCGCATGCGCTCAAGCGTCGGCTGCAAGGCGAAGATCACGTCCGACCAGCGCGCAGCGAAGGCCTTGCCGCGCCCCGACGATCCGGCCTGAATGATGACCGGCCGCCCTTGCGGACTGCGCGGAATGTTCAGTGGGCCACGGGACTGAAACCAGCGGCCGTGGTAGTTGAGATAGTGAACCTTATCCGGATCGGCATAGATTCCATTCTCTCGATCGAGCACAAGCGCATCCGCATCCCAGCTATCCCAAAGGCCTAAGGCGACCTCCATGAATTCATCGGCTCGATCATAGCGCTCGTCGTGACCGAGATGAAGAACGTTGCCGAAATTCAGGGCTTCGCCATCATTCATCGAGGTCACAACATTCCAGGCAACTCGGCCCGCCGAGATATGGTCGAGCGTCGAGAACTCGCGCGCAATGTTGTAGGGCGCGTCATAGGTGGTCGAGCGCGTTGCGCCGAGACCGAGGTGCGTGGTGACGGCCGAGAGCGCACCCAGGAGCGGGATCGGATCCATCCGAGTCGCATCCTGATCGCCGTGGCGGATGCCGGTACGGTGGCTCGCTCCATAACGATCCGCGATCGCGAGCCGGTCGGCAAAGAACAGGAAGTCGAACTTGCCTCGTTCCAGCAGCTTCGCAATCTCGGCATAGTGGGCGAGATTGAGGAAATTGGTCAGATGCTTCGGATTTCTCCAGACCGCGTGGCTGTGAACGACCGGGCCTGCGATCAGGATGCCGCAAAGGTGCATGGTGCGCATTTTTGACATACGAGTTCCTCCGTCGAAGCGCGATCTTCGCTCCGATTTGGTTTAAGTCTGGCCGACTGGTTCAGCTTACGATGTCAACGATCTGGTTCCTGCCGTTGCGAATAACTTGATGGACAAAGGATCGATTGAGCTGATCGCCACGTTCATTGAAGTCCACGGTTGCGCCAGCGCCGACAAAGTTGATCTTCTTGCCTGCACGCACCATCTCCAGCGCGCGGACGATGTCATCGACTTCCTCGCCTGGCGGGTTGCAGACTTCAGGAATCGATTTGGCCCAGACCTCGGCGCGCGACGATTTGGCATGCTCCATCGCGAGGGCTGTGACGCAGACCTGGTCATGCGTATTGCCCGCGAACAGGAACACGGTTCCGTCGGGGGCGCCCATCTCCTTCACGAACTTCTTGTAGGCCACGGAATCTAGCGGCGGTCCTGGCTGGAGATGGTGGATGCCTTCTGCCACTTCCGGAGGAACGCTTCTGAGAAAAGCGCCATCAGCGTCTGCACCCGTGCCGAGACCAACGATCTTTGCCTGATATCCTCCGCGATAGACTTCCTTTGCGATCGCGACGAAATCCGTAAGTAACGAGGCGCAAAACACGCCATCGGGCTCGGAGCCGAAGGCCTTCTCGACTTCGGCGCGATATGAGGCCTGGTTGGGGTTGTACATGATGACGTCGGTGACGGTGCCGCCACGCCGCGCCATTTCGCCCTTGAAGGAATCGATCATCGCGACGACGAACGGATTCTGCTGCGCCATGATGGTGACCTTCTTGAGGTTGAGGCCTGTCATCACTTTCGCGCCGGCCGGTCCCCATTGCGAGCTCTTGGCCTGGAAGCGGTAGACGAGGCCCTTGTTGTCGCCGTCGGTGATGGCATCCGCCGCTGACGACACCATCTCGACCTTGTTGGCGGCGAGAATCAGCGGTTTTGCCGCCAGCGCTTCCGGACTTCCCCAGAGCCCACCTACGAGCTCAACCTTGTTGACATCGAGCAGCTTGTGGGTGGCGGTGACGCTCGCCGTAGCGCTGCTCTCGGAGTCCTCGATATAGAGGTGAAACTTGCGGCCGCCGAGAACTCCGCCGGCATCATTGATCGTCTTGACGATGAGATCGGCCGCCTTCTTCATGTCCGGTCCATAGGGCCCAGTCGCGCCCGTGAACGGCAGGACCATTCCGATCGGGATCTCTGCGGCTCCCTCTGCGAACAAAGGCCGGATGCCCAGACCCGCTAGTGAAAGACCCAGTAAGCCCGTCACCTGACGGCGGGTGAACGGCGTTGCCGAAATTGTCATCATCATTGCTCCCCACTCGAAATTTCGGATTCATGCGTTTTGCGTCTTGGGATCGCGCGAGCGCTGATGGGCGGCGGCTTGAGCGGTTGCAGCGATCGTGCAGAAATGGCGAGGTGAGATTCATCAGCAGACGCATCGCGGTCCGGAAATAGATCCCTGACGCGCCGGCGCGGTTCAGCGAACAGCCCTTGCGGCCTCAAGATCAAGAGCAGAATGATTCCGAGGCCGACCAGACCGAGACGCAGTGCCGCGAGCTGAGCGCCATCAATGACCGCGAAGAGATCCTTCAAAAAACGTGTCGCCTCAAGCAGCGTCATGATGGTTCCCGCTCCCACCACGAGCCCGATATTCGAGCCGCGTCCGCCGAGGATCACCGCCATAAAAGCATAGGCGGTGATGATCGAGGTGAACTGGCTGGGGTCGATGTAGGTCAGGTAAAACGCGTGCAGCGCGCCTGCCATACCCATGATCGCGCCGCCGATCGCAAAAGCCTTGATCCGCAATAGCAATACCGGTTTGCCGAGCGCGCTGGCAACGACCGGATCGTCGCGGACGGCCCGCAGCGCACGGCCGAACGGCGAGCGGACGAGAATTTCGAGACCTATGAAGATCAGGGCGACCAGCGCGAGCGCAAAACACAGCAGGACGCCATCATATTGGGCGGCCGGCACCAGCGAGGAGAGTGGCCGGGGAATATTTGCGATCCCGAGCGCTCCGCCGGTCAGCCAATCCTCGTTGAGCAAGAGAATTCCAACGACCTCGCCAAATCCGAGGGTGACGACGGCAAGATAATCGTCGGCCAAGCGGACCGACAAGAAGGCCAGGACCGTGCTCGCTGTGGCGCTCAGAAGCCCGCCGCAGATCATCGCCCCCAGCCATCCGATGTGCGGGGCGAGCAAGGCTGTGGCGTAGGCGCCGAGCGCAACGAAACCGACCACCCCGAAATTGACGAGGCCCGACACACCCCACTGAAAGTTGAGCGCTAGCCCTACGAGCACGCCGATGGAAACGAGTACGACGAGTGTGGAGAGATAAGCGATCATTTCGCAGCTGCCCGCCTGCCGAACAGGCCTTGCGTGCGGATCAACAGCAGCACGAGAATGATGGCGAAGCTCACCACCTGCCGGTCGTTCACAGGCAGCACAAGTGTGGAAAGTTCTTCGGCAAGCCCAATCAACAGCGCCCCGACCACGGCGCCTAGCGGACTTCCGAGCCCACCCAGGATCGCCGCGGCAAACACCGGAATCTGGTAATTCCAGCCAAGCAGCGGATCTACTGTGCTATCAAGGCCTGCAAGAACGCCCGAAACGGCAAGCAGCGCGCCAGACAAGGCCCAGGTGATGCGGATGATCGTTTCGCGCTCAATGCCGCGGACCGCCGCAAGCGTAGGGTTGTCGGCCGTAGCGCGCATGGCGCGGCCAAGCGGGGAGGCATAGAGCAGAAGTTGTGTAAGCGCGACGCAGACGAGCACGGTTGCTGCGGTGACGAGCTGCTCGTGATTGATGCGCAGGCCGTGCCATCGGATGGGCCGGGCAATCTCGACGGCAAAGTTATGGGGTGTATTTCCGAAGGTGAACCTGCAGATGTTTTCGAGCACGAGCGAAATCCCCATCGAAGCGACCAGGAGAGCGATCGCGCCGCGGTCGCGCAGATGCTTGAAGACGAGCACGTCGCACAGCACCGAGACACCGGCTACGATCAGAGCAGCGGCAGCGCCCGCGGCAACCAGAGGCAGATGGAAAAGAGTGTTGCCAACCCATGCAGCATAGGCGCCCAGCGTCAATGTCGCGCCAACCGCAAAATTTGGACACTTCAGGATGCCGAACACGAGCGTAAGGGCAAGCGAAGGCAATGCCAGCAACAGGCCCGTGGCCAAACCGTTGACGACCAACTGGCCGATCATGAGTCTACCTGCTCTTTCCGAAGAAAAGATCGGCAAGATCAGCGCCGGATACGACGGAGGACGACGCCTTGTAGCTGTTGCGACCGGCGACAAGCACCATGACCTCGTCCGCGATGCGCAGTGCCGCCGCAACGTTCTGCTCGACAAGCAGAATGGTCACGCCAGCTTCGCGCACACGCGCGACCGCCTGCATCGTCTCGGCAACGAATTTGGGCGAAAGGCCGGCCGTCGGCTCATCGAGCAGCAGAACTTCGGGATTGGACAGAAGCGCGCAAGCAAATGCGAGCATCTGCCGTTGACCGCCGGACAGGTTTCCCGCCAAAAGCTTCGGCCTTTGTGCGATCTCCGGAAACAATGACAGAACTTGCTCTTCCTGTGCCGGCCCCACACCGTTGCGGCCGCGCAGGAATTCCGTGGCGAGCTTCAGGTTTTCGCGGATCGTCAGGTTTCGGAATACATTTCCCTCCTGCGGCACATAGGCAAGGCCGGCCTTCACGCGCTTGGCCGGCGAGAGGTCGGTCACTGCGCGTCCCCTCACCTCGATCGAACCATCGCGCGAGCGGAGCAGGCCGGCGAGCGTCTTCACGAACGACGACTTGCCGGAGCCGTTCGGACCGATCACGGCAACGATGGTCTGCGGGTAAAGATCCAAGCTGATGCCTCGGACGATGTCGCCGCCACCCTCATAGCCCGAGTGAAGCGAACGGACCGACAGAGCAGCGATGGGAAGCTGTCCATTCACAGCGGCACCCCCAAATAGGCGTCAATCACGCGCTTGTCCAACGTGACCTCAGCAAACGATCCGGACAACAGTGTTGCGCCTTCGGCCAGCACGTGAACGTCGTGGCAGAGCTCGCCTATGAGGTGCATGTCGTGCTCAACGATGCCGAATGAGATGCCATCCTCGTTCAGGTCGCGGATGACGCCGATGATTACCTTGAGCAGAGGCGGCGCGACGCCTGCGGCCGGCTCGTCAAGCAGGATGAGCTTCGGGTCGAGCAGAAGCACCCGCGCGAGCTCCAGGAGCTTCTTTTGGCCCCCTGATAAGGCCGAGGCCGATTGATCGGCAAGATGCCACAGGCTGAGGCGCTCAAGGATCCTGCGCGCCTTGGCCGCGACGTCCCGCTCCTGCCGCTTGACGGCACCTGGCATGAACAGCGCCGCGGTGGCGCCTTCGCCTTTTTGATGCGGGGCTGACAGCAATAGATTCTCAAGCACGGTCAGGCCGTCGAGCTCTCGGGCGATCTGGAAAGTTCTGACCAGTCCGATCGCGGCGATCTGGTGCATGGCGAGTGACGAGATGTCGCGTCCGTCGAAATCGATCGAGCCGCGATCGGACCTCACTAGTCCGCTGACGATATTCAGCAGCGTCGTCTTGCCCGCACCGTTCGGCCCGATGATGCCCGTCACTCGTCCTGCCGCAAACGAGAGCGAGCAGTCATTGAGCGCCGCGACGCCGCCGAAGTGCTTGCTGACGTGGCTGATGCTGAGCAGGTCCTGCATCGGCCTAACAGCTTCCACAAAACCGGCCTTTGGCGGCCAGGTTAGTAGGTTCGATGCGCTGCTCAAAACTTAAGCACATTTGCTTTTGCCGGGTGAGGCCATAAATTTCGCTCTTCTGGGAAACGCTATTTTGGTCCATCCCGCCAAGCAAATTTATTGTGCTTTGCGAGAAGCAAAGTTTTATTTATCCTTCGCCCATGACTGGGGTGCTCGAGATCAACCTGCTGCGGACGTTCGTCATGCTGCTCGAAGAGCAGAGCGTGACGCGCGTCGCGCGGCGACTCAACAGGACCCAACCGGCGATCAGTCTCCAACTCAACCGGTTGAGCGATGCCGTCGGCCATCCCTTGTTCGAGAGCGGTCTGCGCCATCTGCGTCTGACGCGTCATGGCGAGATGTTGCTGCCGTACGCGCGGCAGATGTTGAAGATGCATGACGACGCACGTTCGCGGCTGGCGAGCGAAGAAATCGCGGGCCGCGTTACGCTCGGATGTCCGGACCTGTATGCAGCCTCCCTGCTTCCGCAGACCCTCGCAAGCTTCAAGGGCGCCTATCCTGGAATCGAGGTTACGGTCCGCTGCGCGCTCAGTGCGCAATTGGCCGAGGAGATTTCGGCCGGACGAATCGACATCGCGCTCGCAACGCGCATGCCTAACGTGCATCCCAGCGTCGCGTCCATCACGCTCTTGCGAACTGAACCGCTGGTCTGGCTCGGGTCGAGTTCGGGAACCGCCTTTAGGGAGAAAACCGTGCCGCTGGCGCTCCTGCCCGAAGGAAACCTCTACAGGGACTACGCACTCGATGCGCTCAACAATGCCGGCCGCGCCTGGCGCATTGCATGCGTATCTGAAAGCATCGCGGGCATGGAAGCCATGGCGCTCGCAGACGCGGCGGTCACCGTGTTCGCGGAATCGGTCAAGGTAACTGGGCTGCGTCGATTGAGCGAGCGCGACGGCATGCCGCCCCTTCCATCGGTCGATCTCGTTCTCTGGCGGCGCCAGGTCGGCGCGTTTCCGGCTGCGGACCATCTGGCCACGCACATCGAGCGATATGTCGGGGGCTTGGCTCCGACGTCGCAAGACGTCGTGAGGATCGCGCCGGCCGAAGCTTAGGTTGCGAGCGCATGAGCTGCTTTTCGCCGCAGCGCCCTCCGCGAGCTCGCGATGCCGCTTGGCAGTCTCTTCGCTCGACCGAGCCCTGATGGGTCGCAAATATCCTCTGGAATTGTAGTCTCTGAGCCGATACGCCGACGATAGCTTCACGATCAAGTTGCCTTGCGGGCACTGAACGGTTCGCAGGTCATACGACCGCTCAGGTCCAGAGAGTTGGTTCCGATGCAGCAGCTACATCCTCAAGTGCAAAGAATGAATGCGATCGCGCCCGTAACGGGATCAGCTCACGACGCGCGTTTTCCACGCTTCTGCCTATGGACGAAAGAAATGTCCCGCCGCTCCTGAGGCTATTGGGACGATTTGTTTTACACGCTGCGGGAGAGATGAGATCGACCTGAATTGAGGCACCGAAGTTCAAGGCAAAGGCATCCGGTCTCCTTGTCAGGAGAAGAAGCAATGCACAGACGAATATGAACCCGGCAATTACAGATAGAGTGTTTGAAATGCTGAAAACTGATCTCGCGAGCCGGATCAGGCGAGTAGAGGGGAGAGCTACAGAGCGAATGGTTATAGATCGTCTCTTTTTTGCCCTACGCTGTGAAACGCATCTCTGATAGGAGGTGCTCGCTCAGAATGATGCTCCACACCTCCTCCTGCAGTCCAGCAACCACTTCGAGAAGCTGCGCGGCAAGCTGCAGAGATTTCACTCGATCCGCATCAACAGCCAATGGCGGCTCATCTCTCGATGGGATGGCAGCCGCGGTGACGCATCGGAAGTCAATCTCGATAATCACAACTATCGCTGAGGTTTTCCATGTTGATGACGAAGCGCAAGTCGGCAACCGTCGGAGAACTTCTGATTCAGGAATTCATGGAGCCGATGGGCCTTACGCAGACGGCGTTGGCAAAGGCCATGGGCGTGCAGCGCGCAAGCAGATCAACGAATTGGACAACGACCGCAGGGGCAGTCACGGCCCCGACCGCTTATCCTTGCCCGCATGTTTGGCAACAGTCCAGTTTTCCGGCTTAAGTTCAACGTCGAAGCGATATCTGGGACGCAATATACTCCGTTCGTAACCGCGAACGTATCTGGCGCGTCAGCCCTATTGGTTCGGCTGCGTGACGTAGCCGCACTGCAGTCAGTTCAATGGCGCGAGAAAAGGCACCAAAGGCCCCCATCGCGTGAGCTGGCGTAGTATGGCGTACCCAATACGATTCGAACGTGTGGCCTCCACGTTCGAAGGATAAGCGCAGGCGAGATTGAAGGTGGTATGAATGTAGCTGGGCGGCTTGTCGAGCAGTCAACCTGTCTCAGACGTTTGGTTCGGGCGGCACACCGCTATTGCCCCGACTTTCTTGAAGAATGTCCAGCGTGAAAGACTCACGCACGTTCAAAACCTTTCGCGATCATTTCAGAGCGACGGCATCCGCTTCGACGGGTTCGCGTTCCAGCCAAACTTCTGGCACCTGAAACCAGACTTTTCCGCGTCGTCACCACGGCATCAACCGATTGCCGGAGGTCGAAGGCGACAAACCTTCGAAAAAGACGTTCAAGGTCTATCCGATCGGCTATTTCCACATCATCGACATCGCTGAGCTCCACACCGCTGAAGGCAAGCTCTACCTCTACGTCGCAATCAATCGCACCAGCAAGTTTGCCTTCGTGCAACTGGTCAAGAAGGCCGGAAGGACCTCAGCCTCGGCCTTCCTCGAAGCTCTGGTGGCGGTTGTCCCTTACACGCTCCACACGGTGCTCACTGATAATGGGATCCAGTTCACCTTCCCGCCGCGCTATGCGGACGGCCCGACGGCAAGGTACGTGACGCATATGTTCGATATGCGATGCCAAGAGAACGGGATCGAACATTGGCTGACCACGATCAAGCATCCCTGGATCAATGGACAGGTCGTGCGCATTGAACCGCACGATCACGGAAGCGACCCTCGAACGCTACCATCGCAATTGCGCCCGAGCGCTTGACGTTAGCCTTTGCCAGCAAGACGACGCGCGCGGCGGGATTCTTCCGCTTGGCCTTGTACGCCGCCATCGGCCCGGCCGTCCCCCGCCGATCACCAGGACGTCGCAAGCAACTTCCATCAGGTCGCGATTGATTCCGTCCATCTCGCGACCTCAGGCTGGCTGCTGTTCTGCGAGTTCACGCAGATAGGACCAGGGATAGATGCCGCGGTCGTGCCCGTCGGAGAATAACAGCCTCAATGCGTAATTCCCGATCGGCTCGAAGCCCGCGACATGAAAGCCCGGCGCAATCATCAACTCGATGCCGTCGACCTGCCGGCGGATTTCGCTGGCCGCACGGCTCGCGCGGCGCAGCGTCTCCGCGCCGAGCACCAGGGTTCCGCAGTCCGACCAGGTCAAGGCCAGCGCCGTTGAATTGTCGCCCAGTTCGACCTGGATTGGTTGCACGTTCACCTCCCATTCTCGTTGCTCGAGCTCTTACGCCGGCCTGGGCGGCTGCCGCCCGCAATGAATTGCTTTCGCCTTGCGTCAGTGCGCGATCGACCGGCCCTGCTCGACTGATTCGCCCTTCCGCTCGGCCCTCTCGGCGCCGTACCAGGGCAGCAGCCGACGTACGCTGCGTTCGAACAGGAGGTCGGCCGTGAACCCCATCGCGCCGAGCACGATCAAGCCGACGAACATCTGATCGACCCGAAACACCTGTTGCGCCATCTGGATGAGATAGTCGACCCCGAACGCCGCGCCGGCGAGTTCCGCCGCCACAAGCCGGCGATGATGAGCGGCAGCGCGCGCGTAAGCGGCGTAACGGGTGGATTGGAGCCCTCCCGACGGCGTCGATTGTGCCAAATTCCAGGTCCCGGCGGTGGGCAGAATGGGACGACTGTTCTGCCATGACGCTCGCAAGGCCAAGTTGTGTGGTCGCGAAAACCGTAACCGGCATGAGGCCCCCACCTAGCCACCCCTCGGCTTGCGCGCGATACAGCCTGGCATGAGCTGATCGGTGGAGGTGGAACGATGGCAAATGCCATGCTTGATGCCAGGCAGGAAGTTGACTCCTATCGTCGCGTCGAGGTGATCACTGGGGAGCGCCGACGGCGTCGGTGGACGGGCGAGGAGAAGGCCCGGATCGTGGCGGAGAGCTTTGGGGAGAGTGCGAACATCTCCGAGGTTGCGCGGCGCAATGGCGTTTCGCGGGGGCTGCTTACGGTGTGGCGACGCCAAGTTGCGGCGGCGGTGGCGGGCAAGGCGCCGAGCTTCGTGCCAATCCAAACTGGTGCCGAGAGCGGTAGCGGGACAGCCGGCGAGCCCGAGCGTATTTCGCGGCTACAGACGAAGCCTTTGGAGATCGCCGCGCCGCCGGCCAAGGTTTGCGGGGTTGTCGAGATCGAGGTGAACGGGGCGCGCATCCGGGTCGAGCCGGGCGTGGAGCTGGCGACGCTGTCGACCGTGCTGGCGGCGCTTCGGGGCATCCGGTGATTGCGCTACGCTCTGACCTCAAGGTGGTGCTGGCGACACAGCCGGTCGATTTCCGCAAGTCGGTGCATACGCTGTCGGCATTGGTGAGCGAAGCGCTGCGGGCGAACCCGTATTGTGGCGACGTCTTCGTGTTCCGCAGCAAACGCATGGACAGGGTGAAGCTTCTGGCGTGGGACGGCAGCGGCATGGTGCTGGTGACGAAGTGGTTGCACCAGGGGCACTTCACCTGGCCGCCGATCCGCGACGGCGTGGTGCATCTCAGTGCGACGCAGCTCGCGATGCTGCTCGACGGACTCGAGTGGACGCGCGTCTCACCCAAGCCTGTGAAGCAGCCGGCCGTTGTCGGCTGAGAGGAGAGGATTTCGCTGGAGCCTGTGGCGCGCGGATGTATGGTCCGTTCATGGCGATTCGCCCGGACGTTCTCCCGACTGATCCAGCCGCTCTAACCGAGATGGTGCTCGCGCTTGACGCCGAGAACGAGAAGCTGCGTGTTGCGATGCAGACGCTCAAGGAGATGATCTTCGGGAAGCGCTCGGAACGGCTTGCCACGCTCGTGGCCGAGCAACTTGCGCTTGAGCTTGACGATCTTGAGACCGGTGTCACGCCGCCTGCAGCTGCCAACGACGATGTGTCTGCGGCGAAGCCGGCCGATAAGCCGCGCAAGAAGGCGCGCCGCAACATCGGCGCGTTGCCCAAGCATCTGCCGCGCTGTGAGCAGGTCCTGGAGCCGGAGGTGACGGCCTGCCCGTGCTGCCAAGGCCAGCTTCACAAGATCGGCGAGGACGTCAGCGAGGTGTTGGACGTGATCCCGGCGATCCTGCGCGTGCTGCGCACGATCCGTCCCAAATACGGCTGCCGCGGCTGCACTGATGGCGTGGTCCAGGCGAAAGTGCTGCCGCGCCTGATTGAAGGCGGCATGGCGTCGACGGCCCTCGTGACCCACGTGGTGGTCTCGAAGTTGCCGCTGTACCGGCAGGTTCAGATCCTGGCCGGCCAGGGCATCCATCTTGACCGCGCGACACTCGCCGGTTGGGTCAAACGTGCCGCCTGGTGGCTCAGGAGCCTTTATGAGCTGCAGCTGCGGATGATTCAGGCCGCGCCGCGCGTGTTCTGCGATGAGACGCCGATGCCGGTGCTCGATCCCGGACGACATCGCCCCCGCATCTGCCAGTTCTGGGCGCATGCTATGGATGACCAGCCATGGGGTGGCCCCTCGCCGCCGGCGGTTGCCTACGTATTCGCCGACGGCCGTGGCACCAAGGAGATCGCCCGACAGTTGACGGGCTTTTCCGGCATTCTGCAGGTGGACGGTTATGCCGCCTACAAGGCGCTGGCCCGCGGTCATGGCGGCGCGATCCAGCTCGCCTTTTGTCTCGCCCATGCCCGACGCAAATTCGTCGAGGTGTACAAGACCACCCAGTCGCCATTCGCGCGCGAGGTGATTGAACGGCTGCAGGCGGTCTATGCGATCGAGGCAGTGATCCGCGGCAGTAGTGCGGAGCAGTGGCTGGCCGCCCGCCGCACCAGGAGCGCACCCTTGATGGCGGCGCTCAATGCGCGACTGACCGAGATCGTCGGCCAGCTGTTCTCCCAATCGAAGCTGACAGAGGCGATCAACTATGCGCTCAATCACTGGGACGGACTGACGCTGTTTCTCCGCGACGGCCGCGTCGAGGTCGACTCCAACACAGTCGAGCGTTCCATGCGCCCGATTGCCATGGGAAGACGCAACTCCTTGTTCAGCGGCAGCGAAGGCGGCGCCGAGAGCTGGGCCATCCTGGCGTCGATCGTGAACACCGCAAAGCTCCATGAGCTCGATCCGCAGGCCTA
>NZ_LBIX01000148.1:0-41461 GCF_028128655.1 Bradyrhizobium sp. CCBAU 45394 | reverse complement strand
TCTATGAAGCCCCGCCCGAGCAGGGCTACACTCAACTTCGATTGCAGGAAACAAGGCGATTTCTTCGCGATTAACCATCACCAAAAGCGGAAAACATCAGAAGCGCGATCGGCGCGATAGTCGATCCGCATTAGCGGTGAATAAATTGTACCAACTGGTCAATGACGAATTCTTGTTTACTGATTATGCTTTTTACCAAATCTCCAATCGATACAATTCCGATCAATTTGCCCTGATCAATAACGGGAAGGTGGCGAACTCTCTTCTCAGTCATAACGGCCATGCATTCTTCCACAGTTTGATCAAGGTGAGCGTATAAAATCTTCGCCTCCATAATGTCACGGACACGAGTTGTAGGGGATGCACGTCCTTTCAAAAACACGTTCCGTGCGTAATGTCGTTCGGTAATGATGCCAATGGGGTTTCCGTCCTCGATTACAACTAAAGAACCAGCATTCTGGTCAGCCATCTTTTGTATGGCCTCAAGGACGGTGTTGTCCGGGCCAATTGTAAAAACATCATGCCCTTTTTCATTGAGTAACTGGCGGACCGTCATCGAAATTCTCCGCCCTTCGAAAAGCGTCGTTTCCCAGCAGGCCGCCTATTGGTTTGACACAGACGCTTGAACACCGTGCCGCGTTAAACTATGCGCGCCATGCGAAAACTAAATTACTACTAATGGCTAAGTCTGATTTGATCTACGTCAAAGCGCGGGCATTCGGCTGCGACGACCAGCTGGACAAATTTGGCTTGCAGACTATGCCAATGGCTGCTCTTGGCCCATCTCGGACCCTGAGGTGAGGTGCGCCAACGCGCCGCTATCAGAGGCAGAGCGGACCTCATACGAAGTGCAGCGCAAGTTTATGAGTGCGCGCCCGCCCTAGCCGGCAAAACCCGCGCGCTGGCGCAGCTCCTTTCGGTCCGCGCCGGTCAGCAAAGCGATCAGCGCGGCGGCTTCCTTCGGGTGTGCGGCGCGCGTGGTCACGCCGGCCGTGTACGTCGTCACCAGTTCGCAGCCCGGCGGCAGCGATCCCGATAGCGCAATGCCGTCGGTCGCGATGATCTCGGTCGCCTGGGTGCAACCGAGCGGCCTTTGCGCGGTGGATGTCGCAAGCTCCCGCATCGCGGTCGCGCCGTTCGGGAATATCTTGAGACGCGATGCGACCTCGTAGGCGATGCCGAGTTGATCCAGGACCTTTGCGACGTGCTGGCCCGCGGTCGAAGCCCTGGTGTCGGGCACATAGATGGCGTCTGCGGCACGCAGGACCTCGCGCAGGTCGGCTTCAGTCTTCACGGCCACCTTGGGATCGCGGTTGCGGACCGCCAGCGCGGTTTCAACGCTGCCGACATCTGCGATCGAGGAGGGGACGACGAGCTTCTCCTCGGCAAGTTTCGCGAGCAACGCCTGCGTTAATATGACGAGATCGGCCGGCGTGCTCGCACGCAGCTTGTCGGCCATGATGCCGACCGCGCCGAACTCGCCGTCGATGCCGAACCCGGTCTGCGTCTTGAAGGCCTCGCTGAGGCCGCGCACCAGGCCTTGCGCCGCGCCGCCGCTCAGAATATTCACTGTCGTCACGATGCAAGCTCCATGGCTGCGATGATCTTGTCGCGCGTGATCGGCAGGTCGCGCACGCGCACGCCGAGGCAATCGTGGACCGCGTTCGCGATCGCCGCCGTCACCGGGCCGTGTGCGGCTTCGCCGGCGCCGACCGGCTCGATCTCCGGCCGCTGGATGATCTCGACATCCACCGCCGGCACCTCGCTGAAGGTCAGGATCGGATAGTCGGTCCACGATGTCGATGTGATGCGCGTCCGGTCGAAGCGGACGCGCTCCTTCAACACCCAGCTCGTCGCCTGGATCGCGCCGCCCTCGATCTGGTTGATCACGCCGTCCGGGTTGATGGCTTCGCCGACATCGACCGCCAGCGTCAGCCGCCTCACGTGGATATCGTCAGTGCCTTCGATCTCGGCAATCGCGGCGCAATAGGCGCCCGTGTTCTTGTAGCGGGCAAAACCGGCGCCGTAGCCGATACCGGTTCGCTTTTCGGGCTTCCACCGCGCGCGTCGGGCGGCGGCGCGAATGACGTCCTTCGCACGCTCGTCGCGCAGATGGCGCAGCCGAAACGCGATCGGGTCTTCGCCGCGCAGGGCGGCGATCTCGTCGAGCAGGGATTCGATGGCGAACACGTTGCCTTGCCCGCCCAGGGTCCGCAGCGCCGAGGTGCGCACCGGCATGGTCAGCAAGCGGTGGCTCGTGATCGTCCAGGCCGGGAGGTCATAGAGCGGAACGGAATTGCGGTCGCCGCCGCCGCCATTGGCCGCCGGCGGGTTCGTCGAGATCATGCGCGGATAGGGATTTGCGATCTCGGTTGCCGCGAGCAGCGCCGGCTGTGCCGCGCGTCCCGGCCGCGCCGCGTGGCCGTTGCTCCAGATCGCATGGCGCCAGCCGACGATCTCGTTGTCCGCATCGAGATCGGCCTCGATCTCGATGGCCATGGCCGCGCCGAACGGTGCGTGGGACATCTCGTCGTGGCGCGACCACTGCACCCGGACCGGACGGCCGTCGACCGCTTTCGCCAGCAGCACGGCATCGAGCGCGACGTCGTCGGCCGCATTGTGCCCGTAGCAGCCGGCGCCCTCCATGTGCTCGACGACGATGTTTTCTGCCGGCAGCCTGAGCACGATCGCGAGATCGGCGCGCAGCAGATAGACGCCCTGGCTGTGGGTCCAGACGTGGACACGATCGCCCTCCCACCGCGCCATCGCACAGGACGGCGCGATCGAGGCATGCGCGATATAGGGGCGGGTGTATTGCCGGCGGAGAGTGCGCGCGGCCTTCTGTGGCGACGCGGCCGATCTGGTGTCGATGGTGGTCGTCTCGACCGGTTGGCTCTTCAGGAAGCCCGCCAGATCGTTTTCGTCGGGCAGCGGCTCGCCGGCCGACCATGTCGCGCCCTTGCGCAGGGCATTCAGCGCGGCTGCCGCCGCCACCTCGCTGTCGGCGACCACGCCGGCGAAACTGCCGTCGCGAGCGATCGCGACGAGGCCCGGAACGGTGCGCACGGCTGTTTCGTCGAGCGCGGTCAATTTGGCACCCGAGATGTCCGGCCGCAGCACGCGGCCGTGCAACAGTTCCGGCAGCGCATGGTCGTGGATGAAGCGCGGCCGTGCGAACACCTTGTCGGGAATGTCCACGCGCTGGATCGAATGCCCTGCTACGGCACGCGTGGCGGCGGCCTTCGCAGTCGCGCCAGCAGTGGCATCCTGGTCGAGCGAGACGTCGCCCGCCAGCTCCCAATAGCTGGTCCTGACATTGCCGGGACCCGAGATCGTGCCGTCATCGACATCGAGCCGCGAGGCATCGACGCCGAGGCGTTCCGACGCCGCGGCGAGGAAGCGCTCGCGCACTTCGGCGCAAACATGGCGCAGCGCGCGGCCGGATTGCTGGATCGAAAGGCTGCCCGAGGTGACGCCTTCGTTCGGGCTGGTTGCGGTCGAGGCGCGGATCATTTCGATTCGGCCGATATCGACGTCGAGCTCGTCCGCGGCGATCTGGGCCAGCGCCGTGACGATGCCCTGGCCGATCTCGACCTTGCCGGGCGAGATCGCGACGCGGCCGTCGCTGGTGAACTGTACCCAGGATGACAGTCTTGGGTTGGTCACGAGGCTGACCGGCAGTTTCGGGGCAGGGGGCGTCATGGGGTGGCCATCTCCGAGGCCGCGCGCAGCACGGCGCGGACCATGCGGTTATGCGATCCGCAGCGGCACAGGTTGCGGTCGAGCGCCGTTCTGACCTCGGCCTCCGTCGGCGACGGATTGCGCTTCAGCAACGCCGCCGCACTGATCAGGATTCCGGAAACACAATAGCCGCATTGCATCGCCTGTTCGGAGATGAAGGCGCGTTGCAAGGCGTGTGGCTGCTCCGCCGTGCCGAGACCTTCGATCGTGACGACATCTTTGCCGGCGACCGACCACATCGGCATGTCGCAGGAGGCCATCGCGCGATCGCCGACCATGACATGACAGGCCCCGCACTCACCGGCGCCACAGCCGAAATGCGGACCGGTGACGCCGAGGCGGCCGCGCAGAACATCGAGCAGTGTCTGATCCGGATCCGCGTCCACAGCCGTCGCCGTGCCGTTGAGCTGGAATTGAATCGGCATGGTCGTTCTACGGCCTCAGGACTTGTCGAACTTCTTGACGACATTGGCCCATTTCTCGATGTCGCCGCGCAGGAACTTGTCGAATTCCTCCGGCGTCATCGACATGGGCACGGCACCCTGCGCGGTCCAGAGCTTGACGATGTCCGGACGTTTCACCATCGCGTTCACGGCGGCGTTGAGCTTGTCGATGACTGGCTTCGGCGTGCCGGCCGGCGCCATCAGGCCCAGCCAGATCGTGGCCTCATAGCCTGCTGTGCCGGCCTCGCCCGCGGTCGGCACGTTCGGCAGCACCGTTGAACGCTGCTTGCCGGTGGTGGCGAGTGCGCGGACCTGGTTCTCGGCGATGTTCGGCGCCATCGCCGGCACGGCGTCGATCATCATCTGCACCTGCCCGCCGATCACGCCGCTGCGCGCCTCGCCGCTGTTGCGGTAGGGCACGTGGACGACGTTGATGCCCGCCATCGCTTTGAACAGCTCGCCGGCCATGTGATAGGGCGTGCCCTGGCCGGAGGAGGCGTAGTTCAGCTTGCCCGGTTGTGATTTGGCGAGCGCGATGAACTCTTGCAGCGTCTTCGCCGGAACCTGCGGGTTCACCACGAGGACGAGATCGGAATAGTTCACCGGCGCGATCGGCGCGAGGTCGCGCATCAGCTCATATTTGCGTTGCTCCGGCGTCAGCAGCGATTCATTTGCGGTCTGGGTGTTGGACATCATCAACAGCGTGTAGCCGTCGGCCGGCGACTTCGCCGCTTCGACGGTGCCGATGACGCCCCCCGCGCCGGTGCGGTTCTCGACCACGAAGGGCTGGCCAAAACTCTCCTGGAGCGCGTTGCCGATCAGCCGGGCCGCGACGTCGGCCGGCCCGCCGGCGCCGAAGGGCACGACGATTCGGACCGCGTGCGTGGGATAATCCTGCGCCAATGAGGGGGCTGCGGCGGCTACGCCGAGCAGGCCGGCGGCCAGCGCCAGCATGAATTGTCGGGCCGTCACGCCCACCTCCCTGATATCGTTCTTGTTGGGTGCACTGTAGCGGCAGGGAACGCGGACTGTCGACGCCTCACAAAGTCGATCGCGCCGGGAATATCGGGCGGCTTTCGGTGTGGCCGGGCCGGATTTCGTGCTTTCGGCAGGAACCGGCAAATCGCATGGGCGTTGCCGGATAAATGCTCTCGGCCGGCCGGTATTTTGGTGTTACGAACTGGGACATGAACCAGCACGCCAAGATCGAAATCCGCCATTCGACCTGTCCGCACGATTGCCCCTCAGCCTGCGCCCTCGATGTCGAGGTGGTCGAAGGCCGCAGCATCGGCCGCGTCCGCGGTTCGAAGAAGCAGACCTATACGGCCGGCGTCGTCTGCGCCAAGGTCGCCCGCTATGCCGAGCGTATCCATCACCCCGAACGGGTGATGTATCCGATGCGCCGCACCGGGCCGAAGGGCTCCGGGCAGTTCGCGCGCATCTCCTGGGACGAGGCGCTGGACGAGATCGGACATCGGTTCAACCAGGCCGAGCGCGAGTTCGGCGCGGAATCGGTCTGGCCCTACTACTACGCCGGCACGATGGGGCTGGTGATGCGCGACGGTCTCAATCGCCTCACGCATGTGAAGAAATATTCGCGCTTCTATCAGACGATCTGCGCCAATGTCGCGCGGATTGGATATGCGATCGGCACCGGCAAGATCGCCGGCGTCGATCCGCGCGAGATGGCGCTCTCCGACCTCGTCGTGATCTGGGGCACCAATCCGGTCAACACCCAGGTCAACGTGATGACGCACGCCGCGCGGGCGCGCAAGGAGCGCGGCGCCAAGATCGCGGCCGTCGACATCTACGACAACGAGACCATGAAGCAGGCTGACATCAAGATCATCCTGCGTCCCGGCACCGACGGCGCCTTCGCCTGCGGCGTCATGCATGTCCTGTTCCGCGACGGCTATGCCGACCGCGCCTACATGGACAAGTATACCGATTGCCCTGCCGAGCTCGAGGCGCATCTGAAGACGCGCACGCCGGAATGGGCTTCGGCGATCTGCGGCGTGCCGGTGTCCGAGATCGAGGCGTTTGCCAAGCTGGTCGGCGAGACCCAGCGAACTTTCCTCCGCCTCGGCTACGGCTTCACCCGCTCGCGCAACGGCGCGACGCAGATGCATGCCGCGCTGTGCATCCCCGCGGTGACCGGGGCCTGGCAGTATGAAGGCGGCGGCGCCTTCTTCAACAATTACGCGCTGTGGCACTTCAACGAGGCCATCATCGAGGGCCACGACGCGATCGACCGGACCACGCGTGCGCTCGACCAGTCGAAGATCGGCCGCATCCTCACCGGCGACGCCGAGGCCCTGCTCGGCAAGGGACCGGTCAAGGCGATGCTGATCCAGAACACCAATCCGATGACGGTGGCGCCGGAGCAGGCGCTGGTAGCCCAAGGCTTTGCGCGCGAGGATCTGTTCGTCGCGGTGCACGAGCAGTTCATGACCGAGACAGCGCTGATGGCCGACATCGTGCTGCCGGCGACCATGTTCATGGAGCACGACGACCTCTATTACGGCGGCGGCCATCAACACATCTCGGTTGGACCCAAGCTGATCGACCCGCCCGACGAATGCCGCTCAAACCACCAGGTGTTGCAGGCGCTGGCACCGCGGCTTGGCGCCAGGCATCAGGGCTTCGAGATGACGCCGCGCGAACTGATCGACGCAACGCTGAAGCTCAGCAACCACGGCGACATCGCCGGCCTCGAAGCCGACATCTGGCGCGATCTGCAACCGGATTTCCGCACCGCGCATTTCCTCGACGGCTTTGGCCATGCCGACGGCAAATTCCATTTCAGGGCGGACTGGGCGCATCCGCCGTTCGGCCAGACGATGGGCGATGTCGACCAGATGCCGTCACTGCCCGACCATTGGGCGGTGATCGAGCATGCCGACCAGGCCCATCCGTTCAGGCTTGCGACCAGCCCCTCGCGCAGCTTCCTCAACACCACGTTCAACGAGACGCCGTCCTCACAGGCGCGCGAGGGCAAAGCGAGCGTGATGATCCACCCGCTGGATGCAGCCCCCCTCGATATCGCCGACGGCGACGCCGTGACGCTCGGCAACACCCGCGGCGAGACCACGCTGATTGCGACGCTGTTCGAGGGCGTGCGGCGCGGCGTCCTGATTGCGGAGTCCGTTCATCCGAACAAGAATCATATCGGCGGTCGCGGCATCAACACGCTGACCGGTGCGGACACCATCGCCCCGATCGGCGGCGCTGCATTCCACGACAACAAGGTCTGGATCAGGAAAGCGGCCACCTGAGCGCGCATGGCGATTGCCTTGCAATTTGTGTCGAGGCGCTAAAGCGGCGCTGCGCCGCAGTTTGCGCTTGCACCTCTCGCCCGACCTGCCGCAAATGGCAGCAAAACGGGAGCAAGGAAGCGAGCGTGCCATGACCGACACCACAGCCGTCGTCACCGAGAAGCGCGGGCAGGCGTTCTGGATCACCATCAACCGGCCGGAGAAGCGCAACGCGCTGAACGGCGACGTCATCGCCGGCATCACCAAAGGCTATCGCGATGCGCATGACGACAAGGACGTCCGCGTCATCGTGCTGACGGGCGCGGGCGACAAGGCGTTCTGCGCTGGCGCGGACTTGCAGAATTCCGGTGCGGCCTTTGCGATGGATTTCTCCAGGCCGAATGTCGACTACGCCGATCTGTTGCGCCTGTCGCAGAACGCGACCAAGCCCGCGATCGCGCGGGTCGGCGGCGTCTGCATGGCCGGCGGCATTGGCTTGCTGTGCATGACCGATATGGCTGTGGCGGCCGATCACGTCATCTTCGGCCTGCCGGAGGTGAAGGTCGGCGTGTTTCCGATGCAGGTGCTGAGCCTGTTGCAGGAGATCGCATCGCGGCGCCTCGTCAATGAATGGGCACTCACAGGCGAGCCGTTCGATGCGAAGGCGGCGAAGGACGCCGGCCTGCTCAACTACGTCGTGCCGACGGCCGAGCTCGATGCCAAGGTCGACTGGCTGATCGGCCGTATCGTCGACAAATCCCCGACCGCGATCCGCCGAGGCAAATACGCCATGCGTGCGATTGCCTCGATGTCGTTCGACGAAAGCATCGCCTACACCGAGAGCCAGATCGCACTGCTGGCGATGACCGAGGACGCCAAGGAGGGCCTGAAGGCCTTCAGCGAGAAGCGCAAGCCGAGTTGGCCGGGAAGATAGATGCCGTGCTGCAGCCTCCGTCTCGGCTGGCAGCGTCAGGAAAGCGCTTCTTGTCCATTGGCGCTAGCTAAACATGGGGCTTTCCGGTCGAACAAAAGCGGCTCGTCAACAAGCCGGCGAGCAGACGATAAAGCTGAAGTAGGCTCGGGGGCTCAGAGATCCGGATCCGCTTCTCAGGGAAGCCGCCAGCCGAAGAGGACGTTGTGTGCGCCACTGATGCCTGACGCCAGCGTGATTCGCGCCTCGAACGATCAGGCGAAGCAGTCGAAGCGCGGCCGTGACGATGCTGGAGGGCAGTTGAGGCGTGCCCGACACGACGTACTTGAACGGACAAAACGCGGCCTTCGATGCGCTCGTCCGCCTTTCCGGCTGGATGAAAGCAAAAAAGAGCGCCTCCGGAGAGACGCTCTCTTGCCACCCCGTTACGGGGTTACAACATCGATTGTACAGAAAGCACTATGTTATTGCACTTTCAACCTCCCCCACACCTCGCGCGGCGTAAGGGTTTCTACAATCGAGCGCCCATGTAGCACACGGGATCGTGTCGAACAACAACATCTCAATGCCGATGGTTAACAAAGCGGGAAAGTCTCGGAGACCGTCAGCTCGGAGCACACTTCCGATGCTCAGAGGTGGAGCGATCTTCCAAGGCTCAATACGGGTGCTCCAGGGAGCTCCGATCTGATGGGCAACATTTTGCGATTTACTGCCCTTTGCAGAAGTTTCTGGGCGATAAACCTCGCACACACGATCGGCATTTTGTGAAGAGCCTGCGCGAGCGCCTCGACCTGCGGCAGAACGGAGCTCGCGTGCGCCTGCCGTTGGTGCGTCGGCTGCCCGCCGCCTGAGGCTCATATCTTCGCGCCCACTTTGCGCCACATGAGAAATTGTCCGGACGGCCAGGGCCTATTCGGTTGCGCGATCTTATAGGCGCGCTTTGGGCGCGCCCACTGGCGGCCCTTTGCGGAGCATTCTACAGACGTGGAAAGTCGCCGGTGCTGGTGCCAATCAGGACACTGGCTCATTCTGTCCCGACGAATTGTCCCGGGTCTGTGTTCGGGCCTCGCAGGTAGGCCCTTCACGTGCATGAGCGGCGGCATTTGCCACCCTGGATTTCCCTGCAGGGAAGGAAATTGTTGGGGGGCCGCCATGATCACGGTCCCCGCTCGATCCGGGTTTGCGATCTCCTGCTGGTCCTGCGGTCTTGAGCGCGATGCCCAAGCCAGCGGCCAGGGAGGCCTAACATGTCATTAGGCCTCGAGCTTCTTGAAAGCCAATTCTCACGCGCAGCTGTGCTGACGCCGACACATGGTCTATCCGTCGGCAGTTGGCGCCGGCTCGCGACCTTATTGAACCGGCTCTCTTTGCAATTTTGCAATTCGGTTGGCGGCCTGTGTTGCTTGATTTCGCCACGCGGTGGCGAATGGGGCGACAAGGTACGCCTACGTAGGCCAGCCAAGCCGGCTTGCCTGGACCGCGAATGCGCGAATGGAGACAGCTGGTTACAGTCGGCTGTCCGCCATTAGGCATTTGTGGGCGGTTCGGAACGCCGATCGCACCGGTATAATGCCCGCATTATGCCCGCATAATACCCGCACTATACGGTGCGATCGGTATTTCGCCATTGATTACAATGGCTTGCAGGTCTGGAAAATCGCCAAATGCGAAAAGTTTTCGTATTTGGCGATTTTGGGTTCCTCAAAGCCCTACTGCGGCACGGTGAGGTCGTCTGACAGCAGGATGGTTAGGCCACCGTACGCGCCTGAGTTGCTTCCGATCATCGGCAAAAGGTCGACGCTAAGGGACAAGTGACGCCGACCTCGATCTCCATTTTCGTGGGCACGTCGCGGAGCATTGCGGCGACACACGGCACGCCTTTCTGCTGTGAAAACTCAATTGCGAAGAGGGATCACCACTGGCCGGCTTGGATTTCAATCGTGATGAGCGCGGCCTATCGAGCCGTGTCTGTTAGGGACTTGCAGGGTGAGATGTTAGCCCGTTGCCAGACGACGACGACCGTCCATTATGTGTCGGAGGCAACCGTGTCATTCAGCGGCTCTATCCACTTCGGTGTTGTGCAGCCGACCAAGGGCTATACCGCCCGCCATAGGTTCGCGTATCAGACTTGCACGTGGGTGACCGATCGCTTCGGTCGCGTCGATTACCGGCGCTATGCCGATTGCCGGGTCGGAGGCGGCGTGTTGCTACCGATGGGCGCGCCGGAGGCGTTCGAGAACTGGGAGTATTTTCGCAGCGCGGCCGTGTGCACCGAAAAGCGGTGGGACGGGCAGGAGGGTCGAATTGTTGATTTCAGCCTCCCACGCGCGGTCCCGCGCATGTTGCTACTGCCGCTTGCGGCGTTCGCGCTACTGCCCTTCGTCGAGCGAGGCATGGCGGTGCGGCTCGATGTTGAGTGCGTCGTTGCAAGCGACGGCAAACTGAACCCGCACGCTCACGGCTGGCTCGCGCAACGCACGCTGGAGCAACACGGTTTCGGCCTGAAGGAAGAAAGGTGGAATACGCTGTTCAGGCGCGACCAAGGGCGGTACGCGCGGGCCCTCCTCGGGGGGAGGCTCACGCTTGGCTGCGCGGTCCTAGGCATCGACGCGTACGTCGATCCGCGCCGTAACGATGCGAAGGGAGCGGGAATTCCGAAGGCGCGGCGGCCGCGCCGGATGGTTTGCGCGAGCAACGAGGGCAGGGAGGTTGAGGCGATCGAACAGCTGGTGGAGAACCCTGAGCTGAAGCAAAAACACGAAGCGCCGAAGCAAGTTCCGGGGCCAGAGGATGGGGGCGTGATCGTGACAAACGCGGCCGTGTATTCTGTCGACAACAAGCGGGCAAGCAAACTCAGGATGCAGTTCGCGGATGCGGCGCAGAAGGCAGGCTACCAGCTGCATGCGCGGTTGGGTTCGCCGGCGGTGGCGCTGCGCGGGAGCTCTGTTTCCTTCGACGGCCACGCGTTCAGGATCGCGGCAACGGGCAATTCGGAGGATGCTGCAATCGTGGCGCGGTTCGTGCGCGAGCTCGACTGGCCGGCCCTGGTGGTGGAGGGAGGTGCACGCCTTGCCGACTTGTTGGCGATCGCGGCCGCCTCCGAAGGCGTGTTCATGGTCAATCGCGCCCCCAGCACCTCCGCCCGGGACCTCATTGCGCGGGAATTCTTCGGCGAGATGAAGGCCGCGATTGCCCGCCATGATCCGCTCGGGATCGCCGCAGAATTCTTTGCGAACTTTGAGGCGGACAAGGTTGGCACGCAGGCGGATGAAGCCCTCGATGCTCCCCGGCAAGTGGATGTGGTCTGCGAAGATCATCCTCAACAGCCGGCAAATCTGGTGGTGCCGAACGCCGCTCCGGTCCAGTCGAGCGATGTCGCCGATCCGGCATCCGCCGTTGCACCCATCGCTACGCGGGGCACCGACAGCCGGCGCGTGGCCGCTGGTGGGGATGTGAGGCGAACGGCTGCTTCCTCGTCCGAGGCAATCGCTCGGATGTCCGGACATCGCAGAGAGGACCCCCGGCCGCCCCGACTGGGTGTCGCCTCCAACAACCTTCCTCGATCGCCGGCAGACCTGAGGGTGCCGAGCACCGCTCCCATCGAGCCGAGCGATGTCGCTGAGCCGGCATCCGCCGTTTCGCCCATCGCGACGTCGGGCAATGAGAGCCGTCGCGTCGCCGCTGGTGGGCACGTGAGGCGAACCGCTGCTTCCTCCTCCGAGGCAATCGCTCGGATGTCCGGACATCGCAAAGAGGCCCCCCGGCCGCCCCAAGTGGGTGTGGCCTCCAACAATCTTCCTCGATCGCCGGCGGACCTGAGGGTGCCGCGCACTGCTCCACTCCACCTGTCGCGCGAGCTCGCCGGCCTGGCTTCAGCGGTTGCGCCCATCGCGACGCCGGGCACTGACAGCCGGCGTGTGGCCGCTGGTGAGGATGCGAGCCGAACCGCCGGTTCGTCGTCCGAGGCTTTCGAAGGTCTGGAACCGCTGCCGGACGACGACTCGTGGATGGTCAAACCCGATCCAATTACGCTGGCGCGCGATGCGCGTGAACTCGAGGCCGGCGCTAGGCGGCAGCGACAATATCAGGAGGACTTTGACGAATTCCTGCGTCGGAAGATCCGGCAATCGTCCGGGCTTCGGCGTGACGGCATCAGCTCCCCTGGGAGCGCGAGGCCTCGGCTGCCGACGAGGCGTCCCCAGCCGATCCCGCAGTGGCCCACCGAAATCAGCGCGGCCAGTGGTGATGCGGTCGAGACGGAGGAGCTCGACTACCAAGCGCCGCGTCCTTGACGTTCCGACCCTGCGAAATTGCGGCCCCGCGTCAGCTCACGCTTGCCAGGCAGAACACCTGTCTCGAGAGCTGTCGTTAACCATGCATGTCGAACGAGGGCTGCGGCGTGCTGGAATTTTCCGCGCGCAGGCAACATATTGGTCTGACTTCGCGTCCCTCGCGAAGGCGGCCGCCGCCGGTGCGCCAACACCAAACGACGGCCTGACCACAACGACCGACTAGGAGTCATTATGGCTAGGCATCACTATAACGCCGATTCGGCGTTCCTTCTCGCGTACTCTCTGCTGCGCTATGTCCGGTCCTGTGTGACCGGCGGCTGCGCTGTCGTGCCCGATGTCGGGCCCACCGCGGGCGGCATCTCCCTTTCCGTCATCGCCGCCACCATCAGCTAGGCACCGATCGCGAGGCTCGACGACATGCGGCGCGACGGCGTCGCGTGGATCGGTCCCGGTCCGTTGCATGCATTGGCGATCCCGCTTGCTAGCGCCACCAATCCTGGCGTCGCGATTCTTGCGAGACAGGCCACGCAAGCTGCGATGACAGCCCGCCCCCTGCCAAGTCCGGCAGGCGTTCGGCGGCGCGTCAGCCCGTCCGATGTCGTGCTTTGCGATCTCTCAAACATAGAGAGATCGATCGATGAAGTTTTCTTCCGAGATGACCCTGCAGCTTCAGCCCTGCACCCACACCATTTATCGCCCCTTCGGCGGCATCGAAGGCTATCGCCTGATCAGCGATCCGGCGGGCCGGCTCGCGGTCACGACGTTTCCAATGGAGATGGCGAGGCGGCTTTCGGCGAGCATGGACCAATGGTCTGCCTGCTATTTGCTCACAGGGGGCGGCCAAGCCTACCTCGGCCAGAGTCATTACGCGATGAAATGCATCGCCGAGCACGTGGTGGATCCCGCCAAAGCTTTCGCCAGCGATGTCTTCCTGATCCATGCGCAGGAGGAGCCGCGCACGATGGACTGGTCGACGCGGCTCTACCTGGAGCACCGTCTGAGCGAACTCGCCAGAGAGGCGGGGCTGGTTCGCCTCGCCAACACCGTGGAGCCGCGGGTTCTGCCCTGGCGGCTCGAACAGACCGCAACCTTGGAGCTGCTCGCGACGCAGGCCCGGCGCCTCCTGTTCGACGCCGGATGCCGGGTTGTCGACGGCAATCTCCTGAGCCAGCCGACCGCGCAAGGGAAGGGCGATGACAGCGACGATGCGAAGGAAGCCGTCGAGATCGCCTGCCCGACACGACCGGTGCCCGAAGAGTTCGCATTTGACTATCGCGGCATCTGGGCCCGCGGCTACCACGCCGATCAGGGGTTCGTCGTCGCGGCTGGCTCGGAGCTGCGAGCGACGGAGACCCACAGCCTGCGGAAGAACATCAAGAGGCTGCGCGCCGACCTGCTAGCCCGGGACGTCGTGGTTCCGATCGCTGGTGTGACGGATCGCCTGCGCTTCCAAGTCGATTGGTGCTTCTTCAGCGCAGCGGTCGCGGCAAAGTTCGTGGCCGGAGCTCATGTCGCCGGCACCAAGTGGGTGCTCCCCCGCAATGCGCCGCCGATCGGGCGCGCGACGTAGGAGGGCTCGCCAAATGTCCAATTCCATGATGACGCCGGGGCAGGAGCCCCGGCAAATTAGTGCGGCCGGTCTTTCCGATCATGCCGGCGACGGCGGCACGCTCGTCGGGATCAGCGTCGCCTGCAGTGGGACCGCGAAGCTTCCGCGCGATGGCAACGCTGCGAAGATCCCCGACCACTTCGCCGGTTGTCCGCGCCCTGGTTCAGATCGCGCCGCTACGTTGGTGGCGGTCGATGCCTGCGGACGCGTTTCGGGCGACGGAGTTCCTCGCCATCTGCTCCGCGCTCGAGCAGGTCGCAAGGCTGATCGAGGGGGCCGAGGTCGAGCCGGCGTTGCAAGGCAATGTGGATGCCGCGATCGCGCTGGTGCTGTCCTTGATGCCGATCAGGCGGCTCGGCGGCATCAAGACCGACATTGCGTTGACGGCCGTGCTCCGCCTTGCGCTCGAGGGCGAGCCCAGATGCGCGATTGTGCTTGCCCATGTCATCGATCGCGCCGAGCCCGATCCGTGCCGCGCCGATTTGATGTGCGCATCCTGGTTCGACTTCCGCTGCGGCCAGCCGGCTCTCCGCGGCGGCTTTGCGCCGTCCGAGAAGGCGGTGCTGAACGCGCTGCGCGCATTCGATGTCCCGCGCGCCGGTAGGGAGAGCCGGGCATGACTGTTCGGCTCGCGTCCAGCCTCAAGGCCGACATGGTGCGGGCTCGACCGGCCGGCACCGGCGGGATCGGAGCTCTGATGGAGCGCGTCGAGCCGGGCGCTGCCACGTCATGCACGCAGCGCGCCGAAGCAGTCGTGCTTACTTTGAGCGCAGTCTCCGAGGCGAGCGTGCCGATGGCGCATGGCTCTCGACTAGCCAGCCTTGGATGTCTTGTGCCTGCGCCGTTCGAGCCAGTCCCGGGCAGCCTCGTTCAAAATCTCCGACGCCGTGGTGTCGTCATCGAGGGCAGCCCGTTTGATCGACTTGATCACGTCGGCGGACAGGGTGGCAAAGAAGTTTCGTTTTTGCTGCCCGGTCGGCGCCTTGCTTTTCTTTGTGGGTTTTCTTGCGTCACTCATGAGCTCTCCGGCGCTGAAGGGGCAAGGATTCGCACCTCAGCGAATCCTTGGGCGCGTCCAATCTAGGCGGGGTTTTGCCAAATGGCCATAGGTGGCTTTGGATATATGAAGATGGGCGCTCCAGACTTAAATATATGTATTTGTATATATATGAACGTTGACATAGGTTGATGTTTATGATTTGTTCCCCGCTGCAATGACGACGGCAGGAGGTCTGCAATGGCGAATGTGGAGCGTGACTGGCGGCTCGAGTTCGTGCTGGCGCATCCGGATCTGTTCGACCCGGTTAGCGACCCGCCAAAGGTGAAGGCCGACGTCGGCGATGGCTGGCGCGATCTGCTCGGTCGCCTCTGCAGGCGCATGGAAGCGGCCCTGCAGCCGGGCGAGACGATCCGGATCAGCCAGGTTGTAAAAAAATCCGCAGCGCTACGGGTCTATTGGCGTGGTGACGTATCGCCCGAGACGGTCGCCGGGCTTCACGAGGCCGTCGCGCTTGCCAAGGCACGCTCCGCCTGCACCTGCGAGTCCTGTGGCGAGGAGGGGCGGCTGTGCATCCTCGGTCAAGCCTCCATGATCCGTTGCGTCAACCACGTGGAAGGCGAGCTGATCCCGGCCCCGTCTGGCCAGGAGAACGTCCATCTCGTTCGCGTCCGGGCGGCCGATGGCTACCGCATTGTGGCGCGGCGTTACGACCGCGAGGACGACCGCTTCCTCGACGAGGATCCGACGATCGTGGAGGCAGGCAGGCCTGAGACGGCTGTGACCGAGAGTTGGCAGGCCGATGTGATGCAGGCGCATCCTTGTCTGTTCCAGTTCCCGCAGGGCGAGCCGATATCGTCGCCTGGCTATCCGCGCTGCAGACAGGGCTGGCGCGATGTCCTTGAGCAGCTCTGCGGCATGATCGAAGCCGCATTGGGGGAGAACGAAACCTTCGAGTTCACGCGTATCGACGAGAAACTGGGCCTGCTCTTGATCAGGTGGGTCGGCGAGGTCTCGGGCGACACCAGAGCGAGAATCGAAGAGGCCATCCGCCTCGCCGCCATACGCGCGAGCCGGACTTGCGCAACCTGCGGCCTGGATGCATCGGCCACTCAGCAATGAGCTCTGTTCCACGCAAACGCGCCGGTCTGCGACAGCGTGAGCGACTCGTCGAGCGAGAGTTCGTCGCCTGCGGGCGAACCGGAGCGACAGTGATGGCCCGATTCCAGTGCCCCTCCTGCTCCGGCAAAGGCGAGTGCGAATACACACCGCACCGTCACAATTGTCGGCTTTGCGGATCGGCGGATGTGGTGTTGCGCCTTCTGTCGATGAGCTGCCCGAGGGGGCTCGTCGCGGCACTGCTTCGGGCCGAGCGTCTCGATGATGATGATGATGACGAGGACTGACGTGCGCTTGTGGATCTTATCGGACCTACACGTGGAATTGACGAAGGGCTGGGACCTGCCGGCCGGTGATGCGCAGCCGGACTTCAACGTCATGGTGGTGGCCGGCGATCTCATCCCGCGCGCCGAACGTGGGGTGAGGTGGCTGCTCGAACGGGTCGCGGATCGGCCGGTGATCTACGTGGCCGGCAACCACGAGTACTACGGCGCCGATCTAGACCGGACGATCGAGAAGGCGAGAGCGGCAGCAATAGGCACGAACGTCCATTTTCTGCAGCACGACTCCATTCGGATCGGCGACGTCACCTTTGCTGGCGCTACGACCTGGACGGACTTCGATCTGTTCGGCGACCCGCATCGGGCCATGGCAGTCGCGGCCGAGCGGATGGTCGATTTTCGCAAGATTAGGATCGGCGGCTATTCCAAGCGCTTCCGGCCGACTTACGCGCTGGCGCGTCACATGCAGGCCCGCGCGTTCTTCGAAGCGGAGATGCGCAGGCCTCGTCCGGGAAAGCTGGTCGTGATCTCCCATCACGCCCCGCATCCCGGCGCGGGCTTGGCGCTCTCCGACCCACCAAGCCCGGACGGGATCCTCAGCGCAGCCTACCGGAGCGATCTCACGGCCCTGATGCGGCCGGCGGCGAATGACGGGCGAGGGGCGCTAAAGCCCGCCGATCTCTGGATCTACGGCCATACGCACGAATCCGAGGACCGCGTGATCGGAGCAACGCGCGTAGTTTCGAACGCGAAGGGCTATGGCCCCTGGCCGCCGCAGCAGCGCACCTGGGACAACCTAAGCTTCGACCCGAACTGCATTGTCGAGATCTGAAGGGCAGGAGCAAGCCATGGCTGATCTCGATGACAACCGGACGGGAGCAACGCGCTTTCGTCCATCCTTGTACGAGTGAGAAAGTAACATCATGTACGACGAAAAACAGGCCGAGGGCCCCACCGATCTTTTTGTCTCCGCTAAGACCACGACCGCGGTCCCGGTACGACACCCGGCGCTGCGCGATGCGCTGATCCAGGCCTCCCTCGATCCGCGGGTGCGGTCCATCGATTACATCGCCTCCGCCCGGGTCGCCTCCGTACAGGTCCCGCTCGATGCCGTCATCATCCAGCGAGAGAATGGCCGCTATGTCCTCGACGTCGTCCCGGGGCAGCGCATCCGCGACGTCGATGACGAAGGCCTCGTGCTGATCGCGCGAGATGACCTCAAACTTGAGCCGCTTGAGCTCACCACTGAGGAGATCCGGCGCGAGCCACGCCACGCCAATGCGAAACTGGTCTGGTCCTACAACAACGTGCCCGTTCCGATCGGGTTGCGCCTGCAAATCCTGCAAGTCCTGCTCGATGAGGGCCCAATGCCGCTCGGCCAGTTGCTCAAGGCCGTGGCCGCCGAAAGCGATCCCGCCGCGGCGGTGATGGCGCTCGCCTGCGCCAATCTTGTCTCTCTCGATCTGCTCACGCAGCCGCTGAGCCCCGCCACGCTTGTGCGATGCTGCGCGGACCGCGCATGAGCTCTGACGACGAAGCCGACCGGCCGGTTGAAGACGTTGTCTCGACGGGTGCGGCAGCCGATTCCGCTGATTGTGATGAGCGCCTGAAGGGACTGCCGCGCCTCCTGCGCTACGCCGTGCTGAGCACCAACGGAGCCCAGCATGTCTCGGAGCGACTGATCGCAGAGATCCATGAGTTGTGCCCGCAGCTGCCGCACAGCGCCGCCTGGGCCTCGGAGCGAACGTTTGATGCCGGAGTGGCACTCGCAGCCGAACTCGATCATCGTGCCGTCACGCGAGACGAGCCGAACTTGCGGAGCCTGGCCGACTGCGTCCGGTTGCTGTCGCTGCCGACGCCGCGCAGTTCTCATCAGCTTGAGGAGCACCAAAGGGTCGGCAAAGCACTGGTTCACGCTCTTTATGAGACCCTTGGGCATGTGGAGAAGGAGCTCAGCTGCGATATCGAGCAGTTCACCTTCGGTTGGGCAGCGCTGCCGGCTTGCACAGGAATGCTGTCCGGCAGCCTTTCGGCAGCGGCGAACGCGATCTACCTCGGAGGCCGCATGGTCGAGCGCCGCCTCGCTGCTGCAAAGGCAAAGATCCGGCAGCAGTTCGAGGAAGCGTACCGGCAGAAAGCTGAGAAGGAGGACGAGATGTCCGCCGGCGGGGAGGCGCCGGCGAGCGTCGACGCGAAAGCCATTCCCAAGCGCCACGTCATGGTCGCCCGCCTGTCCGAACTCGAGATGAAGAACACCAAGCTCAAGGAAATCCTGGTCCCTCTCAAGCATGCCATCAACACGCCCCTGCCGCTGATCGAGGCGCCGCCGTTGCACAAGGTCCGCAACGCGCTGGCATTCGAGTTTCCCTGGGCGATGAACGTGATCGACTTCGCGCTCGCCGATCTCGTCGGCCGTGCGACGGTCCACCTGCGCCCCCTGCTGTTGGTCGGCCCGCCCGGCGCTGCCAAGAGCCGATTCGCCCGACGGCTCGGTGAGACCCTCGGCGTCAGCATTTGGCGGGAGGATGCCGCGCGCGCCGACGGCGCCGTGTTCGGCGGTACGGACAGGCGCTGGAATTCCGCCGAACCCTGCCACGCATTTCTGGCGATCGCACAAGGCAAAATCGCCAATCCGCTCGTGTTGATCGACGAATTGGAGAAGGCCGGCACACGCTCCGACTATGGCCGGCTTTGGGACGCCTTGCTCGCCTTTCTCGAGCCCGAGACCAGTGCCCGCTTTCCCGATCCGGCCTTGCTCACGCCTGTCGATGTCTCGCACGTTTCCTACATAGCTACGGCGAACAGCCTCGATCCGCTGCCCTCGCCGATCCGCGACAGGTTTCGCGTGGTGACGTTTCCGAGCCCGGCTCCCGACGACCTCGACGCCCTGCTGCCGGCCGTGATGGTCGATCTCGCGCGGGAGCGCGGCCTCGATGCCGTTTGGGTCCCGCCGCTGGACGGCACCGAGCGCGCCGCGATCGCGCACAACTGGAGGGGCGGCTCGTTGCGGCAGCTGCGCCGCATGGTGGAGGCGATCCTGCGCGAGCGCGATCTGCGGGCGGCGAGAAATTGAAGATGGTGGGCTCTGTGAATATCGGCCTCGTCAATGTGCCTGCAGAACGCTCCCCGCGGGCCGGTAGTATCGCCCTCGACGTTAGCGATGGCCTCCCAGAGCGCCCCGTCCAGCGTCGGCAAGCCCACGAAATTCGGACAAGCCGTTTATGCAAGGTCTTATCATGAGATTGCTGGATGCCCAGGTATGCGAGGGCGAGTTGCTGCTCGTCCTGCGCAGAGATTCCGCCGAGATGTTCACCGCTAAGGCGATGATCGCCGGTATTCTCGGAACTAGGGTTCATCTCGTCACGCCGGGAATGATGCGCCGGATCAGGAGCGGCCAGAGCAAAGCCGGCGAATCCACGCTGGAGTTCCTCGCTCGGATCGCAATTATCGAGACCATTGCCGGCAGCCTCTCGGCGGATGAGCCGGTCATCGTGCGGTACTCCGGCGTAATGAGCGGCAATCCGGTCTTCCGGGGCACGCGCGTGCCGCCGGGGCCGGTCTTCGCGACACTGGCCAACAGATCGGCCGACGAGATCGTGCGCGTGGACTATCCCTCGCTCTCACCGGATGAGATCAAAACTGCCCTGCAGCAGGCCTGCCGTCTGCTCGAGCGCGATGCGCCGGTGGTGAAGCGGGGCTGAAATGACCCTTGTCTCCATCAAGAGCGACCGGACTACCTGCACACGGCTACGTCACAATGTTCGGCTCGGAGAGGGAGAGCTTAGGTACAGATGGACGTTTTCGGGTTAAACGACCTCACGGCTGCATTGGGTCTCCTCCATGGAGAATAGCTCACGGCCGCTGGGGCTCGAACGCCTTCGCGGCGAGCAAGATCGCTTCCCGCAAAATCGCAAAGACAAGCAGTCGAAGGAGCCGTACCTATCCGCTGAGCGCCGCGATCCTCTCTCGGATCACTGTCCGCGCTCCTCGGGATCGTGCGCGACGAACCCGAGGCGCAAGCCATTGAACTCGCGACCGGCGGCAGCCGCGACGAAATCCCCGGCCGGCCCTTCGCCGAGCCGGACCACGGCGCAGATATCGATCACCCCCAAGATCGAAGCTCAGTCCTGGCTTGCACGCGAGGCCCGATCACGACTTTGGGAAGGGAAGAGGACGTCTTGCCGAGCTGCGTGCTTCGTTCACGTCGAAATCAGGATCTCGGGCAATTTTCGTGCGCGCTTGGAGACATCATTCGAGCCTCGCAAGTGTCTGCATTGATTCGCAAAAATCCGATCGCACCGTATGATGCCTGTATAATACCGGCATTATGCCTGCGCGATAGACACTAACCGAGGTAATAAAGTTGCTCGCTGACTTATTGAGCCTCTGTGATCCATTTCGCGTCTTCGAACACCTGCCTTCACGCAAAGGCCCAACGCGTCGCTCACGGCCACGCATGCCCAGTCGGCTTGGGCTTTGGTTGCAGGGGCCTCGAAGGAGATCACAAATCTTGCTTCCAATGAAGGAGACTGCGATTGATTCCGCGGAAGCCTAAATATCTCTGGTGGGCGCCCTGGTGCGGCGCGTTCCGGCCGAGGGATACGACTCGATCGCCGGCGCAACCATCTGGACGGACTTCGACCTGTTCGGCGATCCGCATCGCGCCATGATGGTCGCGGTCGAACGGATGAATGATTTCCGCAAGGTTAGGATCGGGCGCTATGTCGAGCGCTTCCGGCCAAGCCACGTGCTGGCCCGGCACCGGCAGGCCCGCGCGTTCCTCGAACTGGAGATGCGCAAGCCGCGCGTGGGCAAGCTGGTCGTGATCACCCATCACGCCCCGCATCCTGGCGCTGCTTTGGCACCGTCAGATCCCCCGAGGCCGGACGATATCCTCAATGCGGCCTACCGCAGCGACGGCCTCGATGCGGCCGGCGGCGGATGACGGGCGCGGCGCCTTAAGGTCCGCCGATCTCTGGGTCTACAGCCATACCCACGAGTCCGATGACACCGTCATCGGTGCAACGCGCGTGGCGTCGAACGCCAAGGGCTACGGACCCTGGATGCCACAACAGCGTACCTGGGACAACCGGAGCTTTGATCCCAACCTGATCATCGAGATCTGAAGGCAGAGCACTTATGAGTGAACGTTCAAGGTCATGTACGACACAAAAGAGGCCGAGGGCCTCACCGCTCTCTTCGTCTCGATCAAGACCACGACCGCGATCCCGGTGCGACACCCGGCGCTGCGCGATGCACTGGTCCAGGCCTCCCTCGATCGCGGGTGCGGTCCATCGATTACGTCGCCTCAGCCCGCGTTGCGTTGGCGCAGGTCACGATCGATGCGGTCGTCGTCAACTATGAGGATGGCCCCTATTTCCTTGACGTTGTCCCAGCGCGGCGCATGCGCGACCTCGAGGACGAGGGCCTCATGTTGATCGCGCTAAGTGAACTCCAGCTCAAGCCGCTTGTTTTGACGGCCGAAGATATTCGGCGCGAACCGCGCCGCGCCAACGCGAACCTGGTCTGGTCCTACTGCGACGTGACTATTCCGATCGGGCTGCGCATTCGCATCATGCAGGTCCTCCTCGACGAGGGGCCAATGCCGCTCGGCCAACTGCTCAAGTAAGCGATCCCGCGCCGACGGTGATGGCGCTCGCCTGCGCCAATCTCGTCCATCTCGATCTCTCCGCCCAGCCGCTGACCTTGACCACGCTCGTGCAACTTAGCACGCAAGCACGCTACGAACGAACTCCGACGAAGAAATATGCGAACTGCCGGCTGCCGTCGAAGAGGTTGTCGCGATGGGAGCCGATCCGGCCGACTGTAACAAACACGTCGGCAACCCTACCTCGACTCGGCTCCGGTCCCTGTGATTGTCGAACCAGAGTGGAGATTGTTGGTCGCCGCTACCTCGGGCCCGAAAAGGCGGTCGCTCGGCACGCTACCGGGATGTTCATTGTGGCCGAATAAGCTCGCTCCCAGCCTCCGGAACTAAACCGGAGTGCCCCGGCCGCGGAGCGGCGCAAAATATCGGTTTTCCCCGCATCCCTCGTCGGGCGTTATTGACTCTTCTCGCTCCAGAGGTCCGACTAAGCCGCCAAGTGATCCTCAATCCCCTGATGTCGCCAAGGAGTTGTCCGATGAGTCGAAATGCTGCCAAGCCCGTTGCGGCTCGGCCCAAGCTTGTACTCCATACGCCCCCATTCAAGGACGGACGTCCAAACTGGGTCAAATATTGGTACATCGTAGACGGAGCCAGGCTGATCCCGACCGATAAGACCTATAGCGAGGAGAAGAGTGCACGCTGCCTCCTCGCGCAGCACGTGATGGCGAATGCCAAACGTCCCCGACGAGGCGTGGCGGCCCTACGAGTTCGCTAGTCGGCTCGGCGGCCGCTGTAGCTGTCGCGGGGCGGTGTTTCCCGATTTAAGAAGCACCAACGACGATTCGGGCAGAGTAGAAGCCCTGCACCGGCGGAGATCGAAGCCGCGATGGGTCGTGATGGGGACGGGCGTATCGTGCTCGAAATCGAACGGCCGGGCGCCCAGAGCTCTGCCGACAGCACATCATGTGTCCCAATTGTGAGTCGTCGGGCGACGCGCACTATTTCTGCCAGTTGGCAATATCGGCAGCTTGCTCGGTGCCCCCCTCGCGACTGTCAGCTCCAAGGGATGCGAGGTCATACGCTAACCCATGCGTCCCCGGAAATGCATACGTATAGGGGTTTGCCCCAGGGATCGTTCGGAACCACGTTGCCTTTCAAGTAAGGGCCGTTCCGGCGCTCGACATTGGTCGGCTTCTGCACAAGCGTAGCCAATCCAACACCAGTCGCCGGATACGTGCCATTGTCGAGATAATGCAGGTCAAGCGCCTGGGCGAAGCCTTCGATTTGAATTCTGGCTGCCTTGATTTTCGATTCCGAAAGATGGTTGGCCGACGAGGCCCACGACGAGACCTATGATGGTAGTCACGACGAGCATTTCAACGAGCGTGAAGCCGTCCTGCTGTACCAAAAGGCGGTGAAGGGAGCGGTTTGACGGATTCAAACGATGCTGACGTTGGCGCATTACTCGACCTGACCTTGCTAGGAGACCGCAAGAAAAACTCGCTTGGACAGTGGATTGACGCCGCTCAGCCTTTGACCCACACCGCGACTCAGGAGTTGGCTCCGCATGCGCAATCATGCGCTCGATCGAGGCAAGCTATGGTCGCAGCTAGAGGTCCGCTTTCTGACGAGAATGCCGCGCGGATGATGGCTGCGCTTCCTTCAGGGATCCCGCATCCGGTCCAGCGCACGTTGCATTTCCCTGAAGCGGCGCGGTCCAATCCTTTCGGCGATCGCCGTCTCGCATCCGGCGATCGCCGGCCGTAAGCGGCCTAAGAGTGCGGCGCCGGCTTCGGTCAGATAAAGCACGTAGTAGCGGCGGTTGACGGCAGAGGCGGAGCGCTGCACCAGACCGTGCCGCTCCAGATCGTCCACTAGCCTTCCGATTCCAGCGCGATTAATCGATAGCGATTGCGCGATGGCGAACTGATTGGCGCCCGGATTGGCCTCGATCATGGACAGCACGAAGAATTGCGACGGGCCGATCTCAAAGGCCGCGAGCCGGCGGCTGACATCTTTGAACATCCAAAGTTGTGCCCGCCGGATGCGATCGATGAGCAAATGGGATAGATCCGCAGGGGCTAGCACCGCTGGCCCGGCCGGTTCTGCGGCTGGCGCGGCTCGCGGTGGCCTTGCGACGCGCGGCCGCCTCAGTCTCTTGGCGATGCGTCTCCTATCGCCTGCCTTCTCCGGCTCCATCGACGGCCACAATTGTGTTCGGGTTCAGCACGGCTAGAATCGAGTAGTTCCGGTGACGTTTATCATGATGCTCAAATCAAAAAAGGCCGCGTCGCAACAAGTTCATTTTTTTGCTTTCAGCCCAATCTTGACCAGCCGGCGGATGGCTTCGGAGCGTGAGGGAAGGTCCGCCTGTGCGCTGGCCCATTTGTCGACGGCAGTAGCGACATCGGGCGACAATCGGACAGCGGAGACGGGATAGACCCCACCAGCCTTCTTCGGACGCCCTCGAGATTTTTTGTTTACGGAAATTGATTTCTTCATATTTTCAGTTTACAGAAAATCGAGCCGAAACGGAAGTTGCAATTCCGCTCGGCCTAACCTGCACCATAAAGGGTTTTCAAGATGCCAAGGCTGACAGCGTGTATAGCACGCCACTTGCAAACTCGCCCATAGAACGGCCAGCGGATTCTGCTGGTGAGCTTTACGGTCGAACCGACATTTCCTCCGAGCAGTTCTTCCAAGCGCTCGGGCGCGCCCGACAGGCCGCCCGTGACGAAATTGAGCGGCTGATGACCGAACATCATCCGACCAGCGATCAGTGCTCAGAGCAACATGATGGCCGCAATGGCAATAGACTAGGATGCCACGCAGGCCCATTTTCTGCTTTACTCGAGCGACAGCAACCGCATCGCCAGTCCTCGATCGCTCAGGTGGAGCAGGACGTCGCGCCAATCGAGGCGGGCTGGAGACGCCTTCGGGGCCGGTTGCCGAGTAAATTTACGATCGGATCGCCGTTCTCGCGGCCCAGAACGGCCAATCGATAAGACTGGCAGATGCGCTATAGATCAGTAGGTTGCTTCTAGCGATAGGTCACCGATCAGATGCTGAGGTTGTTAGTGTTAGTCGCCTTGTTGCTGCTGCCGACAAATCCACTCGGGGCCGGCGCTACGATTGTCGGTGCTGGGTCTCAATCGTGCACGGCCTGGACGAACAGAGCCAAGAGCGCCGTTGTCAAGGGCGCTTTTGAATCTTGGGTCGTTGGCTTTATTAGCGGACTAAATGTTAGTGGTGATAGGGAAATTGTAGGTGGCGGCGATTTCGCCGCGATCGTCGGTTGGATGGATCGACGCTGCAAATCGCATCCTGCAGACCAAATCGGGATCGCAGCTTTAGATTTAGCGATGGAGTTAGCTGGCAGCGCGGCCAAGCGCTGACTTTGGATTGGCTGGATTCCACTTGGCTTGGCCGCTGTGCCGCAGACGCTTGCAATCGGTGCTCCCGATCGCAATCTAAAGTCCAAGCAAACGTCCGCCGGCTGCGGTTTCCATGCCACGACGGTCATAGACAACGGATCCTCTGGTGGAGGCTTATCCCAACAGGAGAGTTCGTGCCCGGTGCGCCGCGCGACTGCGGTGGAGAGGATAGAGATAGGTTGGCGTGGCCGCGATTCAGACGAATGTGCCGGTGGCGTACGGTTAGGACACTGCAGTCGGCCACTACCAACACTCTGGCAGACTTCGACAGGTGAGCTTCTTCAGCCGGTCCGTAATTCTCACACGGCGGGTCTTAGTGACGAGACAAGCGTGGTTTTCGAGATCGCGGCCCCTATCGATGGTCCGAACCTGCCCGCCGGCGGCAACCTCCCGCCATGCCGTGCCGGGCGGTCGGGCTGCCCAGTAGCGGGGCGTGAGCTGCTTATCGTGTTTTCCCTCAACCGGCAGGCAACTTTCGGCATAGACGCATTCTTGTGCTTGGCGTACGAAGCGGGCGCGCGCTATCCCGGTTTGGCGTCTAGCCCCGCGGCCTCGATGCCGGCTATGGCACAGGCTTCGTCATTGTCGGAGGTGTCGCCGGACACGCCGACGGCGCCGAGCAGCGTTGTGCCGTCCATGATCAGCACGCCGCCGGGGACCGGCACCAGCGCGCCCTTGGCAATCGTGTTCACGGAGTCGATGAAATAGGTCTGCTCCTGCGCGCGCTGGTACAGCGCGCGCGAACCCATGCCCATGGCGAGGGCGCCATAGGCCTTGCCGTGCGCGATCTCGGCGCGCATCAGGCTGGTGCCGTCCTGGGCTGCTGCGATCTTGAGCACACCGCGCGCGTCCAGGACGGTGACGACGAGCGGCTTCAGCTTCAGCTCGGTGGACTTTGCGAAGGCGGCGTCGAGGATCTTACGGGCGGTGTCGAGCGTCAGTTCAGCCATGGTTGGGTTCCTTTGCAGCTGGAGAAGGGGAATTGGTCTTGGCGCGATCGAGGCTCATCGCCAGCACGCGCGCGACGTGAAGCGCTTCGCGCTTTGTGCCGTCGTGGATCTGGTGCCGGCAGGAAGTGCCGTCGGCGACGACCAGCGTCGCCTCGTCTGCGCGCCGCACGGCGGGCAGCAGCGACAGCTCGGCCATCTCCATCGAGGCGTCATAGGTCTCAGCGCCATAGCCGAAGGCGCCCGCCATGCCGCAACAGCTGGACTCGATGGTCTCGACCTCAAGGCCGGGAACGAGCCGCAGCACCTGCTCGACTGGCCTGAAGGCGCCGAAGGATTTTTGGTGGCAATGGCCGTGCACCACGGCCTTGTCGGCGACGGTACCGAGCGGCAGTTGCAGCCGGCCGGCCTGGGCTTCGCGCACCAGGAATTCCTCGAAGGTCAGCGCATGGGCACTGATGGCCTTGGCGTCATCGTCCTTGCGCAGCGACGAAAGCTCGTCGCGCAGCGTCAGCAGGCAGCTAGGCTCGAGACCGACGATCGGCACGCCACGCGCGGCGAAGGGCGCGAAGGCGGCCACCAGCCGGTCCAGCTCGGACCTGGCCTCGTCGACGAGACCCGCGGAGAGGAAGGTGCGGCCGCAGCAGAGCGGGCGACTGCCACCCGCGGGCCTGGGCAGATGCACGCGATAACCGCCGGCCGCGAGCACGCGCAGCGCGGCATCGAGATTTTCGCGCTCATAGATGCGATTGAACGTATCGGCGAACAGCACGACCTCGCGACCGCTCTCCGGGCCGACCGTTTCCGCAGGCGGCGCGAACACGTCGCTGCGGAAGGCGGGTAGCGCCCGGCGCGCGCTGATGCCGGCAAAGCGCTCGAACAGTTTTTGCAGCAACGGGCTGTGATTGCGCAAATTCGCGAGCGGCGCGAAGCGCGAGGCGAGGCCGGCATAGCGCGGGAGATAGCCCACCAGGCGGTCGCGCAGCGTCAGGCCGTGGGTGGCTGCGCGGGCGGCGAGCACCTCGATCTTCATCTTGGCCATGTCAACGCCGGTCGGGCATTCGTGGCGGCAAGCCTTGCAGGAGACGCAGAGTTTGAGCGTCTCAATCATCTCGTCCGAGGACAGCGCGTTCGGGCCGAGCTGGCCGGAGATCGCGAGCCGCAAGGTGTTGGCGCGCCCCCGCGTCACGTCTTTCTCGTTGCGCGTCGCGCGGTAGGACGGGCACATCACGCCGCCCTCGAGCTTGCGGCAGGCGCCGTTGTTGTTGCACATCTCGACCGCGCCCTGGAAACCGCCGCCGGCGCCGGGATAGGCGGACCAGTCGAGTTTCGTCTTGAAGTCAGCGACGCGATAGTCCGGTTTGAAGCGGAACAGCGAGCGGTCGTCCATCCTGGGCGCATCGACGATCTTGCCGGGATTGAGGACGCCATCGGGATCGAAGCGCTGCTTCACCTCCCTGAAATCGGCAACGAGGCGTTCGCCGAACATCGTCTCGTGGAATTCCGAGCGCACCAGGCCGTCGCCGTGCTCGCCGGAATGCGAGCCCTTGTACTCGCGCACCAGCGCGAAGGCTTCCTCCGCGATGGCGCGCATCGCCTTGACGTCCTTCTCCAGCTTCAAATTCAGCACCGGGCGCACATGCAGGCAGCCCTCGGAGGCATGCGCATACATCGTGCCGCTGGTGCCGTGTTTTGCGAAAACCTCGTTCAGCCGCGCGGTGTAGTCGGCGAGATGGGGCAACGGCACCGCGCAGTCCTCGACGAAGGAGACCGGCTTGCCCTCCTGCTTCATCGACATCATGACGTTGAGGCCGGCGGCGCGGAAATCGGCGATGCCGCTCTGCAGCGCCGGCTCGGTGATCTCGACCACGCCGCCCCATTTGCGCGTGTCGTTATTCCAGCCGAGGCCGAGATCGCCCATCAGCTCGTTGAGCTGCTTCAGGCGCAGGAGATTGTCCGCCTGATTCTCTTCGGCGAACTCGACCACCAGCACGGCGTCCGGATCGCCCTTGATCGCGGCCGAGATGATCGGCCTGAACATCGCGATGTCGCGGCCGAGCGCGATCATGGTGCGGTCGACCAGCTCGACCGCGATCGGCTTGAGTTTGACGAGATGTTGGGCCGCATCCATCGCCTCGTAGAAGCTGCCGAAATGGCAGACGCCCAGCGCCTTGTTACGGATGACGGGCCAGAGCTTCAGCTCGACCTTGGTGGTGAAGGCGAGGGTGCCTTCGGAGCCGACCAGCAGGTGCGCCATGTTGTTCGGCGCGTTGCGCGGCACCAGCGCATCGAGATTGTAGCCGCCGACGCGGCGCTGCACCTTTGGAAAGCGCGCGGCGATCTCATCGGCCTCGCGGGTGCCGAGATCGAGCATGTCGCGGAACAGGGCGCGCGCGCTGTCGCTGGCCTCGACGTCGGAGAGATCGCGCGACACCTCGCCGAAGCGGCTGAGCGTGCCGTCGGCAAGCGCCGCCTCCATCGACAGCGTGTTGTCGCGCATGGTGCCGTAGCGCAAGCTGCGGCCGCCGCAGGAATTGTTGCCGGCCATGCCGCCGATGGTGGCGCGCGAGGCGGTGGAGACGTCGACCGGAAACCACAGGCCGTGCTTTTTGAGCTGGCGGTTGAGGTCGTCGAGCACGATGCCGGGCTCGACCACGCAGGTGCGGCCCTCGACGTCGAGCGACAGGATGCGGTTGAGATGCTTGGAGAGGTCGACGACGAGGCCGTCATTGACGGTCTGGCCGCATTGCGAGGTGCCGCCGCCGCGCGGGGTGACCTTGCGGCCCTCGTCGCGGGCGATCGCCAGGGCCCGCAGCGCCTCGTCCATGGTCTTGGGCACGACCACGCCCGCCGGCACGATCTGGTAGAACGAGGCGTCGGTGGCGTAGCGGCCGCGGCTGAAGCGGTCGAACAGGACGTCGCCGGTCAATTCCGACCGCAGGCGCCGTTCGAGCGAGGAGGCGTTTGTCATCCCTGATCCCGGACTGACCCAGCGAAGCTCAGCCTTGCTGAGTTATTCATTATTGTTCACGACCGATTATATTATGAATTCAAAATGAGCAAGCCGGCCGCCCGTCAGGGCGAGGCCGGCGCGTCCTCTTGGGGCTCGGTCAGGTGCTCGATCGCGGCCGTCCGCTTGTTGCGCAGGTGCTGGAACAGGATGTCGCTGAGTTCGCTGCCGGCGCGGCGGCGCAGCGCATCGAGGATGGCCTCGTGCTCGCGCATGGCTTCCGCCCAGCGCTGCCGCTTGCGGGCGAAATTGGCGGAGTAGCGGACGCGGCGGATCCTTCCCGCGAAATTGGCGTAGGCGGTCTTCAGCGTCTCGTTGCGCGCGGCTGCGACGATGCTCTCGTGGATGCGCTGGTTGGTCTGGAAATAGCCGTGCATGTCGCGGTGCAGATAGTGGCCGTACATCTCGTAATGCAGCTGCTCGATCGCGGTGATTTCCTCATCCGTAATGGCCTCGCAGGCAAGGCGTCCGGCGAGGCTTTCCAGTCCCGCCATGACGTCGAACAGCTCTTCCAGGTCGCGCTGGCTGAGCTGGCGGACGCGAGCGCCGCGGTTGGGCAGCAGCTCGATCAGCCCCTCGGCGGCAAGGACCTTTAGCGCTTCACGCAAGGGCGTGCGGGAGATGCCGAGCATCTCGCAGAGCTGGCGCTCGGGAACGCGCGCGCCGTCGGGAATGTTGCCTTCGACCACGTAGTCGCGCAGCCGCAGCAGGATCTCGCCATGGAGCGAGGCCTCCTGGCGGTCGCCGCCATTTGTGGCGGGCGGGGTGATCGGAACCCCAGTGTCGGGAATCGTGGATTTCATTTGCAGCACAGTAGTTTGCCCGTCTGGTCGCGTCGACGTCCACAATCGAATACCAAAATTCGATTGAAATGACAAAAAATGAATGCAAAATAACCTGCAGAGCCGGCAGAATTCGCCGACAGGGAGGTTTCATGCATCAGGGACGCCATTTCCTTCAGATTCCGGGCCCAAGCCCGGTCCCCGAGCGCGTCCTGCGCGCCATGGACATGCCTGTGATCGACCACCGGAGCGCCGAATTCGGCGAGCTCGGCCGGACCGTCCTCGAGGGCAGTCAGAAAATCTTCCAGACCAGGGGTCCGGTCATCATCTTCCCCTCGTCGGGGACCGGCGCCTGGGAGGCCGCGATCGTCAACACGCTGTCGCCGGGCGACCGGGTGCTGATGGTCGAGACCGGCCATTTCGCCACCCTGTGGCGGCAGATGGCCAGCCGTTTCGGCATCGAGGTCGATTTCGTGCCCGGCGACTGGCGGCGTGGCGCCGACCCCGCCTTGATCGAGGCGAAGCTCACCGAGGACAAGGCGCGCGCGATCAAGGCCGTGATGGTCGTGCACAACGAGACCTCGACCGGCGCGACCTGCCGCATCGCCGAGATCCGCGCCGCGATCGATCGCGCCTCGCATCCCGCGCTACTTATGGTCGACACCATCTCCTCGCTCGGCTCGGTCGACTACCGCCACGACGAGTGGAAGGTCGACGTCAGCGTCAGCTGCTCGCAGAAGGGCTTTATGCTGCCGCCCGGCCTCGGCTTCAACGCGATCTCGGAGAAGGCGCGTGCAGCGGCGAAGACCAACAAGATGCCGCGCTCCTATTTCGACTGGGAGGAGATGCTGAAGCCGAACGCAAAAGGCTTCTTCCCCTACACGCCGGCGACCAATCTGCTTTACGGCCTGCGCGAGGCGATCACGATGCTGCTCGAAGAGGGGCTCGACAACGTCTTCGCCCGGCATCAGCGGTTAGCTGCCGCGACCCGCGCCGCCGTCAATCATTGGGGCCTCGAAGTGCTCTGCCAGGAGCCTTCAGAGTTCTCGCCGGTGCTCACGGCCGTGCTGATGCCGCCGGGCCATGACGCCGATCAGTTCAGGAAAGTCGTGCTCGACAATTACAACATGTCGCTCGGCTCCGGGCTCTCGAAGGTCGCCGGAAAGGTCTTCCGCATCGGCCATCTCGGCGAATGCAACGCGCTCACCCTGCTCGGCGCGCTCACCGGCGTGGAGATGGGCCTGTCGGTTGCCGGCGTGCCGCATCGCTCGGGCGGCGTCGATGTCGCGATGAAGCTGTTGGAGCAGCGCCCGCAGGGCAACGCATCGCCGCATCTGAAAGGGGTCGGCACCTAGATCGCGCGGGACACGCAAGGCCAATCATAAAAAGCAATCAGCGAGGGTGGAGATGGGAATTCGGTTCAAGGCCACGCATGTCGTCTTGGCGATGCTCTGCGCGATGTACTTCATCACCTATGTCGACCGGGTGAACATCGGCACTGCGGCGAGCGAGATCCAGAAGGAGCTGGGCCTCTCGAACACCCAGCTCGGCTTCGTCTTCTCCGCCTTCGCCTATCCCTATCTGCTGTTCCAGGTGATCGGCGGCTGGGTCGGCGATCATTTCGGCCCGCGCAAGACGCTGTTCTGGTGCGGCATGATCTGGGCGGCCGCGACCATCATGACCGGCTTCGTCAACGGTCTTGCCGCGCTGTTCGTCGCGCGTTTCGCGCTCGGCTTCGGCGAGGGCGCGACGTTCCCGACCGCGACGCGCGCAATGCAATACTGGACGCCGGCGAACCGCCGTGGCTTCGCGCAAGGCCTCACCCATTCCTTCGCCCGGCTCGGCAATGCCGTGACGCCGCCCGTGGTGGCGCTGTTGATCCTCTGGCTGACCTGGCGCGGCGCCTTCGTCGTGCTCGGCTTCGTTAGCCTCGTCTGGGGCGTGATCTGGGTCTGGTACTTCCGCAACGAGCCGAAAGAGCATGCCTCCATCACCGAAGCCGAGCTCGCCGCGCTGCCGCCGCGCCCGACCGGTGAGCGGCCGCGCGTGCCGTGGGGACCGTTGCTCGGCCGGATGTGGCCGGTGACGCTGACCTATTTCTGCTACGGCTGGTGCCTGTGGCTGTACCTCAACTGGCTGCCGCTGTTCTTCAAGAACAACTACAGTCTCGACATCAAGAACTCGGCGCTGTTCGCCTCCGGCGTCTTCTTCGCCGGCGTGGTCGGTGACAGCGTCGGCGGTGTGCTGTCTGACAAGATCCTCGACCGCACCGGCAATGTCCGCTTGGCGCGGCTCAGCGTCACCGTTGCGGGATTTGCGGGGGCGCTGCTCTCGCTGTTTCCGATCCTGTTCGTCCACGACATCACCATCGTCGCGCTGTGCCTGTCGGCCGGCTTCTTCTGCGCTGAACTGGTGATCGGTCCGATGTGGTCGATCCCGATGGACATCGCCCCGAAATATTCCGGGACCGCCTCGGGAATCATGAACACCGGCTCGGCCTTCGCGGCCATCGTCTCCCCGCTGGTCGCGGGCTTCGTGATCGACGTGACCGGCAACTGGTACCTGCCGTTCCTGATGTCGATGGGGCTGCTGCTGCTCGGCGGCTTTTCCGCCTTCCTGATGCATCCAGAGCGTCCGTTCGCGGAGGTCGAGGGGAGGCTGCCGTCCGGAAAGGTGGTGGCCGCGGAATAGGGGGCGGCGGAGGCCCGCCGCCGATGCATGGGAGGGGCCTTAAGGAGAGGGGACAAGCCGGTCAAATGGTGCTATTCGGCGGCCATCAAAATCAAGGCAAGACCGGGAAGGACGCCGATGACCGTGCATACTGGAAGGCATTTCCTACAGATTCCAGGACCGACCAACGTGCCCGACCGCGTGCTGCGGGCGATGGACATGCCGACGCTGGACCATCGCGGTCCGGAGTTCGCCGAGCTCGGCTTCGGCGTGCTTGCCGCGATGCAGCGCGTGTTCCGCACCAAGCAGCCCGTGATCATCTTCCCCTCGTCCGGCACCGGCGCATGGGAAGCGGCGATGGTCAACGTGTTTTCGCCCGGCGACAAGGTCCTGATGTGCGAGACCGGCCAGTTCGCCGTGCTGTGGCGCGGCATCGCCGACAAGTTCAAGCTCGACGTCGACTTCATCCCGAGCGACTGGCGCCATGGTGCCGATCTCGCCGAGATCGAGCAGCGCCTTGCCGCCGACAAGCAGCACACGATCAAGGCGGTCTGCGTCGTGCACAACGAGACCTCGACCGGCTGCGTGACGCCGCCGTTGGAGGTGCGCAAGCTGCTCGACCGCGTCAAGCATCCGGCGCTGCTGATGGTCGACACCATCTCCGGCCTCGGCTCGATGGAATACGAGCACGACGCCTGGGGTATCGACGTCTCGGTCGCAGGCTCCCAGAAGGGCCTGATGCTGCCGCCCGGCCTCGGCTTCAACGCCGTCTCGGAGAAGGCGCTCGCCGTTGCCAAGGCCAACCCGGGCATGCGCTCCTATTGGGACTGGCAGGAGGTCATCAGCTTCAACAAGCTCGGCACCTTCCCCTATACGCCCGCGACCAATCTGCTCTACGGCTTGCGCGAAGCGGTCAAGATGCTGGAAGAGGAAGGGCTGGAGAACGTCTGGACCCGCCACAAGCGCCACAGCGCGGCGACCCGCGCCGCGGTCAAGGTCTGGGGCTTGGAAACGCAGTGCGCCGATCCTGCCGCGCATTCCCCTGCGCTGACCGGCGTGCGCGTGCCGGATGGACACGACGCCGACGCCTTCCGCAAGGTGGTGCTGGAAAACTTCGACATGTCGCTCGGCACGGGCCTGAACAAGGTCAAGGGCAAGGTGTTCCGCATCGGCCATATCGGCCATTTCAACGATCTGATGCTGATGGGCACGCTCGCCGGCGTCGAGATGGGCCTGGATCTTGCAAAGATTCCGCACCGGAGCGGCGGCGTGTTGGCGGCCATGGACGTCCTGAAGGGACGCGATGTGGTGCCGATGGCCAAGGCCCAAGTAGCTTAGAAGGCGCAGGTGGCCTGAACTAACCTGGAAAGTGAGCGCGCGATGAACGCACCGACGACGACCAACGAAGACCTGCTCTACTCCGTCCAGGACGGCATCGCGCGGATCACCTTCAACCGCCCTCAGGCGCGCAACGCAATGACCTTCGCCATGTATGACCGCATGGCGGAGATCTGCCTTGAGATCAACGCCGACCGCTCGATCAAGGCGCTGATCCTGACCGGCGCCGGCGACAAGGCGTTCGCCTCCGGCACCGACATCTCGCAATTCCGCGCGTTCAAGACCGCGCAGGATCCACTCGATTACGAGGCCCGCATCGACCGCGTGCTCGGCACGCTCGAGCAGTGCCGCGTGCCCGTGATCGCGGCGATCGCCGGCGCCTGCACCGGCGGCGGCGCCGGCATTGCGGCCTGCTGCGACCTCCGCATCGGGACTGAGACGACGCGAATGGGCTTTCCGATCGCGCGTACGCTCGGCAACTGCCTGTCGATGTCCAACATCAGCCGCGTCGTCGCACTGGTGGGACCTGCCCGCACCAAGGATCTGATCTTCAAGGCGCGGCTGGTCGAGGCGCCGGAAGCGCTCGCCCTCGGCCTGCTCAACGAGGTCGTGCCCGACGCCGAGACGCTTCAGCGTCGCGCCGACGAGACCGCAAAGCTTGTCGCAAGCCACGCGCCGCTCACGCTCGAGGCGACCAAGGAAGCGGTCCGCCGCATCCGCCGTACGCTGTCGCGCGAAGAGGGTGAGGACCTGATCCTCAAGGCCTATATGAGCGAAGATTTCCGCGAGGGCATGGACGCCTTCCTCAACAAGCGGACGCCGGTCTGGAAGGGTAAGTAAAAACCAGATTGATACTGCAACTCTCGAAGCCCGCTGTTCCCGTCCGGGAGTTCCTGGGCCGATTGGCGTTCAGGCCCTTTGCTGCGCCTATTTCTCACTAACTTTTTGATAACCCATAGCTTTATCAATGAGGCGTAGCGTACCAGAGCCTTGGAGCTGCTCTGCTATAATTCATACGCGGTCAGCGATGTAACGCTGGGTGGCGTTTAGGACTCCGGCGCGTTGGGTGCGCGCAAAGACATCACAGACCTCCGGAAGCAAGTTCGCTGAGTAGCCGAACGCCTTAGCGCCTTGCTTAGTGCGGAATTCAATCTGCTTAGCGATCACAGCAAAGTCTTCGCCGATGAAGGGTTCTAGGTTCTGCAATGTCAAAAGAGAAGGCAGTTTGACGCCGCCCGGTGATGCTGACGTCCGTTGGAGGGGCGACCTAAGCCCATCATGAAGCCACTGTACGTGATCACTCGCTGCCCATCGTTCAGAACGGCAGCCTCAATCTCGATGTCTCCAAATCGAATGACGCCTTCATGCGCCGCCTGCGGCAAATGTCGCGCCCAGCGGGCTTTAACGGCCTTGCGAGCAATCCCCCGCCGCTCGTCATCATGATAGCGCAGCTGCTCTTGCCATGCCGCCAGCGGCACGGGCGGGCACTCCCCACTGCACTCTCCACCGCGTTTTCCTCCGCTCGAGGTTGCGATCCAAGCTAACACTCTCCCTTGCACCCATATTTCAGGAGTGTGGTTGGGCCAGACAATCGTAAGCACGATATTGCACAGACGTATACAAGCTGATGCGGGGAGCTGTTCGGCTGTAGGTCGTTTCGGGGCACGGAACCAAAATTGGCCTTAAAAAGCGGAGCTGACGGACAGCAACGTTACTCCTCGGGCCGCGCCGGCTCATTTAATGCGACCTTGACTCGTGCGGGTGAAGAGCAGTGCCAAACTGCTGTACAGAAAGCTTTCAGTATCACGTCCTTGCACCCAATTTGTGGAACCGACCGATACGTTGCCGTGAGAGCTTGCGCAATTTGTAGCGCTTGGTAGACATCCCGCTCCTCATAGAGCTTCAGACCAAAAAGGCCTCCCAGCAATCCGCCCCAGAAGCTATGCTTGTGAGACCGTATTAGGACTCCCTTTTTACCAACAGAGATCCAACAGGCGTCTCCGCTGTCTAAGACAATTGTCGCGTCGTGGCCAAATCTCTCGTTAATGTAAAGAAGCTGCGGCATATTTCTACCAACTATTGTCTTCGACAAAGCCGCTCGAACCGACACTTCGGGGTTTTAACAGATCTGCGAATAGGCTGTCGGCGAACTGCGGTGATGCCGCGTCCAGCGCGGGGCGGGGTATCGCATCGTTCTTTCTTTCGTCAAGCTGTCGTCTTGAATTCGATCGAACGGACGGCATGGGCTCCGATACTTGTCATCATTTGTTCGCAACTGGGCCCTAACCCTTCGCACGCGCGCCCATAGCGACCGTCTCCCTAGCCCCTCCGGACGTCGACACTCCGTGGATCAGGGGGGCGGTCGCAGGTCTTGCTCAGACCTCATCAACATCTAAGTTTCTGTCGCCGGCACAACGACACTCATGGACCGTGCGCTTGCTGCTCAATGTAGTAATTGACTTATTCTACTCAATTTTTGAATAAGTTGTTCTCATCCCAAAGTCATAAGCAATGTTGCGCCGCGTGGCTTGAATCCAGCCGGATTCGCCAGCACAATGGCGCTGAATTCATCTTTGAATTTCCAATCCGAACAAGAAATTAGGGAAGACGCACGTGGGACATGGAATGAAGGCCACGATCGTGCTGGCGGCCGCGCTTTGTGGCACACCGGCTTTTGCCGGCTGGGAACCGACCAAACCGGTCGAGATCGTGGTGGCGGCCGGTGCGGGCGGTGCTTCCGATCAGATGGCGCGAATGATGCAGGCCGCGATCCAGAAGAACAATCTGATGAAGCAGCCGATGGTCGTCTCGCTCAAGGGCGGCGCCTCGGGCGCGGAAGCGCTGATGTACATGAAGTCCAGCGAGGGCGACCCCAACAAGGTGCTGATCGCCTATTCGCTGATCTACATGCTGCCGATGTCGGCGAAGATCCCGTTCAACTGGCGTGAGCTGACCCCGGTTTCGGTGATCGCGCTCGACCAGTTCGTGCTGTGGGACAACAGCGCCGGTCCCAAGACGGTAAAGGAATTCGTCGAGGCCGCGAAGGCGGCGAGCTCGCCGTTCAAGATGGGCGGCACCGGCTCCAAGCGCGAGGATCACGTGCTGACCGTGTTCCTGGAGCAGAAGACCGGCGCGAAATTCTCCTATCTGCCCTACAAGTCCGGCGGCGAGGCCGCGACCCAGCTCGTTGGCAACCATACCGAGGCCAACGTCAACAACCCCAGCGAAAACCTCGAAGTCTGGCGCGCCGGCCAGGTGCGTCCGCTCTGCGTGTTCGACAAGGAGCGCATCTTCTACACCAGCAAGGTGACGGACACGCAGTCCTGGGCCGACATCCCGACCTGCAAGGAGGAGGGCGTCGACGTCCAGTATCTGATGCTGCGCGCGATGTTCCTGCCCGGCAAGGTCACGGCCGAGCAGCAGGCCTTCTATGTCGAGCTGTTCCACAAGGTGACGCAGACCGCCGAGTACAAGGACTACATGGAGAAACAGGCGTTGAAGCCGATCTTCCTCACCGGCAAGGACATGGTGCAATTCCTCGAGGAGGACGATGCCATCAACAAGGCGCTGATGATCGAAGCCGGATTCGTCGCGAAGTAGCCGTCTCTCTTTTCCCTCTCCCCGTTCTTACGGGGGAGGGCAGGGGTGAGGGGCGGTCTCGGCGAGTCCAGCTTTCCCCGTCCGTGCCGAGAGTCCCCCTCACCCGGCGCTTCGCCATAGCCGAGGCTTTGCTTCGGCGTCCTAGAAAACGGCCGCGGATGCGACCTCTGCCTCTCCCCGCAAGCGGGGGCGAGGTGACATCATTCCGGCTTTGCAAAGCAGCACATGTCCCAAACCGATATAGAAATCGTCGTCGACGATCCGACCGCGCCTGAAGAGGACTCGCCCTCCATCGTCAGCTCAGGCACGATCGAAATCCTTGTCTGCCTCCTGCTGCTCGCGCTGGCCGTCACGCTCGGCTACGACAATTGGCGCACCGGGGCTTCCTGGGACGCAACCGGGCCCGAGCCCGGCTATTTCCCGTTCTATCTCTCCGTCATCCTCGGCGGCGGCAGCCTCTACGGCCTGATCGCGGCGCTCGTCGCGCGCCGCGCGGCGTCCGGAAGCTTCGTCACGCGCGCGCAGGCCCGCCGCGTGATGGCGGTGTTCGTGCCGACGCTGCTGTTCTGTCTGGTGACGCAGTTCCTCGGCCTCTATGTCGCGAGCTTCTTGCTGATTGCGGCCTTCATGCGCCTCGTCGGCAAGATCGCGCTGTGGAAGTCGCTGCTCACCGCCTTCCTGTTCACGGCGATCATGTTCGTCACCTTCGACATCGCCTTCGACGTCATCATGCCGAAGGGGCCGCTCGAAGCGGCCTTCGGCCACTAGGACGGACCCGCGATGGAAGCTCTCGGTCTCCTGCTTCACGGCTTCGCCGTCCTGCTGACGTGGAAGACGCTCGTGCTGATGATGGTCGGGCTGGTGCTCGGCATCTTCGTCGGCGTGCTGCCGGGCCTCGGCGGCCCCAACGGCGTTGCGATCCTGTTGCCGCTGACCTTCACGATGGACCCGACCTCCGCCATCGTGATGCTGTCCTGTATCTACTGGGGCGCGCTGTTCGGCGGCGCGATCACCTCGATCCTGTTCAACATCCCGGGCGAGGCCTGGTCGGTCGCGACCACCTTCGACGGCTATCCGATGGCGCAGCAGGGCAGGGCGGCGGAGGCGCTGACCGCGGCGTTCACGTCCTCCTTCATCGGCTCGCTGGTCGCAGTGCTCCTGATCACCTTCCTCGCGCCGATGATCTCGTCCTTTGCGTTGAAGTTCGGCCCGCCCGAGTTCTTCGCGGTGTATCTGCTCACCTTCTGCTCCTTCGTTGGCCTGGGGCGCGAGGCCAAGCACAAGACGGTCATCTCGATGTCGCTGGGGCTGCTGCTCGCCGGCATCGGTATGGACACGGTGTCGGGCAATCTGCGCATGACTTTCGGCTCGGCCGAGCTCTTGCGCGGTATCAACTTCCTCGTCGCCGTCATCGGCCTGTTCGGAATCAGCGAGATCCTGCTGACGATGGAGGAGCGGCTGGCACTGCGCGGCCACGCGGCAAGCATCTCGCTGCGCGTCGTGCTCGGTGTCTGGAAGGACCTGCCGAAATACTGGGTGACGTTGCTGCGCTCCTCCTTCATCGGCTGCTGGCTCGGCATCACCCCGGGCGGGGCGATCGCGGCCTCCTTCATGGGCTACAATCTCGCCAAGCGCTTTTCCAAGGATCCGGAGAGTTTTGGCAAGGGTCGCATCGAGGGCGTGTTTGCGCCGGAAACGGCGGCGCACGCCTCCGGCACCGCGGCGCTGCTGCCGATGCTGGCGCTCGGCATTCCCGGCTCCGGCACAGCCGCGATCCTGCTCGGCGGGTTGATGGTATGGGGGCTCAATCCGGGGCCGCTGCTGTTCGTCGAGCACAAGGATTTCGTCTGGGGCTTGATCGCTTCGATGTATCTCGGCAACGTCGTCGGCCTCGTGCTGGTGCTAACGACGGTGCCGATCTTCGCATCGATCCTGCGCGTGCCCTTTGCGGCGGTGGCGCCGATGATCGTGGTATCCTGCGCGATCGGCGCCTATGCGATCCAGAACGCGATGTTCGACATCTGGCTGATGCTGGGCTTCGGCGTCGTTGGCTACGTCTTCAAGAAGATCGGAATTCCGCTGGCGCCGTTTACGCTCGCCCTCGTCCTCGGCAACCGTGCCGAGGACGCATTCCGCCTGTCGATGATCGGCTCCGGCGGCGACCTCAGAGTGTTCTGGGCGAACGGGCTGGTCGGGTCGATTACCACGCTAGCGATTCTGCTTCTGTTCTGGCCGCTGATCGATGGCCTGCTGGGCCACTTCGGATGGACGCAACGGGCGAAAACCGCATCACGGTAAATTCGCTCTTAAACTATAAGTAGATCAAAAGCTTAGTTTGTCGATGACGTCGCAGTCCAAGTCCTGGCGTCATCCGATTGTTTCCAAATGTTGCCGCCGCGCGACAGCCGCGCTGGAACCGAAGGCGTATGGTCCCATCCAGATTTTGGTTTTTGTGGCAGGGGCGAAGTTATGAAGCGGATTGTGATGGGAATTGCGGCAGCGGCCTCGCTGGTTGGGACGAACGCGATGGCCGCCGATCTGGCGGCGAGGCCCTATGTGAAGGCGCCGCCGATCGTCGATCCCGGTTATAACTGGACGGGATTTTATGCGGGTTTGAACGGCGGCTATAGCTGGGGCAGGACGACCGCGACGGCTGTGATCGGCGCGCCCTTTCCCGCGGGATCCATCGGCACGGCCAAGCAGAACGTGGATGGCGGCCTCGGCGGCGGCCAAGTTGGCTACAATTGGCAGCTGGACCGGAAATGGGTCGTCGGCGTCGAGGCCGACATTCAAGGCACCGGCGAACGCGGGCGATCGAACGACGTGCTAGGCACGATCCGAATCGGCAGGTTTGGTGTCACGGCGTCCACGGCGACCAGCACCGATTTTCCCTGGTTCGCAACCTTCCGTGGACGAGGCGGCTTCCTCGTTGATCCGAGCTTGCTGCTCTATGCCACCGGCGGTCTGGCGGTCGGCGAGGTCAAGTTCTCGAGCACGCCGACGCTTACGCTTCAGGCGTTCGATGGCAACGACCCCGTCGGCGCGCCCATATCGGCCACCGGCGCGACAGTGTCGGAAAGCCGGACCCGGGTGGGCTGGACGCTCGGCGCAGGCCTGGAGAAGAAGTTCGCACCCAACTGGTCGGCGAAGCTAGAATATCTCTACATCGATCTCGGCACCAAGACCTACTTCGCCGGGACAGGGAATGACATCGACGTCAAATTCCGCGACCATATCCTCCGTGCTGGCTTCAACTACCAGTTCACGGCGGGCCCGGTCGTCGCCAAGTACTGAGCCAAGTACTGATCGGCAGGCAGTTACGGATGGAAAAGCCCTGGTTATCCGGTCGATCGTTAATAAGCCGAATTGGGCTGAACTGGACAGTTGAGCGTTGGCCAGAGTGAG
>NZ_LBIX01000147.1:0-41455 GCF_028128655.1 Bradyrhizobium sp. CCBAU 45394 | reverse complement strand
AAGCATTTGGGAAGGGCCGGGAAGAATGACGGGTAGTCCAATCGAGCAAGTGCAGATCCACGGGGACTGCTTTCGAACGCGCGGCAGGGCGACCACATCTCTTCAGTTTATGACTCTTTCAGAGTCCGCCGCCATCACCGAAACGCGGTGCCGCGTGGCTTTCACGTAACCCTTTTTAGATGTTGGATTTAATGGCAGCCGCTCCCGCCGTCCGGCGTTCCGAACTCGGTGAAGCGCTGCGCGCTTGCCGAAGTGCCTTCATCGGCGTCGGTCTCATGAGTTGCATGATCAACCTGCTGTACCTGACCGGCTCGGTGTTCATGCTGGAGGTCTATGACCGGGTGCTGCCCAGCCGCAGCGTTCCGACCCTGGTCGGCCTCGTCGTTATCGCCGGCAGTCTCTACATCGCTCAGGGTGTGCTCGATCTGTTGCGCGGGCGGATCCTCGGCCGCATCGGAACCTCGCTCGACGAAGCGCTCAATGCGCGGGTGTTCGACGCCGTCGTTCGCCTGCCGCTTATGGTGGGGAACCGCGACGAGGGCCTGCAGTCGCTGCGCGATCTCGACAATGTGCGCTCGTACCTCGGCAGCATGGGGCCGGGCGCGTTCTTCGATTTGCCCTGGCTGCCGTTCTACATGGCGATCTGCTTCCTGTTCCATTGGCTGCTGGGCGTGACCGCGCTGATCGGCGCCATCATCCTGGTCACGCTGACCCTGATCACCGAATATATGTCGCGCATGCCGGCGAAGGAGGCGATGACGCTCGCCGCGCGGCGCAACGGTCTTGCGATCTCCAGCCGGCGCAACGCCGAGGTGCTGGTCGCGATGGGCATGGCCGGGCGGATGAACAAGCGCTGGAACGAGGCCAACGAGGAGTATCTCGCCGGAAATCAGCGCGCCAGCGACGTCACCGGCGGCCTCGGTGCTGTGGCCAAGGTGCTGCGCATGATGCTGCAGTCCGCCGTGCTCGCGGTCGGCGCCTATCTCGTGATCCACCAGGAGGCGACCGCCGGCATCATCATCGCCGGCTCGATCCTGAGCGCGCGGGCGCTGGCGCCGGTCGACCTTGCGATCGCGCACTGGAAGGGCTTGGTCGCCGCGCGACAGAGCTGGCAGCGCCTCAACCGCCTGCTGCAGCAGATGCCGGCACCCGACGCGAAGCCCCTGTTGCAGGCGCCGACGAAGAAGCTGTCGGTCGAAGGCGTGACCATGGTCGCGCCGGGCGATCAGCGCGTGATCATGCAGGACATCACCTTTGTGTGCGAGGGCGGCAGCGGCGTCGGCGTGATCGGCCCGAGCGGCTCCGGCAAGTCGTCGCTGATCCGCGCGCTGGTCGGCGTCTGGACGCCGGTCCGCGGCAAGGTGCGGCTGGACGGCGCGGCGCTCGACCAGTGGTCGTCGGATGTGCTCGGTCGCTACGTCGGCTACCTGCCGCAGGATGTCGAGCTGTTCGGCGGCACCGTTGCGCAGAACATCTGCCGCTTCGACCCAGAGGCCAAGTCCGATGCCATCATCGCCGCGGCGAAAGAGGCCGGCGTGCACGAGATGATCATCAAGTTGCGCGAGGGCTATGGCACCCAGGTCGGCGAGCAGGGCACCGCGCTCTCGGCGGGCCAGGCCCAGCGCGTGGCGCTGGCGCGGGCACTCTACGGCAACCCGTTCCTGATCGTGCTGGACGAGCCGAACTCCAATCTCGACAGCGAGGGCGACGAGGCCTTGACGCGTGCGGTGTGCGCGGCGCGCGGGCGCGGCGCGGTTGTGATCGTGGTCGCACACCGGTCGATCGGCATCGAGGGCGTCGACCAACTCCTGGTGCTGAAGGACGGCCGCATGCAGACCTTCGGTCCGAAGGAAGCCGTGCTCGGGCAGATGCTGCAGCGTGTCCCGCCGCCGCCGATCAAGATCGTCTCCGACGCGGGAGCAGCGAAGTCATGAAAGAGCAGCCGCGGAAGGCGCACCAGTCGATCAGGAAGCACCTGATCGGCGGCCTCGTCGTGGTCCTCGTGCTCGCCGGCGGCGTCGGCGGCTGGGCTTCGACGGTGCCGATCTCGGGCGCCCTGGTCGCGCCGGGCTCGGTGGTTGTCGATTCCAACCTGAAGAAGGTGCAGCATCCGACCGGCGGCGTGGTCGGCGAGGTGCGGGTGCGCGACGGCGACGTGGTCGCTGCCGGCGACATCGTGGTGCGGCTCGACGAGACCGTGGTGAAGGCGAGCCTTGCGATCGTCGTCAAGGCGCTGAGCGGACTTTACGCGCGCGCGGCCCGGCTTGAGGCCGAGCAGCAGAACCGGCTCAACATCGCCTTTCCGCCGCAGCTCACCGAGCGCGCCGACGACCCTGATGCCCGCTACGTGATGGCGAGCGAGACCAAGCTGTTCGAGGTCCGCGTCAACGGCCGCACCGGCCAGAAAGCGCAGCTGCGTGAGCGCGTCACCCAGCTCAACGAGGAGATCGCCGGGCTCCAGGCGCAGGAGACGGCTAAGGACAAGGAGATCGAACTGGTGCAGCAGGAGCTGGTCGGCGTCCGTCGGCTCTACGAGCAGCATCTGGTGCAGATCAACCGGCTGACCACGCTCGAACGCGATGCCGCGCGGCTCACTGGCGAGCGCGCGCAATACATCGCCTCGCGCGCGCAGGCCAAGGGCAAGATCACCGAGACCGAGCTGCAGATCATCCAGGTCGACAAAGACATGCTCGCCGAAGTCTCGAAGGACCTGCGCGAGACCAATGACAAGATCGGCGAGTTCGTCGAGCGCAAGGTCACCGCCGAAGACCAGCTTCGCCGCATCGACATCCGCGCGCCGCAGGACGGCGTGGTGCTGCAATCGACGGTGCACACCGTCGGCGGCGTCATCACCGCCGGCGACGCCATCATGATGATCGTGCCGAAGGCCGACGACCTGTCGGTCGAGGCCAAGGTCAATCCACAGGACATCGACAAGCTGCAGGTCGGCCAGAAGACGCTGCTGCGGCTCTCGGCCCTGAACCAGCGCACCACGCCGGAACTGAACGGCGTCGTGACCCGCGTCTCCGCCGACGTCACCACCGATCAGCGCACCGGGCAGAGCTTCTACACCATCCGCGTCTCGATGCCGCCGGAGGAGGTCGCGCGCCTCGGCAGCGACATCAAGATCATTCCGGGCATGCCGGTGGAAGCTTTCGTCCAGACCGGCGACCGCACCGTGCTGACCTATCTGATGAAGCCGCTTAGCGACCAGCTGATGCGCGCGTTCCGCGAGAAGTGAGTCCTTCACGTTGAAATCATTCACGTCGTCTCCGCGAACTTCACTTCGCCTCCTCCCTTGTGGGCGGGAGATAATGATAGCACGGAAATGGGCCAGTTTTGACCACGTCCTTGAGCGAAGTGAAGATCGTTTGTATGGCGACCTCCGGAATCAAATTCGTTAAGCGACGAGCCTCCCGCAGACCTTGATCGGCAGCAAGCTCACGGCGATCTTATGCATTGCTGGCTCGCACCAACGTAAGCGGATCCCATATTCCAGCCAAAAAGCTTAGTCGACCAGCCACCGGCTTGCGCCTCATGCGAGCCGAGGGCTGCTGACCCGCTGGCGGGTTGCCCCTCGGAAATTTGGGTGAACCCGGTCCGCCGCCCGCTCACTTGCCTTGCGCTTCGGCACTTCAGAGAGGGCCGCCGAAGCGATAACGCGCTGTTGAGTTGGTTGCGCCGCACGCTCAGGAAGGGAGGTGTATGGCTGTTCGTCGAGCGGCTGTGGCGCAGCGTCAAATACGAAGAGGTCTATCTGCGCGCCTACGACACCGTGTCCGACGCCCGCGCCTCGATCGGCCGATACATCGCCTTTTACAACTCAGAACACCCCCATTCCCAGCTGGGCTACCGCTTGCCGCGGGAATACATTGCATCCATCAAACCAGCCGAGTGTCCGGTCTGACGGGGTCAACTCCACCTACCAAAAGGGCAGGAAGCGCTGCAAATTTGCTCGGTGTATCAAGTGCGAGCTTCAGCGATTCCTAGCTGCATCTGATCAAGCCTCGGGCGCCGCTACACAGCTCGCAAATTAGCTTTACATGCATCTCGGAATCATAGGGATTCCGTTTCGTATAGCTCCCGGTATCCGAATCATGGGCTATCTTGGGGAGTGCCGACGAAGCGCGACAACGAGTAGGGGCGCCATATCGTCACGCCCGAGGTGACTATGCCCAACCGCAACCGCGACATGAGCCAAACGTTCGAAACGGATGGGACGTGGTTTCTGCCCGAGACGCCTGACAGGAAAGTAGCTGGGACGCTCGTATCTCGAGCCGAACGAATTGAGCTATCGTTGGCGGACTCTCTCCGTCCGATGCAAAGCGGACCAATTCGAGCCGATATCGTTCGATTCCCCATTGTGCATGGTGTCACGCGGGAGCAGGAGGCGGTGTCACTATTTCGGTATACGCGGGTCGGTTATTCCTTGACGTTTGCCAGTGGTGGCATCGGCCGACTTGAAACCCTTTGGAAGCGGTGGACTGAACCAGAGGTTGAGGGGCAACGGTTGCCTCCCTGAAGGCGAGCCACCTCTCCTGGTAGGCGCCCACGAGCGCTCTTGGCGATACATTCCCACCCGTGTAGCTTGACGACACTCTCGGGAAGGCGAGGTGGTTAGCGGTGTTAGAGCAAGGTAGGCTGGCCACCGAAGTTAGTGGCGCGTGTTAGGGACAGCGCTTTCGGGACCGACGAAGCGCCGAGTCACGTGGCTGCTAACTTCCGGGCAGCGCGGGCGCGGCAGGGACAGCGTTAATTCTCTTGAGTGAAGGCTCCGAGTCGCGCTCGCGTTGCCACGGACATCAAAGGGGATAGCTCCGGTAGCTGGCTATGAAGTGGAGTTACGAAACATGCTATGGGCTAGCGGAGATCATTATTGTGCCGGGAGGATGCGCTCTCCTGTTTGATGGCCAGGTTTTAGGCCAATACACCTCGCCAGTCATAGCAGCAGAAGAATTAGCGAACGGGAGATGCCGTTGGCCTTGGGCTGGAGATCCGGCGAAGATGGGGATCCCGAGAAACTTGTCCCAGTGGCAAAGCGTCCCTTGGCGCGTCGGCTATGAGCACAGTAGTGAACCGCCATGAAGCCTTTCACTCAGATTAGCTCGCCACGCGGTCCCACGCGATGCGTTCGGATGAAGGAGCGATATGCCGTGTCAAAAGCTAACATCCTCAAGCTGATTGCAAACGTCGCCGATCAACTCATAGAAGTGTTGCGTAGCGGGGCACGTGCTCGTCTCGCCCAGGCGGTCGAGGCCGAGGCTGAGGCTGAGGACTTTCTCGGCAAGCATGCCGATTTGAAGACCGCGGACGGTCATCAGCGCGTCGTCCGCCACGGTCTCCTGCCGAAACGCGAGGTGATGACCGGTATCGGTCCGGTCGCTGTCCGTCGCCACGTGTGCTCGATCGCGGGGCGGACGCCACGGATCGCGACTGCCTCCGGTTCTCTCCGTAGATCCTGCCACCCTACATGCGCCGTTCGAAGTCGATCGAGACGCTGCTGCCGAACCTTTAGGGTATCTCGACTGGCTCCTTCTCGGAGACGCTAGCTGCGCTGCCCGGCAAGGATGTTGCCGGGCGGCATCCGCCATCGGCCGGCTGAAGGATGGCTGGCTCGACGAGCACACCGTGTGGCAGAAGCGCGATCTGTCATCAAAGCTAATGTCGACGCGGCACTCGTTTCTGTCCGTCGCGGACGATTGAGACGTTATTGATTGGTTGCTCGCGGACGCGGATTTTTGCCATTGGCCCCGACCCGGACGGTCGTATTCCAGAGCGAGGTGCGTTCGCGTGTGCAGTGATACGTGATCAGCTTTCAATTGCTCGCTCGAGCCCATACGAGCGGCTGAAGGCGAGGATAGCGGAACTATAGGCACTCCGCTTTTAGTAATGCTGCCCGCCCCGCTTCGCGGCGAAGCGCTGAGCACCGCCGGATGAAGGACTAGCTCTGCACTTGACGTAACCCTTCGGCCCACTTGCCTCCGCTTGCTGTCGGGAAAGTTCTCGGCCCATGCGCCATCCAACCTAGAGCGAAATGTCGGGGAGGCGGCCTTCGTTTTCCAGATAGCTACCGCCGACATCGGAGTGGTTTCCGGCGAACCACACCTGCTGCAGCCAATCCGGATGCTTCAAATATCGCGCAAGGGCTGCCCCGCCCATTCTGCGCGAGAGTAGGCCTTTGTCGGGCACCTGCTGCGCCGAATGTCGGCATTGAGACTTAATGCCAGAAACCTGCCACTACGCGCCGCTACGAAGTGCCTGCTGAGCCTGTGAATCCACTTCGGCACACGATTTGCTCTGTTCACCGCATCATCACCACTGGACGGGCACTATATTAGCGGACACTTCAGTGGCGGGTACGGTCGAACTTCTTTCACCCATCGCTGCGGTCAGTCGATCTATGGCGATGCCGACAGGTTCGATGTCACCCGGCGGCATAACCCGCACCTGTCGTTCGGCCAGGGGCCGCATCTGCCTGGGCGGTTCACCGGCGCGCCTGGATTGCGATGCGCCTTCCCCGCGCTGTTCGTGCGGCTGGAGATCTGGCGCTGACCATCGCCGCGGAGGACGTCGTCTACATGAGTCTTACGTCATTCGCTGCCCGCAGCGGCTGCCGATCACCTTTCGCCCTTCCATCGCCTAGAGAGTGAAGTGTCACCATGTCCGAACAACCCTTGCCGACGCTACCGAAGTGGCGCGTCGATCACATCGAGCCCTCGCCCGAGATGTTGGCGCTACGCGCCAACGGTCCGATCCACCGCGTGCGTTTCCCGTCCGGGCACGACGGCTGGTGGGTGACGGGCTACGACGAGGCCAAGGCGGTGCTGTCCGACGCGGCGTTCCGGCCCGCGGGAATGCCGCCGGCGGCCTTCACCCCGGATTCGGTGATTCTGGGTTCGCCGGGTTGGCTGGTCTCGCACGAGGGGGGCGAGCATGCTCGGTTACGCGCGATCGTGGCGCCGGCCTTCAGCGATCACAGGGTGAGGCTGCTCGCGCAGCAGGTCGAGGCGATCGCCGCGCACTTGTTCGAGGCGCTGGCGGCCCAGCCCCAGCCTGCCGACCTGCGGCGCCATCTCTCTTTTCCACTTCCGGCCATGGTCATCAGCGCGCTGATGGGCGTGCACTACGAGGATCACGCCTTTTTCGCAGGGCTGTCCGACGAGGTGATGACGCACCAGCATGAAAGCGGCCCGCGTCGCGCGTCGCGCCTGGCCTGGCAAGAACTGCGTGTCTACATTCGCGGCAAGATGCGGGACAAGCGCCAGGATCCGGGCGACAACGTGCTGACGGATCTGCTCGCGGCGGTCGACCAGGGCAAGGCGAGCGAGGAAGAGGCGATCGGACTGGCGGCGGGCATGCTGGTGGCTGGGCACGAGAGCACCGTCGCGCAGATCGAATTCGGCCTGCTGGCCATGTTCCGCCATCCGCAACAGCGCGAACGCCTGGTCGGCGATCCATCCCTGGTGGACAAGGCGGTGGAGGAAATCCTGCGCATGTACCCGCCAGGTGCGGGCTGGGACGGCATCATGCGCTATCCGAGGACCGACGTGACCATCGCGGGCGTGCATATTCCCGCGGAGAGCAAGGTGCTGGTCGGCCTGCCGGCGACGTCGTTCGATCCGCGCCATTTCGACGACCCGGAAATCTTCGACATCGGACGTGACGGTAAGCCGCACCTGGCGTTCTCCTACGGGCCGCACCACTGCATCGGCGTGGCGCTCGCCAGGCTGGAACTCAAGGTGGTGTTCGGTTCGATCTTCCAGCGCTTTCCCGCGCTGCGCCTGGCCGTGGCGCCGGAAGAACTGAAGTTGCGCAAGGAGATCATCACTGGCGGGTTCGAGGAGTTCCCGGTGCTCTGGTGATGCGCGGACGCCGCCAGGGATCGCGATCTTCTCCGCAATTTGCCGGCGCGCCTGGCGCGCGCCGGGCAGATCAGTCAGCCAACAGGTAACCTAGATGGACGTGCAAGAAACCACGGCAGCATGCCGGGACGCCTTCGCCGAACTGGCGTCGCCAGCGTGCCTCCACGACCCGTATCCGTTCATGCGGTGGTTGCGCGAGCACGATCCGGTGCATCGCGCGGCATCGGGCCTCTTTCTGTTGAGCCGCCACGCCGACATCTACTGGGCGCTCAAGGCCACGGGCGATGCGCTTCGGGCACCGGCGCCGGGCGAACTGGCGCGCTATTTCCCGCGTGCGGCGACCAGCCTGTCGCTCAATCTGCTGGCGTCCACGCTAGCGATGAAGGATCCACCGACGCATACGCGTCTGCGCCGGCTGATCTCGCGCGATTTCACCATAGGCCAGATCGACAACCTGCGGCCGAGCATCGCGCGCATCGTCGCAGCGCGCCTGGACGGCATGGCGCCCGCGCTGGAGCGCGGGGAGGCGGTGGACCTGCATCGGGAATTCGCGCTGGCCTTGCCCATGTTGGTCTCCGCCGAATTGTTCGGCATGCCCCCGAACGACATGTTCGGGCTCGCCGCCGGCATCGGCGCCATTCTGGAAGGCCTGCGCCCGCACGCCAGCGATCCCCAGCTCGCCTCGGCGGACGCGGCCAGCGCCAGGGTGCTAGCCTACTTCGGCGACCTCATACCGCGCAAGCGCTCCGATCCCCGCCACGACATCGTGTCGATGCTGGTCGGCGCGCATGACGACGATGCCGACAGGCTGTCGGATGCGGAGTTGATCGGCATGCTGTGGGGCATGCTGCTGGGCGGCTTCACCACCACTGCTGCGGCCATCGACCATGCGGTCCTGGCGATGCTGGCGTATCCCGAACAGCGGCACTGGCTGCAGGGAGACGGCGTGGGGGTAAAGGCATTCGTAGAAGAAGTCCTGCGCTGCGACGCGCCCGTTATGTTCAGCTCCATTCCACGTATCGCCCAGCGCGACATCGAACTGGGCGGCGCGGTGATCCCGAAGAACGCGGACGTGCGCGTGCTGGTCGCGGCCGGCAATCGCGACCCGGACGCCTTCGCCGATCCCGACCGCTTCGATCCCGCGCGGTTCTGCGGCACCAGTCCTGGCATGTCGACCGACGGGAAGATCATGCTGAGCTTCGGTCACGGCATTCACTTCTGCCTCGGTGCGCAACTGGCCCGGGTGCAGTTGGCCGAGAGCCTGCCGCGGATCCAGGCTCGCTTCCCCACGCTGGCGTTGGCCGAGCAGCCGACCCGGGAGCCGTCCGCGTTCCTTAGGACGTTCCGCGCGCTATCGGTGCGGCTGCATGCGCAGGGGGGCTGAGATGCGCGTCGTGGTCGACCAGGATCTGTGCGGAACCACCGGGCAATGCGTGCTGACGCTGCCGGGCACCTTTCGGCAGCGCGAACCGGACAGCGTGGCCGAAGTGTGCGTCGCGAAGGTCCCGCAGGCGCTTCACGCGGCCGTGCGGCTCGCGGCCAGCCAGTGCCCGGTCGCCGCCATTCGGGTCATCGAAAGCGACGCTGGCGATGACGAGCGCGCCAGCGCCGACCCTGCGCCTTCTCCGGCGGAGGCCGAGCGGCATGCCGCGAAAGACCAACGCAATCCAGGAGGACACGATGGGACGGTTTGAAGGCAAGGTGGCCGTGGTGACCGGCGCCGGCGCCGGCATCGGCAAGGCATGCGCCCGCGCCATTGCGCGCGAGGGCGGCAGAGTGGTGGTGGCCGACATTGATGGCTCGGCGGCCAGGGCCTGCGCCGCGCAGATCGCGGCCGAAGCGGGCGACGCGCTGGCCCTGCCCATCGACATCGCCAATGCGCAGGCGGTGGCAGCGCTGTTCGAGACGGCGGAGCGGCAATTCGGTGGGGTCGACCTGCTGGTGAACAACGCGAGCGCCATGCATCTGACCCCGCGCGACCGCGCGATCCTCGACCTGGACCTGACGGTCTGGGATCAGACCATGGCGACCAATCTGCGTGGCACGCTGCTCTGCTGCCGGCAGGCCATCTCAAGGATGATCGCCCGCGGCGGTGGCGCGATCGTCAACATGTCGTCGTGCCAGGGGCTTAGCGGTGACACCGCGCACACGTCCTACGCCGCGTCGAAGGCGGCGATGAATATGCTGTCGGTCTCGCTCGCCACCCAGTACGGTCATGCGCAGATCCGCTGCAACGCGGTTGCGCCGGGTCTCATCATGACCGAGCGTCTCGTCGCCAAGCTGGACGAGTGCATGCAACGGCATCTGCGCCGGCACCAGCTCCTGCCGCGCGTCGGCCGCCCCGAGGACGTGGCCGCGCTGGTGGCGTTCCTGCTCTCCGACGATGCTGCGTTCATCACCGGCCAGGTCGTGTGCATCGACGGCGGCATGCTGGCGCATGTGCCGACGTACGCCGACGGTGGCAACAGCCGCGCCGCGCGGCCTGCCGGCGACACCGCCGAAGCGGCCGCGGCGCCGCGCGGCTGATGGACATGCTGCTCAACCCACTGGACCGCCGGCACCGGCTTCGGTGCGATATCCCGGTCGTGCCCGGCGCTTTCCCCCTTGTCGGGCATCTTCCCGCCATCGTCTGCGACCTGCCGCGCCTGCTGCGGCGCGCGGAACGGACGCTGGGCAGCTACTTCTGGCTGGATTTCGGCCCTGTCGGACACCAGATGACGTGCATGGATCCGGATGCGTTCGCATTGCTCCGGCACAAGGACGTGTCCTCGGCGCTGATCGAAGAGATCGCGCCCGAGTTGCTTGGTGGAACGTTGGTCGCCCAGGACGGCCGCGCGCACCGGCAGGCGCGCGATGCGATCAAGGCGGCGTTCCTCCCCAAGGGGCTGACCGAGGCCGGCATCGGCGATCTGTTCGCGCCTGTCATCCGGGCCCGGGTGCAGGCGTGGCGCGACCGCGGCGACGTAACCATCCTGCGCGAAACCGGCGACCTGACGCTCAAGCTCATCTTCAGCCTCATGGGAATCCCCGCGCAAGACCTGCCGGGATGGCATCGCAAGTACCGGCAACTGCTGCAGTTGATCGTCGCGCCCCGGATCGACCTGCCCGGACTGCCCTTGCGGCGCGGCCGCGCCGCCCGCGACTGGATCGACGCGCAGTTGCGCCAATTCGTCCGCGAAGCGCGCGCGCAGGCCGCGCGCACCGGGTTGATCAACGACATGGTGAGCGCCTTCGATCGCAGCGACGATACGCTCTCCGATAACGTCCTAGTCGCCAATATCCGCTTGCTGCTGCTTGGCGGTCACGAAACCACCGCCTCGACGATGGCCTGGATGGTGATCGAGCTTGCGCGGCAGCCTGGGCTATGGGACGCCCTGGTCGAGGAGGCGCAACGCGTGGGCACGGTGCCGGCACGCCCCGCGGACCTGGCGCAGTGTCCGGTCGCCGAGGCGCTGTTCCGCGAGACGCTGCGCGTGCACCCGCCGACCACGCTCCTGCTGCGGCGCGCGCTGCACGAATTGCAACTCGGCCAACGGCGCATTCCCGCGGGCACCCATCTGTGCATCCCGCTGCTGCATTTCTCGACCTCGGCGCTGCTGCACGAGGCGCCTGATCAGTTCCGCCTGGCGCGGTGGCTGCAACGCGCGGAGCCGATCCGGCCGGTGGACATGCTGCAGTTCGGTACCGGCCCACACGTCTGTATCGGCTACCACCTGGCATGGCTGGAACTGGTGCAGTTCGGGATCGCCTTGGCGCTGACCATGCACAAGGCCGGGGTGCGGCCGCGGTTGCTGAGCAGCGCCGAAAAAGGCCGGCGCTATTACCCAACCGCACATCCGTCCATGACAACCCGCATCAGATTCTCATGAGCTGGCATCGCATGCTCCGTGTGGCGAGGCAGCCGCGTCGGCGACGCGCGGCGTTTCTGCACTCGGCGCGCGCGCTCGGTCCGACGCCGGCAACACCGCGGCGGCTCGCCGCCCGCCGTGGCCGTCTCCTGTCAGATACAAGGACATGAACAACATGCAGCCCGGTTCCACGCTACACGACCGAACTGGCGTTTCCGTGCTGGGCGTATTGGGCGCGCAGGCGCGCAGCGCATCCGGCCCGCTGCTGCCGGAGATCTGGATGCAGGACGGCGCAAAGCGGGTCGAACAGGCGCTGGCGCGTCTTCTCTGCGCCGAAGACGACGGTGAGACCGAGCTGATGGCGGCGATGCGCTACGCCACCTTGCATGGCGGGAAGCGTACCCGCGCCTTGCTCTGTCTGGCTGCCGGCGCATTGGCCGACACGCCGGCGCACATGCTCGACGACGTCGGCGCCGCCATCGAGATGATGCACGCCTGTACCCTGGTCCACGATGACCTGCCCGCGATGGACGACGACGTGCTTCGCCGCGGCCTTCCGACCGTGCACGTCAAGTTCGGCGAAGCCACTGCGATCCTGGTCGGCGATGCGCTGCAGGCGCACGCCTTTCTGACCCTGGCGAGCCTGGATGCGCCGGGCGACACCCGTATCGCGCTCGTGCGCGAACTGGCGCAGGCGGTGTCCGCCGAGGGTGGTGCCGCAAGCGGGCAGGCCATGGATTTGTCGCTGGTTGGAAAGCACGTCGAACTGGACAGGATCGTAGCGATGCACCGGATGAAGAGCGGAGCGCTAGTGCGCGCATCCGTTCGCATGGGCGCGCTATGCGCCATCGCGGAGGATGCTGCGAACGCTGCGCTGTACTCTGCGCTCGATCGCTACAGCGCCTGTTTCGGCCTGGCGTTGCAGGTGGTCGACGACATTCTCGACGCGTCGGCGGATACCGCGACCCTGGGCAAGACCCCCGGCAAGGACGCGGCGGCGCAGAAGCCGACCTGCGCGTCGATCATGGGGCTGCAGGCAGCGCACCAGTTCGTGTTGGATCTGTTGCGCGACGCCGGGGAGGCCATCGCCCCGCTGGGGTCGCGTGCGGAACGGTTGGCGCAGATCCTGCAGCGGGCCAACGCATATCTGTTCAAGCACGCGCCATGCGCATGAGCGCGCCCATCCGCATGCGGCTCGCCCCTGTGCCGCTGCGATCGGCCGGCGGCAGCGGTGCATGATGCATTGTGTCCGAGTCCGCGGCACCGATCGCAGCGGTTGCCCAGCACGGCCGCGGCGCACGCGGCGCGCTGCGCGCAAGCCTATGCGGCGGACCGGCGCTAGCATCGGGGCGCGTCGCCGCGCCGGAGCAGGGCGGCCGTCCGGCCTTTCCCATGCGCCGAGCCGCGACGGGGCCTGCGGCGACGTGCGCGGCGTCTGCCCGATCCTGGTTCGCGTCAACCGTCTGCAGAAGGAACATCCCGCGTGAACGCGCTGTCCGAACAGATCCTTTCCGAATTGCGCCACCTGCTGAGCCAGATGAGCGATGGCGGCAGCGTCGGTCCGTCCGTCTACGACACGGCGCGGGCTCTTCAATTCCACGGCAACGTCACCGGTCGACAGGACGCATATGCGTGGCTCATCGCGCAGCAACAGGCCGATGGCGGATGGGGAAGCGCGGACTTCCCGCTGTTCCGCCATGCGCCCACGTGGGCGGCGTTGCTGGCATTGCAGCGTGCCGATCCTCTTCCCGGCGCTGCCGACGCAGTCCAGGCTGCAACCCGATTCCTCCAGCGCCAGTCCGATCCCTACGCGCATGCGGTGCCGGAAGACGCGCCGATCGGCGCGGAGCTAATCCTGCCGAAGTTTTGCGGCGAGGCCGCATCCTTGGTGGGCGGCGTGGCGTTTCCGCGCCACCCGGCGCTGTTGCCGTTGTGGCAAGCGTGCCTGGTCAAGCTGGGGGCGGTGCCGACGTTGCCGAGCGGCCATCCGTTGCTGCACTCCTGGGAAGCCTGGGGGACGTCCTCGACCACCGCATGCCCGGATAACCACGGCAGCATCGGCATCAGTCCGGCGGCCACCGCCGCGTGGCGTGCGCACGCCGTGACACAGGGGAGCACGCCGCAGGTCGCGCGCGCCGATGCGTATCTGCAGGCGGCATCGCGGGCGACGCGCAGCGGCATCGAAGGTGTCGTTCCCAACGTCTGGCCGATCAATGTGTTCGAGCCATGTTGGTCGCTGTACACGTTGCATCTGGCCGGGCTGTTCGCGCATCCCGCGCTCGCCGAGGCGGTGCGCGTGATCGTCGCGCAGCTCGACGCCCGCCTGGGAGCGCGCGGTCTGGGCCCGGCCTTGCACTTTGCGGCCGATGCGGACGACACCGCCGTTGCGTTGTGCGTCCTGCACCTTGCAGGCCGCGACCCGGCGGTCGATGCGTTGCGCCATTTCGAAATCGGCGAGCTGTTCGTCACCTTCCCCGGCGAGCGCAATGCCTCGGTGTCGACCAACATCCATGCCCTGCATGCATTGCGACTGTTGGGAAAGCCCGCCGCCGGCACCAGCGCCTACGTCGAGGGCAATCGCAACCCGCACGGTCTATGGGACAACGAAAAATGGCACGTTTCGTGGCTGTATCCCACCGCGCATGCGGTCGCTGCGCTGGCGCAAGGCAAGCCCCAGTGGCGCGACGAGCGCGCGCTGGCGGCGCTGCTGCAGGCGCAGCGCGACGACGGCGGCTGGGGCGCCGGTCGCGCGTCCACATTCGAGGAAACCGCCTATGCGCTGTTCGCGTTGCACGTGATGGACGGGAGCGAAGAGCCGACAGGGCGCCGGCGCATCGCGCAGGCGGTGGCGCGTGCGCTGGAGTGGATGCTCGCCCGCCATGCGGCGCATGCATTGCCGCAGACGCCGCTGTGGATCGGCAAGGAACTGTATTGCCCCACCCGGGTCGTGCGCGTGGCCGAACTCGCCGGGTTGTGGCTAGCGCTTCGTTGGGGGCGGCGCGTCCTGGCCGAGGGAGCAGGAGCGGCGCCATGATCCAGACCGAACGCGCGCTGCAGCAGGTGCTGCAGTGGGGGCGTTCCCTGACCGGGTTCGCCGACGAGCATGCCGTGGAAGCGGTCAGAGGCGGCCAGTACATCCTGCAGCGCATCCACCCGAGCCTGCGCGACATCAGCGCCCGCACCGGCCGCGATCCGCAGGACGAAACGCTGATCGTGGCGTTCTATCGCGAACTGGCGCTGCTGTTCTGGCTCGACGATTGCAACGACCTTGGCCTGATCGCGCCGGAGCAGCTCGCCGCGGTGGAGCAGGCGCTGGGGCAGGGCGTGCCGTGCGCGCTCCCCGGATTCGAGGGCTGCGCTGTGCTGCGCGCTTCGCTGGCCGCGCTCGCCTACGATCGTCGCGACTATGCTCAGCTTCTCGACGATACCCGGTGCTACTGCGCGGCGCTGCGCGCCGGACACGCGCAGGCGGCAGGGGCGGAACGCTGGTCCTACGCCGAGTACCTGCACAACGGCATCGATTCGATCGCCTACACGAACGTATTCTGTTGCCTGTCGTTGCTGTGGGGGCTGGACATGGCGACCTTGCGCGCGCGTCCGGCGTTTCGCCAGGTCCTGCGGCTCATCTCCGCGATAGGGCGCCTGCAGAACGATCTGCATGGACGCGACAAGGACAGGTCGGCCGGTGAGGCCGACAACGCGGCGATCCTGCTGCTGCAGCGCTATCCGGCTATGCCTGTGGTGGAGTTCCTCAACGACGAGCTGGCCGGCCATACGCGCATGCTGCACCGGGTGATGGCGGAAGAACGTTTTCCCGCGCCGTGGGGACCATTGATCGAGGCCATGGCGGCAATCCGCGCGCAGTACTACCAGACCTCGACCAGCCGCTACCGCAGCGACGCTGCGGGAGGAGGCCAGCGTGCGCCGGCCTGAACGCGCGGGAGGTGGCGGCGTGCGCGCGCTGCCGTCGGTCCGATCCGACGCAACGCCGTCGCCCGATGCGACGGATGGAGCGAGCATGAGCGACACCGCCCTGAGCCGACGCAAGGACGACCATCGGGACCTCGTGCTGGATCGGCGAACGGCGCCGGCCACGGTCGCCGCCGACTGGGAGTACATCCGGTTCGAACACTGCGCATTGCCCGAGTTGGACCTGACACATATCGGCCTGCGCGCCTCGCTGCTGGGCAAAACCATGCGCGCCGCTGCCGATCATCTCCATGACCGGCGGCATGCCACCCGCCGAGGCCATCAACCGGCATCTGAGCGAGGCAGCGCAAGCCTTGGGGATCGCCATGTGCGTCGGTTCGCAGCGCGTGAGCCTGCAATCCCGCAACTCCCAGGGGCTGACGCGCGCGCTGCGCCGCCTGGCCCCAGACATTCCCTTGCTGGCCAATATCGGCGCCGCGCAACTGCGCGAGGCCGACGGCCTGGACCTGGCGCGCCGGGCGGTGGATGCGCTGGAGGCCGACGGACTCATCGTCCATCTCAATCCGCTGCAGGAAGTGGAGTGTTTGCGGGCGCAGCCAGCGTGGCTTAAGCTCAATACTTGGGAACCGGCTCGAACTCAAATAATCACGCGGTGTCAGGCTACACGCGGAGCAATGGACTTACATGCAGCCCTATACGGTGGCTAATCCTAATGGCACCCAGCGAGACAACTACGGTACTAGCGGGAATTACAACCCCAACAACGGGCATTTCGGCACCGCACGCCGCGCCACTGAAGGGGCGACGCATGGCCAATCCACTCGCAATAGCGGCAAGTCTTGGACCCCAAAGGATGTCCAACAGCTGAGACAAATGGCGAAGGGCAACACGCCCACCCGAGTCATTGGATTCAAGCTCGGTCGTACGGATGCGTCCATCTATGGCAAAGCCTCGGCTGAGGGCATATCGCTCAGTCCGACGAATCACCGTACAACCGCCGCAAGTAAACTTTGATGCGCCGATAAGTCGAGCGAGAGAGGGGCGAGCGATGGGGACCTGCTCCGTCTGCGGCAAGCCTGCGGGCTCTTTGCGGCGATTCATCCGGAGTGTGAGTTTGCAGAAACGATCGTCGGAGCCGGGCCGCACGTAGCAAAGACTGCGTCGATCTACGGTAATATCAGGGAGAGAATGGGGCGCCCATACGAGCTAGAGTCGGCCCGCATAACAGAAGTGGTGGAAAGAGTTCAAGCGCTCAAACGGGAGGGGCGGCTTGCCGCGATTCCAGACGCTGATGCTGGAGGCGTCGGCCGGATTCCACTTCACGATCACACGCGCGCGCGCCTGACCGAAGGTGCGTGGATCCTGCGACCGCTTCGCTTCGAGGCGGACGAGATCGTTCAGGAGAGCCGAAGTAACGGTCTCGTCGTGCCAGCGCATGTTCTTGAACTTGATACCGTTGCCGGAAATGGTCGCCGTCTCGACGCGACCGAGGACGTGGTCGAGCGCGGCGACGTCCTTGATCCAGTTGCGGCGCTGGATCGCGAGGCCTTCCTTCCAGGCGCGTGCGGGGATGGCGTTGATGCCATCGTGCGGACGGTAGTGATAGACGTCGATGAACTCGTGGATCAGCTCGTTGAGGTCTTCTAGCGTGACAAGCGCGTCAGCGGTGCAATGACGCAAGGAGGTCGCATACCTAGCTTGGGATCGAGCCTGCTGCAACGGCTGTCGCGTTCGACCTCGGCGGTTTACGCGAGCCGCGCCTAGTTGTATGAGGTGTCCAAATATTGCAGGATTTCTTCAGTCAGGCGCCAGTTTTCGCGGATTTTGGATGTCGAAGGAGCCATACATTTTTTGGTGAGCGCCAGCTGGGCGGTGGCGGACACCACAAGCCACTCGGGGCCCTCGTTGGACGATAGTTGTCAATCGGCTCGTGGGCGTGGAAGTCTTATGGCTGCTGGTGTAGAGGTGGGCGGGAGCAGGGCGTCAGCTCGTAGCGACTGGAATCGTGTGGGCGCCGAGGCGCTTTATCGCTTGCCATTTGCCGACCTGACGTTTCAGGCGCAGAGCATTCATCGCGACAACTTCGATCCAAACCGCGTCGAAACCGCAAGCCTGCTCAGCATCAAAACCGGTTGGTGCCCGGAAGACTGCGGCTACTGCTCGCAAAGCGCGCATTACGACACTGGCCTCAAGGCCACTCGTCTGATGAATCAAGCCGATGTGGTCGCCACCGCACAGCGCGCCAAGCATGCCGGCGCGGCTCGCTTCTGCATGGCTGCCGCCTGGCGCAGCCCGAAAGACCGGGATCTTGATCAGATATGCAGCATGATCACGGCAGTTAAGGGGATTGGCATGGAGACGTGCGTCACGCTCGGCATGCTCACGCCGAAGCTGGCCGCGCAGCTCGCTGATGCCGGGCTCGATTTCTACAATCACAACATCGACTCCTCGCCCGAATTCTACGGAAAAATCATCACAACGCGGACCTTGCAGGATCGCATCGAGACGCTTGCGCATGTGCGCGAGGCCGGCATCAAGGTCTGTTGCGGTGGAATTGTTGGTATGGGCGAGCGCGTCGAGGATCGCCTCGGCATGCTCGTGCTTCTCGCCAATCTCCCCCGACATCCGGAAAGTGTGCCGATCAATCTCTGGAACGAGGTCCAAGGCGTGCCGGTCAATGAAACCGCCGAGCGCCCGGACCCGATCGCGCTGGTGCGCCTGGTCGCGACGGCCCGGATCATGATGCCGAAGAGCGTGGTGCGGTTGTCGGCCGGACGGCAGTATATGACGGACGAACTGCAAGCACTTTGCTTTCTGGCCGGCGCAAATTCGATCTTCATCGGCGATGTGCTGTTGACGACCAAAAACCCGGTGCGAGACCGCGACAAGAATTTGCTGGAGCGGCTCGGCATCACATCCGGGCTTGCCTGAGTGGAGCGGAGCTGCGAGCGCGCTCTCCGCAGAACCCGGCTTAGGTGGGGAATGCAAGTTACGGTGATGAACGGCAAAATTCATCGCGCGTCGGTGATGGAGACTGATGTGCTCGGTGAAGCCTCGATTTGGATTGGTCGTGCGCTGCTCGATGCGCAGGGTTTCTAATCAATGAGCGCGTCGAGATCTACGATATGAAAACTGGAGCGCGCTTCGCCACCTCTTTTGTTGAAGCCCCTCCTGGATCTGGCACAATAAACTTGAACGGTGCGGCCGCGCGGCTCGCAACGCCCGAAGACAAAAGCTTATGCTGCTTCGACCAGGTGGAAGCTAAACTCTCAAAACACGCGTTGTCCTGGTCGACCGGGAAAATCGCATCTTGCGAAGTTAACAGCCAAAAAGACCGTTGCTGAAGCCCCAGACCATCGCGCCGCAAGAACCTCTTGCGAGATGGATCGCTACTTGAGAATGACGAATGGATTCAAAGCACGCGACCAGATTTCGCAACTATGTCGCAGCCTTGCATGCACTGAAGGATGACCACCGGCTGCGCGGCCTCAAGCCGCGCGTGGGAATAGATTTCACTTCAAACGATTATCTGGCGCTCGCGAGCGCGCCGCGCATGAAGAAGGCTATCGTGGCCGCCCTGCATGACGGCACGCCGATCGGAGCTGGCGGTTCGAGGCTTCTGCGCGGCAATTGCGAGGAGCACGAACGTCTCGAGGCACAAGCGGCACAATTCTTCAGCGCCGATGCAGCGCTTTTTTTCAGCAGCGGTTACGTCGCAAATTTTGCCGTCCTGACAACGCTGCCACAGCGGGGCGACCTGCTTGTTCTCGATTCTCTCGTGCACGCAAGCATTCATGAAGGCGCGCGAGCCGGCCGGGCCGACGTTCGGATAAGCGAGCACAATGATCCCCAGTCGGTCGAAAGCACGATCCGTGACTGGCGAACCAGCGGCGGAGTGGGCCGCGTCTGGATCGTGGTCGAAAGTGTCTACAGCATGGATGGCGATTTTGCTCCCCTCGGAGAGCTGGTCGCGCTTGCGGACAGATACGATGCGTTCCTGATGGTCGACGAGGCTCACGCAACAGGCGTCTACGGCGAGCAGGGACGCGGGCTCACCGCGGCCTATGAGCGACGCGGAAATCTGTTGGCCGTTCATACTTGCGGCAAGGCGCTTGGGGCCGTCGGCGCGATTGTTACGGCTGCCAGTGCGCTGCGCGATTTCATGGTCAATCGCTGTCGTCCGTTCATCTTCGCCACCGCACCGTCACCATTGATGGCTGTAGCTGTGCGGGAGGCGCTTTCAATCCTGCAGGAAGAGCCCGAGCGTCAGCAGCGTTTGGCTAGCCTGGTCGCGTTTACCCATCGGGAGATCGGTTTGCGCGGTCTTCGGAGTCCTTCGGACACCCAGATCGTGCCGTATATTGTTGGCGACAATGCGCGCGCGATGCAGCTCGCCTCGGCATTGCAGGCTCGCGGCTTCGATATCCGCGGGATTCGGCCGCCAACCGTACCGGTGGGCACGGCCCGTTTGCGAATTTCAGTGACACTCAACGTCGGGGAGGATGACGTGCGTGCAATGCTAGATGCGCTCACTGAGGAGACGAAGGGCTGGCTTCGATGAGCCGGCGGATCGTGGTGACCGGTACCGATACCGGGATTGGAAAAACGGTCTTTTCCGCAGGCCTCGCTCATCTGCTCGGGGCAAACTACTGGAAACCGATCCAGGCTGGCCTCGAAGGTGAGACCGACACCCAGCTCGTCGTACGGCTGGGAGGTCTATCAAGCGATCGGGTGATCCCGGAGCTTTACCGTCTGCGAACGCCCTCTTCGCCACATCATTCCGCGGAACTCGACGAAAAGCGTATTGATGTGGATTCGCTTCATCTGCCGGACACCGGCGAGCGGCCGCTCGTGATCGAGGGGGTCGGCGGGCTGATGGTGCCCCTGACGCGAGGCGCACTTCTCATTGAGGTCTTCGAGCGATGGCAGCTTCCTGTGGTGCTATGCGCGAGGACGGCACTGGGTACCATTAATCATTCGCTGCTATCGGTAGAGGCCCTGCGGAAGCGCCACATCAGTATTCTTGGGGTTGCATTCATCGGTGAACGAAATCCTGAGACTGAAAGCGCAATCTGTGACATCGGGCGAGTGCGCTGGTTGGGGCGATTGCCCTGGCTCTCCCCTCTCACGCCAGAAACGCTCCACGCCGTCTTCAAAGATGCGTTTGTCCGCAATAATTTCCTGAACCTGTGATGCCAAAGAAGAGATCGGCGATCTGGCATCCGTTCACGCAACATGCGCTTCAAGACGAGATGATCGAGGTCGTACGTGGTAGTGGTGCTTATCTCCATACCTCGGACGGTCGCCGTATCCTGGATGCAATCTCGTCCTGGTGGGTCGTGACCCACGGGCATTGCCATCCCCGGATTGTCAGCGCGCTATCCAGGACAGGCAGGCAAGGTAAATCAGGTCATCTTCGCTGGCTACACCCACGATTCGGCCGAAAAGGTTGCGGGGCAGCTCCTGAAACTTGCGCCCCATGGACTTGACCATGTCTTCTTCTCTGACAGGGGCTCGACCAGCGTGGAAGTCGCTCTGAAGATGGCGCTCGGCTACTGGCGCAATATCGGCGAGCAGCGAACGCGCATCGTCATGATGCAACATTCCTACCACGGTGATACGATAGGGGCGATGTCGGTTGGCGCCCGTGGCGTCTTCAACGCGGCGTATGGGCCGCTGCTGTTCGAAGTTATCTCAATCCCGTTTCCCGCGAGAGACCGTGAGCAGGCAACGCTCGATGAGCTCGAGCGTGCATGTCGAAACGAAAGGCCCGCCGCCTTCATTGTGGAGCCTCTGATATTGGGCGCGGGCGGGATGCTGATGTACCCGGCCTGGATGCTCAAGAAGATGAAGCAAATCTGCGAGGCCTCAGACGTCCTGTTCATTGCCGACGAGGTCATGACAGGCTAGGGCCGCACCGGAACACTGTTTGCCTGCGAGCAGGCCGAGGTCACGCCCGATATCGCCCGCTATTCGAAAGGCCTCACGGGAGGGGCGCTTCCGCTCGCGGTGACGCTCTGCCGTGCGGAGATTTTCGACGCATACTATTCGAAAGATCGTACGCGGACCTTCTTTCATTCGAGTTCATATACGGCCAATCCGGTGGCCTGCGCCGCGGCAAAGGCCAATCTCGATCTCTGGCAGGATCAGGAAACTTACCAGCGCCTGGCCTCGGTCGCCACCATGCAAGAACAGGCAATCCAGCCATTCCGCGCCGATCCGCGTTTTGCAAACGTCCGCCGGACCGGAACCATCACAGCGCTCGATCTCAAAACAAACGATTATCTCGCGGCCATCGGTCCGAAGCTTCAGGCATTTTTCAGGGACCGAAATCTGTTACTGCGCCCGCTCGGCAATACGATCTATGTGATGCCGCCCTAATGCGTTACGGCAGCCGATCTTGATGAAATCTATGCCGCGATTGGTGATGCGGCCGATGCGCTCGCTTGAGGAGGCGATTTGGGTGGCGCGCACCGGCAGCTCCCCGAAAGATCTGAGACAATACCTGACATACCGCGCAACCGCACGCGCCCTAATCGCGCTCCCATACCTGTTGGCCAGCACGACCTAAAGGTGCTCCCCTTACAAGGCCGGATCGGCTGAGACGTTCCTTCCTCGCGATGACGAGATCGCCGGACGTTTCCGCGCGTAGCGTGGTGACAATTCGGCTGCACGAGACCGGGCGGGGCCGCTAACGATCGACGTCGCCTGGCCAGTTGAAGATCGTCAAAGATAGGCAAAAGACGCAGGATTTAATCGTTTAGGTGCTGCTGATTGCATCAATCAAGATCAAATTCTCTCCTACAGTAAGAAATTCTCTGCGGGGGCGCGCTTGAATAGAGTGCGGCGCTTCGCGAAGAAGGCGTACATCAGAGTCACAGTCTGGCGCCTGGCAGTCCGTACATGCCGCGAGAATCGGAATTGGCGACGCCGCACTTTGACGTGTGCGAGCGCGGTGCTGCGGAATGGACAATGCATGAAGATATCCACATAACGCCGACAGGAGGCGACAATGCGCAACGACTATCATGCTTCCCAGCACGGTTCAGCTAGGTGCTGCGCTGTATGTGGCGGAAGGTTTGGGCTTATCCGCTACTACTGCTGGCAAACGGCGCTTTGCTCCAGGAAATGTGTCGACCGCTTCAAGGCGCGGCGGGAGACCGACCACAAGTGGCTTCGCTGGTTGCGAACAGCTTGATGCGTGGTATCCGACTGGCTGCAGCCGACCGTGCTCTCGGCAGATAGGTGTCGGGAGAATAGTTCTGCAACAATCATCGAACCAAGCGGGGCAGTTTCAAGAGTGGCAGGAACGAATCAAATGGGAGAAAGCTCGGCAACAAGCCGCAGCCATAGTAAAATCGACCGACTTTCTCGGATTTCGAGCGACACAGTTGTCCCGATCGTGCTGCCTAATCCTTGAAAGTCGTGGAAATCAGGCGCCTATCGGGCGGCTAAGGTTGCCGAGCGGGTCCGCCCGTGAGACGGTTCCGCGTTTTTAAGGATGGGGATGCGCCAAAAGAAGGCGGTCAACCCGAGGCGCACCAAAGGCGGGGGCTTTTCGTCAGCAGATGCAAGTGCGCAGAACGGTGGTCGTTCATACGATCCTCGCCGGTCACATGGTTCGGGTACATGCCGCACGCCGCAACGAAGCCGGCGTGCAGGTCGTGACCATGGGCCAGCTTGCCGCGAGGCTTGCTGGCGGCCTTCTTCAGCCGGTCGATCTCAACGTCCTCAAGGAAGCCGTCAGCGCCACGCTTCCGGACGTCGAGATGGGCGAGCTCGAGCCTATTAAGGGGCTGCCGGGAATGGCGTCGGCCGTCACCGCCACGTTCGACAAGGCCTGGCGCGCTGGAATTGATCTGTCGGACGTCGGCCATCCGCGAACCGGCGCATTGGCGTCGCTTGAGCAGGCCGTCGTCCGGCGCTTGCCAGCATCGATGAAGCGTCCGCGCGATCTGGTCGAGATGGCTCTGCGACGGATTGGGCATGCGCCGGCAGTAATTGGTGCTCTGGAAATCCAAGGCCACAGCGAGATGTCGCCGTGCTGGCGGCCCCTCCTGATCGCGCTCGCGGGGACCATCCCGGCGTCGTGGATTGCCGGACCGAGGCATGTGCCGGATTGGCTGAAGGGCACGAAAGTCGAGGTGGTGACAGCGCCGGCGACCGAGCCACAGCCTGACGGCCACACCTTTCTCGGCCAACAGGTCCTGGCGCACCACGTCGGCATCGCCGCGATGCCGAATGAGCCTCTCGCGCAGCCAACCCTCTAGGCCGTCGAGACGCTTCGGCCGCTCAGGCGACTTGAACGGCTTCACCCCGCCCGCCGCCACGTAGTCCTTCACCGTGTGATGGCTGCAGCCCAGCTGCCGCGCAATCCGCTTCGCACCCCACCCGCACGCCCTCAGGCGCATCATCTCCGCCACGTCATCCGGCGTCTTCATCACCTGCCCCCGTGGATCATTCCACGGCGAGCCTTCAGTGATTCGTTCCCGCTTCATTCACTCTCTCCTCAGCTATCCGAGGAGGGGGCAATTCCTCGTGACGCTGGGGGGGGCAGTTTTCCATGGCGCGCGACACACGGGTGAGACGGCAAGAGTGAGTGCTGGGCGCGATACCCAAGCTCCGCGGTTTGGCTGAAGGCAATCACACGTCTGCGCACGGTGCCTCAGACACCCGACGTTTGGGGGCAGCACATAGCGTCCAAAAAATTGGGCGACAGATTGCCTTCAATATCTAGTGACGCGGACATAAATGGTGTGCCGTGCATCGATCTTGTCCAGAAGGCATGAGCCAACTCATCGCAACAGCCTCTGCGACCGCCACGAGGTCCGCCTAGCAGCCGAGATCGGCGGCAAACTCACAATGTCCAATGAGCTTCAAATCACCGATGCACATTGCATCGTACGCCAAATGCCGCGGCTGTTAGGCGGTATCATTCACATTCGAAGCTCGTGAAAAATGGCCGTGCGAGCATTTCGCACGGCCAAGTCAGCGAGGAAACGCCCAAAAGGGCGGCTGAAGGGAGCATCTAGATGAGTAGAACTCATCTAGAACTCCAAGCCAGCGCAGTCGCGCAACCGCGCAAGCTGAATTCTGATATACCCGCTTCAGCGCGCTGAATGGCGGCGAGGTTCCATGTGGGGTGCATGATTTGTGCGCAACAATCACTTCAAACGCAGCTATTAGAGTTATCGTTCGATCCGAGCGCATCACAGTGCACTACAGATCTTGGTCCTAGTTGATCCGAGGCAACAGCAACGAGAATTGGCGCGGATACGCTGTCTTTCACGCGCCAGTTCAGGATTTCGAAATCAATCCTGATTAGGTAGTGCCTTGTCATCGTCAGAGTGAAGCGCGCCAGCTTCGATCTCACTCAACATCAACCCGCTCCTTTTGGGTCGGCGTTCGTCAGCAGTACGGCGTCAACGTAGGATCAATCGAGGCACGCAATGAGCAACGTTGTTTTTAGCATTTGTGGTAAGTCGTCGACCCGCCGCGGCATTCGAATCGGGTTGCGTGAGCAAATGGCCCTGCTCGGAGTTTGCGGTGTCTTGGTTACAGGTTCAATCTGCGCGACCGCTCTCCACTACGCGAGCGTTGTTCAGCACGAGTCTAACGCGAGTGATGAAGTGAAATCGCATGTCATGTCCTTGTCACAAAGTTTTTTGGAGTCAGGCCTGATCACGAGCGAATTCCTTCGCAAGCCAACCGAAGTGTTGATAAAAAAGCATGCCGATCAACACGAGCGTCAGCTCGCAGACCTAAGTCGCGTCGAAGCATTAGTGACGGCCTTGCCAGATGAGAGCCCGTTGAGGCAGGCGGGCGCTCTCCGGCCGATCATCAATATCTATGCGACACGCTTTCAAAACGTTGTCTCGGCGCAACGCAACCTCGGCTTCAATGAGGATGACGGGTTTCAAGGAAAATTGCGTAATGCCGTCCACGCTGTTGAGCAACGACTTGATCAGGTGAAGCAGCCGCGTCTTATGATCTTGATGCTCATGATGCGTCGCCACGAGAAGGACTTCATCTTGCGGGGCGAAGACAAATTCGGTGATCAGCTGACTCAGCGTGAGGCAGACTTCGAAAGTGAGCTTGGTCAAGCGACCCTGGCTCCAGAAGCAAAATCTCAGGTCCTCGAACTCATCCGTGCGTACAAGGCAAGTTTTGTATCGCTCATGGTCACGCGCGAGACGCTGAACGACGAAGTGGATGATCTCGGTCAGATCTACGACCGCATTCGCCCGGTAGTCGTGAAGATCATGGCTGCCGCGGACGCGCATTCGGAGGCTGCCGAAACCCGAGCGGAAGAAATTCGGCGAAATCTGCTCTGGGTCATCGGGTTTGCGACAATGCTCGTAGGCCTGCTCGCGTTACTGTTTGGCAGGCGCATTGCTAAAACAGTCGCGGCAATGACTTCGGCCATGCGCCAGCTTGGCGAAGGGAGGTTCGACGTGGTTCTACCAGCGCTGGGCCGAAAAGATGAGCTTGGCGAAATGGCCGAAGCGGTAGAAATGTTCAAGCTGAGGGCGCACGAGAGAGCCCAAGCAGAGCTCGACGCCAGGGCGGAACAAGACCAGACTGCTGCCGTTCAGCGCAGGGCAGATATCGCGCGGCTCGCCGGCGAATTCGAGGCTACCGTGGGACAGGTGATTGACACAGTCTCGGCTGCCTCGACGCAACTTGAAGCGTCGGCACGAAGCCTTACCAGTTCGGCTGATCACAGCCGGGAACTCTCGCTCGAAGTCGCCTCCTCATCGGAAGAAGCGTCGGCTAATGTTCAGCACGTGGCAACCTCGACAAACGAAATGGCGACAACGATCGCTGATCTCGGCCAACGGGTCGAGGAGGCGGCCGATATGGCGCTCGAAGCCGTTCGCAAGACGGAACTCAGCGATCAACGCATGGTTAGTTTGGCGGCCGCGACGGAGCGGATCGGCAGCGTTGTTCAGCTGATCGCGGCGATCGCGCGGCAAACAAATCTGCTCGCGCTGAACGCGACCATCGAAGCCGCGCGCGCCGGCGACCGCGGCAAAGGGTTCGCAGTTGTTGCCCAGGAGGTGAAAACTCTCGCTACTCAAACTGCGCAAGCGACCGTAGAGATTGGCGAACAAATTGGGGGCATTCAGTCAGCGACGACTGAAGCAGTTGCCGCGATTTCTGAAACGGGCGCAATCATCGCGCGCATCTCGGACATTGCTATGACTGTCGTCTCTTTCATCGGTGAGCAGAAGACTACGAGTAAGAGTATGGCGTTCAATCTGCAGGAAGCCGCGACCAGGACCACTCAAGTGGCGGCGAGCGCGGGTGAAGTCACGCATCGCGCGAAAGAAACTGAAGGGGCGTCAATGCACGTACTGAGGTCTGCCGAGCTGCTATCGCAGGAAAGTACCCGGCTGAAGCGCGAGCTCGATGATTTCCTAGGGAGGGTTCAAGCGGCCTAACTGAGCGGTCGGGACTGGGCTGAGCGCACCAAAAGGTTGGGCGCTCGTGTTCCGAACCTGGACATCTTTTCTCAGCAACTGATCGAGCGCGTTGACGGTGGGTGGCTCATCACGAAAAAGGGTCGAGCCGTACTCAGCCTCATGGAGGCGCCCCTGACTCCTGCAGAACCGCAGCAAGGGATGGAGGCAACAGCTCCAGAGCTCCCGAAATCTGTGCTAAACAAGTCGCTTTGGTGTTGAGGGCCTGCGCCGGCAGAAGCATCAGTCCCGACGTCCCGCCTTCGATAGGCGAAGGCGTTCCACGCGATCCTAGCCCAGCCGTTTACGAGGCCGCGCTCGCTCGATAGCAGCTATAGGTGGTGGGAACATCGCCTTTGTGATATCCGCGCCGGCTTTGACAGTTGGCAGCGGTGTCAAATGCCGCTGCGCCAATTCTGCAATGACTGAATGACCTAGTTGACCCCAGGCCAGGGCGGACGACGTGTTGGCAACGAAGGCTGCCGTGCAGATCGGGAGTATAAGTCTAAGCGGTGTCACTATGCTTTCCTCGGGATTGATGAAATGCCTCAAGTAAATTGCTGCTCGGTCAAAGATCCTTGAACTAGGGCACGTTGACCGGCGGCATGGGTGCAGTCGGGCGCGGCTCCAACCCAGTATGGTGCTGACCGCGAGCCGCCAACAAATCCCGCGCATTCGACAAGATTATTCAAAGCTGAATCGCAATTATGAAACGGCTCACATCCGATGCTTTGACGACGAGCGCGAAGGGGGCGCGGCGAACCTGCAGCGCAATGAGACCCACGGGTCCGTTCACCAAATCCCACAATCGATATCCCTTTCGTCTTGCCGCAAAACGGCGAGCACGGCGGTGGCGGCGACGAAAACATGCACTCTCTTGCGACAAGGGACGGAATTATGCATCGAATTTGAACGAAAATGCCGATCGTACGAATGGAGCAAGGCAGCGGCGGCTGCATCGTCTCTGGCGCAATCGAGGACGTTTCATGCGCAATTGTGATCTTGTTTCGGGGAGCCTCTTGACCCTGACCGCTGCCGGCATCGTGCTTCTCTGCTCTAGCTTGCTCGCATTTGTTTTGGTTTAGAGCTGGTACTTCCTCAACCTGTAACCAGGGAAGCGGCAGAGTTGTGTCCTATCGACCAACGCTTGTCTCGCCCAGAAGCGACAAGTGGCGCCGTCTGTGGCGGAAAGTGGTGCCTGATCAGGTACGACTCGCAGCGGACGGTGCTGCGCTCCAAGAAGTGTGCGGACTGCCTCGAACAACGAGAGCACCCCTCGCGAGATCGAGTTGAGGTAGGGGCCATGAAGCAGCACGTAGAGGGCGGGAGCAAGATCGTCTGAAGTCGAAGAAGCTTTTGATTTGGCCATGAGAAGATACTATTTCGATATCCGCGATGGCAGCCAGTTCATCCGAGACGATGAGGGCGTAGAGCTACCCCATGTCGAGGCTGCGCGCGAAGAGGCGACTACTGCGCTCTCGGAGATGGCCCGCGAATGGGTCAGGAACAGGCCGCATCATCGCATGGCAGTTGAAGTTCGCGATGATCATGGCCCTATCTTGCAGGCGAGCTTTAGCTTCGCGATGAAGCCATCGCGCGCCTCGAAGGCCTTCGCTGGGGATGGAAACGCAATAGTGGACGCTGATTGATAGAGAAATCGGGCGCTTCGGCCGTCCTGGGGCAGCAGGCCAACCTTATACAACAGAGACCTACAGTGGACATCAGCTGATTGGGGGCTATGTGAACGAGAAGAGCCAACAGGCTGTAATCCGAGGCACGAATCTTAGCTTGGCGTCGATCTCATCAAGCAGAAGTGCGCCGATAGGCCCTGATGAGCGCGAGCAACGTAGCGCCGGGGCAAACCAAGAGTTGTCCTAACGATGCAAAGGCCGATCATGTATGTCCGTCACGTCGCCATCCGAAATCTGCGCGCCTTAGAAGACATCGATTGCGAGTTGAGCCCTCGCATAGACGTAATCGTTGGCCCGAATGCCGTGGGAAAGTCGACAATTCTTCAAGCAATACGTTTGACAAAGGCATTGCTCGCGCCAAGGACAAATCAAGAGACACAACAAGTACTCGTGTCGCTTGGCGCCTCCTCTCCGCATTTCCCGCAGCGTTTGTTTGCGGAGAGCTTGCTGAGGGACGCCACCAAACCCCTTGAGGTGCGCAGCACGTTCTCACTGACCGACAAAGAAATCACTATCCTCAAGGCGTCGATTGCGGACCTTGTGCAGGGTATTGTGTCGTCGCAGGTTGGCCAACAGTTCGCAAATCCTGCGACGTTGATCGCCTTTATGCAATCACCGCAAGGGCAAGAGGCGCGGAGGGTAGCTCAAGCCGAACTCACCAAGTACTTTGGCAAGCTGGAGACCGATAGAACGGTCCTGCTCGGATTTCAGCTTGACCCCAAGTCGGGTCAAATTTCCGCAAGCGATCCGCTCGCGAGCATTCTGATTTCCTACTTGGATCAACGGCTACCGCCCGACACTGCAATTTTTTCTTATTTTCCGGCTGATCGTGCGCTGCCAATGGGCGAGGTCAATCTTCAACTCGGGGCTCCAGATGCGCAACAGCAGCTTGAGTCCCACAATTCTCAGCCCCAGCTTAAGTATCAGCGTTTGAAGCACCTAATCGTTGGATCGCTCGTCGCGCAGCAGCAGGGCAACACGACTATTCACGACGATTTCGAAACCATCTTCACGGGTCTTCTGAAAGGACGACGTATTAAGTCTATTGGGATTAATGAACACGGGCTCCTGTCTGTCATGACAGAGGACATCGCCACGAAGCGTCTCATTGAGCTCGACAGCTTGAGTAGTGGCGAGAAGAATATTGCGCTTACTTTTCTTATTGTGGCGCGATCAGTTGCGGAAGGGGGGATCGCGCTCTTCGATGAGCCAGAGCTTTATCTCAACCCGGCCGTCAGTCGTGAGCTACTTAGTTTCGTGATGACGCGCTACTCCAAGCCCCGCGACATCCAGTTTGTAATGTGCACACATTCGCCCGAAATTCTCTCAGGCGCCTTCGCTGACGAGGAATGCACTCTTTTGCACCTCAAATCATCGACAGACCTTACTAAGGTAGGAAAGCGGGCTATTGACGAGTACTCTGATGCGCTCGCCCGCCTTGGGACTTCAGTCGGTGAAAGCCTGCTTTATGAGGGCACGAGCCTCCATTCCTGATGAAAGTCTGCAGGATTGGTCCGCTCGGTTTACCCTCGGAGCCGAAAGGCGCCGGAAAGAACTGCAAGATGTTTGGGAAGCAAAGTGGCATGAGCTTTGTGACGGAAAGCAACTTCTGTCCGACTTGCATAAGGCCGCAGAACTGAAAATGTCAGAGGCCGCGTTCAAGGCCCGAATTGTTCGGGGAATGCGAGACGTCACGTCGGAAAGTTGGCGGCTAGTCCGTGACATCTTGACTGATTTTCTCGCGCAAGCACCATTGGTACGGAGTTCATAGGGTTGCCGACTACAATCTCCAGCGGCCTCACTCGTCGCTGAAATACCTGACCCCCGCGGCCTATGCCGCCCACCTCACCGCAACGGACGACCGGCTGCGCAACCCCGACCAGCTCCGCCGATCGTCCGTTGCTCCACCCGCGCCACTTGGCGTACAAATGATCTGAGGCCGACAAACTGGACCATTTTTGGCTAGAGTCTGCGCTGCGTAAATCCCCTCGGCTGGGAGGAGCGGATGACATGAAGGCCTCGAAATTTTCGGACGCCCAGAAGGCGTTTATCCTGAAGCAAGGCAACGACGGGGTCCCGGTTGCGGACATCTGCCGCAAGGCCGGGATCAGTCAGGCAACCTATTTCAACTGGAAGAAGAAGTACGACGGATTGCTGCCGACCGAGATGCGCCGGTTGAAGCAGCTTGAGGACGAGAATGCCAAGCTGAAGAAGCTGGTGGCAGATCTGTCGCTCGACAAGGAGATGCTGCAGGACGTGATCCGCCGAAAGTTGTGAAGCCTGGTCGGAAGCGCAAGCTCGTCGATGAGGTTTGTGGTGAGTGGCAGGTGTCGATCCGTAAGGCCTGTGCGGCCCTCGAGTTCGACCGCTCGACCTACCACTACAAATCCCGTCGCTCCGGCCAGGCGGCCCTCGAAGCTCGGATCAAGGAGATCTGCCATGTTCGCGTTCGCTATGGCTATCGCCGCGTCCACGTCCTGCTGCGCCGCGAAGGATGGCGCCACGGCCAGAACAAGACGCGCCGCGTCTATCGCGAATTGGGTCTGCAATTGCGTAACAAATCGCCCAAGCGCCGGGTCAAGGCCAAGCTGCGCGATGACCGCAGGCCAGCAACGCGGGCCAACGAGATCTGGGCGATGGACTTTGTCCATGACCAGTTGGCCACCGGCGGCAAGCTCCGGGTCCTCACGATCATCGACATCTTCTCCCGCTTCTCGCCGGCGTTGGCGCCGCGGCTCACCTTCCGCGGCACCGATGTCGTGGATGTTCTGGAAAGGCTTTGCAATGAAGTGGGGCTCCCGGCGACGATCCGTGTCGATCAAGGCAGCGAGTTCGTGTCGCGCGAGCTCGATCTGTGGGCCTATCAGCGCGGTGTTACGCTGGACTTCTCAAGGCCGGGCAAGCCAACCGACAACGCCTTTATCGAGGCGTTCAACGGCCGCTTCCGGGCCGAATGCCTCAACGCCCATTGGTTCCTGTCCCTTGCAGACGCCCAGGAAAAAGTGGAGACTTGGCGCAGATACTATAACGAGGAACGGCCCCACGGGGCGATCGGCAATCGGCCGCCGATTTTGCTGCAGAATCACGCCGGCGCCACCAGCCCGCCAACGTGATGAGAGGCGCAAAACTCTAGTTCTGGCTGGTCCAAAGTTCGGTCTCGCTACACAAAACCCCGAGACTCTAACCGCCACCGGATGAAAACTCAGTGGCAGGTCAGGCAATCACGAAATTGAGGTGGCGGATGCCTCGTGCGGCGCAATTCCGCCGAGGGTTCGAAACGTACCGTTTGCGAGACTTAGCAAGCGAATCGGAAGACCAATGGGGCTTTGCTATATTTTGAGACGCAGCGCTTCTCAAGCTCTATTCCGAAGCACGCTAGGCTCCGGGCGGCGTTGCTGCGGTGTCCATCCATTCTGTCAAATCGCTGTATTCGCTCTTGCGCCGCAAGGGTGACGGCATTGAAACGCGCTATCTGATAGCTGAAAGGGCTCTGCTCTCCGCTGGACGTGGATATGTGAAGGCAAGCCGAACTGGGCGACGCGATCCTAAAGGAGGCTACAGAATCCGGCGAGACATTTTGGTCTATTCGAAAATGAGTCCAGACGTTCCGCGCCGACTCATGGGTGCAGCTTCAACTGACCGGATGCAGCTTTAGTCAGGCAGCGATCGCTTTCTTCGCGGCTTGCGCAAGAAAACCGGATCGAGTGAAGCCGTGCTGTTCGGCATAGTGGTCGATCTCGCTTAGAACGTCGGCGGGAAGAGTTACGTTCACGCGCACACTCTTCACCTCGTCCGCAGGTGCTGGAATGAGCACGGCAACGCCATCTCTGTTCTCGGCGTTGGCCATAATCTCCTCGAGAGAGGAGGGCTCCGGTACGGCTTCGCCGTCCGCCGCCAGTCCCTGCAGATGAAGGGCCAAGGCTTCAGCGGCCATAGCGCGCGCATCGTCCAGATCCGTACCAGCGGTGATCACACCGGGAAGATCAGGAAAAGAAACGCCGTAATCACTGTCCGCGTCCTTATGGATCAGGGCAATGTAGTGTCGCATGAAAGCTCCCCTCCTTGGGTGGGCCGATGGCCCTCTCTATGCTGTCATTTCAACTTCAAATCGGCTTGCTTCTCGATGCTCTTGAGCGTTCCGATCGGAACATCCCTTTTGGGGTGCGGGACCGTGACGCGGCCCGTCTTAGTTGGGTGCTTGAACTGAGTGTGGCTGCCCTTCTGGGCGACCTGTTCCCAACCATCGGCCTTAAGGGCGTTGATGGATGTCCGCCGATTTCATGTGTGTATTTGTACACACAAGTCCGACGACCAGTCAACACATAAATACACACTAACCCCAAACGTTCCGTTCCGTGATCCGTACGAGAAGGACTAGCGCCAAGTGCTGAAGGTCCACGCGGTGCTGAATTCCGCAATTGGCTCAGGCTGCGGGGGCGATCGGGGCCTTCGTCAACGGTGCGGCAGGGCGATTCGCGCATTTGGAATACCTAGGGGCGGCAAGAGCCTAGGCAACTCAAGCGGTCGGACATCGCTAACTGATTGATTTATTTATAAAAATAAACGGAATGAATGTTAAGCTTGATTTTTTCAGACAAAACGACGTTATACTTCAGTGGTCGATCTTGGAAAGGGGCAGGCATTGAACCAGCCGTTTTACGAGAGGGCGCTGAGCACTGTCCTGCGCGACCTCGATCCTGACTTTGTCGAGAAGATCGCCGTTGAGTTGGGCTGGCAATATGATGGGTTGTATGAAGAACTCGCGGCCGATCCCACGCAGTTCGATCATTCGCGAGAAGAGGAATTCAACCGGCGTAGAGCTGATTGCGCGAAGCGCGCGATAGCGCGGGCGTGTCAGCAACACGGAATTCCGTTCGAATACCGCCGGCTCGCTTGCAACGGTCAGTATAAGCTTCTCGCGAAAGCTGGCGCGTAATTTTGATCCAGGAACCGATCCAGACACTCGATGATCACCCGGCCGTTGCTGATTACAAGGTCGAACTATCGGATGTGCACGGCTTCGTTCGACAGCTCGAACTTGATCTTGGAGATCAACCCGACCGCATCCGTGATTGGTCCGGCTGCGTGCTCGCAGTTCTGCTTCATGGAGCTGCAGGTCCAAGGTTCATCCGAGAACACAAATCGCTCGGCAGAGCGATGCTCGCAATTCCGGACGCGGCGTATTCCCACTGGATCAGGCGATTGGACCTTCAGGCGATCGCAATGTTTGGACGAGACTTGCCAAATGCCGACGACCGAGACATTCAGGCGACCCAGGAAGATCAGGTAGTGGTCACGCCGAAGCGGCGTAACGATAGAGCGGAATTCGGTTGATGCCCGTTGGCATGCAAGCATTTAGAGGGAAGCGCCTTCGTGAGGCGAGACTCGCTCGAGGCCTCTATATGAATGCGCTCGGCGATATGCTGGGTATTACTGGCACCGCGATCTCGCGTTATGAGGATGACATCGACAAGCCTCAATACGATAGGGCTGTCGCGATCGCGAAGCACTTGAATTTCCCTCTCGAGTTCTTTCTCCAGCCAGAGTGGCCAGAGCTGCCGCAAATAGTCCATTGGCGTTCGCGATCGGCGGAGACGAAATACGCGCGCGACATGACCGAGCAGCGTATGGTTTGGATGTGCGAGCTATTTTCCTATCTTGAGCGGGATGTGAACTTCCCTGTACTTAATTTGCCGGATCTGAAGCTGCCGGACTTTCGAGCTCTAACGCCCGCATTGATCGAGGCGACCGCCGAAGCGGTGAGAAAGCATTGGAAGCTCCGCGACTTGCCGATCCCGGACGCGTGTTTGGCGCTGGAGAACGCCGGCATCCCGGTCGTGAATCTCGAAATCACTTCGGAAAAGCAAGATGGTTTCTGCTTTCATTCGGAGGCGCTGGGACGTCCGTTCGTAGGCATCAACACGCTGCGTATCAGTGCCGCTCGAGCTCGATATGACGTGGCTCACGAACTCGGTCATATCGCGCTGCACCGCCTCGTGACGCCGCAGCAGCTGCGGGATCCGTTGCTAAACAAGCAGATTGAGCAGCAGGCTCATCGTTTTGCGGGTGCGTTTCTGTTTCCGAGAGAAGCATTTCGTTTTGAGGTGACACGTCCGACGCTGGACTACTTTTGCGCGCTTAAAAAGCGATGGGGGCTGTCAATCGCCGCTATGATCTATCGAGCGTTCGACCTGGGCATGATCGATGAACAGGAAAAGAGCGTCCTCTATCGTAATTTGACGCGCCGAGGCTGGCGTGGCCCATTGCAGGAGCCGTTTGACAGTCCGTCTGAGATGCCGATCGAGCGGCCGAGAATGATCCGCCGTGGAATGCGGGTTGTCGTTGAGCTCGGCACGAGCAAGGCCGCAATTAAAGCTGCGTTGAATTTGCCTGAGAAGGAGATCGAGCAGATCGCGGCCTTGGAGCCTGGCTTCTTTCGACCTGCGGCAGAGGTGCACAGTCTCGCGGTGGCGAAGCGACAGGCTTTGAAGGCAGTCGACGTCGAAAGCGGCGAGGTAATAGAGTTTCCGCACGCCACAAAGCGTTCCTAATCTCGCATCCGATGAGCACCAATTATCGAAGGTCACCGGACCCGCGGGACCGAGAGAACTCTTGCTGCTTCGGCTAAGCGACATCGAAATCCCCTGTTACGTGCTTGCAGACGGTACACGCGTGCTGGCGCAGCGCGGCCTTTATGGGGGGGGCGGTCTGTCGGCAGGCGGCGGGAAAAGGCGGCGAGCGCAAAATCACCGAATTGATGGCCAGTTTGGCAGAAAAGGGGGGAGATATAAGAGGGTTAATCGCGCGCGCAAATAATCCAATTCGCTTCATTCCGCCCCATGGCGGAAATCCTGCCGATGGGTACGAGGCGACTATTCTTCCCGACATCTGCGCAGTCCTGATTGAAGCGCATCAACTGGGAAAGCTCGGCAAGCTCCGTGATCATGCTTCAGCAGCATGACAGCATCCATCTGGCTGTCGGCACGGCTTCATATTTTCCGGACGGCACTGTAGCCGGATTTTTCGATAAGTGCCGCGCGATACCGTAATTGAAATGTGCCGTGACGACGCTTGGCATGGCCGGCTGGCAGCCGATCATCTTCTCGGCAATCCGCGAAAGCTTCTCGTCCTTCGATGCGATGAGGATCGGCACCAGCCCGCTGATGGAGCATTGTCGAGGATCACGTCGACTCGGTTCGTGCTCCGGGTTTCTGGGCAGTCGCGGATGTCTGGGTCATTGAATGGTCCGATGAACGCCAGGCGCCTGAAGTTTTTCGATCGCGCTGGATGACCTGGATGCTTGGAAGTCGCGCTATGAGAAAGATCAAACCGAAAGACGCCCGTTCGAGATCCTTCCGTTTGGCGGTCCCGGATTCGAATTCAACCTTCACCCGTGCCCGACCGGCGAACAATTTTTTGAGGCATGCTGTCATGTTCTTCAGTCTAAGCCAGACGACTGGGTCCCAGAAATCGATCTGCTACATCTGATGCAGATGCAGCGTCGAATTCCCTTCTATACCGTCAACTATTTGATCGGCGGTTACGCGTTGACGATAGATCTCCGACATATTCGTCCGAAGTCGGTGGCAGCAGCGCGGCGCCTGCCGCATCGGTTGGCTCAGCTTCCGGCAGCAGGAGCCAAGCTCAGGATTTTGGCGCTTGCTCAGAAAACCGCCTCTGTGCAAGACAATAGGTCCCTGTACGCGCAATAAGAGGAACCGCGCTGTGACAGTCTCTCTTGACGGCGAAATTCGCGACGGACGGCATTACATGCAGGTCCGCGTCTACTTTGAAGATACCGACTCCGGCCAGATTGTTTATCACGCGAATTTTTTGCGATTCATGGAACGTGGCAGAACGAATTACTTGCGCTTGCTCGGCACCAATCAGCAAGCGCTGCTCGAGGAAACGCGGAACGATGCGCCGGGCTTCGCCTTCGTTGTCCGTTCGATGACAATCGATTTTCTAAAACCGGCGGTGTTGGACGACCTCCTTGACATTGTCACGGTCCCGCAAGAGGTGAGAGGCGCCTCAATTGGCTTGCTACAGGAGTGCAGGCGCGGGGACGATCTTTTGGTCTCGGCGCGCGTACGGGTCGCGTTTATCTCAGGCGGAAAAGCGCAGCGCATCCCGAAGGCTCTGAGGCTTGCTATGGAAGAGCACAGATAAACCCGCCTTTCGTTCACGCTTTGACGCTCCAGCGACCCAATGAAATCAATGCGTTGGTCTTCTGTTGCGACATCGTCAAGTCAGAGTTCGCCGAAGCCGCTTACCGCATCGGACAGGCCGACGCATCGACCGGCCTCGTCTACGTCAAGGGCGAATTACTCGATCCGTCATGGATCACGCACGAAGATATGTCCGGGGCCGATCGGAGAGGCGGCCGCGGGGGAGGGGTCAGGAAGGGCTGAAGACGATGGCGAAATCGGAAGGATGAGCCGCGCTTCCAGCCCGACGAGGCTGAAAGGAGCCCGCTCATGACCCTCTCACCGATCCGCAAGGTCTATCAGGGCATCGCCGACCGTCGGCAGATGTTCCGCATGTTCGATCGCCACGCGCAGCGGCCGAACCGCTCCGAGAACGACGATAGCGTTCTGCGCCTATTGTTCACTTTCTGACAGCGACACAGATCCTGTCATTTGCAAAAAAAAATTGTCTCAGTGGCCCCATTTCGATCTTTTCCAGACTGTTCAGGACGTTCAACAGGAGCGAGGCAGTTGGCACGGTCATTGCTATTAAGAACTCGGTCGGGGACTCACATGCGCTCCGTGGCCTCACTGAGACAAATTGCATGTTGTGTAGAGGGTAGCCTCGTCAAGTCGGCCAAAGCGATCAGATCACGGATAACCGCTGCTTGAAGTGGAGTGGCCAAAGACTGCTTCTGCTTCGCTCTTCCGCACCATTTGACCGGCTCGTTGTCGTGCTAACGAACAAGTTCAAGACCTCATCAGAAGCCGTCGATCAATAAGAGCTAAGAAAGTCCGCTCTTAATCAGGACGCATAGAAAGGTCGACAATGTCGCAAGCTATCGAAGGCAATCGCGACGTCAGCGTGCGGGAAGAAGCTGCGGCTGCGCTCTTTCCAAGAGCTAACTCCTCTTCAGACGGTGACTTTCTCCGCTACTGCTGCCGAGCCAGCGATCGGTCGTCCGCATTAGCGGCGATTAAGACGAGAACCGAGGAGGCGATCAAGAAGACAGGGGTCGGCTTACAGCTATCCTCCGAAAACTTGAATGGTCTCGATCTATCAGGAGTCTCGTTGCGACGATGTATTCTGAACCGCGCGCAACTCCACGGTGCGAAGTTGGATGGAGCCGATCTGTCCGAGTCCAATCTTATCTGCCCAGGCCTAGAGAAGACGAGCTTCCGTAGCGTCAATCTCGACTTTGCGTATATGCATGCAATTGCCGCGCAAGTGTGCAATTTCGACGGTGCAAGCTTGTGCAATGTTATCGATGCAACTGGAAGCCTCTTTCACGGCTGCAGCATGAGAAGAGCGCGTTTCGACAACGCATTATTGAGTGGCGTTCTCTTCTACCAGTGCGATGCGGATCATGCTGTCTTCGATGGCGCCGAACTGCAAGGAACGAGCATCAATGAATGCTTCCTCCCTCATGCTTCTTTTCGATTTGCTAAGTTGAACCAGGTGACGTTGACGAAAGCGCATCTGGCTGGATGCTCTTTCTTCCAGTCAAGGGGAGAGTGCCTATCGATTATGCGCCCCACGTCAGTCAATGACCTCGTTCTAGAGAGCGCCCATCTTCCTTATCTGAGGTTCTCCAAAGTAGCCGGACATATTCTTGCAAAAGGACTAAGCGCTCCGTTTGCTGAGTTCAGCCTTTCAAATCTGTCAAAGGCGGAGCTCGAACAGGCAGACTTAACGGAGGCCCGACTTCTATCCGTCAACTTAGACAGCGCTAACCTCGTAGGCGCGGTGTTGAACGGCGCGTCTATTCGCTCTTGTCAGCTTGATAAAGCCGACCTGTCTCGTGTGTCAGCGGAAGCGATTTGCATCGCCGAGAGTACATTGCGATCCGCAAAGTTCAACGGATTTCGTGCCCGCTGCGCATTTATACGCGACTGCGACATGGCAAATTCAGACTTTTCACAGGCTTATCTCTACCGATCGATGATTACCGGTGATCCCCCGCAATCAATGGCGTTGAATCATGTTAATCTCGAGGGGGCCAATCTCGTCCAGTCGTATATAGCGGCAGGAATGAGCGACAGCAACCTGGAGGCGACGCGTGCCGCATACGTGCGGATGAATCAATCGTCTCTCATCAATGCGAACTTGAGTGGGATGTCACCGTTCCAGGCAAGCTTCGTAAAGACCGACTTTTCGGGCGCAAAAGTCACGACATTTGAGCCCCCCTTTTTTGCAGACCGATGTCCCGGGCTCGATGGTGCATTGAAGAGAGCTGAAAAGCAGCAGAATGGACCCTCAGAGTATTTGGCTGAGTTCTCATCGTTGATGAGACGTGGCCGAAAGGGATCGACTTGATCCGACTAAGACCAACCGAGAGAAAAACGATGTCGCAGTTGATTGAACTGAAAGAAGAACAGCAAGATGCGTCATGGGCTGCGACTGAACGGTCAGGCGCGTTGTCGCTAATTTCCGCCTTCAACCTGTGTTATGCTGTCGATGCTGCCCGTCGCGTCGGTCTTACGTCATATCTCGTTGAGCACCAGTCGATCGAGATAACTATTGACCCAGGCTGCCAGTTAGGTGATCCGCATCTGCTTTCGCACCTCCTCCAATATTTCGCGATACATGGTCTACTGGTCGCGTCCAATAAAGGCTATAAGCTCACAAGCAGAGGAAAGGAACTGTTCTCGAACGTTAGTCTCGCGCAGATTGGCTTCTACGTAGAAGCGTACGGCCCAGTGGTATCTCGGCTAGATGCTCTCATCACACGAAAGGCAACGTATGGGCTCGACGTGCTGCGAGATGGCGGCGCCCTAGGAGAGCATTGTGCCACACTGTTCGGTGAGTACCATACCGACACCGTCCTCAGAGCCTTGACCGAAATCGATGCCACAACGATTCTAGATGTTGGCTGCGGTGCTGGCCAATTCCTGATAGACGCGTGCCTTCGCTCTCCTCGGCTGAAGGGCATTGGCTTGGATATCTCTGCGCCTGCGATTAAGCGCGCGCAGGAGGCGGCAGCGGACTTGAAAGTGGCCGATCGAATTCAGTTCCTTGTAGGCGACGCATTTGACATCGATAGTTGGCCTGCTGAATGCACCTCAGCAGATGTCCTGACGGCAGTTGGCGTGTTACACGAACATTTCCGCGATGGTCGGGATGCCGTTATCTCAATTCTGAACGAATACAATAAGCTGTTTGCAAAGGGACTTAAGGCCTTCATCTTGGGGGAACCGGAGCTCCGCTACGATCTAGTGAAGAATGATGCCGATCTTTATCTTGTGCATATCTTTACAGCCCAGGGGTTTCCGCACGATCGCGAAAGCTGGCTTGACGTAATCGGACAATCTGAACTGTCCTGCTCGAAAGTATTTTGCCGACCTAACGCGGGTCCTCGTTTCAACTTCTTTCAGCTTATACCGAGTGACTCCGCTACAATCGGTCGGACGTTGAAGGACAATCGAGCTCCACATCAAGAACGATTCTAGCAGATCGTGGGCAACAATGCACAGTTGTCATTGTCAAGCGACCTGTGCGTTAACAGAGCGAGCAAGCAATATGCATCTATCTTCTCTGCCAGATGGCAAGATGTTCATCACGGACTTGGTGAGACGAGGAAAAAGCATTGGCGCAGTGCCAACCATGGGCGCATTGCATGCGGGGCACGCAGAACTAATTAGGAGGGCCGCAATCGAGAACGACGTGGCGATTGTAACTGTCTACCCGAACAAGATCCAGTTTAAGCCGGGCGTCAACTATGATTTCAACTTAGAGGAAGATATTGCGTTTGCACTACGTGCTGGTGCGTCTGCCGTGATTTCGTCAAATGACACCGAGATGTTTCCGTCAGGATATCGAACATTTGTGTCTCAAGGCGATTATCAAATTCGTTTGGACGGCCCTCACGGGTTCTTAAAAGAAGCGGTCACTGGATGCATCCGTTGGATCTGTTATACGCGACCAACTCGCAGCTATTTTGGTTTGAAGGATATCGGGCAGGCGCTACTCGTCAGGCGAGCCGTCGCAGACCTGCTTCTTGATTGCGAAGTACGACTCGTGCCGACGGTGAGATCCAAAAATGGAGTGCCAATTTCATCGAGGTTGCGACGCTTCAACCATTCTGAGCTTGATGAGCTGTCGTGCCTCTACACGGCGCTAAACCATCTGAGGAAAGAGATCGCCCAAGGATCGTCTTGCGTCAAAGATCTGATAGAATCGGCAAAGTCACTGATCACCCTCCGGCAGTTTGAACTGGAGTTTCTTCGAATTGTTGGCGCTGACAGCTTTGAAGATCAAGACAAGATTGAGCTCCCCTTCATAATTATCGGAGCGGTGCGGGCTCATGGCCTCAGGGTCTTTGACAACATCTTTGTTCCAGATCGCGCAACACTCTTGGATGGTCCTCCAGACGTCTGGGTCGATCTGCCCGAACGATGAGAGTTTGACGACTATGCAGTTGTCCGTGAACAAGCCTCCAAGCACTTGATTGGGAGTCTGTTTTCCGGTTGCGGCGG
>NZ_LBIX01000146.1:0-40299 GCF_028128655.1 Bradyrhizobium sp. CCBAU 45394 | reverse complement strand
CGCAAGACGCCGATGCAAACTTTGCTTGTAAAGCGTCGGGCCTCATTGGCGACATCACGAAAGGTGGTGAAGCCGCAGCTCTCGCGGATCACGTCGAGGAGATCGCCGTGTTCGGCCGAGGCGGCATCTCGCCAATGCCCGGCGGCGCCAGGACCAGATTCCGGCCCGCTGAGCCGGACGAACATCGACCGGCCGGGCGTATTGCGGACATCGCCGACTGTCCAGTAGCGGCCTTGGCGCCGCCCGTTGGACAAATAATGGCGGCACACTGCCTCGGCGTCACGCGCGAGACGGTGGGCCAGGTCGGAGGCGTTGTCGTGTGCCATCAGGCCGCCTCCCGCTCACTAACGCGCGTGACCGGATAGTAGTCGAGCACCTTTGCCAGCACCGAGGCACCGGTCTCATTGATCGGCACGAACATGCGCAGCTTCCACGAGATGATCTCGCTGAAGAGGTCGTAGGCGCGCAGCTGGTCACGCATCGTATCGGTGAATCCGGACAGCTCGATGCGATGGACCCCCATCACGCGGACACGACGGAGCTGCAGATCCTCGGCGAGCTCAAGGACGGTGCGCCCCTCCATCAGCGCCGAGAAAGCTTCGTTCGGGCTCAAGCTGCAGGTCGCGGTCGCGCAAGCGTTCGCCGCCCAGGCTGGCGAGACCCTGCGGCCGGTGATGCGCTCGCCCTCGTTAGCACACGCGCCGCAAAGCACTGAATGCTCTCGACATGCGTTTTGTTACTGCGTTCATGATGACCTCTAGCACGGCCGCGAGGGCCGCGGCGCCGGGCGGTATTCGCCCTTGCTCGGCGGCCCCGCAATACAGCCGTAGCCAGCCTGGGAGGCGCGGCAATCGGAAGCGCCGTCTTGCCTCCGGACGCGGATGCGGCTGCGCGTTCGAAGCCGGCAGGTCGACGGCGACGGTCAAAGCCCAAGGTCGCGGCAGCTATAAATTCTATCATGCTGCAATGAACAGGGAGCTTAGGGAACGACGGCAGCTTGAGATCGATTTGGGCGAGGCGACGCCACCTTTCGAGACGCGAAACGACATGGCTGTTGCTTCTCCGTCTGCTCACCGCGAAGCTAGAGCCCGCCCGCAAGGTTAGACCCATGATCATCGCGAACTCCAACTGCCATGCGACGATGCGGCGTGCTTCTGGTCCATTCGCGCGCCATCTCCAAGAGCGCAGTATCGCCTCTTCCCGTGCAGCCTCGTTATGGGCTAGCTCCACACTTTCATCGCCGCGGATAAATTAGCCGCCGTCAGGTATATTAAAATAGTATCTCTTCATGATCGACTCGCACGGCCTTTCCGGCTCCAGACGACGTTACTAGGAACTGCTGATGCCCCCGCCTCAGATAGAAATGGCGACAGGCGCTCTCGTTGTGCCGGAAACGTCCAGGCACTTCTTGGAGCGCAGGACGGTCCGCCGGGAGTAGCGCCCGATCAGCACACCCTTTGCACAACGGCCATAAAGAGCGCTTCGATCTGAGCGGTCTCATTGCCGAAGCGCCGCCCTCCCTTCTTGCGCCACGCGATCAGTACCTGGTTCGTCCCCCGACTCCAGAGCGAGCTCCGCTCGTTCAGACGGATCGATCGGTATGAGGCGGCAACCGGAGTACAATTGGAATCTAATGTTTCCGCCGGCATTCCCGGGCAGATTCATGAGCGGCTGATCCATTCAGCGAAATGGCTGTAACTATCGGCGTTGGTCATGTGTTGGGTTGTCGATAGGCGACTGAATCTTTGTTCGTGCTCGTAGGCATGGTCGTCGGTGGCAAACAACAGATGTGTTGCTTCGTGCACGACGGTTGAGGATCGGAAGCGATCTGAGTAGGCGAAGTGCCCTTCGTGCAGATTGATCCCGCTCTCGGAAGTCAAGCGCCTGAGTTGACTTATCCCATAAGACGCGCCGATCAATGTCGCGGCCAATCCGCCGAGCAACACCGCACCTAACGCGACAGCACGCTCTACGTGCCGTTGCTCAACAGACCTGTCGCGAAGGAGCATCGCAGAACCGCGTTGGTGGGCACCCACTCCCGCCAGAAAAAGGCCCAAACCCGACCATCCCGAGCTGACCGAACGTAACCGCAGTGACCGCGGAACGATACGCCAGTCCGGCCAGCAGATGGGGCCGCCCCTGACATAAGCCACCGTGACATTTGATTTCGGCCGAATCCGATAAAGAGGAACATCGACAAACAACGCCTTAAGACGCTGCGCTCGCGTTAGTGGCTCGTCGCGATTGAGATAGCTGGCCACCTTCCTGTAGTTCGCGAGGATTTCTCGGATGTCGGCGACGTCCTGTTTTCTCGTGCCCACGATACCAAAATATTGGCTCAGGGCCGCTTTCACGTCGTGCTCCACGTCTTCGCGCGTGACGGACTCGAGATAGGCTTCCAGTTTCTGGATGGTGACGCGGACAAAGCCCTTCGCCCCTTCATGGTCCCTCGCCACAATGTCTGCGTAGTTGTACAATTGTTGAGGCGTTCCGTGTACCTCGACCCCCTTGGGGCTTGAAGAATTGATTAGCGACGACAAATTATAATTGATATAGCTGTCGATGTCGGCGATGCGGGCGTCGCCGAGGTAAGTATCCATTCTTCGGCGCCACATCATGAAGGGCCTGGGCCCAACTGATTGGACTTCGTGCCTGCCGGACGTGAGGCTCCTGAGATGAGGCAATGCCGGCTTGAGAGAGTCACGAACGTCCCCATCGACTGTCATGTACTTCTGCATATCGTACGCGGGCGACCTTAGGGGACGGTTAGCAGGCCGAGTAGCCATCGAATCCTTGTCTTCTGTTGGAAGCAAATGATCGCGTCCGCTAAGACTGCCCGAATTGGCGTTATGTACGCGGGGCAATAACGTGTCTGCTTGGCGGACGATGATCTCGTCTGGTCTGCCTATTAGGCGGAACATGGCCGTGTAGTTCACGTGGCCGATCGTGAAATTTGTTTCCGGCCGAGATGCGCCCGGCAGTACTCCATTGGAGAGCATTGCGGCCCTGAGCTCGGGCGATGCGGGTTGGTCGCCGTGCTGCCAAGCTCGAACGTACATTGCTAAATTTGGAGCCGCAGGCGCGCGTACACTTTGCTCAGGCATATAGGCGAGCCACGGCCTCCTCCGGAGAGGGCTAGGTGTATTCCAATTGCGGGCTGGCAATTGGCTAACTAAGTCCACTCCCAACCGAAACTCCGTCGAAAGCGGTAACCTCGCGGGTTCATCAGCCACTCCCAAAACTCTCCTTCGTGTCGCCGACTTGGAGACCCTGAAGGGCCTCACATCCTTTGAATACATCTGCAGATGCTGAACTTCCCAGCCCGAACGATTCAAACTCAATCCGTCCCAGCAAAAGCTGGGCCTAAACATCGGCGGAGTGTTCACAGCGGATCGCAATTGAAGTTAATTAGCTTGCGGGCTGGTCTCAACGATCGTTGTAGTACAACGTGCTTGCTTCCAGACCAGTCAGTACGCTTACATGCGGATCTGCTGGGGCCGATGCAGCGCAGCCCAGATCGGCCCTCGTGTCTCCATCGTCTCAACGGCAGAATCGCGCCCGGACGAGAGTAGTGTGACGCCATACAAGCAGAGGCATCGCAACAAGCGTTAATCCCGTGCGGCCAGATTTTTCAGCAAGAATCTGGTCGCATGTTCAATTATCCGTCATAGCTATGCGGTTGGCCGGCAAGCCAAACATTTACTTGTATATCTCGCACTTGACAGCATTCGCTAAATCGAGGCTCGAAGCTACGCAAATAGCGCGCGTAGGCGCAGCTATCTCCAAGTCCGCTGCCACGTCCTCGCTTCCAGTCCAAGGCGGAGCAAGGTGGAGCATGGACCTTGGCGCCTTGCACTTGACGCCATTTGGCTCGGCGGAACGCACTCTTGCCAACGCTCGATGATCATCGAAATCGAGCTAGCGGCGCATGACGACGCAGCCACACGCCTGAGGCATTCACGGCAAAAGGGAAAACGGCTGCCGTGGATAACGAGGAAGGTTGGTATGAAGAGTTCTCCGACGGGCTGGCGGATGTGCTGGGAAAATGTCTACGAAGCGACGGTCCGACAGGTGAATGACTATGGAGCGAACGAACGCTAAACGCCGCTGCGCCGATTTTTGGGCCGGAGCGGAGCCGCTCTATTCGCACTAATCGCGGTAAATTGCGCAGCGAGCACGGACGTTTAGCCAAATGTATTCAAGGACGAATACGGCCTCGATTCGTCAACCATTCCGAACTTAAACCTCTAGCAGGCGACGGCCGATAGGAGGACATCGGATGACCGAAGACATTTGATGTCGACCGTTCAAGCAGAAGGTGCCAATTACAAGCGACGACCCGCGTTCAGCCGCCCTTAAGTCGAGGTATGAGAATAACGTTCGCGCCTAGCGGATTGTTGGGCGTCACTTCCCTCATGCCTGCAGTCAACTGTGCCATGTACGGGTGACCATGGATGTAAATATCTGTCATAGGCTGGTACGGCTTCGGGATGGCATCTACGCTATTCAGCGCGCCGAGCAGGATGTCTGGAGCCGCTTGAGGACCGTGATTCCAGCCCAAGCCTACGACGTGGGTGAAATCCTCATTTAATATCCTAGCCCGTACACCGAATGCGGGGAATGTCAATTGCCGCGGCAGGTCAAAATGGCTTCCGCCTCCGGCCAATTTCCCCTCGTCCTTTCTCTTCGAACTGCTGGACTCCCCGACATCTCGCGGGCTCTGTCTTGCGAGTTTCTCGGCCCAACTTTTCTCCAGCTCGGAGATAAAGTGCGCCGACCATTTCTGGATGGGGTACTCTCGAAGCTTCGCCATCATCTTCTCCCAGCGGAAGATGCGCTCGGGCAGTGACATTGAAAGTGCGATCGAAATCTTCTCTGCTATGTCTTCGATGTCGTTGGGATCGATGAGCAGCGCTTCGTCGAGTTCCTTGGCCGCGCCGGCAAATTTCGACAAAACGAGCACGCCGGGGTTGCTGGGGTCTTGCGCAGCAACATATTCTTTCGCTACAAGATTCATCCCGTCACGCAACGATGTTACCAGGCCGACGCGTGCGGCGCGGTACAGACCCGCGAGCACCGGCTGACTCTGAGGCTTCGTTTCGTGACGGATCGACACCCTGCCATCCGAGCCATGGTTAACATTTACATAGTCGACAAGAGCCGCAACTTCCTGCTGATAGTCGTCGTAGCTCTTGATGCCGGATCGTGAGACGGTCGCAATCTGCAAAAGGCAGATGCTGCGCGGGTCTTTGTTCAAAACGTGATTGATAGCCCGAACGCGATTGTGGAGACCCTTGGTGTAGTCGAGCCGGTCGACGCCGACGGCAAGCTTCTCGCGATCGAGACCTTCCAGTAGCGACGAGACAGCGGCACTCGAACTCGCGTCTGCAGCATATTGTGCAAATTTTTCTGTATCTATGCCGATCGGAAATACTTGGCATCTTGTGATGCCACCACGGTGTGAAATCACAACACTGTCTTCGCTGGGTGTGAGGTCGAGATCGGCACGAACGCAGGCAAGGAAATTCTGCCGGTCCTCGTCGGTCTGAAAGCCTACCAAATCATACGCAAGCATCGATTCAGTAAGTTCGCGACGATGGGGTCCCAGCTGCACGTCGGGCGCCGGCCATGGCGTGTGCAGGAAGAAACCGATAGGTCGATCGACGCCCCGATCACGCATCTCAGCGCCGAGCGTGAGGAAATGATAATCATGCACCCAGAACAAGCGCCGGTCTTTGTACTCAAGCAGCGCGTCCGCCATGAGGGCGTTGATGTTGCGATAGCTATTATAATCACCTGCCGCGGAGGAGACCCGCTCCGTCAGCGAATGTAACGCCGGCCATAGTTTCGAATTCGAAAAGCCCTCATAATAGCGGCGATAATCCTCGGCAGGCAGATCCACCCTCACGAGCTTGCCTCGGCCCAGCGCCACGACAGGCAATTCGGCCTCCAACGGCCGCCTCGGCCCCACCCAAATTGCGCCGGATTGCTGCACCACGGGAACCAGGGCGGCCTCAAGCCCGCCTGTCCTTGGTTCAAGGGCGTTGCTGCCGGCAACCCGGTTCGCGACCACGACGAGATTCACAAGTCATCCTTTCCCCGTCTGGATCTGCGTTTGCCGGATGTTCGATCAATTTGCCACGGCTGATCGCTGGCCTTTACGGCCTGACACCCGCCCTCCTTCGACGTTTTCATGCGGGCTGGTAGGCTGCTAATGAATATAGCGCGCAGCTTCGAATAACGGGCGTACCACGTAGGCCCTGCGCGCAGAACGTGATCATTCCGGCGCCGAGTGCGCCAACGGTTTCATCGCGCGGAGGCGGCTTTCGCAAGCGCACGAAGCATTGGTTTTCTGCAGACAGAACGGCCTGTACTTTTCGGCGAGGCGCACTCTCATCTCTATCTGGCGCTCGAGCAGCCTTGCGGGCCGATGATTCCTCAGGAGCAAATCGCGGCTACCCCGACCATCAAACCGTCGATGTGCGGAGGGACCATTTATGTAACGCGGTGCTGAATGCTGCCTACCTAAGTTGGTATGTGGCACAAAGACGCGATTGGATGTTGGGGCCGACAGTTCGTCACGATCGAGAAATATTGGTAAAAGACCAAAATCGCCTCGGCCGGCCTCATGCCCATTCTTGTAAAGCCCCGCACACTGGGTCTGTTGACCAAATGCGAGCGTCGTCCTCCAGGGGCGAGCCTCATCATTTCGGTCTTCGCGATGTTCGATCTCTCCAACCCGGGCGCCGATCGTCTGCTGAGCGAGCAGGAGCTTTGGCTGATGGCCACGAAGGAGCTTCCGCCCGGCACCCCTCTCGATATCGGTATGCCCAAGCCGCAAGCCGAGCTGCTTATCAGCGGACATGCGGCGGCGCCTGAAGGACGGACGACCGAGCGGATGATGTTGGGCTGGGCGCTCGGACCGATCCAGAAGCACCTTTTGGTGACGGGCGACCGCTATTGGCAGACCACCATCAACGGCTGGCGACCGACAGACGCGCAACCATTCCAACAAATGCCGCTCACTCACCAACGCGCATTTGGCGGGCCCGGCTGCGCAGCGAACCGGTTCGGGGTCGGGCATGAGGCTCTCCGGCGCAGCATGGCCGGCGAGCTGGTGGCCCTACCCAATATAGAATGCCCTGAGCACGCTATTCAGTTCATCGAGGCGATCGCACCACCCGCAACCTTCGGACCAATGGCACTTGATAACATTGAGCGGCTGCAGTACGCGGGAAGCTATGATGCGACATGGCTGCAATCAGTTGCCCCTGCTCTGGCGAGCGATTCCGATCCGCGGCTTTTTCTGCTCGCCCCGCCAGACCAGCGCTTGGGCGGCTTCATCTGCGGCGGAGAACCCTACACGCTGCAGAACTTCTCCGCCGAACATCCGTTGATCGAAGGCCGCCTGCCGACCTTTCGCGTGCGCTGCTTCATCGGCTGGAACGATGCGGGGCACGGCGTCACGGAACTCCAGACGCGCATAGATACTCTGTGGCTGTTCGCAGGAGCCCGCCGCGGCGTCATGATCTACCGCGCAGCGATTGCCGTGCAGGAATTGGACGGCAGCGACGTTAGCGACATTATGGTCGCTTACGAACAACGACACGAGCCGGCGCGGCCGTTCGATCATTATCTGAATGTTCGGCGGCTGCGGCTCGATCCAGCGAGCGCTCCACGCTATCCCTTTTTGGAAGGTCAACTTGCACCTGAGATTTCGACTGCCGAACGCGAACGTCGCACAGCTCGGCGTCGGCATCTTGCCCAACAGCGCGCAACGCAACAGCTGGCCTCCATGCGCTGGGCGCTCGATCAAGAGTTCGCACGCATTGAGCTCCCGGCTTCGCTGCGTCCGACTATCGAGATACCCTCGATCGAACCATCGAGCATTCCCGCACTGTTGCCGGAGGAACTCGAGAGCGGCGAGATCGAATTGTCCGAGATCCTCGACGCGCTGGAGACGGTCCAGGCAAAAGCAGAATTTGATGTCGATAGGCTTGACGCCCAATATCGACCGATACGTGCAGCCTATGAAAAGGTTGCTAGCGGAAGCGCCGCGCCGAGCGATATTGACGCCGTGCTTGACGCAATATCGTCTACGGATGCCGCGCAGTCGATGGAGGCAGGCATTAACCAGGCCTCACCAATCTCTGAGCTGCCGGATACTGATCCGGGACTCATAAAGGATATCGAAGACAAGTTTGCTCGGGCGAAAGACTGGCGCGGTGCTGTTCTTGGCACGGCAACGCAACCGCTCGACGAGGAAAAACAATTCGCACTTGCGCATGCTCGTTTCTTTGACTTGGCGGCGGGACGGCCGCTCGAGCCGATACGCAACGCGATATCGGACGATGCCTTTTTGCTTCCCGATATCCCTGAGCCGGACCTGCCGGAAAATTCGCGGGGCCGCACGCCAGAGGCTCTGCCGCGCCTAACCCTAGACGAGATACTGGCGCAAATCGAAGCCTCCGATCCACCGCCTGACGCCGCCCACCGAGCGCGTACGGCCCTCACCGATGCTGAAGCGGCGCTCAGAAGGGTCCGTCCTGGGTTACTGTCCGATGATCGCGCGCCGTTTGAGGCTTTGAGTGCCCCCCGTCAAGCGGTAAACAGGGACGAGCCCGGAGCAGGGATCGCCGCAGCGAAGACAGAAACTGCAAAAGCGGTGACTGTCCTACGGACCGAGATCGACAGAGCGGAAGGTCAGTTGGCAGCCGGCATGGCCGCCGCGAGGCTTGCCTCACCCAAGCCGCTCAACCCCGACGCGATGCTGGCACCGTCTGTCGCACGCGCGCTCGGTGATCTAGTGGAAGAGGAGTTCCGACGCGGCGGCCAGCTTGCTGGTCGAGATCTCGCCGGCGCCGACCTCTCCGGGCGACGGTTCGCGAACGCGGACTTCTCCGGCGCTTTTCTTGAAGGCGCGAAGCTGAGCGGGACGAACCTGGCCGGTGCGAAGCTGATGAAAGCCGCACTGACCGGCACAACGCTCATCAACGCTGATCTAAGCGCGACAGATCTCACCGAAGCCAATCTCGGTGAAGCCGACTGCCGCGGAACGCGTTTCGCCGGCAGCCAGCTGGTGCGCACCAATCTTCTCGGCTCACGCATGGTGGGCGCATGCTTCGACCAAGCGCATCTTAGCGAGCTCCAGGTTTTGCAGGTACCGATGATTGGGGCGACTCTCCGCTCTGCGCAAATACGTGAATGCTTCTTCATCAAAGCCGTCCTCGATAACACCGATTGGAGGGACGCTGTCCTCGAGCGCGGACAATTCATGGATCTATCGTTATCTTTTGCGAATTTTGCTGGCGCGCGACTTGAGCAAACCTGCTTTCTCAAGGTGACAGCGGCCCTACTCGATCTGTCGGGCGCGCAACTTGACCAAGTCAGCTTTATCGGCGATGTCGATTTGCACGACGCCCGATTCGGCCGCAGCAGCGCCGAGGCGCTTTCCTTTCAGACGGCCGATCTCAGTGGTGCCGACTTCACCATGGCTCGACTGAACGGTGCTTATTTCGGCAAGTCGACCCTCGCGCGCACCACCTTCCGAATGACATCGCTGAAACGCGCGGTCTTCACGGGCAACGATCTGCGCGGCAGCGATTTTTATGCGGCCAACCTGCTTGAGGCGCATCTCAACCAGGCTAACCTGGAAGGCGCGAGCCTGCGCCATGCAAATCTCTATGGCGCAGACCTGATGGATGCTTCCTTAGTCGCGGCCGATTTGAGCAACGCAAATATCGACTGCACCGTGCTGATGGTCACGCGCCATGTCAATTGATCTCTTATTGCAGTCGATCGACCATCAGTTCCCAGTACGCAAAGCTAACCTCGATGGCGAAACGCTATCTGGACTACGCCTTAACGATGGCATTGTACTGAGTTCCTCTTTTCGCGGCAGCCAGTTCACGCGTGCCCGCCTGACCGGCATGACTTTCCAGGACTGCGATTTCAGCGGCGCTTCCTTCGCCGATGCTTCCCTTGACAAATGCACATTTGTCGATTGCCGGGCTAGCGGATCAGACTGGCGGCGGGCCCGCTTGACCCAGTCGACGTTCATGACATCAGATTTCAGCCATAGCGACTTCGGCGAGACGCGACTCAACCAGACGACAGTGATGCGTTGCGTGTTGGCCCATACGATCCTGAGCAAGGCCTGCTTATCTCAAAGCGCGCTCATGGGTTGTGACCTCGACCATGTCGCGCTCGACAACGCCACGCTGACGAACGCCGCCATAACGCAGGCCGATTTGCGGAGTGCACAGCTCAAGGGACTGCGCTGCGACACGATCCATTTCTCCGAATGCGATCTGTCGGAACGGGATCTCTCCGGGTTGATGCTCGCGCGAGCAAACCTGAGCGGAGCCAAGCTGAAAGGCACAAACCTGTCCGGAACAGACCTGTCCGGCTCCGTGTTGACAGGCGCAAGCCTCGTGGGTGCCGATCTCTCCGGCGCGACCGCCCCGAACACACTGTTCGTCAGGGCTGACCTGCAAGCCGCCAGGCTGCGCAACGCCGATTTGACCCAGTGCATCTTCTTTGAAGCGCACCTCGACGGCTGCGATCTTTCCGGCGCTCAGTTGGGAACAGCCGTATTCACACGTGCATTGGCCAGGGGTGCCTCGTTTGCCGGCGCCGACTTATCCTATGCGCTGATGCACCACGCCATGGTCGATGGCACCGACTTTTCCGGCTCGCGATTTCTGCGCACTGACTTTCACTGCGCGTCGACCGAAGGCAGTCGGTTCGTGAACCAGCATGGGAGTATCTTAAACACTGTGCCGAAACGCGCCGTCGCCGAGCTCTATGACCCAAGCGGGGTCATCCCTCTCTATGGAGTGAGCTAAACAAATGACTTTTGTCAATTCAAGTGGCCCGATGTCGGCGCAGGATCAAGCGTTTCCCGACGTCTGCAACACACCAATCGGACTCGCCGTGGTGCCTATACCCTATTCAAACGTTGCTATGAACACGACGGCTATTCCTACACAGTCTCGGTGCCTCATCATGTGTATGCCTGCACACAACATGACGACCGAGCGCGCGACATCGATGGGTGATAGCGCAGGTGTGGCCCTCGGCGTCATCTCTGGCCTTGTCATGGGTCCAGGCCGCGCCAAAGCGGGATCTGACAATTTGTCAATCGGCGGGTCACCGGCAACCAAAATGGGGATGCCAACGAAGCAGAATGGCACCAACCCGAATGCGTTCGGACTTTCGATATCGCCTTCTCAAACCCGTTTAACGGCCCAGCGCTAAAGTGCCGACAGCCATCCGATTAGGATATCCGCTATGCCAAATGCCTATACGCGACTATTCGTTCCAGACAGCCTGGTCTCTCCCCTGACGAAGTCAACTTATCTGCGCCTCGGGTCTTATTCGGACGAAGAAGAAAAACTTGTTACTGGTCTCACAACGACTGTTGGCGAAACTCCAACTGCGATCAGCAAACATGAAAGCGACAATGCAGGCTTACTTGCCTTCACCAACAAAGACTTCCAGGCCAATATCGAAGGCGCCGCGCTGCTCAAAATCGGTCGCGGCCAGACCACGGAGGTTACGAACGGAAACTCCCAACATCAGGTCTCCAAAGGCACCTATGAGATCTCCGCCGAGAATGGCGTGTCAATCAGTGCTGGCGCTAACGGGACGCCGGCGGACATCATCCTGACAGCCTCGAACCGAGTCAAGCTCATCAATAACGGCCATAAGCTGGAGACGACCGTTGGCAACTCGGAAAAACAGACGATGGGCGACACCAAGGAATTGTTTCAAGGAACCAAATTCACCTGCATGAGAGGCGCAGCTACCACGCTGACGATGGCCAAGAACGTAAGCATGTTCTTTGGAGAAGCGTTCACATTCAACATCGCGCGAGAATGTTCAGTCAATCTCAGTGATATGAACTCTATGACGATCGGCAACAAACTTGACATTGTCGAAGGCCACGACGTCAAGCAAGTGATTGGAAACTCGACCAAGTGTGTTTTTGGACCCGATTTCAAGTCCGCTGACAGCGATACCAAGGTTCTCAGAACAAGCGATTTCAAGCTCGCTCCCGTCGACGACTTCAAGTCGGTCGGTCGCGACATGAAATTCTGCAAGACGAGCGTATTAAAAACGGACGAAGAATTGAGAAAAGGACAGTCGAACATGGAAGAGTACAAGCTTGTGACCCGAAAAGCTGAGATCACGTCCAGTTCCGGCAATGAGGAAGTCATACAAAAAAAATCGGTAAATTTCATGTAGCGATCTGGAGAACAAGGATGACGATGCCGATCCGTACCACCGACATCTTGGCGATTGGCGAACGCGCGCTCGAGCCCGGGCATCACACGGCGCGTGTCGTGTCGGTCAGCGACGATGGCTCTGCGATCGAGGTCGAGGTCGCTGGCGCCCGTCACATGGCGACGGTCGCCGTTGGTTGCCTTGTCCGACCTATGCCACAGGACGTAATTCTGCTCTTCAGTAACGTGGAGCAAATCTTCATCCTCGCTGTGCTGGAGCGGACAGCTCCTAATGGTGGCATGGTCGGCCTGCCCGGGGGGCGCAATATGTCCATTGAGGGCGAGACCATTACGATCGCCGCGCGCCAGCGCCTGTCCTTGCGTGCCGACAGTATCGATCTGCAGACCAAGCTGCTCTCTGTGCTTGCAGACAAAGGCACTTGGATCGGCAAGCTCTACACGTTGATCGCGGACCGTGTTCGATGCTCAGCGCGACACCAGGAATCGAGTGCCGAACAACTTACGGTAAAAGCGGTCAAGCGTGTCGCGGTGATCGAGCGTATCGACACCTTGCAAACCGAAACCCAGGCCATTAGGGTCACCGGCATTGCCTCCGAGATGGCGCACACCAAGGTGATTGCCGTGACCGAGGATCTCCGCCTCGATGGCAAGCGCGTCACGGTTGCATAGCACAGATGCTGTTCACTGGAATGCCGGCTCCGACCCGGCAGGAGAGGGTTAGAACGGCCCAGGAGTTTATATCGGCCGGCCGTCTCGAGGAGGCGGAGGCTCTTCTGGAGGAGGTCGCCACCACAACCGATCCCGATACGCTCAATGCGAGGGCCACGCTGGCACTTGCGCGCCGCCGGATCGAGTTTGCCTTCGACATGCTGTCTGAAGCTGCGACCATCTACCCCGAACACGCCGGCCTCGCCACCAATCTCGGCATAGCGCATGGATTGCTCGGCCGCACTGAGGCGGGGGTGCTTTGCCTCGAACGCGCGGCGGCTCTCGCACCGCGCAACGAGGAAATCAGGCTGGCGCTCGCTCAGACCTTGCTGAGCCGTGGCGAGGTTGAGAAAGCCCGAGCGATGACGAAGACCGTCGTCCACCACGAGCCCGGTAATGCGCGTGCGCTCGTTCAGCTTGGCGCCATCGAGTTCGCCTTGGGCCACACCTCGTCGGCTGAGACCAGCCTTCTTCGTGCGCTTGAGATTGCTCCGGACGATCCCCACGCGTTGGGAAATTTATCGGTGCTCGAGCTTGAACGCGGGCGCCTCAACGAGGCGCTCAGCCTTGCCGCGCGCGCGCATCTGCGCGCCCCGCTCGATACAGCTAGGCTCTTGCATCTGGCTTATTGCCACGCCGCAACTGGACTCTGGTCCCAAGCGGAGGCCAACTGCAAGAAGCTGCTTGCCTATGCGCCCGCTCATGTTGGTGCGCGAGAAATCTTGGCCCGTGTTGCGATTGCCAAAGGTGAGGAAGAACGCGGTATTGCGCAACTGACGCAATTCGTGCGCGCTAACAAATCGGATCCTACAGTTGCGCTGGCTTTGGCTCGTGTCCTACAGCTCGTTGGCCGGCTCGACGAATCCCTCACACTTGTCGATCACGTCGTGCGCACGCGACCTGAGAATGACGCAGCGAAGTCTCTGCAGACGGCGCTTGAACTGACGCTCGGTCGTTTCCCGACGCCCGAGCCGTCCGCCTCGGCACCTGTGAGGCGGATAGTCGTGCCGCCGACGATGGGCGCCCTTGAGTTCATCGCACTCGCTCGTCTCTTACGTCGGCTCCCGAGCCCGCGTGATGTGCATGTGGTCGCGCATCCACGGTATGAGGCTGTTCTTGCCACCCTCGCCGAGCAGGTGATTTTGGACGAACCGAGGCCCACGATCTCGGCTGTGCCGTTGCAATCATTATTGCGCGTTTTGCCGACCGACGCCCGCAACATTGCCGATGGCATTCCCTACCTGCGGCCCGAGGCCGAACTGTTCGCCAAATGGCGGAATGCATTGGCCGCGTTTGCAAGGCCTCTGGTGGGCATTGTGTGGGAGGGTGGCGCGCTCGGCCTATCGATGGAGCAAGTCGCAGCTGCGATTCCGAGCTTCGTCACGCCTGTCAGTCTAATGAGCGGCGCGCAACGGCATAATATGAAGCGATGGAGTCGTCCGATCGATGCTGGCGTGCACATCGAGAGCCCTGCCGAAATGATCGCGGCGATCGGCAATCTCGACGCGGTGGTCGGGCCCGACAGCTTCGCCGTCCATATCGCCGGTGCGCTCGGCGTTTCCGGCGTGGTTTTCGTGCCGCGCGGTTATCCCTGGTATTGGGCTCATGCTGGCGGAAAGCCACTGTGGTATCCCTCATTCGAAGTTGTCGTGCAGGAACGGTTCGGGCATTGGCACCGCGCGATCGACGAAGGTCGGCGCCAGCTCGAGACCCTGCTACGCAAACAAGCGATTGACTAAGCACAGCATCGGGGGAGCCCAAGTCGCTGATTGCTTAAGCTGCGATTGGTGCTTCCCATGAGAATCGGCACGAGGCGGAAAGACGAACGAAAGCTTGGCAGGAAACAGCGGCCGATGAGCCGCCGTGGCTGGATCTTTCATTGCTATCCCTGGCCACCTTGTCCGCCGCCCTCCCGGCGCGGCTCCAACACCTGATTATCGACGGCAATCAGCTGACGGGCGTGCCCTATATTCTTCCGAGCGGCCTGCAAACCCTCCACGCCAGAAACAATTGGCTCGCCAACCTGCCCACCAATCTCCCGGCCAGCGTCGAATGCCTTCGCGCCAGCGGCAACCGGGTGACCAGCCTGCCCACGACACCCTCCCGGTCGGACTCCGTCAACTGGACGTCGACAACAATCGGTTAACCAGCCTTCCTGAGACCCTGCTAACCCAGCTCGGCTCCGGCTGCCTAGTTGATGTGGATGATAACCCGCTGCCTGCGCGGGTGCGGGCCAGCCCGATGGCGGCCACGAAGGCTGAGGGTTTTGTTGGCCCGAACGGGTTCTTCTCGGATCCCGACGAAATAGCATAAGATCGCGCGCGGCCCACGGCCGAAGCAGTCGCGGATTGGCTCGACGAGCCGGACGCGGCGGCCTCTGGCGGAGCTTCGCCGATTAGTCAGGAGTCGAGGAATATTCACCCTTCCTCGACAGGCTGCGGGACACCTTGAACTATGACGCATTCCGGCGGGCGGTGGCCGCGGACCTGCAACAGGCGGCGGGGAGGCCCACATTGCGCGAGCAGTACTTCCAGTCGGCCGTCGCATTGAACGAGAGCTGTGCGCGGCGGCGATCAGGGTGAGACTCCGTATTGCCTCACATATCGATGCTCCCGAGTGCGATCGGTTGCCTCATTTATTTTGCTCCCGGCTTGGGTTGAGGAGGAGGCCGGGTGCGGAGATGGCCGGGGTTTCGGAGCGCCCGGCCTCCTCCGCTGGCACCTGGCACATCATTGGGGTGTTGTGACCTCATACCCCGGAAGCGTTTCCTCCGTAGGAACGAACAGTAACGCGTTCGCTTGCTCGTTGCGCCAGGATTTAATTCGACGTTGAAGCGTTCGAAGAAGCTTGTTCGGATAGGCTCCAGGATATTCCACCTGCAACCGGGAGAGCAGTTCGCTGTCAGTCCGCCAGGGTTCGACTTCAAACCATTTTCGCAAATCTGGCGTTGCCCTGATGAGCGGGTCGGGACGGCGCCGGCCTCTCTTCGCTTTCACGATTGGCCGATCCGTCGGTCGCATAGCTCCGTCCTTCCAGGCGGTTCGTAGACTTGCCAGAAAGAGATCAATCGATTGCGATGCCGCAGCAGGATTGACGATTGGCTTTGTATCCGCAAGCGCCGCGAGGCGTTCCTGCGCGCCGCGGATATCGCGCAACAACGCGACCGGGTCGAGAGCGGCATAGATTTCTTGGAGATGGGCGCGAACCACGTCGGGCGTGCGGGCGTCGGCGGCCAAGCGCTGGTGTGGTGTTGCCGGCGCGCTGTATGGCTTGCGCACACGCGCCCCGTCGCGCTGCTTGGCTATCAATTTGAACGAGGGCTGGAAGAAGTTCACGAACAGCCGCGCCGATCGATAGAGTTCAGCCAGCAGCTTGGCCGCTTCCAGGCCCTCGAACCGACGATAGCCGACCATCCTGCGCACGACGGCGCCGTTCTTCTGCTCGACGAACGCCTGGTCATTCTTTCGGTAGGGCCGGCAACGCGTGAAGACGATGTTGGCCGCCTCGCAGTAGGCTTTCAGCGTCTCGTTCATGAACACGGTATTATTGTCAGTATCGAGGCCGAGCAGCGCAAAAGGCAATTGCTTGCGCAATTCCGTCAGCACCGTGCTCAACAGCGTCTGTTCGCGCACGGTCAGAGGAGCGCACTCCGTCCAGCCGGCAGCAATGTCGGTGAGCACGAGGGTCTGGATGAAGCTGCCGCGCGCAGATGGACCGCTATGCGCTACAAGGTCGGCCTCGACGAATCCCGGCGCCGGATCATTCCAATCTGCCGACGTCCGTATTGGAACACTGCGACGCAACGAGTGCGTCGCATGCCGCCGGCGCTTGCGACCTAATTCTTCTCGGATCCGCACCAAGGCGCGGTCGATCGTCGCAGCGCTCATCGCCAAAAGTTTGGCGCGGATCTCGGGGCAAGGTCGAGGTGGCGGTACCGTTCCATCGCCTCAATCAGCGCAGGCATTAACGCCTTCAGCCGCTTCCCGCAGATCCGGTCTGACGCCTCCCAAAGGAGCACGAGCGCGTTGTGTTCTGCCTCATTATAGACTCGACGTCGCGCCCGTCGGCCTCGGCGTGCGTCTTCCTGACCTCGAAGTAGTCGCATCGCATGCTTGCGATGGTATCCGGTGATGTCGACGAACTCGTCCAACATCCGCGCCTTCTTCGCGCGATCCGAACGCCGATAGCGCGCGCCTGCTGCTGCCGTCAGTTCCTTCCGCGTTGCCATGCTTAGCCACCCCATCTTCGCCCCCGCTCGTTCCCGATCCAAGGGAGCAATTTACGTGAGGCAACGGCTCAGCATCCGGTAACAATTAGGGCGAGGCAATGCGAGATAGAGACGATTGACGCAACGGCTGGCTGATCATCAGCCGACCAGTGACGCCGAGCCGTCCCTCGAAGCTCAGATCCGAAATGAAATAGTTCGCGAGATCAAGGGCGCGCTCATGCAGAAGGTTTCGCACAGCACGTCCTGGAAAGGTAGCCCTTAACTGACAACTCCGCCACGGGATAAATCCTCTGGTCTGCCGTCCGCCTCGCGCGTAATCGGCGACGCGTTGAACTGCCTAGCTGGAGCGTCGCCTAATGCTCCTGTTGCAGATCGGCCCCGGTCGCGCGGCGGCATTGAAGCCTGCGGCGATCTACACAAAGATGTCAGTCCGCCTCGCGTTGATATCAGCGATCGCCATGCAAGGACGATTACCCACCGATAATATATCTTAAGAATGACTTTAGCCGGCTTGGGCGACACTTGGCGTCGGCGAACCAATACAATTAGTCTAGATGACGGAAAATAGCGGACTGGTGACACCGCCCCATGACGCGACATTGTCGACCAAGCGATAACGGGCCGGCCCTATTGCTCCAGATCAAGAAACTATACTCCGCGCACTCGATCACTGCGTCATTCCAGGTGATTGCGGCACCGTCATGGCCCACTTCTCGGTTTTGGAGCGCGCCCAAAGTCCTTCTCGAAATGACGATCTGCGGCTTGCGTCCCCGCCCCATCGTTCGCTCGAACTAGTGGCTCTGCACAGTGATTTTGACAGGTTGGGTCCGGCGGTCAGATTAGCTCCGGCAGGAGTTTCGGATCAACGAGGACCTCGATGCTGCGGGGCGTCCTTGGCTGCCGTCTGATGAGGCCGGCGCGTTCTAGTGTCAGCACCATCTGGTGAACCGTAGGCGGGCTGACGCGGAAATATTCCTGGATGTCGGTTTCGGCCGGGGGCCTGCGATGCAGCCGGGTATAGAGGTGGATAAAAGCCAGATACTGCCCCTGCGTGGGCGTGAAGGGTTTTGTCGAAGGACTCACGCCGGCCATCCGATTCAGTTGTTCGTGCGTGCCTCGAACGAGGAGGCACGCCATGAATGTACGCTATCGGGTCGAACTCAGCCAAATCGAGCGCACCGATCTGAGGGCGCTGCTCAGCGGCGGCAAGCATGCGTCCCGCAAGCTCAAGCGAGCGCAGATTTTGCTAGCCGCCGATGCCGAAACCAGCGACGAGGAGATCGCAAGGAGCGTCGGCGTGAGCGGCTCGACCGTGTACCGGACCAAGCGACGCTTCGTGGAAGGCAATCTGGAGCGGGCGCTGAGCGAAGAGCCGCGTCCCGGGGCGGAGCGCAAACTCACGGGCAAGGAAGAAGCCTTGCTGGTGGCGACAGCCTGCGCCAGTCCGCCAAAGGGCCGTGCCCGCTGGACGCTAAAGCTGCTGGCGGGTGCGATGGTCAAGCTCACCGAACACAAGAGCCTGTCGCACGAGACGGTTCGGCGGCGCCTGGCCGAGAATGCCCTCAAGCCCTGGCGCAAAGACATGTGGTGCATTCCGCAGGTCGACGGCGAATACGTCGCCCGCATGGAGGATGTGCTCGACCTCTATGCCGAGGCGTCCGACTCCAGGCGGCCAGTGGTCTGCTTCGACGAAAGCCCGGTGCAACTCATCGGCGAAACGCGTCAGCCCATCCCGGCCAAGCCCGGCAGGCTCGAACGTTACGATTATGAGTATCGTCGCAATGGCACGGTCAATCTCTTCGTTCTCCTCGACGTGCATCGTCCCTGGCGCAAGGTCAAGGTCACCGAGCGGCGGGCGGCAAGGGATTACGCCCAATGCATGCGTGATCTCGTCGACATCCATTATCCCGACGCCGAGATCATCCGGGTAGTCCAGGACAATTTATCGACCCACTCCGCCGGCGCCCTCTATCAGGCGTTCCCGCCCGCCGAAGCCAGGCGGATTTTGCGACGGCTCGAGTTCCACTACACCCCAAAACACGCAAGCTGGCTCAACATGGTCGAGATCGAAATCGGCGTCCTGCGGGGCCAGTGCCTGGATCGCAGGATTGACGACCCCAAGCGACTGCGCCGCGAAATCACCGCCTGGGAGCGACAACGAAATGCCGCCCGCTCCCGCATCAAATGGATGTTCACAACAGACAAGGCTCGCGCCAAAATGGCTGGCGCCTATCCCGCCACTTCCAAAGAGTCATAATCACTGTGACGAGGTACTAGCCGCTTTTTCTTCCTCGCGGATACGACCTCCAGCGTCTCACGACGTATGTGTGCAATGAAATCGCACTCAACTTGCCTTCCAGCTCTGATCACCTCGAGAGTGTCGTATCGACAATGCTCGGTTCGTTGCGGCGTCAACTCCACATCGCAAGAGATCTACCGCCATAATACTCTTGCGCGGCTTTCCGACACACTCCCTCGTAGAACTCGTCCGCCTCTTCAATTGTATAACCAGCGCCGGCGAAGCAGCCTCGTGCTGTTTCGTGGAGCGTATGCCTCATTGACGTCGTATCGTCGTATACCGCGTTCAGGCACGCGACGAGGACTACGACCTCCTCCTTTGAAAGGCGCGGCTGGCCACTCATCAAGCGCGCGTGATTGATGCAGGCGACCGCGTTCGCGCACGTGAACGAGTCGCCCAATCCCGAGCAGTCCTCGAACCCATTGCCCTGCTCGTTCAACTTGACGTGCGCAATGGGAAGATATTTCAAGCCATCCATCTTAGCGTAATTCAATTCCTCGCCTGTTACGCGACCATGACGCGACCGCCTCTCCCGCAGCCAGCCGTCAAGTTGGTGCAGGCTCGGCCCAACCCAACTTTTGTTGCGTTTGAGCGGATTCATATTTGGATCTTCGAACATAAAAGTCGCATCGAGCCTGCTCGTTTCGGCCCATGACAGCCAGCCTTGCTCCGACAGGGTCTGCATCACGACTCTCTCAGCGTGTCCCCAATGCTCGTCCGCAGCGTAGACCTGCCTGAAGTTCAGGATGGCTTGGCCGGCCGCGAACTGGACCTCCTCTTCGAGACCGCAATTCTTGTCGAGCAGCGCCTCGAGCCTCTCGATACATCGCTTGAAAGTTAGTCCCTTCTCGCTCTGGATGGCATCCTGGAAGTGTTGCATGCCCTTGTTCACGAAAGGATGCGTGATTGACCTTGAGGTGTAGCCGTAAGCGCCAGTTTCCTCATTGAGCACGCCCGTCAGTGCGTACTTGTTCTTCTTGTCGTAGAGCGGGCTGTTCGTAAGGTCCGGATCCTGCGGCACTTTCGGTGGCCTGTACTTGGCCACGCACTCATCCTTTACGAGATGACCCTTCATGCAGCTCAGGTTCCGCACAAGATAGGTGCGCGCCTCTGGGGAATCCACCAAGCGACCAACGTGTACGTAGGTCGCCGCCCGGTAGTCGATCATTGTTACGAACAGGTTATTACCGCAGGTACGGATTGGATTGGGGGGACGCACATTGAGGCGCCAAGTGTCAGACTCGGCAGCGTGATACAACGTGTAGTACTCCCTTGCCTTCGCCTGAGCCAGTCTGAGCCGTTCGTTACTGGTGAAGCCCTTCTTCCCGTCGTGCAGTGATGTCGTAGAAAGGAAGAAGTTGTTTCCGACCTCATTATGGACGTAGCCCGCGCCCGCGAGATACAATACGTATTTCAATGCGCGCGCAACGTTTGGCCCGTCTCCGCTCCCGCCTTTCCCTCCTCCTTCATTGTTCGTTTCCCTCCCGAGCTGCCGCACCACAGATCTCCTCCCATCTGGAGTTGCTACATTCCGGGCACGGACCGCAGCAAGTGAATGCAGCTCTGCATGGAGCGCAGTAATCGAACTCGGGGCCTCGGCCCGTCCGCCGACTATTTGCCAAACTTGGGAGCGAAGCGCAGCAAGTGAATGGTCCGCTGGGTGAGGCGCACTGAGGACGCTTGCCCCAGCCTGTCCGCCAACGATCCGCCAAATGCGGGAACGTAGAGCAGCAAGGGAATTGCCCATTTCGTCGAACGCTGTCATCGAGCTAAGCTGTAGGCAGTCTACGAATAACCGCCGGCTGAGTGGCGACCATCGTTTGGGACTGGTTATTCCCAATTCACATCTGATGCTCGCCAATCACGGCCATGATGCAGGATCAACAGCTCGATTGCGGCCCCTCTTGGCGCGCGCGACATCTCGGTCCGAACACGACCGACTTGATGCACCGCGAGATCCTCAAGCATGACTACTTCGAAGGCCAGCGGACGCGTCGATGTGCGTAATATATCCACGATTGCCCGCTCGGCACCTCGGACCAGGTCATCGTCCTTGGCTTTGCAAAACTGACGGGGGCTACCATTTATCCTCGCCGCTGGTGCTGCCGGGAACGTGCTCCCATTTCACTTCCTTGTAGGTGAATGACCAGTCTTCCATGTTTTGAAAGAAGTTGTTCTGCGGATCGATCGTCAGCGGGACATAAGCCTTGCCTTCGACTAACGTCGCATTCTTCCAGCTTATTTTAAAGAAGTTCTGCGGCTGCGGCATGCCCCCGGGGTCGGTGCGATAGAATTCGCAAACCACATCTTCGAGCACCTCGTTCGTTGCCAGCGCCTGCCAAAGCAACGGCGAGGCACGATCGAAGAACTTAGTGAAGATCACGGGCTGGTGGTTGCGAGCGCCCGTGGCGACACCGCTCGTCGCGTCTCGTGGAACGATGATGCCGCTGGTGAAGGCGACCACGGTGATCTTCGCTTGCTTACCCGAGTCACCCTTGGCGACCTGCCCGATGCTCTCCGGCTTGGAGGCATCCTTGGAGATATCACCCTGCTTCTTTCCCTTTATTTTCAAGTAGGCTTCGAGAGACACTTTCCTCTCCTGTTTTTTGACGCACGCCGGCACGCACCGGCGCGATGGATATCGCAAAATCCATGCCAAGAGCGGTGGCCATCCGCTACCAACTATCGCGAGCCTTCCCGATCTGACAGCACAGCGCTGCGCGGTCGTCCAGACACTGGCACCATCGAGCGACGACATCGTCGCGATTGTGACATTGGGCTGTCAGGGCGTAACCGGGCCGACCTGCTTCAATTGACACGAGACATCGAGGAATGCACGCGTGGTAACGTCGAGGACGGCCCGCCCGGTCACACCGTAACCCGTGCTGTTATCCACCACGACACTGCCCTTCAGGGCGTAGACGAGCACCGCGCGAGGTCCGCGTTGTTCCTGCCCGAGACAGTGCGTAGACAATTTGAGGCGCAATTCTCGCCCATCACGAAGCTGTTGCGACCGAATGCCATCGGCCGATGGCGGCCGTATGTTGATCGACGCTGCCGGCAAGATGGTTGCGCGTGCCGTATTGGTGACCGCTTCCAATAGCGGATCGATCTCATGAGTTGCTGGACGCCAGGCGGTCATAGCGCGCCAGAAGGCGTCGCAGGTCCGTCGAAGATTTCGATTGAGGCACCAGATTGCGATTTGAGGCGATTGAACAAGTGCGTGCCTGAAGTCACTCCTCCCTTCATATCTGGATTGTGTATCGCACCGACTACAACTGGCCGGTCGATGTCTCCATTCAAATAGCCGACCAGAACTTCCGTTCCTGGCACCAACGGGCAATGCAAGCCCGTTTGATTCGGACCTACATAAGGTTCGAGCTTGCGCACGTAGTCGCTGCCAGCGCCTTTTGCCATTTCCTCGGCGAATTTAAACTGCAGCCTGTAGCGCCCCTGGTCGTCAATCTCGGCCCGCCCATTCCAGGCTTCTCCATCGACCGTCGCGCTGTGAAGGCCGACGCCCAGGGGCACGGGCGTCATCGCAACCGGTCGAAAAGGTACGTCCGAGCGGATGCAATGGAGCATATTCTGGTAGGCTCGCCCATTTTGCGTGGATGCATGAAATCCAGTCGGGGCCGGGCAATAGGCCGAGTGATCCGCTGCGATAACGAGATACTTGCCATCGAAGCGAGGATGGCCTTCGAGTTCGAAGATGACGCCAGCTCGTAGCTCCGGCGCGTCGGTGTGAGCGATGTACATTGTCTGGCCGGCGCAGATCTGTTCCGCCCGAATGCGGGCCAGCGCGGTCGCTTCGGCTTCGTCCGCAAAATGCCCCCCGAAGCGCGAGGCGATACCCACGAAACCGCTGCCTTCCCCGACCTGCTGATCGACTGAGGCGACGGAAGGCACCGATTCATTGTAATCCCGGAGCGCGACCCTCTTTGTCGAAAGAACCCGGCGCTGCCGGAACGAGCGAACGGCGCTTTCGTCGACGCTTCGCGGTGCCTGCCGCTCGTGCGGGCGCGCGTAAAGAATCCTCGACTTATCGCCGAACTTGACGTTGGGAAAGGCCAGATTCTTGTCGCCAAAAACGAGGGTTTCACCGTCGTCTTCTTGCTTGAAGAAGTAAAAAATTCCATTCCGTTCGCAAAGGCGCGAGATGAACGTCAGATCACTTTCGTTGTATTGCACAATGAACTTTCGCTTCGGATAGCGATCAAGGTTGTATTCGCTGGGAATTGGGATGCTCACTTTGGCCAACTGCAATTTGATGATATCGTCGACACCCACCGGTTGATCAGGTCCATAAATGCGGCTCGCAACCGAGAGTTCGGCGACCGCAAAGCGCGGTCGCAGGACAAACTGGAGCACCCGCAGGTCGGTCGCCGTAGGGTCGAGTTCCTCGATTTGGGCGCATAGGCCCGAGGCAAGCCATCGCCCACATGCAGTTCTGACAGACAGCGCGGCCCGCTCGCCTATCAAAGAGCTGGTATCGACATCGCTCGACGTCGTAGCGTAAATCACGTAGCTAAACGGCAAGGAAATACACTCTGTGCCCTCGAACCCTTGGACGTTGAGCTCAATGCTGCGCTTGCTGTGAATGTCTAATTCAATGCTGAGATTGGATTCATTGGTCATCGGCGCACCAAACAGCTGCGGCAGAGCTAACAACGCTTGTCACATTGCCGCCGAGCAATGGGCAAACACCTAGTGCAACGAATCTCGCGTTCCCGACCCGTTTTAGGACGGCAGCAAGTGCCGACAGCATAGGCAAACTCGGGTTGATCGAGGCGCAAGGCGAACTTGCCGATAGGCTCGAGGCAGTCGCGTCGATGCCTGAAGCGATCCCGCCGCACCGCTGGCGAAATGGTAGGGGCCAGCCAGCCCGATGTAGTTTCTCGTCGCCATGAATAGGGTATCGCGATCGGCTGGCGCCGCATGGTGCACGTGCCAACCGTTGATCTGGCGCCCTTGATTGTGATGAGTTCATCGCCTCTCCGATGCCCCCGGCGCAAGACGGACTTGCGGTGAGCCTTGCCCTCACAAGAGGCCGACAGCCGGATGGTGCATTTCGAATTGGCTCCGGCACTAGCGTTGGCCACCTCTGTCGCGCCATTGTCGTGAGCCCAATCGAACTGCCCATGCACCTGTTGCGTGTGGTCTCAGGCATGGCGAGGATATGTCGGGTTTCCTTCTCGAAACGATGCGCGCGGGTTTAAGGGAAAGCGAACGTCATTCCCAGCGGTTCGTTACTCTGCGCATCGGTGTTTCTGCATCTCAGGAGCAACAGTTGTGCCAATGGCAGCGCTGCTGATCAAGTTTGAAAAGCGGTTTGCCAATTAGTGTTCTCAAGCTGACAGAGGCGGCGCGTTTGTCAGATACCTCACAAAATCAAGCTGGCCCAAACCCTGAAGTCATTTTTCCGCATCACATGATTTGTCGACTGAGAAGGATCGATACTTTCAAATGGCCCACCTCCAGATGGACGGCCCGAGTTGATCGGCAGACGACGTACGGCGCTGGAAGATAAGGCTTTATCGGGTGCTGAGCTACCAGATTAGAAATCGCACTTGGGGTCTTAGGGTTGTCCGACAGAAGGACCTGTCGATAATATTGTAACCGAACAGACGCTGCAGGCTGGTCTGCTTCAGTTCCCGGCATCGCGCTCGAGGGGATATCTTCGCCTGGCCTAAGCATCTCAAAAGGCAAGACGCGCCTTACGCTCGTAACAGGGGAGCTATGGTCAGTTCAGGCGCGGCCGAGGATTGTGGCTCCTATCTTCGAACCACTTTGGTTGCAGGTCCGCGATTACTCTGGAGCTATCGAGGACCGGGACATTACAACGCGATAGGACGACCACGGAGTTTGGTCCGGGCCGGACAAAGGAAAGGGATCCAAGCGGCGGAGCGTGGGCGGCAGATGAGCCGCCCGCGTGAGCTTCTCGTCTCTCATGATAGACTGCAGCTGACCGTCTCGCTGTTGTTCCCATGAAGTTGCCTTCTATGAGCGAACGCCAGAGTATCAAGAAGCCCACATGATTGTGTTCGTCAGAGTTCTCGTGGTCCTCGCGGCAATATATCGAGCTACCTAACGAGCAAGTATAGGCTGCGGGAAGAGTGATCGCGAAGGAGCGACTGCAAATCGCGCCGCTTTTCAATTTTAAGGCTCGGGCGCAACCGAATCCACGTAACATCGCGCTTTGATCGAGCGAGCATGCCTCAACGCTGCAATTGCGCTTTTTGCCGGAGGTTCGCGTGAGTGACAGCAGCACCGACTCTAATCAGTGGCCGCGCCCCTATTGGGTGGATACGCAACTCTATGACGACTTCTGGAACTGGCTGGCTGCGAAGCTTCCGCGGCGCCGCTCCCATGGTGCCGCCCTGGCCGCAGGTGACATATACGACTTCCTTGCGTGGATCCGCGAGACCAACAGACCCCCAATCGCCGACAGGATTGCGCAGTCGTCGTTGGACGCCGACGCGCAAGCCTATGCAGCTGACCATATAGGGCCCGATGTATCTCTGATGGTTGGGTTTCGTGACCGCCTGCTGAACTTGCGAGATATGCTTCGGGACCTGCAATTTGAGAACTGGGCTCGTGAAAGGAACTTGATGTTTCAGGCCTTTGAGGAAGCCAGGCCATCGTCACCGAGCAGCAGTAGCAGCCGTGCGACCCATACGACCGACAGCAGCAGCTCCAGTCTGGGACCCGGCCCTTATGATGTGGATTTGCTGCTCTATGAGGACTTTTGGAATTGGCTTACCGAGAAACTCCCGAACAGCCGCTCCCGCAGCGCCAATCATGCCGCAGACGATATGATGGATTTCCTCAGCTGGATCCGCGAGACCAACAGACCCCCGATGGCTCCCCGCATTGCGCTGCCGTCGTTGGATACGGACATACAAGCCTATGTACGCGCCTACATAGGGAGCAAGGCACCCACCATTGCCGGTTTTCGTAACCGTTTGCTGAATTTGCGAGATATGCTTCGGGATTTCCACCGGCAAGTCCAATCCCAGAACCAGGCGCCCACAATGGAGGCGACGTTCCGGCGCTTCGAAGTTGGCGGGCCGTCGTCACTACCGGCCGTGCCTACAATGCCGTCGGATGGACCGATCCTTGTAGCCGGCACACAGGATAACCCGGCACAGCGTGACTTCGGACCGTATGTCCTCCCGGGTTGGAGGGGTGGCGTTGCCCCGGATTCGCTGATCGCCGAATTGCGAGAAAGCGGCCTCCTTCCGGCGTGGTTGCGGCCACAAAGTGTGCTTATCAATGGTATGCGCTATGCTGCGCTATTGTGGCCAGGTCGGGCGCCCGTAACTCCAAATAATCCGCAAGGCGAAAACTATATTCTCACACCTGGATACAGGGAATTCGGGCCGCAACCCCACCCTCGAGACCAAATCGGGCCATTGCCCGATATCGGAGAGAGTGTCGGCCGTGACTGGATCCACGGTCCGCGCGTGGCCGACGGCTTACTGATCAGCGTACTCGGAGAGTTCGGACTTCTGCCGACCCGCCAGGTCCCAATGACACAGTTCTACATCCACCGCGAGCGATACACAGCCGAATCGGGACCAGATGGCCGCATCCTTGTCGTCCATCGCCTCCGACTTCCCTAAAGAAAGCCTTTGAGCTGGAAACAGGTATCCATCCGAGCTAGGCCGCGGACAGGGGCTCACCGATTCACCGCTTGAGGAGTTCGGGGTCTTCCTTGTGCATCCTGACGAGCTCCGTCAGGTTTTCGATGCCGAAGTCGGTGAACGCCATGACCTGGTCGTCACCTATGCCGTAAACCCAGATGACGCCATCCTCTGTGTCCATTCCGTTGGCCACGTCCCAGAGCCAGTCCTCGTCTTCGCCGAGGTCTTTTGCGACGCGAGCGATGGTGAAGACGGCGTGAACCTTGTTGACGTGCATGGCTACGCCGCCTGGGCGGAGGACCTCGACGCAGGAGGCGTCCAGTTCCAGGGCAACAACTCGTGCAGGCGATTCTGCGGCATGTCGGCGATGCGTGCGAAGACATCGGCAAGCCAGGCTTTTGGGTCGACGTCGTTGAGACGCGCCGTCATGATAAGCGTGGCCATCACGGCAGCCCGCTCCGCGCCGCGATCAGAACCGGCGAACAACCATGCCTTTCTTCCCAGCGCAAAGCCGCGCAGCGCTCGCTCGGCCGCATTGTTGGTCAGGCAGATCCTTCCGTCGTGGACAAAGCGAGCAAAGCCTTCCCATCGGTTGAGCAGATAATTGATCGGCTTGATCACGTTGGACGAACGCGAGAGCCGGGCGGATTCCACCCGTAGCCAAGCCTCAAAATCGCTCAGCAGCGGCGCGCTTCTGTCTTGGCGGACCTGTAGCCGCTCCGCAGCACTCGACCCATGGATCTCGCGCTCGATCTCGAACAGCTGGTCAATTCGACGAACCGCTTCCAGCGCAATGGGCGAGATCGCCGTCGCCGATCTTCCGCGGCGAGCGTTCTGGGCGATATCGGCCAGTTCGAAGAATGCTCTGCGGCCGTGCGCCCAGCAGAAGGCGGCCGTGGCGGGCACCGCCTTGCGCCCGGGATCGAAGAGCGCGTTGAACCCGCTATAGGCGTCGGCTTGAAGGATGCCGGCGAAGTCCTGAAGATGCCGCGCCGGATGTTCGCCGCGCCGATCGCGCGAGGCGTAAAACAGCGCCGCCGGCGGACCTTGCCCGCCAAATGGCCGATCGTCGCGGACATAGGTCCAAATCCGCCCGGTATCCGTCTTTCCCTTCGCCAGGATCGGGATCTTGGTGTCGTCGCCATGGAGCCTATCGGCGGAGAGCACATGGGCTTCGATCAGTTCAAAGATGGGCCTGACCGCGAACGCTCCGGCGCCAACCTGATCCGCCAGCGTCGAGACCGACAGGTCGATCCCCTCGCATTTGAAGCGCTGGCTCTGTCGGTTCAGCGGCTGATGCTGACCAAATTTGTCGTACAGGATCGTCGCCAGAAGCTGGGGTCCGATATAGCCCCGCGGCGTGGCATGGAAGGGCGCTGGCGGCTGCGTGATCGCCTCGCAGTCCCGGCAGCTGAACTTCTCCCGCACCGTGTCGATGACCTTGAACCGGCGTGGGATCTCCTCCAGCGTCGAGGTCACGCTTTCGCCGAGCTTCGACAGCCGCGCCGACCCGCAGCAGGGGCATTGCGTCGGAGCCGGCAGGACCACGCGTTCTCGCACGATGTCGTCGGGGAAGGGTTGACGCACCGGCCGCTTGCGCTCAAACGAACGCACCGTCTGCGTCTTCCCGGCCGTCTTCTCGGCAGCCAGCTCATCCTCGGTCGCGTCCGCCTCGAGTTCCTCAAGCTCAAGCTCCAGCTGATCGAGCAGCCGTGCCGACCGCTCCGAGCGAGTGCCATATATCGTGCGTCGTAGCTTCTCGATCTCGAGCTTGAGATGGGCAATCAGCGCTTCGGTGCTCGATTGCTTCGCCTGGGCATTGGCCGCTTCAGCAAGCCTGGCTTCCGCCGCAAGCCTGGCCGTGCGTTCGGCCAAAATCATTGCATGCGCGGCGGCAAGATCGGGCGGCAGGTCGGCGCTGGATTCCATGGCCAGATGGAATCACATTCGCGGCCGAACTCAAATGACAAAGTCTCAGCCTACGCTGGTCGGACGCCAGGACTCTTGGGGATTGCGCCAGTCGATGCCGGACAGCAGATAGCTCATCTGCGCCTGCGAGATCGACACCACGCCGTCCGCCAGCGACGGCCAGACAAAACGACCTCTCTCGAGTTTCTTCGTAAACAGGCATGCTCCCTGGCCGTCATGCCAGATCACTTTCAATAGATCGCCCCTGCGTCCGCGGAAGCAGAACAAATGACCACTCAGCGGATCACGGCGCAGCACTTCTTGCACCTGCAACGACAATGAGGCGAAGCCTTTGCGCATGTCGGTGTGGCCCGTCGCCAGCCACACCCGAACTCCCGTAGGAACCGGAATCATCGCGGATCCAAAATCTCGATGATCCGGCGAAGCGCCTCAACGTCGACGCCCGCATCAACAATGACGCGCCGTCCGCCAGCCAGCTCGATCTCGATCCGACGCTCCGTCGAATCTGCGGGCGCGCTCTCCGATGAGGCCGCCACCGACGCCACGGGCCCGCCCTCTGACATAACTGCCCTGACAAACCCAGCCTCGGATTTGGTTCGGTTCGCTGCGAAGGCTCTTCGCCAGGTCACCAGCAGAGAACGTGATAAGCCGTATCGCCGCGCTGTCGCCGCAACCAGGCGCGGCTCGGATAGGCTTTCCAAAACAATCCGCGCCTTCTCCTCCTCAGACCAGCGGCGCCGCCGGCCTGTATCAACCACTTCAAGTCGATTCAGCGTACTGATCGTATGGCTGCCCATACGTACAGTTCTCAACCATCAGGCCAGCCCGCCGCAAGGCGTCTCCCCTCGGAGGCTTACGGAAACAGAGGCATCGGCTAACTGCACCAACGATAGAACCAGCGCGGGCGGGCAAGACGCTGGACGAACTCACCAACTGTGTCGATCCGGTCACGGCGGTTGAGGGCAAGGCCCGAAGCGAGCACCCGCCATTGCGCTGGCGAAATAGTCGGCGGCGGCGCCGGTGTGAGATTTGCGTTAAGTGCCTCGTTGGCTGGCAGCTGCGCATACGGGTGGTTGCCGGTCAGGGTCAGATAGGCGACCACTGCGAGAGAATAGACATCATCGCTTTCTGTCCGCGGCTCCCCCATCAACATCTCCGGCGACGCATAAGCCGGTGTCAATAGTCCAATGTCGTCGGTCAGAGCGGTGGCCTTCTCGCCTTGCGGCGGAAGGTCGAGCAAGAGGACTGTTCCAAAGTCCACAATTTTGATCTCGCCGGTCGAGGTCATGAAGATATTTCCCGGTTTGAGGTCACCATGCAAGATCCCTAGACTGTGCATGTGGACGAGGCCCTGCCCAGCGGCGCGGACGATCTGAAAGGACACGGAGGGTGACAGCGGTCGTCCCTGACGATCGGCCAGGACCTGCGCCAACGAGCGGCCCTTCAAGAGCTCCATGACCAGGTAATGGTACTTGCCGTCATAGTCGGAATCGTAGATCCGCGCCAAATTCCGGTGTACGCAGTCACGCAAAAGACGCGCCTCGCGGTGCAACAGCTGTACTAGTTTCTGGCGCATCTTCGCATGTGGTTGGATGACCTTCACTGCGATTTCTGGACTTTGTGCACGCGCCCACAGGCCGATCCGATCGACCGCACGATAGACGGTGCTGGTGCCGCCCTCGCTAATAACCTCTGCCAGCTCGAAGCGGCCGCCGAGCACGTATCCCAGGGGGGGCTCCCTCACAGCACAGCCTCGAGCAGGCATTCGATGATCGCACTGATGTCGCCGGTCGCCTGTTGCGCAAAAGCGCAAGGCCCCGCCCGTTGGAACGTCGATCCCCAATAATACCTTGAGCTCATGCATAGTGTTGCCGTTGCGGTCTAATTCTGGCTACGTGAAGCGCGTCGCGTCGCTTACTCATCGCCCCAGCGGGCCCGCACCAGCATTGCGGCCGACCGTGCCAAGGTGCCACCAGCGGCATGTGCCCGCCTCCTACCTACAAAGCTGAGAACTCTCACGGCGCTCCTATCATAGCTGATCCGGACATCGGAACGAACGAAGGACACCCAAGCTGAACGGATTGCTCACACTTTCCGCCCGCAATTCATAGGTCACGTCGGGCCGCTCGGGCCGTCCGATCGTGAGCGTGAAACGATCGGAAGCGCCACGCGAGGCGGGTCGCGAGGCATCGATCAGACGGAACAGAGCCCAAGGGCCTAAGCGCTCAATCCTCTCCTCGGTTCCGTCCAGAGAAGTAAGGGCAACTGAGGCCGTGCTTGCTTCGGTACGACTCGGCCATTCAAGGTCGTAGGCACGGGGCGCCTCGTGACGATAGACGATCTCCTTGCCATCCATGACAAAAGTCGCGCGCAGAAGTCTAGAGGCGAGATAAACTGGCTTGATGCTGAACTTCACGGCCGGAGCGGAACCCGAGCCGTTGAAAAAGGACCTGCGAATCTCCCTCACGCGTTGAAATTGAGTCAGGGCATCGGCATGGATCGGCGCCGCCGCGCCGTCGAGAGTTGCCAGCGCAAGGCCGGTTCTGCCCTCGATGACGAATGGCGACAGGTACTTCTGAAAAAACTCATTGAGAATGCCGCCGGGGCGAAAGAGATCGCTGAAGTCCTTTAAAGTTACGTCCTCGCTCGCGGCCGCAAACAACGGATAACGCTGATAGACGCCAACTTGGCAGATCGGTGCCACTTCCCGTGTCCAAACGGAATTGACATGACCGTGTGCCTGTTGAAGCAAGACGCTCCATGTCGAGAGCGCGATGTCGTTCATGATGGTACGGACCAGTTCGGGTCGTAGCGCTGAGTCAGCGCGTAAGGCACCAAAGGCATCGTTGCTAGAATCCCTGACGCGTCGCTGAAAAAGCTGAAATGCGGCCTGGCCGGGATCGGGCGCGGTCGCGATGTTGACCATTGTCGCATATAGGGCGCCGAAAAGATTGCGGATGTGATCCATGCTGGGCGTCTGTCCCGAGGCTCCGCCTACGCCCAGTTGGAACAGAGGCCGGAAGGCTTCCGTGATCCCTGTTCCCGGCCAGGGGGCGTCGCCGAATGCAGCCGAGAACACGGCAGCCGTTGTCTCACCCGGCTTGGCAGTGATCTGCTCTCCGGGCGGCGGCAGGTTGGTATTGTCGCGTACGAGGGAAATGATCTGCTGCAGTGCGCTTTCCGGACCGGCTAGCCCGCGCAGGATTACCGAGGCCCGGCGCATATCGTCGAATTTGACAACGCGGACGCTACTCAGTGCGGTTGTCCAAAGATGAATGTAATCGGCAACATAGCGATCGACGACTTTGCGCACGAGCTGTTGTGTGTCCGCCGCATCGAACGAGCTGCCGGCAAGGACCCAATCGCCGCTTTGCTCGTCCTGGACAATGCGTGGAAGCTGCGGCAGCAGGAAACCGATCAAACCATCCCGTGTGAAGATGCCTGGAATGATCGCAGTGCCGCCTGACAAAGGGAGATCCTGCCGACCAATTGTGGGGAAATTAGTCTGGGGCTTTATCTCCAGCTGGCCGGCTCCCAGCAGACTAACGAGGTCGATTGGCCGGAGCTGCGCGTTCCCAGCGGCTTCGCGCAAGAGCCGCGCGTAGACCTGCTCGATGAGCGGACGTTCCATCAGCCGCGAGCGTACCGCAATCACGAACTTCAGGTCGCTCGTGATGGGTCTCGGCAGCAACTCAATAAGACGTGAAAAATGCTCCTGCAGTTCGTCAGCTGATGTCGACTCGAGCGCAAACGTAAGCGCCACTTCCCTGTGCATAGCCTGTTCGATTTTGCCGCGATCGAAATGCCTCGGATCGCCCAGCATCAAATAGATGCGGAACATTTCCTTGGCCTGGTCCAGCAGAGCATCGTTGCCCGACTGCAATATCGCATCAATCCGACCGGCGAGCCTCCCGGCAAACACCGGCAGCAGGCGGTCGACCAAAATCTGATCATAAGCTCGTTGCGCAGCCGGCGCGAGCACCGTGGTCGCCGAAATGCCGAGGCCACCGAGCCATTCAATCCAAGTGTTCTCGCCAGCGGCCAGACGCAGCCGCCGCGCGGCGTTGAGGGTCGGCAGGAGCCCAGTCAGATTCAGCGACTCGCGTGGTTCGTTCAGACGCGTTTGCATTGTCTGTGCGGCCATTTTGGTCTCAGCGATGCGTGTTTCGCTACGAGCCAATGCGTCGTACCACTGCGCCAGCGCGGCCACCGTCAGTATGACTGCCGCGAGGTAGCCACCACAGTGCACGATCGCAAGCTTGCGTTCGAGTTTGAGATTACGGCCGACCAGCCCCTGCTCAGGGAAGATCACATCGGTCAGCAACTTCTTGATGAAGAATGTTTTTCCCGGCCCGATCGACGGCGTGGGCGGGCTTGCGTGCAGACCGAAATTCCTTCTGATCGCACCGCTCATCCTCTCGATCGGCACTCCTTCCTGGGCAGCGCTTGTCAAGTAGACCCCACGCAGCATCGGCTGCACTTCGAATCGGCTCCGCCGGAAGACCTGGCCAACGAAGGCGCTGACCGCGGTCCGCATGCTCCACAATTCTTTCGGGAACATATACATCATTACACGACGGACATGATCACGTTCGTCATGCAAGCGGAACGCCAAGTTGCTCTCGAGCCGCTCGGCAAGTTGCTGAATCTCGAGGGTTACGGCGTCCTCGATGTGATCGCCTGGTCCCTCCAGAGGAAAGGTCCTGCCCCAGACCTGGGCACGACCATCATGGTCGAGATCGTCGAAATACTCGGCGAAGCCAACTATCAGATCGCATTTGGTTATCAGAACATAGACCGGAATACGCATACTAAACGTCTTGGCGAGCTCCTGTATCCGCGAACGAACCGACTCGACGAGCCTGCGCTGGTTGTCCTGGCCCGATAAGAGATCGCGCAGGCTGATCGCAACCACGATCCCGTTGATCGGTCGCCGGCGCCGATGGACGGTAAGAAGATCGAGAAAGCCATGCCAGGCCGCGCGATCCACCTCGGCATCCGCATCGTGCGTCGTATAACGGCTCGCCGTGTCGATAAACACTGCCTCTTCAGTAAACCACCAGTCGCAGTTTTGCGTGCCGCCGACACCGGCCACCGGATCGACGCCAAGCCGTTCGGCCAACGGAAACTCGAGCCCCGAGTTGCGCAGGATCGTTGTCTTTCCGGCCCCTGATGGTCCAATGATGATGTACCAGGGCAACTCGAACAGATAACTCGGTCCGCGCTTGCCGCCGAACGCTGTATCGCGCAGGACCTTCAGCGCGTCCTCGAAGCGTCCACGGATGAGGTCGATCTCCTCCTCACCACGATTTTTTGAAGCCATGACGAGCCCCTCGCTCGTCATCAATGACTTGATAACACGTCGGTTAGCGCGGCGCGCTAGCCAGTAACGGACAAGGATGGTGACGACGACCGTCAAGGAGAGGCAGCCGATTGTGGCCGCGCGAACTGGCATCGAAACCAGCGGAAGCTGATCGAGCGCGTGAAGGTGGGAGCCGCCGAACCAGATCAATGTGTCGACCAGCAACAAGGATACGAACGTAATGATGCCTCGAGCCGAAAAGAGGGCCACGAATCGAGCGCCAAACACCTGCACCTCCCTCTTAGCGTGGTCTAGACTGGCCGACCATGACGAGCAGTTGCTGAACGGGCGCGAGTTCCTCCGACACGCGCCAATGAAAGACACCGTAGCCGGCAAGCCCAATGACGGCCGCAGCGGTGAAGATGATCCATAACGGTACGTAGCGACGCATGCGTGTACGTACTTTGGCGCTGCGCCATCGGATCGATAGCGCGGCCACTGGTTCGCTCGTGTGATCCCGCAACAGACGCCGAACGTCGGAACGCAGGTCTTCAAGCCGCTCGCGGCCTCCTTCCACCACGCGATATTTGCCCTCAAACCCCAGCAACAAGCAGATGTTGATGAGCTTGAGCAAGGCGAGGTATTTGGCCGGCTTTGCCTGCACGCGTTCGAGTATCTGGAAAACCATCTCGCCACCCCACGTCTCGTTATGGAAATGGTTGAGCAGGCTCTTGTCACTCCAAGCGCTCTCACTGCCCCAGCGCGTGGTCATCACCGCTTCGTCCAGCAACGCGCATATCACGTAACGAGCGGCTTCGACATCGCTGCCGCTCGCCTGATCTTTAGCCGCCCGCAGCTCGAAGCGGTGGATTTGCTCCACCATCTCACGTCGCAGCACGCTGATATCGGCGCTGTTGATGACGCGAAGCTGCGCGACAACCAAAAGGATGGGCGTCGCGGCCGCGACGAGGGCGTCCTCCATTGCCTTTGGCTCGAACAGGCTTTGCATGACCATCTCGGCATGGTTGGCTGCCCACACCTCGTTGGTTTCAGATACCCGCGACGGCAGAGCGCCCGCCGGGAAGGCAATCTTCGGCGCAAGGCACGCGGAGGATTGCCCGACTGGAGTGTTACGGGTCGGACCGACCGGCCTGCGACCGATGACTGTCGGTTCATCCATGTGTTTCGGGCCGGTCACGTACGTTCTCTACGGATGGCCCAGAACTCGAGATGGAGATCCGAGTAGTCACCGCTAACGTGGAACGCAAAGGCGGCCGAGCGCGGCAGGATTCGCCACAGCTCCACCGACTGGTCCAGCTCGAAATAGACGGCATTCTGGATATAAGGCAACTCACGCGGCGCCACGGCAAGCGCTTGAATCGGAACACCCGGGAGCTGAAGGTTGACGAGATCGCGAATCTGCTCGACCGAGCCCACCTTCAACTGCGCCGGAAGCTGGGTGCGCAACGTCTCGCCCGGAACACTTGCCACGGCAATGAGAACGAACCGAGAGTCCTGGAACAAGGTGCGGTCGGTGATCAGGCCGGTTAAAATGCCATAGCCTCGGTCCTGCAACGGAAGCGATATTGCGGCGCTCTCGATCACAACAGCCAGCAGCCCGCGCAGAATATGAGCCAACGGCGTGAAGCAGCTTTCCAGGTCCTCATGCCGATAGGAAGGCACTTCTTGCGACTTCCGTCGATCGCCAACGAAGCTCGACAGCTTTCCGGTAAGGCTCAGCAACGCGCGGAAGAGCGTTTCGGGATGATGCGAACGCGTTGCTGCGAAGTGGTCGAACACGGCTTCTGCGCCATTCACGATCGATAAAGTGACAAGATCAATCAGTCCGGCTCCGTCCGCCGTCATCCGCGAGGGATCCGCGCGCGCAGCAAGCGCATCGGCGCGTGTCCGCAGCAGCGATCTGAGCTCGTTCAACAGCGCGATCAGCGACTTGGCTGCGTGGATGTCGATGGCAGGCGGAACGTAGGTGTCGGATAACGTAATCGCGCGAGCCGGATCGATATCACGGATCCGACAGATAGGCAGCGCGATCAGATCACCCTGTTCTTCGCCGTCAAAGATGAGCTGTGTTGATAGCGACGCAACCTTGATATCGACCGGAGCTTTTTCCGGCGAGGTCGCATTCCGGATCTGCAAGACCTCCTGATCGTGTCGGCGCGCTAGTGTATCCCCGGAACAGACGTCGCTGCCGGCCTGCCGGCGCGTACCCACCGCGATCTTAACCAGCAGATTCTTCGCAGCCGGTGGAGGGGTTCGTCCGGTCGGAAGGCGGACATGCTCCGGCGCATGAAGGGCCGTGCCGTCGGGCATAATGGCTTCAAGTTCGGTAAGTGCGACTTGGCCAAGCGCCAGAAGATTTCGATCAAAGGCAATTCGTCGGATGCCCCAGCCGTAGCCGAGCAGACCAGCTACGCGGTTCTCGACTAATTGTTCGACCCAGCGGTCATATTGCTGAAAGTGCTGCGGCCGCACCAACATGCCTTCGGACCAGATCGGTTTGCTTGTCGCAGACACCAGTTCAGTCGCCTCTTCGCTAACTTTTCAAAAAGTGCATGTGCCCCCGGGGGCTGCTGGTGGTCACGACGGACCAGTCAGAGGAGTTTCCACCAGTTTCGAGTGGCTTCGTGCTCGATGCTGACAGCTTCAGCAGTCAATTTTACCGAGATTCTATTGTTGCGATCGGGGTTGATTTCGGCAGTTGAGCGCCACTGGGAATCGTTGCCCGCGCGGAAGCCCGCGATCACGCCGATATTTCGGGTCTCAATCGGCGTATCGCGGTCAAAGTCCATCTTATCGCCAGGCGCCAGCTCGACTTCGCGCTTGGCCACCAGCTCCGGCCCAAGTCGTTTGGTGTCATCGTCGAACAGCTCGAAAAACTGCGCTCGGGTGAAGGTGGTCGTCGACTTCAGTTCATAGATGCGGACGACAACCGGCGACGGCTTGCCGTACGCGTTGGGATTGACGAATTCATCGGCCTCGATCACGAACTTTATCGGCGTCGACTTGGTCGACTTGTCGGTCGAACAATTGGTGGCTGCAGCGGCCATCAGCAACGCACCGCCAACCACGGACAACCGATGGGCTGTATTGCGCGGCGCCATTAGGCCGTCTTCCCTTCATTGCGGCCGGATTCTGAGCGTTGCGTTTCGTAGCTTCGAGCAAACTCTTCTGCGACGTAGGAGCGAGCGGTTTGATCAATGTCATTGACCATCGATGCGTGCAGTTCCACAAATCTGTCCCACAACTTGGCCTTATTGACGCGAGCGCCGAAAAGACCGCTGATTGCAGCGTCGCTCTCGATACGCTGGGGGCTCATGTGCGTGAGCACATTGCTGACCGCGCCTCTCATTGCCGCCATTGCCGCGAACTCATGGGCTTTGATGTCATCGAAGCCTGCGCGCACTGACCGGGAGAGAAACCGGAATCCGCGATCCTTTCCGAGCGCCTCGCGGAGGACGTGACTGCTGTTGGTGAACTGTACCGCGTTGTCATTCCCGGCCAGTGTCTGCGTCGGCCTGATTTCACACTCATTCTTGAGCATAGCCCACGCCGCCAGTATGGAATGCAGCCCGTCCGTCATCTCGGCGACCGCGCGGCCGAGTTCGGCAAAACGCTCTCGAAGCTGTGCTGGCGGCACAAGATCCGGATTGAAACCGAGCGCGTCCCAGAACGCCTGCAATTCGTCTGTGTCCGATGGAGGGGGCGCAGGCAACGGCGGTGGACCGCTTCTTGTCGCGGTTTTTGTCTCAGGACTGCCGACCACGCGCGGCGCAACAGTTTCCTTCAGTCTCAGTGGCCGCCGATCGATCTCCGGATGATCGGGCGGCGGCGTCCTTGAACCAGAAATCGGCAATTTCCCGAAGTGATTCGTCTGAGAAGAAGCGGTCGGCCTAGGCGCGATCTGGAGCTCGTTCGGCTCATTGATGCGCACCTTTGTTTGTTGCGATGACGCCAACGGCGTGCAGCACGAGACCGACTCCGGCAATAGATCGCCAAGATCGAGATCCTCAGGGATGATTGGCGCAGGATGGCCATTCGGCGGTACACTCCTGTCAATGGAGGGGGCAGAGGGAAGCGGTTGCGATGATTTGACAAATTGCGTGTCGGCCGATGACAACAGTGTTGATCCGACATATCCCGGTTGCGCGTGCGAGGATTGCCTCTGAGTCGTGACAGCGCTCGATGGTTGCCGATGAAGATCAGCCAGTGTCGGATCCACAGCCGCGATGTCGCTGCTGAGCGGCTGGTTTCCAGGCGAGGTTGGCGGATCAGGTGGCTGCGGCTCGAATTGTGCCGCTGAATAGAAGATCTGGCGTGTGCCGGTCACTCTTGAGGGTTCGAGCGGAACATGCGCATCGCTAGCCGACCGCCCGGCAGTCGGAACGGCTGCAGTTGCGGACTTTTGGATGAGTGCAGGAGACCGCAACGTCGGCGTTGTCCGGCCCACACACACCGCTTTCGACCCCGTCAAGCCTAGCCGTTGACGTTCTTCGACAGGATCGTCCTCGATCATTACCGAGAGGATGTAATTCGCCAAGTATAGCGTATCGCCATCAGCTAGCGGCGCGGTATTGCCGCGTCCCAGCGGTGCGTCTACCGTGTTGATGTAGACGCCATTGGTGCTTGTATCGGTGATCGTGAAACCGATGCCATTGAATGCGATCAGCGCGTGGTGTCCTGACAGGGTGTTGGTTGGATCTAGAAGCCGCCAGTAGCAACCCCGCGCGCGACCGATGGAGCCCCCTTCCGGTCCAAACGCCTGCGTTGCGTTGCGGCCCAAGGGCTCGGCGTTCTCCCCGAGGACTCCGAGTGTGAGATGCATCTCGCACCTTCAGGCTTGCTCGCCGGCACACGTGGTCATCGGAGCGCCCCATCCGACTTGCCGTGGCGGCCGCATTGCTTTCAACTGGGTAGCCTTGTTGCTGGGCCGATCGATTGTCTCATGCGCCGGTTGCGAAAGGCGAAAAGGAACGTCTCTTCGCGCGCTCGGTTGCATCGGCGGCCGCGCGCCTCTTTCTATCTCAGAAATAAGCGCATGCCGGCGCAAGCAAAGAAGCGCGGTAGTATTATGCATCTACGTGCTCTCGGCCAATTAATGTTGCCAGATTTCAGTAGCAACGGCCGTGCCAATGGCAACTCCAAGCTAAGCCACTGATTGGACATAAGACTCTTTGGTTCGGCGATGAATCGCTGTTCTCAAACTGACAGAGGCTCCTCCAGCGGTCAGACACCGGACAAGGTGACCCCTCAGGCAACTTTTGGCGGCCCAATGTCATCTCCGCTATCCTTGACCGAACCGACAGCGGCAACTTGTCGAGCCAATATGGTGTTGACTTGGAACCCCGGAGATGCGTCGCCCCTTGCGGCAGGCAAGCAGTGTTCGATGAACCCATTGCTTGCGTCTTGAAACGAGCTGCCCGAAGTCCGTTGTCCTCTGCAAGTTATTGTGAACGCGAATTCTGCCCTGACCTCGCGTATTGGAGTTCAATATCGACGATCTCCCCCCCCCCCCCCCCCCCCCCCCCCCCCCCCCCCCCCCCCCCCCCCCCCCCCCCCCCCCCCCCCCCCCCCCCCCCCCCCCCCCCCCCCCCCCCCCCCCCCCCCCCCCCCCCCCCCCCCCCCCCCCCCCCCCCCCCCCCCCCCCCCCCCCCCCCCCCCCCCCCCCCCCCCCCCCCCCCCCCCCCCCCCCCCCCCCCCCCCCCCCCCCCCCCCCCCCCCCCCCTGACATGAACTGCGAGTTCGAGGTCGTTATCTGGCCGCCCCTGCGACTAGCCCGGATGCGCCGCGAGCGCGGATCCGTAATTGTCGTGTTGCCCGCGGCTCCCTTTCGCACTGACAACCATGGAGGGAGAGATGCGCATCATTGGCATGGACATCCATCGCGTGGCGGCCGAGGCCGTGGCGCTGCTCGAGGGACA
>NZ_LBIX01000145.1:0-36023 GCF_028128655.1 Bradyrhizobium sp. CCBAU 45394 | reverse complement strand
TTTGTCCTCGCCCTCGGTGGTCGAGAACACCACGATCTTGCAGGCCTCGCCGAGATCGAAGGCCGCCGGACACACGAGGTTGCCGACATTTTCGATGAAGAGGAGACCGCCGTTCAGCCGTGCAGCCGGTCATAAGCCTCGCCGACCATGGCGGCGTCTAGGTGACAGCCTTTGCCGGTGTTGACCTGGATTGCCGGCACGCCGGTCGCGCGAATGCGCTCGGCATCGTTGGAAGTTTGCTGGTCGCCCTCGATCACGCCAATCGGGAAGCTGTCCTTCAATTCGGAGACGGCGCGAACCAGCAGCGAGGTCTTTCCGGCGCCCGGGCTCGACACCAGGTTGAAGGCAAGCACCTCATCGGCCTGGAAGCGCGCACGATTGTCGGCGGCGAGGCGGTCGTTCTTGCCGAGAATGTCGCGCCCGACCTGGATGATGCGCTCGCTGCTCATGCCGGCGATCTTTTGGCCCGCAGGATTCGGGCCGCAATCGACCAGGCCGGCATCTTCGTGGGTGTGATCGTGGTGATGATCGTGATCGTGACCATGGTCATGGTCGTGATCGTGTCCATGACCGTGTTGGTGGTGCTGATGATGCCCGTCGTGATCATGATCGTGGTCATGCCCGTGATCACGATCATGGGCATGTTCGATGGATGCTTTGCCGTCGCTGCAGCCGCAGACCATACACATCAGTCGACCTCCAGTTCCCTTACGCGCATCTCTTCGCCGCCCGTCACCTGCAGTTGATAGCCACCGCAGGATGGGCATGGTTCGTAACGCTGCTTGATCTCGATGCTTTTGAAACACGCCATGCACCAGGCTGTCCCGGGCGTCTCGACGATCTCGAGCCTCGCCCCTTGCGCGATGGTCTGCGCAGCGACCGCCTCGAAGCAGAACTTCATGGCTTCCGGCGCAACGTGGCTGAGCGCGCCGATCTCGAGGCAGACGATCTTCACCTTGGCGAAGGAACGCTTGCGCGCTTCCTCCTCGACGATGCCGATGATGCCCTCGCACAGTGCCATCTCATGCATGGCCGGCCTCACGAAAACTGAGGCTGAAGCCGACGCAGGGATCGAACGAGTCGACCAGCGTGCGCACCGCATCCTGTCCCTGCGGGCCGGCGGCGAGCAGCGAGCCCTTGAGGCTGCGGACCAGCGGGCCGCGGGCATGAAAATTCCATTCGGTCGGTGCCAGAAATTCGAAGCTCGTGATGCGATCCTCATCGTCGAGCGCGACGGCGTGGTACAGCCGCCCGCGCGCGCATTCGACGGCGGCAGCGCCCTTGCCTGCGCCGAGGCGATAGCTTGCGACGACGCCGTCATCGGGATCCTCGTCGCCGCCATCGAGCCAGGCGCAGAGCCGCGCGACCTCGGCGATGCGCGCCTTGAGGCGCGCGGCCGGGCCTGCCGACGAGACCGGCTCGCGTTGCGCCCTGCGCGCCCACACACCGGTTTCCGGAATCTTGCCGCCAAGTTCCGGCGCATCGGAATAGGCCGCCCCATCCGCCAGCAAGCGCGTGACGATTTCGAGGTCGTCGGCCGTCGTCAGGAATGATTGCTCGGCCATTGCCGGCGACAATACTTCGCCATCGCAGCGCGCGACATAGGCGGCGAGGGCGCTGCCGGGTGCGAGGATCTGGTCTTCGCCGCAAATTCCCAGCGCGCCGAGCGCGGCCTTGATCTGTGCGACGACGTCGCGACGCAAGGCTTTCGGCACGGCGTCGCTGGCGCCGCCGAGAACCGTGCTCGCCTGCATCATCGCGCGCACGGCAGCAGCGCTCGTGGCGTCGAGCGTGAGCCACCCGACGAACAGGCCGCGCAGCAATTCGGTCAGCCGCTCGGCGACGACAGCCGTGACGCGACGCCGCGCCGTCACCGGTGTCGCCTCCTGCCCCTGCGCGGCCTCGACCGCCGACAGGAACGCCACCTGATGGGCGACGGAGCAGAGCGAGAAAAGCCTTGGCAGCACCGAGAGCAGCGACATCGCCGGCTTGCCGGCAAACAGCCGCGTTAAAGGCGGCCGGCTGCGCGGCCGGATCGCGACGTCGGCGATCGTGCCGCTGGCGAGCCACACCGTGATGTCGATCTCGTTGCGGAACCCCAGGCTCATTCACGCCGCTCCGTCAAGGCACCGCGCAGGAAGTTACGCCGATCGATCGGGGTTGTCGCAGGCTCGCGACGGCGGACCGCTTCCTCACTGTCTGCCGGCAGCATCAGTTCGACAATGGCTGCTTCGGCCGTCGCCCGCGCCGCGGCCATGTCCGCGAGCTGGAACATCGGCGAGAACAGCGAACAACTCGCGATCCGGCCCATTTGTCCGACCTCGCTGATGATGAATTCGATGTTGCCCGCGGGAAAACGGACTTGCACGGTCGCGCCCGACATCGTCTGGGCCACCGCGCTCGCAGGCATCGCCACGTTCATGAACCACGGCGTGACCATGATGCCGACGATCGTGCCGTTGAAGCGGCGGAAACCGACCGCCTCCACGCCGAGCGCATCGTTGCAGATCGGCAGATCGCGCATCGCGCGGTCGCCGATCTGCCGATAGCTTCCGGCCAGGAGATCGCCCCACGCCGCGGCGTCGGCGTCTGCGACGGGAACCGGCGCGCCTCCCGTCATGCTTCGATCGCCATGAATTTGAATTTCGGGGCATCGCAATTCGGACAGTGCCATTCCTCCGGCAGCGCGGCGAATGGCGTACCGGGCGCGATCTGCGCCACCTCGTCACCGTCAGCCGGATCATAGACGGTCCAGCAGATGCCGCATTCCAGCCGCGTGATGTCCGCGACGTCCTGACGCACGCCAAAATTCTCGAAGGCGCTCATTTGAAATAGGCCTCGATGATTTCCTGCAGCCGCTCGGCGGAATCCTCGAAATCCTCGTCCGCCGCAAGCGCGACGGTCGGCACGCCGCCGACTTCGAGCGTATCGAGAATGATGGTGTCCATGGCGTTGAAGAACTGCACCGACCAGACATTGCGGATGCCCGTGGACAGCACCCGGCAGGTGCCATAGCCGCGCGACACGAGCTGAATCGGTCCGTTCCGGATCGTGTCCTGCAGAAAGCTCATGTCGACCGGGCTCATCGGAAGCAGCGTGAAGTTGATGATCTGCGAGCGGATGCCGGGCCGCCAGGCCAGGGCGCGCTCGCGGATTTCGGCGAGCACCGGCAGCACGTTCATGGCGCCCCCCGGCACCTCGCCGATCTCGAAATCGGCGGATGTCAGGTCGGCGGCCGCGCGCTTGACGATCTCGGGTATGGCGCCGATCTCGAGATATTCGTGGCTGGCGTCGGACTCGAGCCGCACGCGCCAGATCCCCGCCAGCACCGATTCCTGGATCTGGGCCAGCGATCCGTCCGGCAGCGCGACGACGCCACCAACCTCGCCTTCGCCGAGCACGTCGGCGATGAGCTTGCTCTCGAGCTCGTTGAGATTGGCGAGCCGGAACAGCTGCGTCGGCGCGTCGGCTTTCTGGCCCGCGATGGCATCTGCGATCCGCGAGAGCAGCGCGACCGCGTTTGGGCAGCTCCAGGCAAGCTCCGCGCTGTCGAGCGTTGCAAGCTTTGCCAGCGCTCCGGCCGCCGTCAGGCTGCCTTTCGACGCATTGAGACTCTCCTCGCCGATCGGAAACACGCTGACCGGTTGCTCGGCGCCTTCGGGCGCATCCCAGAACCCGACCTTCATAGCTTGACACCTTGCGTGCGATGCTGGGGAACGATGGTGACGGCGACCGCGGCGGCTCGCCCGCGCGGACGATCGATCAGTTTTGTGATGCGATCGACATAGACCGACCAGTCCTGGATCTTGGCGATCAGCCCCAGCGTCTCGCCCTTGGCGACGAAGATCAGCGTCGGCTGCACGCGGACGCCAAAACGCTGTCCGACCGCGCTCTCGTCGCCGCGCGCGATGACGGCACCGCGCAGCCGGCCGCCGAAAGCGGTAATCAACTCCGGCAGCACCACGGCGACATCGATCGCCTCCGGGAAACGATTGGGATCGCCCGCCGACAGCAGCACGGCGATCGCGCCGGCAGCATCCGCCTCGCCAAGAAAACGATCAACCGTCGCGGCGTCGATCTCAGGCAGGCCGTGCCGCGTCAGATCATTCTTCCCCACCTGGAATTCCATTAGACCTCCCCTGACAAGCTTATGTTTTCGCTCGGAACAGAGGTCAGCAAGGTATGTGCCAGCATATCGCTGGCAGTAGCAATGAATCACCTATTTGATTACATCGGATATTTTTACGAACCGATGGCAACGCTCGTTTTAATGATAAGATACTTTCCGTCTTTATTATTTGCAGTGGAAAGACAGCTTGCAGGCCTATCGCCACCGCCAATCCGGCCGCCGGTATACTTGAACCGGGCCGGTCTATTCGGACCGCAGATGTGCCGGCAGCTGCGGTTCTCGGTCGATGAGGTCGGCAAAGAAGCGATCGCAATTCTCGCCCCCGACCGCCGCGTTCAGGCCTTCGATCGCATCCGCGATCAGGCGCGCCTCATCCTCGTCGAGCAGACGGATCGCGGTGTCGATATAGACCAGCACCTTCGCGCCCACCGGCGGGTTCGAAAGCAACAGTACGGAGACGCGGCGCTCCTCGCCGAGAAATGCGCACAGTGCGGACATGCCATCGGTCTCGACAATCGTCATGGGTAAGCCGAGGCACATGGTCCAGTCTCCAGAGGCGCGGTCAGGCCGGCCGCGTCTCGTAATGGAGGTCATCGATGTCGTTGGCGAGCAGCCGCTCGGACTCCGCCAAAGGCGCACTGCGCCGCGTTACTTCGATGCCCCACTCGGCCAGGATCTCGCAGGCGAGATCGATCGCCGGCGCGATCTGGTGGCGCACCGGCGGCGTCAGCGGCCCGCCCCAGTCTTCGAGATCGAGCGGCTGGCAGCCGATCAGCACCAGATGTTTCGGGCAGCGGCCGAGCAGGTCGGCGGCGCTGATCACCTCCTGGAAGCCGGTCTGGTGCAGGCTCATCTTCTTGGCGCCGGTGAAACGCGGCACCTCGTCGTCGCGTACGAGCTTCAACCGGCCGGGTTCGAGGCCATAGTCGATGGCGTCGAACACGATCAGGCGGTCGGCCTCTTCCAGATAGTTCACGAGGTAGAGGCCCTGGGTGCCGCCGTCGAGGATCGTAACGTTATCAGGCACGACGTAGCGGCGGTGGAACTCCTCCACCGCGCGCACGCCAAAGCCTTCATCGGCCCACAGGATGTTGCCGATGCCGAGTACCAGGATGCGGTCGTGTTGCGAGGATGTCGGCATCGGTAGCCTTCCTGTTTCAGTCGCGGAATTGCCGTTCGCCCGAGATCATCGAGGAGATGATGCTCTGGCGCGACATGATGTCTTCGCGGATCGCCGCGTAGGTGTGCACCATCAGGAACACCACCAACGCCCACATGCCGAAATGATGCCAGGTGTGCACGTCCTGGCTGTTCGGCCAGATCGCAAACACCCAGCCGAACAGCTTGTGCTGCCAGCTGTCGATGCCCGCGCCTTCGGAATAGAGCGCAAAGCCGGTAATGATCATGAAGGCCACGAACAGGGTGAAGCCGGTGAACATCGCGGTCTGCGCCAGCGGATTGTGGCCGACATACATTTTCGGCTCGCGCTCAAGGAACGCGTACCAGCGGATCTCGTGCAGCACTTCTTTCCAGAACTGCTTGCGATGCACTGGAATGTAGAAGATCTGCCGGGAGTGGTGATTGCCGACGAAGGCCCACAGGATGCGCGCGAGGAAGAATACCGCGAGCACCTGTCCTGCAGAGAAATGAGCAAAGCGGATATAACCCATCACGAAGCTGGCCGACGCCTCGCCCTGGACCGAAGGCAGCGGCGTCCCGATTAGATAACCGGTGACCATCAGGATCAGAATCGATAGCGCGTTCACCCAGTGGCAGATGCGCACCGGGGCTTCGTAGACATAGACGGTGGGACGCCCCACCGCACGCTCGCCCGCCGCATCGGCCGCAATCGCTGTGAGGTTCGGCTCGGCTTCCGCAGAAGGCACAACTGCATCCATCATGGTCGCCTCCTACCTGACCTTGACCTTAGCGAGCTCCTGGCCGTCCGGGCTCACGACGTGTGTCGAACAAGCCAGGCACGGATCAAAGGAATGGATCGTGCGCAGGATCTCGAGCGGCTGCTCGGGATTGACCATCGGCGTGTTCATCAGCGACGCCTCGAAGGCGCCGATGTTGCCCTTGGGGTCTCGCGGCGAGCCGTTCCATGTGGTGGGCACCACGCACTGGTAGTTGTCGATCTTGGTGTCCTTGATCTTGATCCAGTGTGCGAGCGCGCCGCGTGGCGCCTCGGTGAAGCCAAAGCCCTTGGCTTCCTTCGGCCAGCTTTCCGGCTTCCACTTGTCAACATTGGCAGTCGAGCTGTCGCCGGCCTTGATGTTGGCGATGAGCTTGTCCTGGAAGTAACGCATCTGCTGTCCGGCCCAGACCGATTCCAGTGCGCGCGCGGCGGTGCGGCCGAGCGTCGAGAACAGCGCCGACATCGGCAGGTTCAAATCCTTGAGGAACTTGTCGACGGGATCCTTGAACTCGGACTTGTTCTGCGCGTAGCCGACCACCCAGCGCGCCAGCGGGCCGACCTCCATGGCGTGGCCCTTCCAGCGAGGTGCCTTGATCCACGAATACTTGCCGCCCTCGTCGAGCTGCTCGATCGCGGTCTTGGTGCCCTTCGCATTGGGACCCAGCACGTAGTTCGGCTCGGTGATGCCGTCCCAGGGATGCAGGCCCTTGGTTTCGTCGGGGTATTTGTACCAGGAGTGGACCACAAACTCCTGGATCTCGTCGGGGTTGGCGTGATCGACGGGAAACACCTCCGACAGATTGCCGTTGATGATGGCGCCGCGCGGTAGCTTCAGGCTCCGGGTGGAATAGTCGTTGGCGTGTTCGGGCACGTCGCCATAGGCGAGCACGCTCTGGCCCGAAATGCCGCCGCCATAGAGCCAGTCCTTGTAGAACGAACCGATCGCCGCTACGTCGGGTAGATAGACCATTTCGTTGAACTCGATGATACGGTCGATGATCGAGGAGATCAGATTGAACCGCTCCATGTTGATGGCGCCGACCGCGCCGGTCCCGTCGACATTGATCGGACAGGGCACGCCACCGACCAGCCAGTTCGGATGCGGATTCTTGCCACCGAAGATGGTGTGGATCTTGACGATCTCCTTCTGGAAATCGAGAGCCTCCAGATAATGCGCCACCGCCATGAGGTTGGCCTCGGGCGGTAGCTTGTAGGCCTTGCTACCCCAATAGCCGTTCTTGAACGGCCCCAACTGACCGGACTCGACGAACTTCTTCAACCGGGTCTGCAGATCCTTGAAGTAGCCGGGCGAGGACAACGGCCAGCTCGAGATCGACTGCGCGAGAGTCGAGGTCGCGCGCGGGTCGGCCGAGAGCGCGGAGACGACGTCGACCCAGTCCAGCGCATGCAGGTGATAGAAGTGGACGACGTGGTCGTGCACCTGCAGGGCGAGCTGCATCAAATTGCGGATCGAGTTGGCGTTCTCGGGAATGGTGATCCCGAGCGCGTTCTCGACCGCGCGCACCGACGTCAACGCGTGCGTGCCGGTGCAGACGCCGCAGATCCGCTCGGTGAACGCCCACGCGTCGCGCGGGTCGCGGTTCTTCAGGATCACCTCGATCCCGCGCCACATCGTGCCGGTGGAGACCGCGTTGCGGATGACGTTGTCGGCGTCGACATTGACCTCGACCCGCATGTGCCCCTCGATACGGGTCACGGGATCGACGACAATGCGTTTGCCGGAATTGTCGAGATTGAAGCCGTTGGGAGTTTGGATACCCATGGTGTTCCTGCCCTAGTGTGTCTTTGTCGCTTAGCTGTTGTGATCGGCGTCTTCGCGCTTGCTGGCGAGACGCTTCACCGCGGTCACAGCCGCATGCGCGGCCACCGCGGCGCCGACGGCGCCGGCTGCCGCCATGCCGATCTGATCGGCGTTCTTCTCGATGCCGAACTGCTTGATGTTGGTGAGACGATCGTAGAACGAGCCCTTGTCCCAGAAGCCGTCCTCCGAGCAGCCGATGCAGCCGTGACCTGACTGGATCGGGAACGACACTCCGCCGTTCCAGCGCACCGTCGAACAGGCGTTGTAGGTGGTCGGGCCCTTGCAGCCCATCTTGTAGAGGCAGTAGCCCTTGCGGGCGGCCTCGTCGTCCCATTCCTCAACAAACTGGCCGGCATCGAAATGCGGCCGCCGATAGCACTTGTCGTGAATGCGCTGCGAGTAGAACATTTTTGGCCGGCCCTGGCGGTCGAGCTCGGGCAGCTTGCCGAAGGTCGTGATGAAGGTGACGACGCCAGTCATCACTTCGGCGATCGGGGGGCATCCCGGCACCTTGATGATTGGCTTGTTGGTGATGACCTTGTCGATCGGCGTCGCCTGGGTCGGATTGGGTTTTGCCGCCTGCACGCAGCCCCAGGACGCGCAGGCGCCCCAAGCGATGATCGCCATCGAATCCTCGGCCATCATCTTCAGCTTCTCGACGAACGGCATGCCGCCGTCGATGCAGAACATGCCACCGTCGTTCAGCGGCGGATTGCCTTCGACCGCGAGGATGTACTGTGCCTTGTGCTTGGCGCGGGTTTCCTCGAGGATGGCTTCGGCTTGGTGACCGGCTGCCGCCATGATGGTGTCATCGTAGTCGAGCGAGATCATCGACAGCACCGCATCCTTGACCAACGGATGCGCGGAGCGAATGAAGCTCTCGGAACAGCAGGTGCATTCGAGGCCGTGCATCCAGATCACGGGCACGCGCGGCTTGGTCTCGAGCGCGTTGGCAATGCGGCTCGCCGCGAGCGGCCCGAGCCCCAGGCTCGTCGCCGTCAGGCTGCAGAACTTGTGAAAGCTCCTGCGCGTGATGCCTTGCCGCCTGATCACGCTGTAGAATGTTTCCGTCGCCGCGCCCATGAATCGTCCCGTCTTCGGCTTTGACTTGTCGATGACGCCAAAGACAGCAAGAAGCAGGCCAACAGCCGGGAGCGATTCAAAAGTGAAGGGATTCCAGAACGTTGCTGATCTGAATCACTCTCATGAACGGTACGCGGGGACACCGACAACACGAGGAGCGGAAACAATTCGATTTGCAGCCGGCAAGGAAGTTTCCGGCCTCTCGCCGGAAATACTTTCTTAGTGCGCGGTGCACACCATACTCGACGCTGGTTAAGATGCAGGTTTAATGGAGGTTTAGGACCGGAAGCCCTCTCACAGAACACGCATTGTTGTGGGAAACAACTAACCATCACCGGCAAGGATGTAACCACGGATGAAGCAAAGGCGGCAGACAGGGGACTCGGAAAAACCGACGTTGTAGCCATGCACAAAGAGCATCATGCCATCGGCAGGATTTGCGGTAGCGGAGGCGAACTCTTCGCGAGAAAGACGATATAGCTTCTGGATTCGGAAATGCTTTCTGTCGTCTTCCGCCTCCTTGCGTAGCCCAAACCAGTTCGTCTTCGGCGTCTCCACTTCGCCCATCTTGTGAACGACCGGAATACTGACCGTCACGTGGCCAAAGGTGTTGGTGGCAGAACGAGCATAGGAGATCTGGCTCAATTCGAGACCAGGCCCGCCCATCACCACGCGATTCGTGGCGAAGTAGACCGGCACCAGACCCTTGATAGCCGACGTTGATCACGACCTCGGCACCGGTGGTGCTCTTGTCAGGAGGCGCCCTCTGGCTCGCCTCACCGGTTGTCGGTCGCCATGGCCGATAGCCATGATAGTGCCGGACAGTCGCGGTTCTGTTCATGCGTGAAACCAACCGCATGTCCGAATTCGTGGACCGCAACCGCACGAATGCAGAACTCGCGTCTATCTCGACAGCCTTTGCTCCAATGATTGAAACTGAAATTGAGAGTTATGCCCGATGGCTTGCGGTCAAGGTATTTTCCGACGACGTCGGTGTGAGCGCCCTCGTCAGCGACCCGCACGTGCACACCGGGCGCGCCGTCGGTACACAACGGCCAGGTCTTCGAAAACCACACGCCGCCTTGCGCCGCAGTCTGCCAGGTCTCCGCAACCGCTTTTCGAACTAGGTCGGCATACTTTTGATCCTTCGGCTGCAGATTCTCCCAGCAGACGGGGATTTCCTTGATCTCCCATTTCGATCCGCGAATGACCGTGCCGTACAGCTCCATTTCGGACACGCCCGACGGAAGCGCAGGCGAGCATTCGCGCCCCAAGAGATCAAGAGTCTGGGTAACCAGAGGCGGACCATTGTCCTACTGCGTCGGGGTTGGGGTCGGCGGGAACACAGGCACCGGCGCCACGATGAATCCATTTGTCCGGGGTCCGCCGCCCGTACGGCGTCCGGCGCCTCCCGGGAATTCCTGCGACTTCTCTCCTCCCGGCGAGGGAGCCGTGTAAATCGGATTATCCTTTGATCCAAGCCTGGATGGAGAAAAGTGTATGTCATTTGCGCCGGCTCCGCGCTCTCGGTAGGCATCGCCGGCGTGAGATTGTTAGCGGCGATGAGAATAGCGTTGTCCTGCAACCAGGCTGCCAGTGGCTTGGACGCGTCGACAATGATGCGCTTATAGGCGGCTCGGTCCGGGTACTTGTTCTCAGCACGCCCCTCGAGCTCGATCAGGTCCGCCGGCGTTCCATGATAGCAGCCGCGCTCATACGTTGCCGGTCCCGCGGCCGCTGGCGTCGTACCGGACGCAAGTTGTGCGTTCTGTTTCATCAGGAATGACCAGATCAGGTCATAGGTATCCTGAGCCGAAGCAGTGGGACCCCATGGGTGATTTCACTACTGGTCGCGCTCAGAATCCGTTTGTAATCAAACGCTGTACCGGAGCCGAGCCCGCCCGTATCGGTGACCTTCAACTCCAGGAAGAAAGTGCCATACAGGAACGGATCAATGTCGAAATGAGCGTACCTGTCGAACGCCTCTTCAGGGCGTGACTTCTAGATTTTGAGGTATTCCTTCCGCCTCTCCCGTTCGATCTTGTAGAAAGTCACGACCTCACATCGGATCGACTTGAGGAAATACGGCAGCTCACCGGCCGTGATCACGCCTGTCTGCGGTTCATGAATATAATACAGACTGGTACACCCGCCCATGGCGAGGCGAATACCAACGCAAGCCGCGGCTCGACTGAAATTCCACATATGACCGCCCCGTCCGCGTCGAGCTAGCCCGTCTTATTCGCAAGAGGGCGCCCGAGAGGCTGGCGAGCGTGGTGTAAAGCGTTGATGCGGCGTAGGATTCGGTTGCGAAGCCAACCCCATCACCTCAACCGTGAACGCCACGCCCGCCATGACCGATGATACGATTCCGCCCTTTTCGTTTCCAGCCGTTCACGCCAAGAAAGTCACAGCTGCCTCGATGGTGGGCGCCTAACCTCGAAAGGGGGGGATGCTTCTGGCGATGGCCGAGCGGCGTCTTGGTTTGGCCGACAATTTGGCCCGGGTGTTCCCGGATCGGCGCGATCCGACGCGGGTCGTGCACAGCCTGGTCGATATGTTCCGCGCGCGCATGTTCGCGATCTGCTACGGCTACGAGGACGCCGACGACCTCGATCATCTGAGGTCCGATCCCGCATTCAAGCTGGCCTGCGGACGGCTGCCGGACAGCGGTCGCGATCTGTGTTCCCAACCGACGCTGTCGCGCCTGGAGAATGCTCCGCGCCTGCGCGACGTGATCCGACTGACCTACACTTTGGTCGACGCATGGATGGATAGCTACCCGCGCGAACCGGCATCCGTCACGCTCGACATCGACGATAGCTGCGATGTCGTCCACGGCCATCAGCAGCTCTCGCTGTTCAACGCTCATTATGACGAGCGCTGCTTTCTGCCGATCCACGTCTACGACACGGAGAAGAGCCGGCCCGTGGCGGTCGTGCTGCGGCCCGGCAAGACGCCGGGCGGCGTCGAGGTGCGTGCCCATCTGCGCCGCCTGGTACGGCACATCCGCACGCGATGGCACAACACGCGAATTACGTTCCGTGGCGACGGGCACTATGCCCGGCCGGAGGCAATGGCGTGGTGCGAGACCAACGGGCATCGACTACATCTTCGGTCTGTCCGGCACCAAGCCGCTCGCCAGAAAAGTCGACGAGGTCGCCGGCGACATCCGCACGCGACGCGCCATCGAGAACCCGCCGGTTCTGCGTGGCTATACCGAGACGCGCCACAAGGCAAAGTCCTGGGATCGCGAACGGCGCACCGTCGCCCGTATTGAGGCGACGATGCTCGGCCTCGACATCCGCTTCGTCGTCACCAGCCTCGATGTCGGTTCGGCCGAGTGGATCTACGACAGCCTGTATTGCGCGCGCGGCCAAGCCGAGAATCTGATCAAGCTGCATAAGACGCAGTTCGCCTCCGACCGCACCAGCTGCCGTTCGGCGCTCGCCAACCAGGTCCGTCTCGTGCTCCATACGGCCGCTTATTGGCTGATGCTGACCGTGCGCGAGGCGATTCCCGAAGTCCGGGAATTGGCCGCTGCCGAGTTCGCGACGCTGCGTCTTCGGCTCTTGAAAATCGCTGCCCGTGTCGTCGAGACCACGAGCCGCATTCGCCTTGCGTTCGCCGCGGCATGTCCCGAAGCCGACCTGATCCGCGGCTTGCCAGGCGCGCTGCTGCCGCTCGGTCCTTGACCGGCGGGGCGTGCGCCCCCGTTCGCCCACCCCATCCCTCAAGCGCGTTGCAAAGTACGGGTCGTCAGGCGGTGAATAGCCGAAGGCAATCCTGTGCGCCTCGTCAGACAAGATGTGCGGCCGCATCAATCGGACTAAAAAGCCGCACTCTCACGAATAGGACGGGCTAGGCGCGGCAGCGACCGTCCTTTTCTTCTTGGTCAATCCACGCGCTGCGGGCGTTGGCCTTAAAGAGTGCGGCGTGATCTACCTGGTCATCATGGTGGTCGGCAGTAGCGTACCGTGCGCGATATTGTACGGCTTAGGTGCTTTGGCTCGCCATGTTTTTGCGGGAGCGACTTGAAGAGCGAGTCGGCCGGCTACAACTTCGGCCTGCTCCTGCGATGGCCCGCAGACGCGCCATCATCCGTGCCTTCGCCGAAACTGTCCCGGCTCAAAAGATTGCTTAAATCATCGCTCGTCCGCGTTTTTCACGGAGCACTCTTTATTTATTTGTTTGCACTGCTCCCTTGAGGATTGGGAATGAGCCTAAATTGGCCGCCTATGCGTCAGGTTGTGGTCAGCCAAGCTGTATATCCTCCTCCGCGCGGAGCTTGCGCGGCACGAGCTCCAGCGTGCAATTGTGCCGAGAGGAGAGCGAATCTGATGTATGGTAGAATCGTCGGATCGTCCAGCCAGCCTGGAAGCGCCAGCCATGTTGATGAATCTGGAGATGAGGGAGAGAGCCCCCGATTTGCGGACACAGTTGCGGGCATGGAGCCCGGTACGTCGTCGTCGGTGACAACGACGCCATACTCTCTGGCTTCCAAGCCGCCGATCATAGAGATCGATCAAAATTCCTTCGAAAACGGACTGAGGAGATTTTTGGGCGGCGACATCAGGCACATCGCCGGTAACCCAGAAGAGTACTCGGATCACGTGTCCGAGAAGGCTTGGCGCACAGGAGCGGTTGCTGGAAGCTACCTCAACACTCCCGAATATTCAATCAAGCCAGGACGATTCTACAGCTATCAGTTAGGTGACGAAACCGTCGGGCTTTTAAAAGCAGGTGGGCCGACTCAAATCGAGGGGGAGCAGGTTTGGCAACAGTTTGGACGCAACGATATCACGTCCGTGGTTGAGCTTCGGGTTACTCATCCGTTGGTCGATAACGCGGGCGATATTCTGCTGGAGCATCAACTGCGACTGGACGGCGACCATCCCTTGGTCTTGTCACGTCCTGGCATGGAGGGCATGGAACCCCGTCTGAAAAAAATGGGTTTTGTCCACATGGGTGGTAATGATTGGGCGCTTGATCCTAACCAGCATCCCGAAGTGTGGACGAAGAACGAGAGCAACGAGTGGCAGCGAGTAGACAAACCTACGAAGTATCTTACTAAGGTCGAGGATAGTGACACCGCTTCTAGTGACACCGCTTCTGAAGCAAGTGTCGAAAGTGCCGAAACGACCTCTTCAGGTGGTGATCCGGCATCCCTCTTGGACCAGCACTTCGCACGATTGCGCATGGAGTAGAACAGCCGCAATAAAGAGAGACCTGGGCAGGAAATAACGGCTGTTTCGTAAATGGACGCGGCGCCGCGAAGGTCCTAGCGTTAAACGAGGGGGGCGTACGTTAGCAGCGTGCGCCCCATTCGCCTGCCTATCCTATTCAGAAAGTAATGTAAAAAGGCACTCCGCTCCGTCACAGTGCGAACCACCGATGCGAGGGGCGACCGCCGGTCTTGGTCGAGGCGAACCGCTGCTCGATCTGCTTGGACTCGAGAAGCTGTTGGGTGACGTCGTTCAGACGGCGCAAGTCGAACTCGCCGTTGACCATCTTCTTCAGCGTCGAGCTAGCCCGTCTTATTCGAAAGCGTGCGCCTGAGGGGCTGGCGAGCGTGGTGTAGCGTTGATGCGGCGTAGGATTCGGTTGCGAAGCCAACCCCATCACCTCAACCGTGAACGCCACGCCCGCCATGAACGATGATACGATTCTGCCCTTTTCGTTTCCAGCCGTTCACGCCAAGAAAGTCACAGCTGCCTCGATGGTGGGCGCCTAACCTCGAAAGGGGGGGATGCTTCTGGCGATGGCCGAGCGGCGTCTTGGTTTGGCCGACAATTTGGCCCGGGTGTTCCCGGATCGGCGCGATCCGACGCGGGTCGTGCACAGCCTGGTCGATATGTTCCGCGCGCGCATGTTCGCGATCTGCTGCGGCTACGAGGACGCCGACGACCTCGATCATCTGCGGTCCGATCCCGCATTCAAGCTGGCCTGCGGACGGCTGCCGGACAGCGGTCGCGATCTTTGTTCCCAACCGACACTGTCACGCCTAGAGAATGCGCCGCGCCTGCGTGACGTGATCCGACTGACCTACATTTTGGTCGACGCATGGATGGATAGCTATTCATCTCCGCGCGGGCTTTAGGCGCGAGATCCATCAAGCGAGCCATGGTCAAGGGCTCGTAAGGCCGGGAGCGTTGCCACAACGAAAAGCAGTCGACGACAAAGTCGTCGTCTGCATCAACGCTGGTCAGTACCTCGCTCCGGGATCAGCGGCGCGCCCCCGATTGAGATTGGCCCTTCTGGTTTAGAAGGTTGGACCACTCGCTTGGCCGGCTTCAAAGCGGAATGGGCGGCCGGCGGAGAAGGAACAGGGGGCGTAGGGGCGGGAACGGGCAATTTCTGCAAAGATTCGATCTTCGCCGTGAGCGCCTCGATCTGGTCCGCCATCCGCTTCAAATCGGTTTGCTGGGCACCGATGTTGCGATTGAGCTCTGCGATCTCATCGCTCGCCTTCTGTTGTCCTGATCGAATCTGGAGGAGAGCTTCCCTATCCTCAGGTGACAAGCCTGTAATCGGGACAGGCTCATGCGCCGATGACGTCGCGAAAACTGTCTCGATGTTACTCCAATAGTAGGCTGCCCCGGCGCACAGACCAACGGAGATGACCACGAGCGCGAGAATCCAAGAAACGCGCCTTGGCGATTTGTGCGAGACGGGCGGCAACTCCGAGGCGTTCGCTTGATCAATCACATCCGTCATCCTCAGCCTGTCATTCCCATTCATCGGCTTTTCTCGTTGACGGGATAACTCGCAACGGTCAAGAGCTGCGGCGAGATCCGGGTGCTGACCGCAATTTCCCCGGCAATCTCGCCATCGCCATGTCAGCAATCGCGGTGCGATGTCGCGATTGGAGGTCGGCACGCAGCTGCAGGTGAAGCGTTCTTCTAGATTGGGCACCATCGATCAACCATCTCCGTGAGCGCACCACGAAGGCGGGGCTTCAAAAATTGGAGCCGCGCGTTGTCGATCTCTGGCCGGACAGGATCATCGATACGACCGCAATCCATATAGGTTGTGAAGCGCAATTCGATCTGCAACGCCTTGCTCGAAGCGCTGTAGTGTTTCCTGCCGCCGGCAAACGGTTCATTGGAAACTGCCCGGAAGCCCCGTCGCTCGAACGCGATCACGGCGATCGCTGTTGTGGCCGGTTGACACGACGCACCCGCAAGTCGCCGATTCATACATCGTCTTCGATGGGTCCGTAAAAACGCGTGCAGATCGAGAAGCAGGACGCGCCCGCACAGTTTTCGGAGACGGCGGATGATGTCAGATAGCGCCTGGTGATAAGGTAAGTGGTACTCGGCCAATCTTTGCGAAAGAGTCGTTGGGTCCGGCCGCTCCTGATAAATCGATGTCCCGTCGAACATAGACACGGAAATCACAGCGTCCTGGAAAGGACCAATAGCAGCCCTTCGGGATCGCGATTTAAATCGGCACGTATCGACTGTGTGTCGCCGCAATGCTCGTGATTCCCAGATCTGGCAACCTCTGGAAGATGCCATTCGTTATTTCTTAGCCATGTTCGGTGAAGTTGAGTGAAAGCGGCCGCAATCGACGGCGGAACGAAGGTGCCGCTGTGGGGACACTAGCAATCACCGGAATGGATATGCCTGGCGCAGGTTGCCCGACCCGATACAGCTGTGGGCAATGCCCTCTGGTCTGCGTATGTCCGCGGACGATGGAGCTCATGGGAAGCGCGCCTCACTCACAATAACCGAGCATCAGCTCGGAGCTCGGCCGCCCAGGCGAACCGACGCGGGGAAGCAATCGAGGGACACCGCCTTCGCCGCGATCCAGCATGATCTTGCGCTTTTGCGCCGCATTCCGTTGCCGAATGCGGGATAACAGCAGCGAACGTCACCTCAAGTTGCACCAAATTAGTGATCCAAGATGCGACTTCTAAGCGAACTCTTTTGGGGCTTCCATATGAAGAGATTTCTGGGATTTTTGTTGATCGCTCAGTTCTTCTTGCTTTTCGCCGAGGCCAGGGCGCAGGGGCTTCCTGCTCCCTCATACTGGAAGAATGAACGGGGTTCAGAGCTGTATGTTTGGTCCACTAATGGCAGGGCAATCCAAGGGACTTTCACGAACCATGCTCAAGGGTTTGCTTGCCAGGGTATCCCTTATCCTGCATCGGGAGCAGTCGGTCCAACCGGACTGTATTTTGTTGTTACTTTTGCCCAGTGCAATTCGTTCACCCGGTGGGTTGGAAAAATTAACGGGGCTCAAATGCCAACGTCATGGACGCTGTTCTACGTTGATAAGAACGGAAAGCCCGGCAAGTTGAAGGGCGCGGATACATTCACGCGCGTATGGTAGTTTTCAATCTTCTTGCAACGTGGCGACCTTAGATCGACAATTCGCTCTCGCGAGTTTCGGACCGCGTCTCTTTGAGACGCGTAAGCTCCGTTTCGCAATGCTCTGGGCTGTCCACGATCAGCAGGTTCGATGCTTCCCGCAAGCCCTGTTGGAACGGCCGAGGAATTGCATCGAAGGGCCTCCCCAGATCCGAAAGGACAGTATAAGCTTGCGTCCAAACTTGTCGGACGATCCGTGCGTTAGCATTTGTTTTCAGGTTCTTGTTTTGAAGCCCAGCGCGGGGTCCGCTAGGGGCCGCTAATGTGTGCGGCGATCGTGCCACTGCGTTTGGTTAACGAATGTGAGTTTTCAGCTCTCGATACTTAAGATTCTCGCCGGCCAACCGGAGGGCCGTGCGAGTCTCGCTGTCCTGAAGGATTACCTAGCGGTATTCTACATCAGCGGTCCGGAGTGGACGGCTCGTATGAAGCGATTGGCAGAGCGGGCCCCGGATCTCAATATTTTCGGACAGAAGCTGGTTGCGCGAGAATCCGGACAGTGGATCATAACGGAAAAAGGCAGGGCCCTTCTTGGTTCGCTGGAACAGATGGCCATGCCGACCACTCAAGAGCGAGCGCTCGAAGGATCGCGTGAGACGCCTCTCGCAAGTAAGCTTCCCGTGCTTCCACCCGCGCTGCAACGCCGCAGCGCCAGCCGCAGGCGTCGCGGCCAGAAACAGCCGAGGACGCGGGACGATCGATCGGCCTAACGGCTCTGTGAAGCTCAGAGCGATGACCGATGTCGCTCAATAGTGAGCGGCGGGGCAACATCGCACGCGACCTACGAGGAGGGTCTTGATCATTCTGCGAACAGTAGATAGATCGCGGTCATTTGCATGGAGATATTATAGTGGCAACCGGTATAGTAAAGTGGTTCAACGCGACGAAGGGCTACGGCTTTATTAGGCCGGATGATGGGGGAGCCGACGTATTCGTGCACATCAGAGCAGTCGAGAAGGCCGGCTACACCGCTCTTGCGGAGGGGGCGCGGATCAGCTTCGAAGTCAAGATGGGTAGCTCGGGTAAGGTGTCCGCAGAAAATCTGCGTTTTGGTTGATTTGCGCCATCAGCTTCGCGGCCGTCGCTGTGTAAGCCGAGCAATGCCTGCGCGGCTCAAGCGATCATCCCTGGGGTCGAGAGCTAGTCTTACTGCATCATAAATTTCGATGACTGCTTTGTCTTGAGATTGCTCTGATACAACAAGGGCATCGAGATAGTGTGGACGCGAGAGCGGCGCTCAATTTCCGCCGGACAGTCGAGATCGAATTTGGAACGTGGCGTTCAGGCCGCAATGGCGGAACCCCTCGGGCGATAAGTTTCGGGAATTGTAACCTCTTTGAAAAACCCGGCCGAACCTGTTGCTGAGGGGGGGAATCGTCTCCCGCTCGGAGACCAGGAATCCGTAGGCCGCGATGCACAGCGTTGCATGATGGTGGAAGCCGCGCCAGCCTCGTTCCCTCGAAGTGGCCAAGACCGATCTCCTGTTTGAGTTCGTGGTAGTCGCGCTCGATGCGCCAACGCAGCTTGGCCGTGTCAACCAGGTGACGGAATCCAATGTTCTCCGGAAGCGTCGAGAACCAATATTTGGTGGGTGCTTCCGCGCCCTCCGGCCACTCGATCAGCAGCCATTCCTGCGGCCGGCTTTCGGCAAGCCAGTAATCTCGATGTGCCGGACGGATGCGCACACGGGCAAAGCGCGAGGATAAGCGTTCTGCCGTCCCTTCACGCCACGTGATCTTGCGCCAAGCACCATCCGACGCGGCGGTATCACCAAGGCTGGCAACGCTCTGGCCAGGCGGGCTCTGATCGAGGGGGCATGGACCTATCGCATGCAAGCCCGCGTCAGTCGCAAGCTCCATGACCGTAACGAGCGCCTGCCTCAAGTTATCCGCGATATCGCCTGGAAGGCCCAGGTCAGGCTATGCGCTCGCTATCGGCGCTTGTCGGCGGCCGGCAAACCCAAGGTGATCGTCACCACCGCCATTGCACGTGAGATGGTCGGCTTCCTGTGGGCGATCACTCGTCAAGTACAACTCGGGTCGGCCGCCTGAAGAGCGCCGACCATATCGGTGCCCAGGGCAGGAGGCAGGGCGCGGTGGGGAATCCTCGTGGCCTGTTATGAGCCGGCATTGCCGACGCTCGCCCTCTAGACCGAGGCAGCCCCAAGACGAAACCACGGTCATGCGGTAGCCAACCCGCGCATGAGAGCTTGATCAACCGTCGTCTTTAGCCCTGCCTCCTACCGTGGGCACCTTCGAAGTCCAGCGTCCGGGCGCTCAGCCGGAAGCGGCTCCGCTTGATCGAGTCGCTTGACAGCAAACATGAGAGCAGGGTGTTGAAAAACTCAGCCGCGTTCGCAAACGAAGGCGGAATCGTCGCCGTTGTGGATGTAGAAGTGGCCGACGAGCCTGCCCGCGGTGCCAATCATAGCCCATCCGCGACCGCAGGATGGATCATTCTCATCGTGCCCTTCCCATGAGAACTCCGCGCAGGGCGAACCGTCGCGGGCGCCGTAGCGCACGTCCAAGAAGCCCTTAAGAGCCCCAAAGGCGATTTCGCCATCGGACTTGCCCTGGAAGGTGAGATGCGCCTCTTCGACAAGATCGAGGAAGTCGCTGTCCCAGACGTCCATCTCGACGATGCGCCAACGTCCGACAAAGGCCTTGGCGAAGCCGGGCACCTTGCCCATCAGCCGGTCTCCGCGATCAACTTGGGCAGCCGCATCAGATTGTAGGCGCTGGCAGCGAAGGTGAAGGCCCATGCGACGCGATCATGGCCACGGAAGCTGGTCTTCTCTTGACCGGCGACCGTCTTGATCCAGCCGAACGCCTCCTCGATGCGCTTGCGGATGCGCTGGCTGACGGCATAGCCGCTGTGCCGGGTCGTTCTCCCGTCGATCGAAGAGCTGCGGCCGCTGGTGTTCTGCGCAACATGCGGCGTTACGTTCATCGAGCGCAGCTCGTTGACGAAGTCCTCTGCGTCGTAGGCTTTGTCGGCGCCAAGCGTGATTGCTGTCGGCCGGTCGGCACGAGGCTCAATCATGTGCAGCGCGGCCACTCGCTCGGCATGCCCGTCGGCCCGCGTCAGGCAGGCGTCGACCAGCAGGCCGTGGCGGTTCTCCATCAGCCCATGCCCGATGAAGCACAGCTTCGTCTCCTTGCCTTTACCTTTGCGGTAGAGCCTGGCATCGGGATCAGTCGTCGAAGCATGGGTGTCGTTCGAGCGTTTCTTGCCGTGGAAGTCCGCATCAGCATTGCGCCCGCCGCCTTGCGCCGGCGGCTCGCCCGAGCCGTCCTTGGGTTTGACGCTCTTCATTGTTGCCGCAAGCCCGACGTCATTTGACGAGTTTGGCGAGTATTTCGGGAGCGTCAACGAAGGCGAAGGGGTTCAGGAACTGCCGCCCCCATAGGAAATTGCGATCGACCTCTGTAAGTGACGCGGCGTCGCATACGTCATTCCAGAATGTCTTGATCGCCCTGATCTGTCGAGCAATGAGATCCGTGGCCTCGTTGGTATCGAGCAGGAAGAGCGGCGCCGCCTTCAGGCAAACGGAGATTTGGCTTGTGCGTTGCTCGCCGACAATGAGCATTGCCTGGGTTGTCTCGCCGACCGTCCTGACTTGCGGGCAGATATCATAGGCGGGCGTCAGCGCGAGATCTTTTCCATTCCAAAAGCCCGCGTGATTGCGGGCATGATCGTCTGTATTGCCGCAAAGGATATTGAACACCATCCGGCCATACAATTCTTTGAGCGTTTCCTTGGGCGAAGTGAACCGGTGACGGATAATAGTCGCAAGGTCTTCGTAGCTTGCGTAACGCGCCATCATCTCGTCGAGCCCGAGCAAGGTCAGCGCTGATACCATGACGCGACGCTGCCATCCGTCATCGACTTTCTGCCGATCGAAACGCTCGATCAGCAGCACCTCTTTGCCGGCGGCGCGCTCGAGAGCGACGGAAGCGGCGGCAAGTCCTGCTTTGGCGGCCAGCCGCATTGCCACGAACTCGGCTTTCACGACATTGTAGAGGTCGTTCTGTGAAGAGAACTTGGTGATGTACTTCTTGCTGTCCGACGTGATCATCGTCTTGGGCCGGGCACCGCCAATCGAGCTTCCGTGCAGAAGCGCGCGATCGAGGTCCTGCGTCAGCGGCAGGCCCTTTTCGACGAGCGCGGTCGCGGCTTGAAGTTCTTCGAGCGATGCAGCCGAAGCCTCCCGCGGCACGTACTTTTCTGCCGACGACTGGAAATCGAGGGCTCCGATGCGGTCGGAGCCAGATTCGAGAAGATAGGTCAGTTCGTCGATCTCCGCAGCGTCGACCTCCTTGCTGCTCTTCCCGAATTTGCGGTTGATGATTACGCGACGTCCCCAGGCGTCGGGAGCCGCGTCGCGAATGCAATTAGGCATCATCAATCCCGGCGTCAGGGGAAGGACCCCACGACGTAACGGCAGTTCCGGATCGTAGAGCGCAATGGCGTTGTTGCGCGCGAGATAGGTCTGTCCGTAGTTGAAGAGGAACTGATTGCCAGAGGCAAACAAGCGGCCGGCCACGACCGGCGTGGTCTTACCGGGTAGCCAGACCCATACGAAGGCCTCGGCCGGCTTCTTGTCAGAAGTCGTCATCGGGCCTCACGCGCGGGGCATGGACGGCTTTCGGCAATAGCCTCATCACGGCCGAATTCGATGCGAGAGCGCTGGTCAGCGTGCGTTCATCCGCTTCAAACAGCGGTACGCCCGCGATGGTGGCGGCTTCGAAAACGGCGCCAAGTGTGCAGCCAAGATCGCCATTCTCGATACGTCGCAAGAGTCCACGGGAAAGGCCCGCCCGGTCGGCGAGCTCTTCGGTCGTCATCTTGCGATCGATGCGGGCCTTGCGGATGAGCTGCCCCAGAAGTGCAGCCGCATCCTTGGCATATCGAGAGTATGGTCTCGTTTTCTTGGGCATCTCACGATCCATTAATAGACCATTGTGGTTAGTATGGCTCATTTATAAACCAATCTCGAGGATCATGTCAAGTTCTGGTCCATCTGTGAACCAAATCCACTCATATGGTTCGTTAATGGATCATCTTGCCTTGCGGAGCCCGAGTTTGAAGCGGCAATCAACCGACTGCGTATAGCCGATCTCGCCACTCGGGTTTGTGAACGAAAACTGCTGCAGCTCCAGGCACCCCCGCCACCTGCAAACCCGGGCGGAAGCACACCAAAGTCCCAGCCTGAAACGACAGACGATGAAGCGCTTACACGTTCATGTCTCTCGAGATCCGAATCGTAAGATTCGAGTCCTCCCGCCGATCGGAAAGCAGAAGCGATATTTCGCGCTGACATTAACGGTGATCCATGCCGAAGAACGCGGGACACCGAAGAACAGAAAGAAAATCGAGTGGAAACTGATCACCGACCTGCCCGTTCAGTCACGCAAGGACGCCATTGAGAAGCTCGAATGGTATGCGCTGTGGTGGAAAATCGATGTGTTCCACAAGATCCTCAAATCGGGCTGCAAAGCTGACGAGTCGAAGCTCAGGACCGCCCAACGGCTTGCCAATCTGATCTCGGTCTTTTGCATCCTGAGTTGGCGGGTCTTCTGGATGACGATGCTCAACCGCTCGGCTCCAGATGCGCCACCGAGCCTTGCGCTGTCCGACATCGAGATCGACCTGCTTGATCATCTTGTAAAGGATAAAGGCCAAAGGTCGTTCCGACAAAAATCACTATCTCATTACCTGACCAAGATCGCACGACTCGGCGGTACCTCGCGCGCTCCAATGATCCCCGCCCGGCAATACGGTTATGTGGCGCGGACTGTCACGCCTTACTGACATCGGGTTGGGCGCCGTCGTTGGGCAGAAATTGTGAGTAATTGAAAGCTTGACCGGATGTGTACGTCCCAAACAGCGCCGATGCGTGTGGAAACGGATTTCGCCGTCGCAAGCGGCTATGGCTCGCTCGATATCGTCAGCAATCAGGAATCCTGGAACCGACGCCAGTTGCCAATTGGCGAAGAGCGTCCTGCTCAGCGCCGCATCTTCGAGCAATCGCCAAGGTCCGCACAGTTAACGAGTGACCCACATTTGCTTGAAGTCTAACATCGGCAGCACGGATAGTCGCACCAGCTCTCCGGCGCCATTTACAGGACTGAGGTGCAGACTGTCGAGGAGCTCAAGCTAAATGATCTCGAAGTACCTCCGACGTTCGAAGTCGGTGACCCGATGTTGAACGGCTTCCCATTCCCAACGGCGGGAGCAAGAAAAGGCTTCAACAAACCTTTCTCCGAAGACATCATTGGCCGCTGGAGACTGTGCAAACCGTGATGTTGCCTCTGATAGGCTTTGGGGCAGTCTCGCGGACGGACGACACATCTCCACGCCTGCATCACCGACGATCGAAGCCGGTAGTGCCACATCCGTCTCGACGCCCAGTATTCCGGAACCAATGGCACATGCGAGCGCGAGATATGGGTTCGCGTCTGCGCCAGCCAGCCTATACTCCAGGCGATGGGCCGACGAATCTCCCGGAATCGCACGAACCGCGCAGGAGCGGTTGTCAACTCCCCAGCTTGGACAGATTGGTGCCCAGCAGCCGGGTACCAATCTCTTGTAGCTATTGAAGTTCGGCGCTGCGAGCACACAGAAATCATTCATGTATTCCAGTTGTCCGGCGATGAATTGCCTCATAAGCTTCGAGACGTTGCCGAACGCATCGCTGTCGTAAAACGCATTCTGACCATCCAAGGACATCGAGATGTGAATATGGCCGGACTGGCCAGGCCATTTCTCGGAAACCTTGGCCATGAATGTAGCCATCATGCCTCGCGTTTGCGCCCAGGCTTTTATCATCGACTTGAATATGGTTGCTCGATCGGCAGCTTCCAGCGCATCACAATGACGAAGTGACGCTTCGACCACGCCAGGCCCCGTTTCAAAGTGCAGTCCGCTGAGAGGTATTCTAGCCTTCTCACAAAGCGCCAAGATCTCATCGAACAGCTCATGTTGCGCGACAGAGCGCGCAATCGAGTAGCCGAACGGGCCCCGTGTTAAAGGAGCCCATTCGCCGAACGGCTTATCTTCAATTGTGTCGGCGTTCTCCTTGAACAGCATAAATTCAAACTCGAACCCGGCAGCGCAGCCGTATCCGTGGTCAGCGGCCCTTCTCAGGACCTTACGCAGAATACCGCGCGGGCAGATGTTCTCATGTGCGCCCGTGAACTCGGCCAGGTAGAGATATTGATCGCCGACATAAGACACTGAACGGCCGGTGCCTGACAGAATACGCAGATCAGCATCTCCGAACGCTGATAGCGGCTTTTGCGTGAAACTGGCCGGAATGACCCGGTCCGAGCAATCCCACGCCAGCACCGCTTCAGAGAACTTGATAACTTTATCGCCATCCGACAGATCTTCACCTAAGACGTGTTTGCCTCGCAGGACGCCATCGAAGTCGCTTACGCCGATCATCGCCGCGCGGGCTGGATTCGCCCCGGTCAACCTGGCATTAGTTGGCATTAGTCGCGATCCACTAAATCGAACACCTGATCCATCCGCATTGCTCGCAACTTGTCATAGTCATCCTCAAGCTGCGTCAAGTCGCTATTCACGAGATAAACGATGCCTGGTGTCGACGCCAAGTCGATCGTCGGAACCAGCTCTTGACCAATCGGAACGAATGCAATGGCATCCGCGAAGCTCGGGAGCTTGCGGATAGCTTCGAGTCCCGGGTAACCGACAACGACACCGCCCATATCGGAGATCAGCGAGACGCATAGTGCGTGAGCTTGCCGCTTGTATGGCCCGCGCAGCCTCATGTACTCACCAAAGCTCTTGGGATCTGCGTAGCGCCAGGCCGTCAGCGTCATATGGTTGTGCCCCAACGCCATGGTTCGTGCTTTTGCCGACATGGTCCCTTGAAGCCTCGCTCCGAAGTCCACCAGAACCGGCCCCCGACGATCGACAATGATCTCAGCATGAGCTGGTCCGTCGACGATCTGAAGCGCCTGCAACGCACGCACCAAGTAGTCGGACAGCTCCTGAACGATTGGTTCGCTGCCCCCCAACAACCTCTCAAGTGAGCAGACCGATGATGCCCCCTGAATAGGAACGGTGTCATAGGTCCAGGCCTCCGTAACGAAGGCTTCCCCGTCGATCGAGACGGCATTTACGGTGTATTGCTGGCCGTTTATTTTTTCCTGCCCAAGGGCAAAGCGATTCAACGCTCCGACACGGTTCGTCTTCCCGACAATTGCGCTTAGAGCCCGCTGAATATCAGCATCTGTCGAGCAAAAGAATACATCCTCGGTACCAGTACTGTTCAGAGGCTTGATCACGATCTCGTCGAACTTCGCTTCATGCTTCCAACTTGCGAACTCTACAGCACTGTCGGACACGACTTGTCTGATCGATCGCACGCCTGCAGAGGTCAGCGCGCAAGACAACCGCGCTTTGTCACGCCGAGCAGCCGATAGCGCGGTGCCATTCGAAGGTAAGCCCAGCCGCTCCGACAAAGAATCGGCGAGCTCAACTCCGGTCTCGCAGCCCGCGATAACGAACTCCAATTCCCTACCATGGAGAGCCTGAAGATGATATTCAACGATGTCGTCATACCCCATGTGCTCGCTGGGGCGAATGACTTCATCATACAGATCCGCATTGAAATGCGATTGGAATATGGGTGGAATCTGTGCAGCCGACATCGCATGCACCGTTCCAATTCCATAGCGCTTGAATTCTTCCGGTAGGTAGCGGCCGGTAGAGTATGCGTCTACGATTACACAGTTCCGTTCTTTCATGCGGATCTCCGATACTGCAAGTAGATGCTGCCGACAGAGACAGCCGTAATGAGAACATTTCCAACGAACGTATGTGACGAAGGCACGATGCGAGAATCGAAGTACTGGAACAGGAAGGTGATGATAGGGGCGGTGGACAGGACCATGTTGACGGTGAAGGGCTCTAGGCGGCGAATGCCCTGCTGGATCAAGAGCAAAGGAACAATGATCGTCGACAGCCCAGTTGTTGCGATCGCAAACCAATGCTGCGAGATCTCGATCACCATAGATGAATGGTCGACCAGTCCCAGCAGCAAGAGAATCGTTCCATAAAAGCGATGCGCCAGCACTTGTCGGCCAGAAAAGCCACGGTCGAACAGCAGTTTAACAAGTATATTTGTAACGGCCAGCGATAGGCCGGCCACGATGGCCAAGACGATGCCAAAGGACGATCGAGCCCCCCACTCCACGCCCGCGTTGCCGCTGGCCGAGATCCAAATCATGTAGCTCCCGATCGTCGCGATCGTAACGCTCACGACAATATCGGATGCTGGAGGGGCGCCCTGGCGCCTGATCAGTGCGTTTAACCACACTGTTGCAGTGGGCCCCAACGCCACCATAAAGGCGACGACGATCGCAGGTTCAGCGTATTTCAGGCCGATAAACAGGCCGATCCAGCTGATCGCTGTCACGGCATTGAGCGCGACGAAGATCAGGAGCGACCATTTCGCCACCCTTGCTTCGCCTCCCTCGTGGTGAGCCAGGAGATTGAACGTCAGACAAATCACAGCGAAGGACAGCAGGAGCGCGACGAACACATCTGCTTGCTGAAAATACGATGCCGCATAAACCTCGCCTGCCGCGCTCACGACGACATAAAGCGCCACAAAGAAAACTCCTAGAGCGAAGCGATTCGTCAATCGCGCACTCTTCCTGTGCCCGCGCGGCGGCGCACGGCCCTCGCAGGACCAGACGCGTACATCGGCTCCGACGGATTCTCGTTTCGACCTGCACGGACCACGTTTGGTTTGAAATGTCACAATCCGCCTCTAGTGCTTCTTAGTTCGGCAGTACCCAACACACGCCTCTCCAAATGCCTTGAACAGTTGCTTGCTGAGGAGATCGGTTGAGACGTGCCATTCGGGGTGCCATTGCACACCGATTTGCAGCGTCGGCGCGCCAATGACCGAGGCCGCCTCGACCAGACCGTCAGGCGCCCACGCCTCCCGCCTCAGCGCCGGGGCAAGCGCCTCGATGCCTTGATTGTGCAGCGAGTTGACTTGCGCTTCGATCGCCCGCGCGACTGGAAAGAGCGCGCCATCGGAACATATGCTGACGCTGTGCGCGGCGTCGTACTGACGGTCTCTAGGACGATCTGACTTCTCGGCATGCATCGCGCCACTTTCCGGCCTCCACTCCGCAAGCGATGGGCGGAGTGTGCCGCCGAAATAGACGTTGAGTTCCTGAAGCCCACGGCAGATGCCCAGAATAGGCATTCCGAGCGCGATGGCGCTCTCTATGGTTACGGCAGAGAGCCTGTCCCGCGGGCGGTCAAGGATCCCAACCTCAACGTCCTGCGGATCAGCCTCCGTCAAGGACGCAGGCGCTCTCAGGACGGCGGGGTCGATGTTCGATTCATCACCAGTCAACACCAGGCCGTCGAGCCGGCGCATGATCGCCGGGGCGATCTCCTCCCTCGCGTCTTCGGCGTCGACCGTCGGCAATATGACGCAAGCCACTCCCGCATGCCGATGGAGTGCCTGCACGTACTTGCGCCGCAACCAGTCACGATGCACACCATCGACCAAAAGACGGTTCGAGGTGACGCCGACCACGGCTCGGGCGCGCTCTGGCCGAAGCAACGTCACGCCCCCTGCCCTCGCGTGCGAACGTCGGCAACGGACTGCTCATACAACCGTCGATTTCGCTCTTTCAACTGAGCTATGACGCTAGGTTGACCTTGAGGTCCCTTGACAAAGAGCCCGCCCCAGGTAGCGGCAACCTTCGCGTAGTTCGGATCCTGCATTCGGATTTTCTGAGCTTTGCGCAACAGCCAAAACGGGATACCCGGCGAAAGGTGATGCTCAAGATGGTATTCATCCAGATTCTGTCCAAGGATGGCCCGCTCGAGGAAACTTCCTTTCCGATTCCTGGTGAGATAGACGTTTTGCGTCTCGGTTTCGCACATAGGTGAGTGCTCAGCGAGCTCGATAAACCAGCCGAGGACCTGAAACGTGGTAAGATAGGGCACGATCCAAAACAGGACGACGATATGGAGCAGCCCAAGAGCATATGACCCGGCCAGGATGCTGATCCAGAAGAGATAGAAGCCATACTTGTCGACAAGTATGGCTGAGCGGCTCTGATCCTCGGCATTTGTGATCGAAAACCGATTCGTCCAAAGATATTTCAGATACGTCACTGTTGCGCCGCCGAAGATCGGCTTCCAGATGATGTTGAAAGCGTACCGCTCCGGAGACTGCACGTCGTAAACGCCGCTGGCCAGGAAGAACTTCAGGTCGGGATCCTTGTCCGGGTCGCCGAGATAGGGATGATGCAAATAGACGTGCGAGATCCGGTAGGCCCAGTGGCGCTGGAACAAGGGATAGGCCGCGAACAGAATGCCGAGCACATAATTCCAGGTCGTGTTCTTTGCGAGCGTGCGGTGAGCCGCATCATGAGCGATGGTTGTCAATCCGCGCTGATAGGCACCAATCAGAAGAACGGCCAGCGGGTAGAGCCACCATGAGACGGACACAGTCGCGAGCGTGCACGCTGTGATCACAGCGTAATCTTTAGCAATATAAGCGGCTCCCGTTATGTTGTCGGGCCTCAACTCGGAGAGCTGCCTATTGATCTCTCGGCTGAATTGAACGGCCTCATAGCGTGATGACCTCAATTTCCAAGCCTCTGCCTGATTCATGAGAACCTCTTCCTGATCGCCTTGCGGGTTGTCAGATTGCGGAAAGCGCCTTGTCCAGATCGCGTACGATGTCGCTGACATCTTCTATGCCGACGCAAAGTCGGATCGAGCCGCCAAATATGCCGGCGGCTTCGCGCTTTTCCCGCGGGACGGTGGTGTGGGTCGTCGAGACAGGATGGGTCACGAGCGTGCGGGCATCCCCTACATTCGAAACGTGATACATCAAGTCGACGTTCTGGATGAACTTGCGCCCAGCCTGTTCATCCTCCACTTCGAACATGACCATCGCCCCGTGCCCGTATGCGGCATTGAGTGTCTGGTCGACGGTTTCCCGATCGGCGCCTTCAAAGAGCCCCGGGTAGAAGACACGGCGCACTTTAGGATGCTCCTTGAGAACGTCGGCCACGATCCTGGCATTCGCGCAGTGCTGCTTCATGCGAAGGGGCAGCGTTTCAAGCCCTTGGATCAGTTGAAAGCTCGCAAACGGGGCGATCGCCGCGCCGGTATCGCGCAACCAGGTCATTCGAGCCTTGAGGAGAAACTCGCTCTTTCCAAGATCGTCGACATCGCGCACCGCGTTATGCCAGACAATTCCGCCATGCGCATCGTCGGGACGGTTGAACAAGGGAAAGCGAGAGGCTCCCCGGTAGCTAAACTCGCCGTTGTCAACGATCAGTCCGCCGAGCGTCGTGCCATGGCCGGATATATATTTCGTTGCGGAGTACGTCGTAATCGCAGCGCCAAGATCTGATGGCCGGCATACTAGTGGCGTCGTCGTATTGTCCACGACCAAAGGCACGCCGTACTTTCGGCCGATCTCCACCAGCTGTTTGACGGGGAGCGGAATCAGACAGGGATTCGAAATCACCTCTCCGAACAGGCATATCGTGCGATCATCAATGGCACGTTCGAACGTCTCGGGCCTTCGAGGATCTGCCGTCCTCACGCTGATCCCAAGACGCTTTAATGTGTTGTGGAGCAGGTTCCAGGTATTGCCATATAGATACGGAGAGGCGACGACATTGTCCCCCACATCGCCACTTGACAGGTTGACAATAGCAAGGAACGTCGCCGCTTGACCTGACGCAACGGCGAGCGAGTCGCTTCCCATATCGACGGCGGCGTAGCGCCTTTCCAGCGCGCGGGTCGTCGGATTGATGATCCTCGTATAGGTGAACCCATCAGCCTTAACGTTGTAGACGTCAGCAATGTGGTTTAGATCGCCATCGAGTTCATAAGCCGTATTCTGGTAAATCGGCACTGCGACGGCTTTCGTCACCGGGTCGCTTCGATAGCCCGCATGCAAAACAGCAGTCTCGGCAGAGAACGACAGCTGCGGGTCCGCAGCCGCTCGAGCCGGCATCTTTACGCGAGCCCCGCATGTCTCTTGGCCCGATATCGGGCCCGCTGACCGAGCCTGACCGGACCGGAAATATGTACGAAAAGCGCACCCCAACTGCTCGATCCAGCTGGATTGGATTTCCCCGATGCAACCGACTCGAAAACTCCGCGTCGCAAGATGCAGCTTCGAGTAGATGTAAAGGTTGTGGGCCGCCAAGTGGCGATACAGCCCATCGAATCCTGCCTGGTCCACGATTCCGGACGGCGCACTGAACGCGACGCAGACCGGCGACTGCAAGTCCGCGGACAGCAGCGGAGACACTACTCCTTCGAGTTCTTTGACGAGATCGTCCCTGACCTTCTCGTATCTGCAGCGCCTGGCATCAATGCCCTCCTCGTGCAGAATCTTCAAGGCCTTTGTCGTTGCCTGAACGACGTGGGTGGGAGGGGTCGATCGCCACTCGCCGGTGCGCTCGAGTGAGAGCCATTGATCTCTCACGTCGAGCACAAACGACCTCGGTTCTTGAACCGCATTCTCCAGCAGCTCGCGAGACGCGATGACAAACGCTACTCCCGGCGGCCCTTCTATGCACTTGTTGCTCGACGTAACCAGGACGTCAGGTCCACGCTGGCTCAGGTCGATATTAAGGGCGCCGAAAGAACTCATCCCATCGATGATGGTCTTTACGCCACGTCGCCTCGCCTCCTCCACGATCGCGTCCAGCGGATTGACGATCCCGGTGGTCGTCTCACAGTGCACGAGACACAGGTGCGTAACGCCAGGGTTTCGGCTCAGATGCTCGCCAATTTCTTGAGGATCCAAAGGATCGGTCGCTCGCTTGACAAGCTTCAGTGCTTCGACGCCCCACAGCCGCAAAATTTCTAAAATGCGCTCGCCATAGATGCCGTTTATGCAAACGAGCGGCCTGTGGGCTCGGGACACAAATGAAGAGAGAGCGGCTTCCATTGCAAAGGAGCCGCCTCCCTGAATAGGCACCACCGAATGGTCGCCAGCATTTCCCAGCAAGTTGAGCATCAGCCGCCTCATGCAGGCGGTCACTTCCTTGAACTCGCAATCGCGCGATGCGAGATCAAGCTGCATCTGGCTCCTGACCGCCAGCGATAACGACAATGGACCAGGCGTCAGCAAAGAGCGCTGTCTTGTCAAACCATTCCTCCTCAAGTTGTATTCGTCAATGGATCTGAAGTACGCCCACCCCACCAGGGGAGCCCCTGTGGCGAGCGTCGACTTCCTCGGTCAACAGCTTAGGAACGTCATAGATCGCGGGCGCGTTTCTGGTCGGCGTCCGAAAAGCCTGCCGGATGACAACCTCCATATCTCATCGCAGATGCAGAGCGATCTTCAAAGCTCCTCACCGATGCCATTCAGACCTCCTAGAAATTGGCTTTGCGACCGCGCCCTCGAACGCAATTGGCGCCGACGCGCGCTCTCACCCAGCCATCACGCATGCGCAGGTTTTAGCGTGGTCGCCTTCTTGCGTCGCGAAGCGGCAGGTCGGCCGACCGACTTACGTGTGAACCTGCGCCATTCAGGCAAACTTGACGTTTGGAAATCGATGCAAATCATCGCGCCCGGATGCAGATCAAGGCATGGCACACTTGATAATCGTCGTTGGCAGCGGGAGTCTGATGCGTGGGCTTGAGACTTGATGCATTCGCACACCGTCGCTCGTTGGAGGGTTTGGGACGCTGATGACTGCCGTTGTCCATTTCAAGATCGTACAACTTGACGTTAGGGGCGTTTCAACCCTCTCCAGGATTTTCTTGCGTGAATTTTTCCTGACACGTCCTCCCATCTGGCGGCGACAAGCCGACGTGGGCGGCAGAGTGCGGAGATTCACAGCGAGCTAGAAGAAGTTGATAGTTCGATATCAGGACCGTCGGCATTCCGCCTGCGAGCGCGATATCTGCAGGTAAGTGATGGCCCAATCTTCCCGTTCACGTACGATCCTCGCCATACCCCCAGATGGAGGTACCGAGCTTCTCCGCCGTGCCGGCGAGATCCGCCTGGAGGCTCATGCCTGGAAAGTGTACGCCCTCGTCGCACATGACTGCCGGCATCACGTCGTTGCGCTTGAATGGAGCGGCCTTGGTCGAGTCCGGTTCGAAGGCAATCTGAGCGACCTTGCGATTGCTGACCCTTTAGCAACGATCAGTTCCATACCTTTCGGCGAGTCGCCGTGAAGCAGAACATGTCGTCCTGCTTTGCTAGCATTACAGTTGCTTTTTTGATTTGAAGTGGGCGCGTTGAGCGGCAGCCTGGTGAGCTCTGCGCCAGAAAGACCATGCGATGATGTGTGCGGGTTGAATCCGCTTTCGAGCAAGTCTGATGGCAATGCGGCGTATTTCCTGGATTGACCAACGGATCAGTGGTGGGGTGGTTATGCTTTGGCTTTTGCCGGGGGGCGCCGTTTCGTTTTTTTGGGCGGTGGCGGATTAGCGCGATGTCGGATCGCGGCCATCATGGCGAAGGCGAGCATCACCAGGGACACATGACGGTGCCAGCCATGCCAGGACCTGCTTTCGTTGTGATCAAGCCCGAACTCGTTTTTCGCGGTTTCAAAGCTGTCCTCGATCGCCCATCGATGGCCTTCGACCGCGACCAGCGTTTCAATGGCTGTTCCCGCTGGGCACCAGGTGGTGAAGAAGGCGAGGTCATCATCGGCGATGCGACGACGGATCAGTAGACCGCGTGTCCACAAACCGTCATTTGCACTGTTGGACTGCTCGGCCTCGAGATCGGCCAATTCGAGATAACACCAATCGTGCAGCCGCGGCCCCTTGGTTCCGGCTCCCGCCGACAGGCGCTTCCAGTCGGATGAGCGCCGCGTCCGGGCGAGGTCTGCAGCCGTACCGGCGACCGGCGGTCGCTTGCCCCAGGATCGAAACACATGAGCGCTGCTGACCCCAAGCACGTAGCCTTTGCCTGCCCGACGTAGTTGCTGTTCGATGTTGCCAACACCGTAGACGGTATCACCGGCAATCCACTTGAATGGTATAGACGCGGCTATCGCGCGCGCGATCATTCTCGTCGCCAGCTTTGGTTTGGTCGCAAAGCCGACATCGGCAGGCACATATGTGGCTTCCAGACGATCTGGATCGTCGGTCCATTCCTTCGGAAGATACAACGCGCGATCGATGAACGCATGGCCATGACGCGAAACATAGGCAGCGAAGACGCCGATCTGGCAGTTCGTGATCTTCCCTGCCGAACCAGTGTATTGCCGCGCCACTCCGCATGACGCTTTGCCCTGTTTGAGAAAACCGGTCTCGTCGATCACCAGCACCGCATCGTCATCCGCCAAATGCTCGATGACATAGTCGTGCACGATATCGCGCAGGGCATCAGCGTCCCAGTCTCCACGACCCAGAATCGCCTGCTGCCGCCATGGGCCGGGATCGCCAGCCGCCTCCGCGCGCATCCAACCGGTCTTGCGCTGCTCATCTCCGAGCAGACCTTCCAGGAACAGGCCTGCATTCGTCGCAACACGCTCTTGCGTGAACAACGGACGTATCCGTTGCTTGATCTCTCGAAGCGACGCCGCCCACAACGCAAGCGTCTCCTCAACCGACGCGGCCCGCGCCCACGACATTCGAATCATGGTTGCCCATGGATTCAGAAGCCCGCAATAAAAGCAACTGTAATGCTAGGGTCTGTTTGGATTCATCTTGAATTTGTCACGGCGGCGGTGAGATTGATCATTGCTTCGAAGCTGAGGTCAGTTTTGTCGGCTCGCATGGCGATCCGCTTGAATTCCTTGAGCTTGCAGAAGAGGTTTTCGATCAGGTGCCGCCATTTGTACATTTCCTTGTCGATGGCGAGAGGATTTGCGCGCCGCGGGTGCTGGGAGATGACAACCTTGGCGCCGCGTGCGTCGAGGTCGGCGATGATTGCGTTACTGTCGAACGCCTTGTCTGCAATCAGCGCATCGAAGGCCAGCCCTTCGATCAGCGGCGGGACACCGACCGTGTCAAAGCGCTGCCCAGGCAGCAGCACGAAGCGCACGAGATTGCCGAGCGCGTCGGTCAGTGCCAGGATTTTGGTGGTCATTCCACCTTTCGAGCGGCCGATGGCCTGGTTTTGCGTCCCCCTTTTGCGCCCTGTCCGTGGCGGTGGACTTTGACGATGGTAGCATCGACCATGACATATTCCATGTCCGGCTCGTCTGAAACCGCATCAAACATGCGCTTCCAGACGCCCGCCTTCGCCCAGTCGCGAAAGCGCGAGTACGCAGTTATCCAGTTGCCGAAGGCGCGCGGAAGATCGCGCCACGGACTGCCCGTGCGGGCAATCCACAGCACGGCTTCGACAAACAGCCGGTTGTTATTGCCGCTCCGGCCGGGATCGCTAGGCTTGCCAAGACACAGCGGCTCCATCTTCGCCCATTGGGCGTCAGTCAAAACGAATCGGTCCATCCCAAGCTTGAATCACAGCCAAGCCAGGATGAGAATCTTGAGGGTTCTGTGAGGTCGCGCTCACGCGAGGGCGCGGCAGGCGCTTATGACGCGACCTCATTGAAGCCGGATTGAACGAAGGCGCGGGAGGCTATGCGCGGTTTTGCAGCTATGGGGATTGTTCGAGATCGCAATGCCCGATCTGCTGGCTCGGCGCGAGAGGCAGAGAAACGGGATGTGCGCATCGGGGAAGAGTTGAGATCAGACGCGCTTCGCCGGAGATCGCGATAGGCTTTTTGCTGCATCGGACGGTTGTTGTGGCGCGGTGTGACAGCACGGATTCGACATCGTCCGCGATGATCGAGACGCTGGGAGCGAAATGACGAATGATGATCGTCGTGCACTGCATGACTTGGCTCACGATGTGTCGCATCGGAACGGTGATGTTCGAGGGCTGGGGCGTCTGAAGCTATGTCGAAAGCGCTCAATGATGCGCATGACGCCACCACAATCGGGACAGGCAGGAGCCTCGGCCCAGGTTTGAGCTTCCGAATCCACAGGCGACGGCTCGCCATCGTTTGGCGCTGTCCGCTCACGATCGAGAAGTTTGCAGCAAAGGGCGAGTTTGGCAGCGCGATGGCCGTTGGCCATGAAGCCGAAGTGGCGGATGCGATGGAAGCCATCGAAGAGCCGCGCCGCGCTTACCACCGCCTATGCGGCCGGGCTCAGGGCCTCGGAGGTTGCGGGACTGCGGATCGAAGACATCGACAGCGCCCGCGGCGTCATCCAGGTGGTGTTGGCCTATCTCGGCCGCTACACCCATCGCGTCGCCATCGCCAACAGCCGCGCACAGACGATCTGGTTCAGCGCCGGCCATGATATGCCGGTCGAGACCAGATGCACCTGGAAGGCGCGGACGTCTTCCAACTCTAACCGGTCAGGTGATCGGCCAAAATAGCGGCTGAACTTCGAACCGCGCTGATGTAGGATCGCTGCGTCGCCGGCGACAGATTGCGGGCGGTCATGTCTTCGATCATGCGGCGGCGAAGAGGGCTCAAATCGGCCATCTCGATACTCCTGTCTGAGGGGGTGGGCTCCAACCCCCACATCCTTCAGCCAGGAGGCGATCTACGCCACCTTGCCCCTTACGCCGCGGCAGCGGCTTCGTTCAATCCTAATAAAAAGCCAAATTCTAACAATCTGTTCGCGGTAGGGACACCCATCACTGGGCGCCCCCCGCGCAGATCCCGGCGAGCCCAA
>NZ_LBIX01000144.1:0-35135 GCF_028128655.1 Bradyrhizobium sp. CCBAU 45394 | reverse complement strand
CGCGCCGCACGCAGCGAACCGCCGGCACCCCCGGCCCCGCCGCCGAAGCCCGCCCCGGAAAAGACCAGCTTTGAGAATCTCGAAGACGAGATGGCCTCCCTGCTCGGCCGTCCGAAGCCGTCTTCGTGAGGCTGCCGGCCCTCCCGCGTAGAGTTCTTTTTCTTTCTGTCCTGATCGGCGCGGCTTCGCTCGCAGGCCTGGCGCATGCGCAGGACATCAGCATCAATCTCGGCGGCCAGGGCGGCGGCGTCACCGAGCGCGCGATTCAGCTCATCGCGCTGCTCACGGTGCTGTCGATCGCGCCGTCGATCCTGATCATGATGACGTCGTTCACGCGCATCGTGGTCGTGCTGTCGCTCCTGCGCACCGCGATGGGCACGGCGACCGCGCCGCCGAACTCGGTGATCATCGCGCTCGCGATGTTCCTCACCTTCTTCGTGATGGGGCCGGTCCTGCAAAAATCCTACGACGAAGGCATCCGTCCGCTCGTCGCCAACCAGATCGGCGTCGAGGATGCGCTCCAGCGCGCCTCGGTCCCGTTGCGCGGCTTCATGCAGAAGAACGTGCGCGAGAAGGATCTCAAGCTGTTCCTCGACCTCTCCGGCGAGCCGCCGCCGGCCACCCCCGACGAGCTCGCGCTCCGCATCCTCATCCCCGCCTTCATGATCTCCGAGCTGAAGCGCGCCTTCGAGATCGGCTTCCTGCTGTTCCTGCCCTTCCTGATCATCGACCTCGTCGTCGCCTCCGTGCTGATGTCGATGGGCATGATGATGCTGCCGCCGGCAACGATATCGCTGCCGTTCAAGCTGATCTTCTTCGTCCTGGTCGACGGCTGGTCGCTGGTGGCTGGGAGCTTGGTGCAGAGCTACGGGGGATGAGGCAAAAGCCACCCTCAGGCGACGAAGCCGGACCTGTCTCGCGTCGCGAGATTGCTACCGCGTCATCTTGATCTGCCGCAGGGCGGGGATCTTCGGCAGCGAGCCGGTGTGGTCGGTCTCTTCCTTGGCCTGCGGCCCGGCTGGCGCGCGGGCGGTGGCGTCGGGGAAGCGCTGCTTCATCTCGCGCAGGAAGCCGTCGAGCGTGTCGACGCTCGCAGCCAGCTTGGCGATCTCGGCGAATTCGGCGCTGGAGGCCGCGGCCGGCTTGCTGGCGATGTCGAAGGCGAGACGGTCGGCGCTCTCGCTCATCAGCGGCGCGTATTTCTCGCGAAAGCGCGACAGGCCGATCGAATCGTCGGCGAGCGCGTAGCCGACGGCGGCGCGGATGATGTCGCTCTTCTCCACCGCATTGAGCGGCTTGAAGTCGCGGAAGCGCTCGCCGTAATAGAGCTCGATCTGCTCGGCGGACTCGCGCCAGCGCCGCGCCGCCCAGAAGATGTCGGAGCGCAGGCGGAGCACCTCGCGTCCGGAGACGTTGGAGACGATGTCGAGCGCGAGATCGTGCCGGCCGACGTCGCTCTGCGCCCGCGCCTCCAGCAGCAGACGCTGCTGCCTGAGCTCGCCGGAAAGATCGCTGATGCGGCTCGCGCGCAGCGCCGAGATCGCCATGTCCGGCCTGCGGTTGGCGAGATAGATCATGGAAAGACGCGCGGCGACCTGGGCGCGCGCGGCGCCTTCGAGACGGTGGTCGACCTGGTATTGCAAGAGCTCGGCGGCCTGGTCGAGCAGATCGATCGAGGCGAGACGGTCGGCGAGACGGCGGATCAGCTCGTCGCCGCGGCGGCCGATCGGCGTCAGCTCGCGGAACTCGTAGAACATCCCGAGCGCCTCGACCGGCGGCAGCTCGTCACCCTTGGGCCCCAGGAAGATCTGCGTGAACAGGTCGGAGGCGAGATCCTGCGCCTGGCGCGAGGCTTCCGCATTCGGCTGCAGCTTCGTCGCGGTGCGCGCCGCCGTGAGCGCGTCCCGGTAGCGCCCGTTCTCGGCATACATCTGCGACAGCATCTGGAGCGTCTTGACCTCGATCGCGTCGCCGCGCCAGGTCATCGACAGCGTCTCGAGCTCGCGCAGCGCGTCTTCCTTGCTGATCTCGTCGCGCTTCTGCCGCAACGCGATCTCGAGCTGCTTGGCCTCGGCCGCGGCCGGCCGGTCGCTCGAGGCGACCGCGAACTTGTAGTCGTCGAGCGCATCCTTGTCGTGGCCGAGCGCCTCGGCGAGCCTGCCGCGCAAAACGGCGAAGCCGGGCGCAGCCTCGGGCGATACGCCGACGATCTCGAGCTCGCTGCGCCGCTTGGAGGCGCCGGCATAGTCCTTCACCTCGAGCGAGGCGCGCATCGCGTCCATCGTCACGATGCGCTGGATGTCGAGCGGTAGCGAGGCGATCGCGAATTCGACGTTCTTGAACTTCTCGCGCGCGTCTGCCCATTTGCCCTGACGCGCATGGGCGAGCGCCTTCCAGAGCTGGGAGTCGTGGCTGTTGCCGATCACGGGATTGGCGAGGTCCTTCAGGCCCTGCGCCGGCCGGCCGATCAGGATGCTCGCGATCGCGTGCATGATCAGCGCGCCGCTCTCCTCCTTGTTGAGCGGATCGCTCAGCATCAATTCGGTCACGGCCTTGGCCTCGTGATACATCGCGCGTGACATGTAGAACTGCGCGAGGTCGAGCCGCGGCAGCGAGCGCAGCGCAGGCTCGACGGCCGAGATCGCCATGATCAGATCGCTCTGGCGCCCCATGAAGTTTTCCGACTGCCCCTTGCGCCAGGCTTCGGGGCTGAAGATCGGGCGCACCGCGGTCGGGGCGCGCTCGGCGGAGATGTCGACCGGCGACAACGTCAGTCCGCCCTTCTTGCCGAGAATGACCTTGTCGGATCCGACCTCGACGCCGACCTCGTCGGAGTTCGGCCGGATCGCGATGCCATGGGCGGATTCCAGCAGCGAGAGATCGACGAGGTCCTGACGCTTGATGAAGCCGCGCACCGGCCGCTGCGCGGTGACGACATAGAGCATGTCGCCGGCGTCGGGATCGGTGAGCTTGTGCAGCAGGCCCGGATTGGCGAAGGGAATCGCGATGTTGGCGAGCGCGGGGTCGGTGATGTTGCGCGACATCATCAGCGGCAGCGGCGTCGCCTGGATCTTGTCGGCGAGCGTCAGCAGCCAGTTGGTCTCCTTGCCGACCTCCTCGCTCGTCAGCGAGTAGACCAGCGGCCGGGTGAGACGGATGCGTACCGCCTGCCCCTTGTCGAGGGGGATGCGGCCGACCTCGCCGATCATCGCCCCGCCCTTGGTGCGGATCGCCTCGACGTCGATCGGCTTCGGCGTGTCGAACACCAGCCAGACGGTATCGCCGCGGCGGAACGCCGCCGCAGGCGTTGTGACCTGAAGCGGGAACGTCACGCGCAAGCCGTCGCTGTCGCGGCGCGCATCGACGCTTGGTGCGGCCGGCTGCGGCGCGGCCGGCGCCTCGGCGGGCGCAGCTTTGGCTGCTTCCTTGACCGGCTCCTTCGCCGCTTCCTTCACGACCTCCTTGGGCGCCTCGACCATTGCAGGCGCGGCTGGAGCCTCGGCAACAGGCGGGGTGGGCTTCGCGGCTTCCTTCGCCGCTTCCTTGGGCGCTTCCGCAGCGTGCGCAGCTTCGGCCGCGGGAGCCGGCGCCGGTTTCGGCGCTTCGGCGGCGGGCATCGCGGCAGGCGCTTCCGGCTTCACCTCGGGCTTGATATCGATCTTGGCTTCGCGCGCGATCGTCTCGGAGGTCGGCGGTGCGATCTCGCGATGGGCGTCCTTCTTCTCGGCCGCCGGCTTTTCCGCGGCCGGTGCCGGTCCATGGCCTTGGCTGGCCGGCTTGGCCTGCGCAATCGCGGCCTCCGGCATCGCAGCCGTCTTGCCCTTGTCCGGCTGGAAGGAGACGTCAACGACGTAGTTCTTCTCGTCGCGGAAGGAGTGCACGTCGGAATCGCCGATCAGCGCGATCTCGACATTGGTCTGGTCGATGTCGGCCTTCTGCTTGATCGAGGCGACGTTCGGCGGCGCGGCGACGACTGCGTCGGCGAGGTCGAAACTGAGGTTGGCGTTGAAGGCGAGCGTGAGCTTCTGCTCGTTGAGCACGGAGGACACGCCGACGCCGTCGGGCATCTCGAACACGAAGCGCACGAAGGTCGGCTGTACCGAGGCGCGCACACGGATCTGCGGACGCTTCTTGCTTTCCGCCGCGGCGCGCTGGGCGCGCAAGGCGCGTTCAGCGACGCGCGCGCGTTCGGCGAGCTCCTTGACCACGTCCATCGGCAGGCTCGGCGGCGGCCCCTTCCAGCCCTCGGGCAAGAGGTCGATGAAGGTGCGCTCGCCGGCATTCATGGTGTTGACGGTGACGCGCCGCGTTAGCGACAGGCGGATGGCGCCGCCGTCGGGATCGCGGCGGGCGGAGTTGACGTAGTCGGGCGCGCCCTCCGGAACCCGGTCGACGGGCACGTCGACCGGCCGGTCAAAACGGATGATGAGAATGGAGCCGGCCGTCGTGACCTCGGAGGGAACATCCTCGCCGAGCCTGATCACGAGACGCGCGAAGCCGCCGGCGGCCGAAAAACTGGCCTCGCCCCGGATCGGGTCCGCCCGCGCCGGGCTTGCGGCGATCAGGCCGACCAGGAGGATGGTTGCCAGCGCAGGTGCGTTGCGGACATGACGCGACAGCCCCCACGCCAGGGCGCGGGCTCGCGACACAAATCCAGCGGCAGCCTTCTGCGCCATTGGCGGCATTTCTTCCGGTTCGACGACCCATACCGGCACATTGCGCCGGCCCATGTCGTCGAATGTAGGTTTTGCCAATTAAGGACTTGTTAATGCTGTAATGGCGACTTGATCCGGCGCAGCGCGTCGCGACGCCTCGCGTGTGGGCTTAGGCGTTCGCGCTCCAAATCTGGAGAGCAAGTGGTTAAGGAGACGTTAACACCACGTCGTCACCGGCGCCGGGCGGGACCGGCGCGGCCCGGGCCGCAGCCTGCCGTCTCGACAAAATCCTCCACGATGATCGACGAGCCAGATCCAGTCGTGAACTCAGTCGCGACCGACGCCATAATGCGCGAACTCGTCGCCGATGTTGCCCTGAATCGTCTTTGCAGCCGAAATGTCGGAATCTCCGCCAATCGCGTCGCCCTGCTTCAGCTTGGCAAGCCCGCGGCCAAAAAGCGCGCTCGCCAATTCCGGGGCGGCTCGCAAGGCAGAATTGTAGTCGGCGATCGCCGCACCGAACTCACCCATCTTCAGGTGAATCAGCCCGCGCGAGTCGTACACGGCAGCACTGGTCGATCCGGATTGAAGCGCTCTGTCGCAGTCCTCCAGCGCGGCCTGCCAGGCACCAAGCACCGCCCGGGTCCAGCATCGTCCGCTCCGTGCGGCCTGCGAATCCGGCTGGAGACGAATGGCCTCGTCGTAGTCATGCGCCGCGCGCTGGTGGTCATTCTTCTTCAGATAGGCTCCGGCGCGGTTGACGAAGGCAGCGACATAGTCGGGATCGAGCTTGATCGCATCATCAAAGGCTTCGATCGCGAGCTCATACTCGCCTTTCCTCAAGTAAGCCACACCGCGGTTGTTGAAGGCCTTTGCGTATGTCGGCTTGAGCGCGATCGACTGATCGAAATCGCGGATGGCTTTGTCGTAGTCGCCCTTTGCGGTGTAGGCATTGCCGCGATTGTTATAGGCGATAGCCAGAGCTGCCGTCGTACCCTGACTCGCCTCTATGAAAGCCGTGCAGGCATCGATCCGGACATCGAGCGGGGTGGCACCCACCCCGTTGCACGGTTCAATATGACTGAGATAGTTGGTCTTCACCTTGGAATTCTGGGCCGCGACTGGCAAGCCAATCAACAGCAGGACGCCAAGCGCCACTCCGCTTTTTGCGACGGACGATCTTGGTTCCATGTCAGGCCCCCGTCCCCTGAGATCTGGCGATTGCGCGGAGGCTAGAACCAGCGTTAGCACCCGCGGCAGATGTTCAGATTGAGCTTGTGCTCGGCCCTTTGCTCGGGTCGCGGCGCCCCCGTGCCGCCGGACTTCTTCAGATATTTGTTCTTGCCCTCTTCGATAAGAGTGGAAAACCTGGTGGTTCCGTCATCTGAGATTTCGACATGAGGTGTCGTGCCTCGAACGCCCATCGTGGCGACCGGCGTTTCGATCCTCATGTCGCCGGTCTTCGCAACCTGGCCGGCAACAAAGACGAACGTCCCCTTGGTCAGGTTGAAGCTCGTCGAATTGGACTTTCCAGCCGGCTCGTAGACATATTCGTCCAATTTCATGCGGGCGTTGCTCGACAAGTTGAACGAGGTTCCGTCCACGAAGTTGATGCCGACCCGACTGTCGGCATCGGTTCGAACCACATCGCCCAAATAGACCGGATCGCCAATCTTGGTCTGGATGGATTCGCCCGGGACTTTTGCCTGGACAATGACAGCTCCCACATGCTCGATGATGACCGAGCCCTCGGCTGCCACAACTTTCCCGATTGGCTTTGACGACGAATCCAGGACGGCCCGCCGCGGAGAATCGCTCTGCGCCTGGACTGGGTGGGGTGACGAGGCGGCCAGCGCAAGGGCGATACCTGTCACGAGAACAGTCGCTGCGTGAGTGCGCATGGCTCACCCCTTTTTTAAGATGTTGTTTTGAGCATCCGAACGGCTCCGACGGTGTCGGCACCACCGGGCATCATGGCAGACCAGCGGCGACAAACCACGACAGGCAAACTGGTTATTCCGGATTAATCCGAACGGCTGATCGCCGTGCCCGAAAGAGCCACTATCCGTGCCGGGCAATTTCAACGAGCTTTTCCCCCGTGCCGTCAGGCGAAGCGACAGCAATTCTGCCGTGACTGGCCTGGGCGGAATTCTCGGAAACAACGACCTTCAGCGGGCCTGGCCAAGGTTGCCGGCGCAAAATTGCTCCCGATCGCGTGACGCGGCAAGCCAGCAAAGCTACGGCGATGTCTGAGGTCGACGCTGGGCAATCGAGGTCGAACAATGTCCGTCACGCCCGCTGGAAGGCCCGGGGACGAGCGCGAAGCCGCTGCGATCAGGCGTCACCGAGTGAACGCGGCCAAGAGCGGCCCTCTTGATGGACCCGTTGCGCAGATTCGCGAGCGGGCCTCTGCCGGCGGCTTCGGGATGCTGTCGCTCACGGCAATGCTCTTCTCGATGATCAAACAGGTCAAGGCCGCAGACCCGAACGTAACGTTCCTGGATGACGACGCCATCACTTACAAGGACCTTGCGCACGGTGCATACGAGCTTGTGACCAAGGAGCCGATCCCGCGGCACATCATCGTCGAGGATCCCGGCGAAACGATCGTCGTCAAAAAGGTCGGCTCCTCGGTCAGCGTGAACCAGGTCACGAACACGGCTGCTCGCATGGAGGAGTTGCGGGCGGCACAGCAGGACGCGCTTGCCAATCTGGAAGGGCGAGACCCCCACGGGTCGGGCACACCTCCTTTCGTCAAATCCCAGCCGCTACAGCCGATCAATTTCATTCCGCCCGAGGCTCCCGCGGCGCAAGATTTGCTGGCGCCTGTCTCACCGTTTTTCCTCCCTCCGCCTCTGATCATACATCCGCCGCCGACGCTGAACACCGGAGCCGGCCCGGCCGAACTCGATACCGTGGTGTTTGACACATTCACGGCGACGAGCGGGACGTTCACCGCAAGCAGCAGCAACAGTGATGCCACACTGACCTTCGGTATCAGCGGCGGCACCAACGGCAACACGGTGTTGGGCGGGGTGACGTATGATGTATCGCAAACCGGCCCCTATGGCACCCTTTACCTCAACAGCGGGAGCGGCGCCTACACCTTCGTCCCAAACAGTGATGCGATCAATGCGCTGAAGGCGCCAACGACCACAAGCTTCATTATCACGGTGGCGGATGGCTCGCTCTTGGTCAGTCAGCCCTTCCCGATCACCCTCAACGGCGTCGAAGATGCAGCCCTCATTTCCGGTACGACGACCGGCTCAGCGATCGCGGCCGGTGGCGTGGTCAATGCCTCGCCCGGCACGCTGATCGCGACCGGAACGCTCACTGATACCGATCCCGACGACCCGCCCAATACCTTTACGGCGATCGGCTCGCCGGCCGCGAGCAAGTACGGCACCTTCACGATGACAACGGCCGGCGTGTGGACCTATACGCTCGACAAGGCCAACAGTCAGGTGCAAGCGCTCCATGTAGGCGACAGTCTGACCGACAGCTTCACGGTGACCAGCATCGACGGCACCGCGCAGGTGGTCACGATCACCATCCACGGCCCGTTGGTTGAGGTGAGCGGAACGACCCCGTCGCTGACGCTGAGCGAGACGCATCTGACGGCAACCTCCCTGGACGACAACATCGCTGGCTCGGCGCCGGACACGACGCTGACGACGACGTCAGGCGACTTCTCGACGGCGTTCACCTCGGTTCAGGGGGCGGACGGTGCGACGATCAGCTACGCGCTGTCGATCACCGGTGGCAACGGCACGACATCGGGCCTGATCGACTCGCACACCGGCCAGGCCGACGTGCTGGTCCTGAACGGCAACACCATCGAAGGCCATGTTGGCACTACCGGCGGGACGCTGGCATTCACCATCACGCTTGATCCGACGACGGGGCTCGTGACCTTCACCGAATTCCGCGCGGTGACGGAGCCTTCCGGCACCAACCCGGACGGCGGGGAAGGCGTGTCGCTGACCGAAGGGACTGTGACCCTGTCGGCGACGATCACCGAAAAGGACGGCAACTTCCAGACCGCGAGCCGTGATCTCGGCAGCCGGCTGATCATCACCGACGACGGCCCGACGATTGCGGCGACGGGGACGGCTCCGTCGTTGACGCTGAGCGAGACGCATCTGACAGCTACGGCGCTGGACGACAGCATCGCCGGCTCGACGCCGGACGCGACGCTGACGACGACGTCAGGCAACTTCTCGACAGCGTTCACGTCGATCCAGGGGGCGGACGGTGCGACGATCGGCTATGCGCTGTCTGTCACCGGCGGCAACGGCATGGCGTCGGGTCTGCTCGACTCGCACACTGGCCAGGCCGATGTGCTGGTGCAAAAAGGCAATACCATTGAAGGCCATGTTGGCACCGTCGGCGGCACGCTGGCGTTCACCATCACGCTCGATCCGGCGACAGGAATCGTGACCTTCACCGAGTACCGTGCGGTGACGCAGCCTTTCGGTACCAACCCCGACGCCGGGGAAGGCGTCTCGCTGACCGCCGGGATTGTGAACCTGACGGCGACAATCACTGACAAGGACGGTGACTTCCAGACGGCGAGCCTTGATCTCGGCAGCCGGCTGACCATCACCGACGACGGCCCGACGATTGGAGGTTTTGGCATCGCAACCATCGTCGCCAAGGACGATCAAGTTGCGAACGGCACCTACAACGTGAGCTTCGGTGCGGATGGCGAGGGCGCGATGCGCGTGGCCGTCCACAATGGCACTGTTAATGGGTACGATCTGGCGACAACGGATCTGGGCGGCGGCATCACGTCGGTACACGTGACCGGGAATGGTGATGACTACACCTTCTATTATACGACCAAGGCGGTGAGCGGCGGCGTGGAGCTGGATGCGTTCTTCACCGATACAAGCGGGACGCTGAGCGATCCATACTTTAGGCTGCTGATCAATCCAGACGGAACCTACACGTTTGACATCGAGACCGTCGGCTTCTTGCAGCAGACGACGGTGACCGGCTCCGATTTCGGAGCATCCGGGAGTGGCCAGCCGTCACTCACCGCTCCGGACGGTCTGCTCGTCATCACCGGCGATTTCAATGGTGCCCCTGCTGACGTCAAAGCGTCGAGCAACGGCATCGCGGTCGGCGACACCGGACTGCAAATGGATCAACACGAAACCTTGAATCTGGCCTTCACGCCGGTGCAAACGGACGTCAGTTTCGCGCTGACGCAGTGGCAAGGAAACGGAGCTGCGGACGTCGTCTTCAAGGTCTTTGATGGCACCAACGACATCCACGACTTCAGCATAAACATTCCAAAGCCATCGGGTGACGCCCACGTCGTGGTGAAAGAGACTTCGAATCTCGCGCTTGTAAACACTTACTCGTTTGATGGCGCAACTTCGACCTATACGCTCTACGTTGGATCGGAATTCAACCGAATAGAGGTGTCGTACGATCACGCGGTAGCCGGCAACGCTACGTTTACCGTCAACAACATCACATACAGCGAGGGATCCAGGATCCCCAGCACCGATCTGCTGTTTGACGTGACGGCCGTCGACCGTGACGGCGATGCGTCAACGACCGGCCTCCAAGTAGACCTTCTGGGCAGCACTAACATTGCGAGTGGTGTCACCTTGAGCGATCCCCCACAGCCGGTGACGACTGCCGTCAACGGCACCAACGATGGGGCCACTCTCTCCGGGACCGCGACCGGCTCCATGATCGAGGCTGCGGGCGGCGCGCCTGGCACGCCGACCGCTTCCGGCGCGCTCACCAACACCGACGTCAATCTGCCCAACACTTTCACAGCGGTGCGCTCGCCAACGGCGAACGACGGCGGCTACGGTATGTTCACGATGACCGCGGCGGGCCTGTGGACCTACACGCTGGACAACAACAATAGTGTGGTGCAGGCGCTCGATGTTGGCGACACGCCGACCGACACGTTCACCGTGACCAGCATCGACGGGACGACGCAGGTCGTGACCATCGCCGCCCATGGCGCCGGCGACGCCCCCAACGGTTTCGATAACCTGGCCGCTGGACCGGCCGTGACGAGCGATCCTCCCTTCGCCCCTGTGACTCACGGAAGTGAAACCATCGCGGCCGGTGGCGATGTGGGCCAGATCATCTCCACGGGCGCCGGCAAAGATACCGTCAACGGCACTGGCCAGGCTGACATTCTTCATGGCGGCTCCGGCAACGACACGATCAAAGGCAATGACGGCGATGACACGACGCACGGTGGCGCGGGAATCGATGCGGTCAACGGCAACAAGGGCAATGAAACGATCATCGGCGGATTTGGCGCCGACCAATTGACCGGCGGCACCGGGAACGACCGTTTCGTCCATTTGTCCGCGGCGGATTCCAAGGCCGGCCAGTTCGGCACCATCACCGATCTCAACCCGGGATCCGACAAGATCGACTTGACGGCTCTCGGCGGGCTTGGCTTCGTTCTCCTGGCCTTGAGCTCGGCAAGCACGTCCGTGCCGGCGCACACGATCGCCTGGCTCTACGACAGCGCGGCCAATGAAACGATCGTGTATGTCAATCCGAGCGACCAGACCCTGCACATTGGCGATTCCGGCCTGATCGAAATCCATCTGCAGGGCATTGCGACCATCGACGCGTCGGATTTCACCCTGACGCCGGCGGCGGCAGCCGTGCTGGCGGCCGGCAGCGACCCGCTCGATCTCAGCGCAACGACACAAAGCGACGCCACCGCCGTGACGACGACCAGTTCGTCCGAGACCACACTCAGCGACGGCACGCTCCTCGCTGACTGGAACGCGACGGACCGATCAACCGACCAGGCCCACAGCGTCTTTGCCAGTTCGGACCAGTTTGCATGGACCGAACATCCCAGCTTCGCCAGCTCAGACGGGGTGCAGCCGCACGCTGCAGAGATTACCAGCAGTGACGCGGTAACGCCCGCACCGAGCGGGCTGTCCACGATCTTGCACGACGAGGCCGCACCGACGGCGACCAGCTTTGTCTTCGATCAGCTAACGCTGCCCGACAGCACCGATACGACGATCGGAAACAATGACGCGATCGCCGGAAGTGCCCCCATGCCTGAGATTGCTTTCGCGGCGCTCCAAGATGCGGCCGAACAGCTCGCCCGGCACGGGCGTACGCTGGAGAAGGGCAACGAGGACCACGGTGCATCGGCTCCAGACAGCGCCCACAATGCTGCTCATGCCCACGGCGGCGCCAGTCATTCGCTTCCAAGCGAGGCAGCCGGACAGCACGATGCGCCGAAGCACGGCCCGGTGGATGTCGATCCGCCCTCTGCCGGTCATGCAGCGCACGGCTCTGCGCCTGCCGGTTCGCACCAGGTCGGCGACTCCTTTGACTTCAAGGATGGCGCTTCGCATGGCCAGGGTCCGGAGCACGGCGTCCAATTGGATGATCCCTCAGACCCGTCCGGTCATCACGAGCACGCCGGGAAAGCCCACGAATCCGAGGCGGCGTCAATGCACGAACTGTCCCCGTCGCATATTGATCCGGCTCACGGGGCAGGCACAACTGGCGCTCACGTGCTGCACGATCTGATCGTGTGACGCACACAAGGCGACCGTCTCTTCAGTGTTGCGGTCCCGCGCAATCCGGCGCGGAGGAGTTCTCTCGCTCGAGACCAGCGTCATCTTCAGCGTCGCCATCTTCCCCCTGCGGCGGCCATGCATGCTGATGGTCTAGCGCGGATGTCCAGGCGAACGTCATCGCCGCGATGAGCAGCCGATTGACGGCTTCGATTGCGCGTTCTGCTACGGACGAGTAGTTCATAGCTTCCTCCCGCGCTGCGGATTGCGAATGGCGGGAGCCTAGGACGAACTCTGCGGCGCCACTGTACTCCACTTCACATTTGTACGCGTCAACTCATCGCAGCCTCAGAAGATGCCTCTTGCTTCGGCTGCATCCGCAACGCGAGTCGACGTGCCTCGTGCGGCAAGGACGTCAAACTCGCGGCGATCACCCCACTCCCCGGCGCGTTTGATCTGCGTGCTCGGTTGCCGAACAGGCGCGCACAACCTCAGGGGTGTTGCGGTCCATCAACGACTCTGAATCAGATGTGATCATTGCGATGCGAATTCGATTGGTCAACTTTTTGGGGGAGCAATCAATGAGCGAAGAAGCCAACTGCATTGTATGTAGCCAGGCAAGAGCGGTCGTAGCCGTCTTTCCAATCGCGCGGGGTTATGCACTGAAGGTATACGAGTGCTCCTGCTGCCACAGCACCCTTCATCTCGTGACTCGAATGACGAAGGCTGCGCTGATCAAGCAGCACTGCGAGACCCTCCTTCCCGTCGAGAAACCGCTGAGCTCGGCAGGTCGCAGGGTTCAGCAGCGGTTCGCGAGCTAGACACGCAAGGCGTCTAGCCGCGTGCAGGCCGAACGACCGCGCGATTGCGCGCAGGTTGCCGTAACGCGCCGCGGCTCTCGAGCCCTCAATTCGGCTTTTGCGTCGGCTTGCCGTCGATCTTGGGCAGGTCGCCGGCCGAGGCGGATTGATCGCCGCCGCCATTGGCCCGGCGGGCCATTTCGACGGTCAGCCGCTCGGCGGCCTCCGGTGACATCAGCCCCAGGATGTCCGACATCTTTCGCGGCGCGATGGCCGAGGCGATCTCGATCAGCACGCCCATCTCGAGGCGGTCGAACACCCGCGCGGCGTCCTTCGGCTTCATGCCCTCATACATGGTGACGAGGCCCTTCATGCGCTGGGCTTCGGCGGCCTTCTGCTCGGCCTGGGTCGCGGAGATGCGGGATTCCACCGCCTTCATCTCCTCGACCTTGTTCTCGATGCGCTTCTCGGCCGATTTCAGCAGGCTCTCGCGGATGTCGATCTCGCGCTGGCGGGCCTCGATCTCCTGGCGGCGCGACTGCAACCGCTCCAGGATCGCGCGCTCCGAGGCCGAGACCTGCGGCTGGGCTTCCTCCACCTTGACCACGGTGCCTTCGGCCTTGGTCTCGGGCGCGGCCGGCTTCGGCGCCTCCTTCGGCGCGCCATGGGTCGAGCCGGTGATGTCGGGGTCTTCCCGTCCCGTCGGAAAGTTCAGATTCTCCTGCGCCCAGGACTTCTTGGCCTGGTTTGGCTGGTAGTCGAAGACATAGCCGCCATTGATCACGAGGCCCGCGACCTTGAGCGTGGCGAGGCCTGCGACGGCAACCAGGACGACCGGTATGACGCGGATGTTACGAAAGGACTTCATACCCCTGACTTCATGCGGCAAGGCCGTTGGATCGTCGGCGCTCGGAGAAGGCTTCGGCCGCAGCCGCCACCGCCTTCGCCGACGAGGGCTTGGCCACCGGCACGGCAACCGGTTCCGGACTGGTCACGGGGCGCGCGGCGATCGCGATCTTGGACAGGCGCCGCACCACGTTGTCGGCTTCGCCCAGCTGCTTGTAGAGCTGGTCCGACATCTGGGTCGCCGCCGCGAGCTGGCTGCCGAGGTTCTCGTTGACGTCGCGCACGGCGAGCTTCAGCCCGCCGATCGCGCGCTCGGCGATCTCGGTCGCGGTGATCAGCTCGGCAATGACCGCCTTCAGCGAATGCTCGTCCGCCTTCAGCCGCGTCAGCCGCTTGTTCAGCAGGATGCAGTAGCCGATCGTGAGCATCAGCAAGATAGCCACCAGCGTCTCGATCGCCATTCCAAGGGAGTGGTTCATGGGGCCTCCATCATCTTGTTCTGCTCGTCCACCTTCTCGAACATCGCAAGTGTCGTACTTGGCTTGCGCAGGGGTTTCGTCACCCTGATCGCGACGCGGTCGCCGACCCGGCCCATGCGTCCTTCGGTGATTGTGACGTCGCCGCAGCGCACGGTGACGTTGGCATCCGCGCGCATGTCCAGCGGCAGCGTGTCGCCGACCTTCAGCCGCATCAGCTGCTTGAGCGGGATGTCGGCCTCGTAGAGCACGGCATCGACGGAGATCTCGGCCTGGCCGATCTCGGTGGCGAAATGGCCTTCCCAGACCGGGTCGCGGCCGAACTTTTCGCCCATGAACATCTGGAGCAGGACGCCCCGGATCGGTTCGATGGTCGCGTAAGGCAGCAAGAGCTCGATATTGCCGCCGCGGTCTTCCATGTCGATGCGCAGGCGCACCAGGATCGCGGCGTTGGCGGGACGGCTGATCGCGGCGAAGCGCGGGTTGGTCTCGAGCCGGTCGATCGTGAAGGTCACCGGCGACAGCGGCCGGAACGCCTGCTCGGCGTCGGCCAGCACCACCTCGACAAGCCGCTTGACCAGCTCGGTCTCGATCGTGGTGTAGGGCCGGCCCTCGATGCGGAGCTGGCTGGTGCCGCGGCGGCCGCCGAGCAGCACGTCGATCATCGAGTAGATCAGGTTGGAATCGACCGTCGCCATGCCGAAATTGTCCCACTCCTCGGCCTTGAACACCGAGAGCACGGCCGGCAGCGGGATCGAGTTCATGTAGTCGCCGAAGCGCACCGAGGTGATGCGGTCGAGCGAGACTTCGACGTTGTCCGAGGTGAAATTGCGCAAAGACGTCGTCAACAGCCGCACCAGGCGGTCGAAGACGATTTCGAGCATCGGCAGACGCTCGTAGGAGACCATCGCCGAATCGATGATCGCGCGAATGCCGGAATGGTCGTCGAGCGTGACGTCGCCGACGGTGAAGCCGAGGAGGTTGTCGATCTCCTCCTGCGACAGCACCCGCTCGCCGGAGTTCTTGCCGGAGCCGAGGTCGCGGCTGCCGTCCTCGACCATGGCCGCCCATTGCAGGGCCATGGTCTCGGAGAGTTCGTTTTCGGCAGCGGCCTTCGCGGCCTCCGCGGGATCCTCGGAATCGAGCGAAGCCTCCCATTGGGCGGCAATCGCATCCTGGTCCATCTGCTCGTTGCCGGCCATGACGCTAGCCCATTACCTTCCCTGAGCCGTCACTGGATCACGACTTCCTTGAACAGCACCGCGCTGACCTGGACCGGCGCGACCGCCGCGTTGACACGCTTGGTCAGCTCTTCCTTGAGGCGGAAGATGCCGGCGGAGCCGTTGAGGTCGGAGGAGCGCAGCTCGCGCACATAGGTCTGGAAGATGTCGGTGACGCGCGGCATCGCCGGCTTGATCGCCTCGATCTGCTTTTCTTCCTTCAGCTCCAGCACGATCTTCAGCTTCAGATATTGCACGCGCTCGCCCGGAGCGCCGGCGAGGTTGACCATCATGTCGGGCACCTCGACGAAGGCCGGCGGCTTCGGCGGGGGCGCCGCCTCGGCATGGTGCTCGTCGTCGCCGTGGCGGAAGAAGAAGAACCAGGTCGCCGCGCCGCCGCCGAGGACGGCGAGCAGGCCGACGGCCATGATGATGAGCTTGAGCTTGTTCTTCGGGGGAGCGGCTTCCGCGCCTTCGGCGGCTGCGCCGCCTTCCGCTTCATTCTCTGCCATGGTCGCCCGGCTCGCTCATCTCTTATAGGAATCGAAAGAGCGAAGCCCCCTGGCAGACAATGACGCGATACAAATGCCCCAGCGCAATGCGCTCCTCTTGCACGCAAACGCTACGGTAATAATGGTTAACGGAACCTTTCGATTGGGCCGCCACTAGGAAAAATCTGCCGGGCAAACATGGCTAACAGAACCTTTCTGCCGCCCTCCCGCACCCTCGAAAAATCAACAAGACATTGATATTTAACAATTTTCTACGTTGGCACGGCTTTCGCTGAGAAGGGACCGAGGCCCGGGGGTTTGGGAGAACCTGACGGTCTCGTTCACGGGGTCCGCCAACGCGCTTGGGAGAGCGAGGAGGCAGATCTCACTCAGGGGAGATCTTCCGATGCAGAACGCGCTTCTGATCGGCTTGTCACGGCAGATGACGTTGGAACGGCAGATGGATGTCATCGCCAACAACGTCGCCAATGCCAACACCAACGGCTTCAAGGCCGACCATTCGCTGTTCGAGGAGTACCTCAACTCGAACGCGCGTGAGGACAATTTCGTCGGTTCCGACCGCCGGGTCTCCTATGTGCAGGACCGCGGCACCTTCCGCGACGTCGGCCAGGGGCCGATGGAGGCGACCAACAACCCGCTCGACATGGCGATCAACGGCAACGCCTTTTTCGCCGTGCAGGCCAATGGCGCCGAGCGTTACACCCGCGACGGCAAGTTCACGCTCAGCAGCACCGGCCAGCTCGTCACCTCCGACGGCAACCTCGTGCTCGGCACCGCCGGCCCGATCACCTTCCAGCCGACCGACCACGACATCAATATCGCCCCCGACGGCACCGTCACGGTGCTCGAGGGCACGGCCAAGACCGACTCGATCCGCGGCAAGATCCGCATGGTGACCTTCGACGATCCAGCCAAGCTCACCAAGCTCGGCGCCAACCTCTACAGCGCCGGCTCGGCCAACCAGCAGGTCGACACCAAGTCCACCGTGCAACAGGGCTACATCGAGAAGTCGAACGTCAACTCGGTCGGCGAGATGAGCCGCATGGTCGAAGTCATGCGCAGCTACACCGCCATCGCCAATCTGCTCCAGCAGCAGAGCGACCTCCACAAATCGGCGATCGAGAAGCTCGCCGACGTTCCGGCCTGATTAGGAGATCACTGACATGCAAGCGCTCCACACCGCTGCGACCGGAATGGCGGCCCAGGAACTCAACGTCCAGGTCATCTCCAACAACATCGCGAACCTGCGCACCACCGGCTTCAAGAAGCAGACCGCGGCGTTCCAGGACCTGATCTACGAGCACGTCCGCCGCGTCGGCGCGCAGGCCTCGGACCAGGGCACCATCGTGCCTGTCGGCGTCGACATCGGCGGCGGCGTCAAGACCGTCGGCACGCCGCGCAGCATGACGCAGGGCACGCTGTCGCAGACCGGCAACGACCTCGACCTCGCGATCTCGGGCGAAGGCTTCTTCAAGATCCTGATGCCGGACGGCACCTTCCAGTACACCCGCGACGGCACCTTCCAGATGGACAACCAGGGCCGCGTCGTCACCGCGCAGGGCAACCCGGTGCAACCGACCATCACCATCCCGAACAACGCCTCCGGCCTCACCGTCAACGAGCAGGGCCAGGTCTCGGTGACGCTGCCGGGTTCCTCGACGTCGGCCGTTCAGGGCCAGCTCGGCCTGACCCGCTTCATCAACAAGGCGGGCCTCCAGCCCGTCGGCAACAATCAGTTCACCGAGACGCCCTCTTCCGGCCCGCCGCAGGACGGCACCGCGAACACCGAAGGCTACGGCAAGATCACGCAGGGCAGCCTGGAGCAGGCCAATGTCGACGTCGTCTCGGAGATGAGCGACCTGATCGCCGCGCAGCGCGCCTACGAGATGAACGCCAAGGTCATCAGCGCCGCCGACCAGATGATGCAATCGACCACGGCGCTGTTCCGCTGAGGCAATGACGATGATCCGCACCACCCTCGCCACGATCTCCGCTCTCCTGCTGCTGGCACTGCCGGCGCAGGCCGCCGACGACGTCATCGCGGCGCCGACGCTGCGCGCGAGCGTCACCGTGACCTCCGACGTGGTGCGGGTCGGCGATCTCATCGACAATGCCGGCTCGGCCGCGCTGATCCCGGTCTACCGCTCGCCCGATCTCGGCACCACCGGCGCGCTGCCGGTCGCGCATGTCCTGTCGGTGTTGCGCGCAAAGCAGGTGATCGGCGTGATGACCGGCGACATCAGGGAAGTCCAGGTCACCCGCCTCGCCCGCACCCTCGCCAACAAGGACCTCGAAAACGCGGTGGCTTCCGCGCTCGAGCGCCGCTTCGGCCTTGGCGATGCCGCCAACATCACCGTCACCTTCGACCGCGGCGTCGCCGACATGCGGCTGGACGCCTCCAACACCGGCGCGCTCCAGCCGGTCGCGACGCGTTACGACGCCCGCGGCGGCCGTTTCGACATCGCCTTCGAGATCAACAACGACAACAATCCGGCGCCGACCAAGCTGCGCTTCACCGGCACCGCGATCGAGACCGTGGAAGTGGCCGTGCTGACGCGCGACATCGACCGCGCCGACCTCCTGAAATCCTCCGACGTCACGCTGGAGCGCCGGCCCAAGGCCGAGGTCACCGGCGAGGCCGCCTCGCGCGACCGCACCATCGGCATGCAGCTGCGCCGGCCGATGCGGGCGGGCACGCCGATCCGCGTCGCGGACATCGTCAAGCCCGACTTCGTGCAGCGCGACCAGAACGTCACCATCATCTACCAGGTGCCCGGGCTCTACCTCACCACGCGCGGCAAGGCGATCGAGAGCGGCGCCGAGGGTGACACCGTCAGCGTGCTCAACCTGCAATCCAAGCGCACGCTAACCGGCGTCGTCACCGGCCGCGGCCAGATCACGGTCCAGGGCGCGAGCCAGTCGCCGCCGATGGCGCCTGCAGTCGAGCAGACCTCCTCGCTCAAGCGTGACGAAACGCCTGCCCCTGCGGCTGCGGCCGCAGCGCTCGCCCAAAGCCTGATCCAGGCGCCCACGTCTCCGGCCCAGATCGCACAAGCCCAGATCCCGCAAGCCCGCGTCTCGCAAGCTCCAGCCAAGTCAGAGTAAGTCATGTCCCCGTTCAGTTCGGCTTTCCGTCCTCGTCGCATCGCGATCTCTGCCCTGCTGCTGGCCATTGGCGCGCTGGCAAGCGGCTGCTCCTCGATCGACCGCCTGTCGCAGATCGGCGAGCAACCGAAACTGTCCGCGATCGACAATCCGACGGCGCAGCCCGGCTACAAGCCGGTGCAGATGCCGATGCCGAAGCCGGAAGTCGCCTCCTACAATCCGAACTCGCTGTGGCGCAGCGGCAGCCGCGCCTTCTTCAAGGACCAGCGCGCTCACCAGATCGGCGACCTGCTCACCGTGACCGTGAACATCACCGACAAGGCCAACATCGCCAACGAAACCCAGCGCAGCCGCACCGCCAAGGAAGATTCGGGAATTACCGACTTTATCGGCAGCCAGACGGTCACGCAGCCGCTCAAGGTCCTGCCCGGCCGCCTTCTCACCACCGACTCGACATCCTCCGCCGACGGCAAGGGTTCGGTCAATCGCCAGGAAGCGTTGCAGACCAACGTCGCCGCGGTGGTCACGCAGGTGCTGCCGAACGGCAACCTCGTGGTCGAAGGCAAGCAGGAGATCCGGGTCAACTACGAGATCCGCGAGCTCGTGGTCGCCGGCATCGTCCGCCCCGAAGACATCCAGAGCGACAACACCATCGACTCCAGCAAGATCGCGCAGGCCCGCATCGCCTATGGCGGCCGCGGCCAGATCATGGACGTGCAGCAGCCGCGCTACGGCCAGCAGGTCATGGACGTGCTGCTGCCCTTCTAAGCCTCTTTAAGAGCTCCCACATCGTGTTCGCGAACCTAGGCGCGAACGACGATGTACTACGCGGCCTCCGGTAGCTCCCCTGCCGGAGGCCGCATGTATTTTGGCGTGGTGCGCCACACTCAACCAGGCCGGTCGTGCGATTATAGCGGCGCAGTTGCCTCAAATTCCGTCATTGCGAGCGTAGCGAAGCAATCCAGAAATGCGCCCGCGGAAGGATTCTGGATTGCTTCGTCGCAAGAGCTCCTCGCAATGACGGAGAAGCGCGGTTGCGCCCCTCACTTGAACTCCGCCTCCACCACGCCCAGCCCGTCCAGCTCCATCCGCACCTTGTCGCCGGCCTTCAGCCACAGCGTCTTCACCAGGCTCCCGGTGAGCACGAGCTGCCCCGCGTGAAGACCCTTGCCCTCGGCGGCGAGATGGTTGGCGAGCCAGGCGAGCGCGTTGTGGGGGTGGCCGAGCACGTCGGCGCCGGTACCGTGGCCGACCTCCTCGCCGTTGACGATGGCGCGGCCTTTGACCGCCTTCAGGTCCGGCACCGACGAGCGCGGAACCGACGGCCCCAGCACGCAGCCGGCGGCGAAGAAATCGTCGGCGATCAGCGTCGGCGCGCCCATCGTCTCCCACTTCACATAGCGGTCGTCGACGATCTCGATCGCGGGATGATAGGCATCGACGGCCTCGCCGACCCATTCGGCCGTGAACGGCGCCTCGCCGGCGGCAAGGTCACGCTGCAGCCGCACCGCGATCTCGCATTCGACGCCGACCCGGACATATTTGGAAGCCGCGAGCTTCACCCCGCTATCGTGCACGCCCTTCTGGAACACGCCGCCGGCGCAGGGATGCGGGATGCCGATATAGTCCTGCATCACCTGGCTGGTGCAGCCGATCTTGTAGCCGACGAGCGGCCCGGCATGCGGCAGCAGGAGATCGTGCAGCGCACGCTGGACCTGGTAGCCCTCGGCCTCGTCGGCTGGCGGAACCTCGAGCGCCGCAAGCGGCGCATGGTTGCGGCGCGCCAGCGCGATCGCCTTTGCGGCTTCGAGAATGTTGTCCATCGGCGCCGCCTCCCACGCTACGCATTCGAGGGCGACACTTCAGCATCCCCGCTGCGGCCTGACAAGCGCGGCCCAAAGGACGGTCCTAAGGTCGGCCAAACAGCGGCTTCACGCCCTGACCAGGCCAAGCCGGATCAGGCTCTCGGCCGTCGCGAGGATCGCCTCATCGTTGGAGCGCGGCTGCCAGCCGAGCAGCGACCGAGCCTTGGCGCTGGTGGAATGCCGCACCCTTCCGAGCATCGGCACGACCGCACGCAGCAGCGGAATCCGGTTGGCGGCCAGGCGCACCAGCCAGTCCGGCGCCTGGAGCCGTGGAACCCGGCGTGCCCTCGGTCCGAGTTCCCGCCGCAGCACCCTGGCGATATCGAGGATCGACATCGCCTCGCCGGAGACCGCGATGAAGCGCTCGCCTTTCGCCTCAGGCGCGGTCATCGCCCGCAGATGAAGGTCGGCCACGTCGCGCACGTCGACCACGCCGAAATAGACCCGCGGCACCGCCGGCATGGCACCGTCGAGCAGCGATTTGACGATCTCGATCGAGCCGGAGAAATCCGGCCCCAGCACGGGACCGAAAATGCCGGCGGGGTTCACGACCGAGAGCTCGAGCCCGCCGCCTTCGCGCGCCACGAAATCCCAGGCCGCCCGCTCGGCCAGCGTCTTGGATTTGATGTAAGCCTGCACGTCGGCACCTCCGAGATTGGTCCAGTCGGTCTCGTCGAACGGTTTTTCCCGCGGCTTGTGGCCATACCCGATCGCACCCAGCGACGAGGTGATCACCACGCGCCTGACGCCGGCCTCGCGCGCGGCCCGCAGCACCCGCAGCGTGCCGTCGCGCGCCGGGATGATCATCTCGTCCTCATCCTTGGGAACACTGGTCGAGAGCGGCGAGGCAACATGGAGAACGTAGTCGCAGCCCGCGACGGCCTCACGCCACCCCTCGTCCCGGACGAGGTCGGCGGTGAAGAAGGACAGGCTCTCGGGCGATGCCGCCCCGCCCTCGCGCAGCATGGCCAGCACGTCGGCCTGCCGCTCCGGCCGGCGCACCGTTGTCCGCACCGTGTGGCCGGCGGCCAGAAGTTGCAGGACGACATGGATGCCGACGAAACCCGACCCGCCCGTGACCAGAACAATGCTCATTGCCAAATTCCCCTCGTTGCACGGGCCGGCGAATTGGTTCCATCAAGGCCCTGCTCAAGGCGGCATCTGGTCACTATGTGCTTGCGAACAAGTAGAATGGATTTCGAGACCGGTATGGAAAACCTGACCAGTGCCTGCGACGGCGACTGCGATTGCAGCCCCGACCCTGCCCTGCTCGCCGACTTCAAGCGGGCCATCCACGCGCTCGGCGGCAAGTGGAAGCTGGAGATCCTGTTAGCGCTGATGAACGGCGCGGTCCGTTTCGGCGCACTACGGCGATCGATCGGCGGCATCACCCAGCACATGCTGACCACGCAGCTGCGCGAGCTCGAGCAGGACGGACTGGTGTCGCGAACCGTCTTCGCGGAGAAGCCCTTGAGGGTCGAGTACGAGCTGACGGATGCGGCCTACGGCCTGTTGCCGGCGTTTAAGGAAATATTGAGCTGGTCCAGGCTTTATGGGGCCGCGCGCCTCGTGGCGTCGCACCAGGCCTGATTGCAGCGATGCTTGATGCAGCTGGATCGGTGTCTCAGCGTTCGAGTCGATCCCGTTGATGCGACTCGCAAAATCTCCCGCACCTGAAGTGAAGGCTGTTTCTCATCCGAACTCACGTGAGCTCGGAGGATGTGACTCTAGCTCATTGATCGCGATTCATTTTTCGCGATTGCGGTCGCGCGTTGAAGCGCGACGGCAAGCGACGGGCAATATCCTGACCGCGGCGCGAAATGGCGCCTTGCGTCCAAAAACAAAGAGCCGCATCGCTGCGGCTCTGACTCTATTCGTCGCGATAGACCTTCTCGCGTTTCTCGTGGCGCTCCTGCGCTTCCACCGAGAGTGTTGCGATGGGCCGGGCCTCGAGCCGTTTCAACGAGATCGGCTCGCCGGTGTCCTCGCAATAACCGTAGGTGTTGTCCTCGATACGCTGAAGCGCGGCGTCGATCTTGGCGATCAACTTGCGCTGGCGGTCGCGGGCGCGGAGTTCGATGGCGCGGTCGGTTTCGGACGATGCCCGATCGGCGAGATCGGGGTGGTTCACGTTCTCCTCCTGCAGGGCTTGCAGGGTGAGCTTGGACTCTTTGAGGATCTCATCCTTCCAGGCAAGGAGCTTCAACCGGAAGTACTCCTTCTGCCGGTCGTTCATGAAAGGCTCTTTTTCGGTCGGTCGGTAGTTTTTCAACTTTTCCAAGGGCGGCCTATCTGTCTAAGCAACGACTCGCAAACGGAACGGGGTCCGTTGAGCGGGGCGTTATATAGCGGCCTCCTGTGACAGACAATATTTCCCTGATCGCCCAGCCGGCGCCCCCAAGCCCTTGCACAGGAAGGTTTATCCGCAAGGGCCCGGGAGCGGCCGAAGGCCTAGTATCCGACCGTGAAACGCTGCCTCAAATGGGCCGGCCGCTCGACCTCGTCGGCAAGCGCAATGGCGTAGTCGGCGAAGCTGATCCAGCTCTTGCCGTTCGCATCTGCGAGAAGCTGATCGGTCCCGAGCCGGAACTTGGCCGTGCGCTCGCCCTCGACGAACAGCGCCGATGGCGAGATGAAGGTCCAGTTCAGTTCCTTTTCCTGCCGCAGCAGGTCGAGAAAGGCGGAGCCAGCCTCCGCCTCGGCCTTGTATTGGGCCGGAAAACCGGGAGTTGTGACCAGCTTCACGCCTGGTGCAACCTCCAGGCTGCCAGCCCCGCCAACGACGAGATAGCGGCCGACCTTGGAGTCCTTGGCTGCCCCGATCAGCTTGAGCGCGTCGCTGGCCAGGAAGTGCACGGAACTCACGGCGACGTCGTGCCCGGCCCACAGCCTGGCGAGACCCGCCTGGTCGAGCACATCCCCCTTGGTGGGTGTGACGTTCGGCAGGGCCGCGATCTTCTCGGGGTTCCGGGCGATGGCCGTGACGCTATGGCCGCGGCGGGACAGTTCCTTGGTGATCTCCGACCCGGCCCGGCCCGAGGCGCCGGCGACTGCGATTTTCATGGAAGGCTCCTTTGCTTCTGTGGTAACTAGCAGCGACTAGATATCTCAAAGAAAGCTGGTGTTAAGAGAGCACTTTGTGCTCACCTGATTACGCAGGAGTAACCGGCAAGCGAGCCGGCAAGCGACTTCAATGGATCGAGGACCCGAAGATGAAGCCCGACGTCTATGCAGCGAACTGCCCCACGCGCCAGATTCTCGATCGCGTCGGCGACAAATGGGCGGTGCTGATCCTCCTGCTGCTGCGCGAGGAGCCGATGCGCTTCAATCAGTTGCGTCGCACGATTGAAGGCATTTCGCAGAAGATGCTGAGCCAGGTTCTCAAATCGCTCGAACGCGACGGCCTGATCAAGCGCCGCGCCATCGCGACCGTACCGGTGACGGTGGAATATTCGATCACGCAGCTCGGGCTGACACTCGCCGCGGCCGTCGATCCGTTGCGCGATTGGGCCGAGCAGAATCTGAAGGACGTGCTCGCCGCCCAGCGCCGCTACGACGCGCAGAAGGAGGAGGAGGCGGCGTAAGCCCTTTCTCAAACGTACGCGGCGCGCTCACACGAAATTTCGCTGTCATGCCCCGGCTTGACCGGGGCATCCAGTACGCCGCGGCGTCTCGATTCAAAACTACTGTCTCTGGAATACTGGGTCGCCCGGTCAAGCCGGGCGACGACAGCCTGCCCGACTACGCCTGTCCCGCCTTCGCCAGCTCGACCTCGACGCGCAGCTCGATCTCGGACAGCACGGAATCGAGACCGGGATCGCCCGAGGACGATTTCAGGTTCGCCGCAGCGTCGCGCAGCCGCATCACGGTGGACGCGTCGAGATTGCCGGACAAGAGGCCCATCTTGAGATCGTCGAGCACGTCGAGCGCGGTCCTGCCGCGCGCGACCGAGCGCTTGCGGCGCTCGACCGGATCCTCCTCGATGCCTTGCAACGCGAGCAGGGCATCGATGTTGGCCGCTGCTTTCGGCGCCGCAGCCGCTCGCGTCTCCTGCGCCGACGAGGTGTCGGGCAAGACGAAGGTGCCGGAGCCCGTCCGCCTGGCCTGGCTGGCCGGCGTTCCAAGCGTGGTGCCGTTCGGTCCGTAGATGCGCATCGCAGCAATCCGGGTGATCGATGCCTCACCTTCGCTGTTCTATGGTTAACGGCACGTAAACAGCCCGGCAAAATCTGCCGACAGGCGGCAGTTTCGCTCCTCAGGGACAACGCCCGCTGACACCGGTCGAAACAGCTTTATTCAACCTATTCAGCGACCTACGCCCACTGCCCCGCGTTGGCACAGCACTCGCAAGGAAAGCGTCGGACCAGCTCGTCATGGGAGTGTCGAGGATGGTCCGAGATTTGAGGAGCCTCGGGGAGCAGAGGATGCCAGGCGTTCGTTGGGTGAGGATTGTTGGGGTGGCCTGCGCCGCGCTGTCAGCGCTGGCGCTGTCGGTCACGTCCGCAAGCGCGACCTCGCGCATCAAGGACCTCGCCAATATCGAGGGCGTGCGGCAGAACCAGCTGATCGGCTACGGCCTCGTCGTAGGCCTCAACGGCACCGGCGACACGCTCAACAACATCCCCTTCACCAAGCAGTCGCTGCAAGCGATGCTCGAGCGCATGGGCGTCAACATCCGCGGCGCCACCATCCGCACCGGCAACGTCGCCGCCGTGATGGTGACAGGCAATCTGCCGGCCTTCGCCACCCAAGGCACGCGCATGGACGTCACCGTTTCCGCGCTCGGCGATGCCAAGAACCTCCAGGGCGGCACCCTGCTCGTCACGCCCCTCCTCGGCGCCGACGGCAACGTCTATGCGGTCGCGCAGGGTTCGCTCGCGATCTCCGGCTTCCAGGCCGAGGGCGAAGCGGCGAAGATCGTGCGCGGCGTTCCGACCGTGGGGCGCATCGCCAACGGCGCCATCATCGAGCGCGAGATCGAGTTCGCGCTCAACCGGCTGCCGAACGTGCGCCTGGCACTCCGCAATGCCGACTTCACCACCGCCAAACGCATCGCGGCGGCTGTCAACGACTATCTCGGCGTCAAGACCGCCGAGCCGATCGATCCATCGACGGTGCAGCTTTCGATTCCGCCGGAGTTCAAGGGCAACGTCGTCGCCTTCCTCACCGAGATCGAGCAGCTCCAGGTCGACCCCGATCTCGCCGCCAAGATCGTCATCGACGAGCGCAGCGGCATCATCGTGATGGGCCGCGACGTTCGCGTCGCCACCGTCGCGGTGGCACAAGGCAACCTCACCGTCACGATCTCCGAAAGCCCGCAGGTGAGCCAGCCCAATCCGCTGTCCCGAGGGCGGACCGTGGTCGCACCGCGCAGCAGCGTCAGCGTTACCGAGGACGGCAGGAAGTTGGCACTCGTCAAGGATGGCGTCTCGCTCCAGCAGCTCGTCGACGGCCTCAACGGCCTCGGCATCGGCCCCCGCGACATGATCAGCATCCTCCAGGCGATCAAGGCCGCCGGCGCGATCGAAGCCGATATCGAGGTGATGTGATGCAGACGAGCATGATCAACACCCCGCGCGCCGCCGCCTCCTCGGCCTTCTCGGTGGAAAGCCGCAACGGCCGGCCCGACTTCGAGCTCGCCGCCGCGCTGCAAAAGGTCTCGCCGCAGCAGCAGGCCAAGGCGCAGAAGACCGCCACCGATTTCGAGGCGATGTTCCTCAACAGCATGTTCTCGCAGATGACCTCGGGCCTGAAGGGCGAAGGCCCGTTCGGCGACACGACGGGCACCGGCGTATGGCGCTCGATGCTGACCGAGCAGTATTCCAAGAACTTCGCCAAAGCCGGCGGCGTCGGCGTCGCCACCGAGGTCTACCGCACTCTCATCATGCAGCAGGCGAAAACCGTCCGCACGGCATAAGGTCAAACGAGATGAACCAGTTCACCGCCTCACGCCAGCCGATGCAAGCGCAGCGCCCGAACACCGCGCCCGGCAACGCCCAGGCGCGCAAGCTCGCCGAAGACCTGATGGATGCGATGAGCGCCCTGCTCGGACTGATCGAGCGTGAGACCGAACTCGTTCGCGCCGGCAACGTCCGCGAAGCGATGATGCTCGAGAGCAGGAAACAGGAGCTGTCGCGAAACTATGTCGGCGCCGTCAGCCAGCTGAAGGCCAACCAGGCCCAGCTCGCGAAATCGGCGCCCGAGCTGCTTTCGACGCTGCATCGGCATCACGATGCGTTCCGCGCGATGCTCCAGGTCAATCTCACCGTGCTCGCGACCGCGCACGCGGTCTCCGAGAGCGTCGTGCGCGGCGTCAATGCCGAGATCCAGAAGCGCAACGTGCCGAACACCTATACGGCCGCGGGACGCCGCGCCACTCCGGGCCCGCGCCACATCACCCCGCTCACCGTCAGCCGCTCGCTCTGAACGCGCAGAAAACAAGCGACAATTTTACGAAAAACCGCGCGGCGATATCGTCGCGCGGTTAGTCACGTTTCCTTACCGGGCCTTCAATCCTGGTGTTCCATGGTTGCGCATTGAGAGGGGTTGGGATTTGACTCGGACGAGGCAACCAGGAGGCTGCCATGAGTACAGATTTCAGCATCAGGCCGGTGGGGATACCGGCCCCCGCGCAGATCATGACGACGTCGAATACGGCGGCGATCGAGGCCGTGCAAACTGATTTGCCGGTGAGCCAGACGGTCGCCGCGAGCGATACGAGCGCGCCCGTGCGCAATGATTTGCCGAACAGCGAGAACATCTCGCGGCAGGTGGTGTTCGACCAGGCCGCCGCATCCTTCGTCTTCCAGGTCGTCAACGACAGGACCGACGCCGTGGTCAATCAGTTCCCCGACGAAGCGATGCTGCGCCGGCGAGCTTATTTCCATGCAGAGGATCTGAAGTCCAAACCCTCGCGTCCGCTCAATACGGATGTCAGCGCCTGACGCTCGGGCGCCCAAGGGTCTTGTCGGGAATAGGTCGAGCCGGTCGCAGGATTGGTCACGAAGATCCTGATCCGCGCCTTGCCTGTATCCGTCAGCGTGAACTTGGCAATGCCGAAGCGGAACGGGCCGCCCTCGACGAGCCCGGGATGTTGGCCCCCGATAGAACGTTCAACTGATACACGGCCACAACCAATGCGCCAGAGGTCGGCCATGACTGGCCTCCATCACGGCCGTCCGGACAGACCGGCAGCGATGTTGCGATTGATCTCGATCAGCGGGCGGAAGTGATCGAACTGCGGGCTCATCTGCAGCGCCGCGGTCTGGCTCAGCACGAACACGCTGATGTTGGCGATCTTCTGGCGGACATCGATCGGCTGCGGATTGTTGTCGCGCATCGCCTCGCTCAGGAAGATCGTCCAGAGCTTGCGGTTGAACATCAGCGCCTGCATGGTCTGCTCGCTGAGCGGATCAGCGTTGTTCACCGCATCCTGGAGCTTGTTGGCGGCCTTGAGCAGGGTCTGCGCCTCGATGTCGCGAGGAGATGCGGTGGTCGTTGCAACACGCGCGTAAGCCGAGGCAGCGGAATTCGACATCAATCACACCCTGGAGGTTACCTAGCCCGTTGAACGCGCTTAAGGATTTCTTTCCCAACCCTAGGCAGCACCGCTTAAGATTTGCTTACGTGTGCGCTTGGAAGCACTCCGGATAATTACGGGTCGCGGAGTTTCTTCGTCAGCGCAAAGCTAGATGCACGCACACACGCTGTAAACTTGCTTCGCGTGATGGGCATCAATCTCAGCTAATCCTGCCTTAGCGATCTCCGTAAAAAGAACGGCGGAGCGTTAGCCCCGCCGCGATATCTCGAGTAGCGGTCTTGCGCTGCGAAATTAGCGGAGCAGCTGGAGCACGCTCTGCTGCGACTGGTTGGCGAGCGACAGCGCGGAGACCGCGATCGACTGGCGGGTCGACAGCGCCTGACTGTTGGCCGCTTCCTCATTGGTGTCGGCGAGCGTCAGGTTCGATGAGCCGGTCTGCAGCACGTTGATCAGGTTCTTGGAGAAGTCCTGACGCACCTGCACGATCGAGAGGTTCGAACCGAGCGCCGAACCTTCCGAGCGCAGCGTGCTCGAGGCCGCGTTCAGGCTGGTCAGCACCTTGTTGGTGGCGCCGTTGTCGATGAAGTCGACGCCGTTGACGAGGTTGCTGAGGCCGAGGCCTGCCGCGTTGAACACCACGCCGTTGATGCCGAGCGTTGAGCTGCCGGTTTCGTTGAAGACGAGCTTCAGCGTGTCGCCGTTGAGCAGGTTGACGCCGTTGAAGGAGGAGTCCTGCGACGTCGTGTCGATCTGCGCCAGAATGTTGTTGAACTGGTTGACCAGGTTCGAGCGCGCCGTCTGCGCGACGGGATCCTGGACCGGCGGCTGCGCGGTGGTGAAGGCCAGAATGCCGGTGATCGTGCCGCCGACCGTGCCGCCCGCAGTTGTCGAACCGAGCGTCGAGGAGGCATATTCATTGACGGTGGTCACCGTCAGCAAGCCATTGGCGTCGATCGTCGCCGTCAAATGGTTCGCCTGAAGCTGCGCGTTGAGCTGGTCGAGCGTCTTGACGGTGCCGTTGGTGCCGTCGCCGAAGGTGACGTTCACCGGCGTGCCGCCGTTGAAGGAAGTGAAGGTCAGCGTCTTGCCGCTGACACCGCCAACACCGGAGGTGCGCGCCGCGGTGAAGGCGGTCGCCGTTCCCGTGTTGCCGCTGAGGCCGAACGCGTGGAGCGCGTTGCCGGTGCCGGTGATCGACAAGTCGGCGTTGATGCCGGTGGAGAGCGCAAGTTGGCCGCTGCTGTTGACGGACGACGGGATCTGGCCCGCAGTGGTCGTCAGTGACGCCGCGCCGTTGAAGATGCTGGCGGTCTTGACGCCGGTGGCAAGGTCGATCGAGTTGAGCAGGTCGGTGAGCGTCGCGCTCTGGATATAGACGGTCGAGTTGCCGTTGCCGTCCGTGACGATGTTGCCGTTGACGCCACCCGAGGTCACGCTGGCCGCCGACTGTGGCGTCTGGGCGTTCTTGAAGGTGATGGTGTGACCATCGATGTTCAGCGTCGAGCCGTCCTGGACCAGGGTGCCGAGCGAGCCCGCGGTCGTCGACCGGTTCGCGGTCACGTTCGCATTGCCTGCGCCGGTCGCCGTCGTCAGACCGAGCTTGTTGAGGAAGTCAGCCTTGCCGGTCACGCTCAGATCGGCGCCGGTCGAGCTCTTCAGCGTGACCTGGCCGCCGCCCGAAATCGACGATGCCACCTGAAGCGTACCGATGGGACCGGTCGAACCGCTGACAGCGATGGCCGCCGCGCCTGCGCTGATCGTTGCGGTCTTGACGCCGCTGGCGAGGTCAATCGCGCTGAGGACGTCGTTGACGGTCGCCCTGGGCGCAACCGCGGTTCCCTCATAGACGATCGAGTTGCCATTGCCGTCGGTGGCGATGTGTCCACTGGCGTCGAGACCCCAGCCGGTCGGCTGCGTCGTCGGCGGGATCCCGGTGCGGAAGGTGATGGTCTTGCCGTTCACCGTGATGGTGTCGCCGTCCGCAGGGGGCGCGCCGAAGGTGGTGGATGCCGTGGTGCCGAGCAGCGTGGCGGTACCTGACAGTACGGTGGTGCCGTCGGCGGCGGTCGCGGCAAAACCGACCGCCGAGCCCGCGTTCGACCCCAGTGAGGCGCCGAGCGCGGCAGTCCCCGTCACCGGGGTCACGCCACCGGCTGCACCGGTATAGAGCACGTTGCTGTTGGCGGTTGCGCTCGCGTAGGAGGTCGTTCCGCGCAGATCGGCCGGTGTCGCACCGGGAATCGTGGTGGAGACGTTCGACTTGGTGGAGTAACCGACCGTGGTCTGCAGCGCCTGATTGGCGATCGATTTCGCGCTGTCGATCAGCTTTTGCAGCGAGGTGATGCCGGTGTTGGCGGCCTGGAGCACCTGCACACCGTTGTTGATGCCGTCGAGCAGGTTGCTGATGTCGCTCGCCCGGTTGTCCAACCCCTGCGCGGTGAAGAAGTTGGTGGGATTGTCGAGCGCCGTGTTGACCTTCTTGCCGGTTGACAGCCGCTCCTGCGTCGTGGCCAGCAAGTCGGCCGTCGACTGCAGCGACAACAGGTTCTGGCGAACTGACGCCGAGAGAACGATGTTGGACATTGGCGAGTCTTCCTCTTGAACCGGATACGAATCGGCCGCGCGGTCTCGAAAGCGGGCTTTGGTCCAGTTTTAGGAGGTGTCCTTTAAAGTATGGTTAACGCCGGTTTAAGCGATAGGGTTAATGGCGAATGAACGCCCCTGCCCGCCTCCGGACGCAAAAAAGCGGCGGGGCACAAAACCCCGCCGCTCTATTTTACCAAGTTATTTCCGCTACTTACTAGCGGAGCAGCTGGAGCACGCTCTGCTGCGACTGGTTGGCCAGCGACAGCGCGGAGACCGCGATCGACTGGCGGGTCGACAGCGCCTGGCTGTTGGCCGCCTCGACGTTGGTGTCGGCCAGCGTCAGGTTGGACGAGCCGGTCTGCAGCACGTTGATCAGGTTCTTGTTGAAGTCCTGACGGATCTGCACCACCGAGAGGTTCGAGCCGAGGCTGGACGCCTCCGAGCGCAGCGTGCTCGACGCGGCGTTCAAATTGGTCAGCACCTTGTTGGCTGCGGCGTTGTCGATGAAGTCGACGCCGACGGTCAGCGCGGCGAGGCCCAGACCCTTGGAGTTGTAGGTCACGCCGGTGATGTTCAGGCTCGACTTGCCGGTCTCGTCGAACACCAGCTTGAGCTGATCGCCATTGAGCAGGTTGACACCGTTGAACGAGGAGTCCTGCGAGGTCGTGTCGATCTGGTTCAGGATGTTGTTGTACTGAGACACCAGGTTGGCACGGGCCGTCTGCGCAACGCCATCCTGGACGGGGTTGGAAGCCGTCGAGAACGTCAGTGCCGACGTCAGCGTGCCGCCGATCGCTCCGCCGGCGGTCGTCGAGCCGAGCGTCGAGGATGCGTAGTCGTTGGAGGCCGTGATGGTCAGCAGGCCGTTGGCGTCGATCGTCGCTGCCAGGTTATTGGCCTGAAGCTTGGTGTTGAGCTGATCGAGCGTCTTGACCGTGCCGTTGGTGCCGTCGCCGAAGGTGACGTTGACCGCCGTGCCGCCGTTGAAGGAGGTGAAGGTCAAGGTCTTGCCGGCGATGCCGCCGATGCCGGAGGTGCGGGCGGCGGAGAACGCGGTCGCGCTTCCGGTGTTGCCGGCGAGGCCGAGTACGGAGAGCGCATTGCCGGTGCCGGTGATCGACAGGTCAGCGTTGATGCCAGTCGACAATTTGAGCTGTCCAGACGTGTTGATCGTCGATGCGGCCTGTCCGACCGCGGTCGCTAGCGTACCGCCACCACTGCCGTTGAGCGTGAACGTTTGCACGCCGGTGGCAAAGTCAATCGCTTTCAGCACGTCGGCGATGGTTCCGGTCTGCAGATAGACCGTCGAGTTTCCGTTGCCGTCGGTCAGGACGTTGCCGCTGACACCGAAGCCGCTCGGAACTGCGGGGGCGTTGCTCGAGCCAGGGACCGGCGCGTTCTTGAAGGTGATGACGTGGCCATCGACATTCAGCGACGAGCCATCTTGCAGCAGCGAGCCGAGTGAGGAGGCACTGGTCGTGCGGGTCGCAGTCACGGTGGCATTGCCACCACCCGTCGCCCCCGTCAGACCGAGCTCAAACAGGAAGTCGGCTTTGCCCGTCACGGACAGATCGGCACCGACCGAGCTCTTGAGCGTCACGACGCCCGCAGCGGCAGTCGACGGCGATGCGCCGGAGGCGGCACCGATAGTCGCAGCACCGGCGGAGATCGTCGAGGTCTTGACACCGCTAGCGAGGTCGATCGCGGCCAGAATGTCGCCCACGGTCGCCAGCGTCGAAGTCGTGGCGGTGTCACCGAGATAGATCGTGGTGTTGCCGCTGCCGTCGGTGACGAGATGACCGCTGACACCAGAACCGCTCGGAACGGCGCTCGAAGCCGGCGCAGTGCCGGTGCGGAAGGTGATGGTCTTGCCGTTCACCGTCAGCGTGTCGCCATCCGTCGGAGCGGTGGTCAGCTTGCCGCTCGCGGTGGTGCCGAGCAGCGTGGTGGCCGACGAGATGCCGGTCGTACCGTCAGCCGCAAGACCCCCGGTACCCGCAAACGAGCCCTGGCTCGCACCGAGGGTGGTGGACGAACCTGCCGCGGTGGTGCCGCCGGCCGTGCCGTTGTACAGCACGTTACTGCTCGCCGTCGCGCTGGCGAAGCTCGTCGTGCCGCGCAAATCGGCCGCGGTCGCACCCGCGATCGTGGTGGAGACGTTCGACTTGGTGGAGTAGCCGACCGTGGTCTGCAGCGCCTGATTGGCGATCGACTTCGCGGAGTCGATCAGCTTCTGCAGCGAGGTCAGGCCGGTGTTGGCCGCCTGCAGCACCTGCACGCCGTTGGCAATGCCATCAAGCAGGTTGTTGATGTCGCTGGCGCGGTTGTCGAGCGACTGCGCGGTGAAGAAGTTGGTGGGATTGTCCAGGGCCGAGTTGACGCTCTTGCCGGTCGACAGACGGTTCTGTGTGGTGGCGAGAAGATCAGCGGTGGACTGGAGAGACAGGAGGTTCTGACGAACCGACGCAGAGAGAACAATACCGGACATGACTCTTACCCTTCTGGCTTACGCGTCTTCGTTCGATCGCTTCTGGATCGAGTGACGGGGCCAGCGTGCCGTGACATGGCTAACAAAGGGTGAAACGAACATCGTCTGCATAAGCGCCGGTTCACCATAGGAGGGTGGGAAGCTCAGAGTGAGATGGCAATCAGCCTGAAGTCATTGGCAATTTTTTGCGCTTACGTTCCATTAACCATAACCGCTGGTTACTTTTCGGAGTGTCGCCTGCCTCTCAAAATCTCGAGCGATAAAAGAAAAACGGCGGGGCCGAAGCCCCGCCGCCGGATCTTGCCTGCGATGTCTGCCGCTTGTTAGCGGAGCAACTGCAGCACGCTCTGCTGCGACTGGTTGGCCAGCGACAGCGCGGAGACTGCGATCGACTGGCGGGTCGACAGCGCCTGGCTGTTGGCGGCCTCGACGTTGGTGTCGGCCAGGGTCAGGTTGGACGAGCCGGTCTGCAGCACGTTGATCAGGTTCTTGTTGAAGTCCTGACGAACCTGCACGATCGTCAGGTTCGAACCCAGAGCCGAAGCTTCCGAGCGCAGCGTGCTCGACGCCGAGTTCAGGTTGGTCAGCACCTTGTTGGTGGCAGCGTTGTCGATGAAGTCGACACCGCTGGTCAGCGCAGCAAGGCCGAGACCCTTGGAGTTGTAGGTCACGCCCGTGATGCTCAGGCTGGACTTTGCAGTCTCGTCGAACACCAGCTTGAGCTGATCGCCGTTCAAGAGGTTGACACCGTTGAACGAGGAGTCCTGCGCAGTCGAGTCGATCTGGTTCAGGATGTTGTTGTACTGGTTGACCAGGTTGGCACGAGAGGTCTGCGCAACCGTGTCCTGGACGGGGGTGGAAGCCGTCGAGAAGGTCAGCGCCGTCGTCAGCGTACCGCCGATCGCACCACCCGCGGCGCTCGAACCGATGGTCGAGGACGCGTAGTCGTTGGTGGTGGAAACCGTCAGCAGGCCGTTGGCGTCGATCGTCGCCGTCAGGTTGTTGGCCTGAAGCTTCGAGTTGAGCTGATCGAGCGTCTTAACCGTGCCGTTGGTGCCGTCGCCGAAGGTGACATTGACCGCCGTGCCGCCGTTGAAGGAGGAGAAGGTCAAGGTCTTGCCGGTGAGACCGCCGACACCCGAGGTGCGTGCCGCCGAGAATGCGGAGGCCGTGCCGGTGTTGCCGGCAAGTCCAAGGACGTTCAGCGCATTGCCGGTGCCGGTGATCGACAGGTCGGCGTTGACGCCGGTGGACAGCTTGAGCTGGCCGGAGGCGTTGATCGACGAGGCGATCTGACCGGTTGCGGGGCTCAGCGTCGCCGTGCCGTTGGCCGCGATCGAGGAGGTCTGCACGCCGGTGGCAAGGTCGATTGCGTTCAGCACGTCGGCAACCGTGCCGGACTGCAGATAGACCGTCGAGTTGCCGGCGCCATCGGTCAGGACGTTGCCGCTGACACCGAAGCCGCTCGGGATCGCCGGAGCGTTGCTCGATCCCGGAACCGGGGCGTTCT
>NZ_LBIX01000143.1:0-34320 GCF_028128655.1 Bradyrhizobium sp. CCBAU 45394 | reverse complement strand
ACGACGAAGGCCGCCTGATTGACGCATGCGCGCGGGCGTGGCGAGCTGTATGATAGCGTTGGGTGAAGGTCAGGCGGCTTGCTGATCGTCGGGCTTGCCGGCTTGGCGCAGAAGCTTCCATTCCCAGGGCAGCAGTTCGTGCAGACGCGATGCGGGAAGATCGGCGATGCGGGCGAGGACGTCGGCGAGCCAGGCCTTGGGATCGACGTCGTTGAGACGACAGGTCGTGATCATCGTCAGCATGATGGCGGCACGGTCGGCACCACGCTGGCTGCCGGCGAAGGTCCAGTTGCGCCTTCCCAAGGCGATGCCTCTCAATGCGCGCTCGGCGCAATTGTTGGTCAAGCAGATCCTGCCATCGTCAAGGAAGTAGGCGAAGTCGTCCCAGCGCCTGAGCATGTAATTCATGGGCTTCAGAACCACGGCAGAGCGCGAGAGGGTTTCTCGCTCGCGCAGCAGCCAGGCGTGCATGTCGTCGAGAAGCGGCTTGCTCTTTTCCTGGCGCACGGCACGCCGCTCGTCGGCGCTGCGACCGTTGATGGCGCGTTCGACCTCGAACAGCCCGTCGAGGCGCCTGACCGCCTCCAGCGCGATCGGGGAGATGGGTTTGCCTTTCTGGCCTTCCCTGGCATTCTTCTCGATATCGGCCAGTTCGAAGAACCCCCGCCGCGCATGAGCGAAGCAAAATGCCGGCGTGATCGGCACCGCTTTCCTTTGCGGATCGAACATCGGCTCGAAGCCGCTGTAGCAATCGGCTTGCAGGATGCCGGCAAAGGCCGCCAGATGCCTCTGCGGGTGTTCGCCTCGTCGGTCGCTCGGGGCGTAATAGACCGCCGCCGGCGGCGCAGAGCCGGCAAAGGGCCGGTCATCCCGTACATAAGTCCAGATCCGCCCGGTCGTACACTTGCCCTTCGCCAGGATCCGGATGGTGGTGTCGTCGCCATGAAGGCGCTCGGCAGCAAGCGCATGACGTTCGATCAAGTGGAAGAGCGGCATGACGGCGAAGGTCCCGTGGCCGACCTGATCCGCCAGCGTCGACAGCGGCAGGTCGATCCTCTCGGCCTTAAAGCGCGCACTCTGGCGATTGAGCGGGATGTGCATACCGAACTTGTCGAACAGGATCGTCGCCAGCAATTGCGGGCCGATGAAGCCGCGTGGCGTGGCATGGAACGGCGCCGGCGGCTGGCTGATCTTCTCGCAATCGCGGCAGGTGAACTTCTCGCGCACTGTCTCGATGACCTTGAAGCGACGCGGGATCTCCTCCAGCGTCTCGGTGTCGCGCGGCGATCAGGATGGAAGGCAGCGTCAATCAAGGTGAGAGAGTTTCGCTGGGCTCGTGACGTAGGGAGGGCGTAGCCCGACCGGAGTTACGAGCCCAGCGTCGGCGCGATCCCGAGGAGGACCGCGCCGACTGGTGATCGCGGCCGGCGGGGTTATGCAAGTGGTTCTTCCGCCAAGAGGAATCACTCGCTTGCCCGGCCGACACATCACAGATCACCAGATGAGATGGGATGGTTGCCGCCCTCCCCAGACGGCATCGTAATGTGCCAAGAACGCAGAGTGTTTGAACCACGAAGCGAAGAGGACGACAAATTGATGGATACGGTGATCGGAGTGGATCTGGCCAAGAATGTGTTTCAGCTCCACGGGGCGTCAATGGCGGGACACTTGAAGTTTCGAAAGAAACTGTCGCGGCTTCAGTTTCGGAAGTTCATGGCGGGGCACCCATCGGCAGTGGTGGTGATGGAAGCCTGTGGCAGCGCCCACTATTGGGCACGGGAGATGGTCAAGCTCGGCCATGAAGTGAAACTGATCGCTCCGCAATATGTGAAGCCTTTTGTGAAACGCCAAAAGAACGACGCGGCTGATGCCGAAGCAATCGTGATCGCGGCACAGCGCCCCGAGATGCGCTTCGTCGAGCCGAAATCGGAAGAACAGCAGGCCAGGGCAGTGCTCTTTCGGGCTCGGAAGCGCCTTGTTCATCAGCGCACCGATCTGGTGAATGCGCTGCGTGCTGTTCTCTACGAATTCGGCCATATCATCCCGCAAGGAATCGAACATCTTAAACGCATTGACGCAATCCTCGAGGATCCGAACAGCGATCTACCAGAACTGGTCCGTGAGGAATGTCGGAGTCTCATTGATCAGATCGCCTACAAGACGGAGCGGATCGATGCCAAGGCAGAGCAGCTCAAGAAGTTGGCGACGCGGACTGTCACGGCACAGCGGCTGCAGACAATGCCGGGGGTCGGCCCGCTGACCGCACTGGCAATCGAGGCTTTCGCGCCCGACATGGCGGCCTTCAGACGTGGCCGAGACTTCGCGGCTTGGCTCGGCTTGGTCCCACGGCAACATTCCTCAGGGGGAAAGGAGAGGCTCGGACGCGTTTCGAAGGAAGGACAGGCGGACATTCGCCAGTTGCTCATCGTTGGGGCGATGTCGCGGCTGAACTGGCTCGGGCGCAAGTCGATCCCTAGCGGATCGTGGCTGGCGCAGATGCTGGCGAGGAAGCCGCGCATGCTTGTGGCGATCGCCTTGGCGAACAAGATGGCTCGGACGATTTGGGCCATGCTCACCCGGAAGGAGGATTATCGGAACCCAGCGCAGGCAGTGACGGCGTGACTGCATGCAGCACGAAATAGCCTGACGTTGGTTGAAGGGGGTGTGAGAAGGCGACGACCCGAATGGGCGCAACGATCGAACAGATCTGGATCAGGAAACCAGCTAGAGCCAAAGAGCCGACGTGCTCGGAGATGAGAATTGGACCTGGTCCGCGGATCACCATACCGGCCAGCGGCTTCTGAAAATGCCGTAAAGGAAGGCCTGACAGAAGACCGCACTCGATCACACGCCAAAGGGTCAGAAACTTCTTGCATTGCGGGCGGCAACCACAGAAGGCTCTACATGAAGTACCGTCAGACCGATAGCCCGCCAGTGGCGGCGGCCAAGGCGTCATTCAGTGCGTCGACCGCCTATCGGATCGAGAGAGATCCCCGATTTCCATCGCAAAGGAAGGCGCCCCGCGGCCGGCGACGACCGGACCCGTTGAGCGAGGTGTTCGAGACCGAGATCGTCCCGATCCTGAAGGCGGCACCTGGCTTACGCCCGGTGGCGGTGTTCGAGGAGATGCTACGGCGTCATCCGGATCTCGGCATCGGTATCCGTCGTACCCTGGAACGTCGGATCCGTGCATGGCGGGCGGTCCACGGCGAGGAGCAGGAGGTGATCTTCCGCCAAACCCACGAGCCTGGCCAACTCGGCCTCTCCGACTTCACAGACATGGACGAGTTGGGTGTTACGATCGCGGGTGCTCCGTTGGATCATCGTCTCTATCACTTCCGTTTGGCCTATTGCGGGTTCGAGCACGCCCACGTCGTGCTTGGCGGCGAGAGCTTCGTCGCCCTGGCGGAAGGCCTGCAGAATGCCCTCTGGTCGCTCGGTGGGGCGCCGCGGGAGCATCGGACCGACAGTCTGTCGGCCGCATTCTGCAATCTCAATCGTGATGCACGGGACGATCTGACGCAGCGATACGAGGCCCTTTGTGCCCATTACGGCGTGCGGCCTTCCCGCAACAATCGAGGCGTTGCTCACGAGAATGGTTCGATCGAAGGGCCCCACGGTCATCTCAAGCGAGCAATCGCGGATGCCTTGCTGCTGCGCGGAACTATCGACTTCGACGATCTTGCCACCTATCGCGGCTTCATCGACGAGATCGTCAGCCGCCGCAATGCCCGCAACGCCAAGCGGATCGATAGCGAGCGCGTGGTGTTGCAGGAGCTGCCCGATCGGCGCACCTCCGACTACGAAGAGGTGATCGTCCGCGTGACCTCGTCCGGCGGCTTCACCCTGCGCAAGGTGTTCTACACGGTGCCATCGCGCCTGATCGGTCACCGGCTGCGGGTGCGCCTTTACGACGATCGTCTCGACGTGTTCGTCGGGGGCACCCATCTCGTCACCCTGTCGCGTGGGCGGCCGCATCCCAATGGCAAGTACGACCAGGTCGTCGATTATCGGCACGTGATCCATTCCCTGCGGCGCAAGCCGATGGCACTTCTCAATCTGGTCTACCGAGATCAGCTGTTCCCGCGGGATGCCTATCGGAAGACCTTCGATCGCTTGCGCGAACGCTTGCCGGACAAAAAAGCCAGCCGGATCATGGTCGATCTCCTCGCGCTCGCTCATGAACGCGGCTGCGAGGCCGAACTCGCCGATCAGCTCACCGCCGACCTCGAGGCCGGCCAACTGCCCGACCTCAACCGGCTACGTGCTTACTTCGCCCCCGATCCCGCCAACCTGCCGAAAGTCGTGGTGCAGCTCGTGCCGCTTGCGACCTACGAATGCCTCATCGGTACCGCCGAGACCGGAGGTGCCGCATGAGCGTAACGAACACGGTTGATGCCGCGCGCCTCAATCTGTTGCTCAATGAGCTCCGTCTGCCTGCCATCAAGGTGCTGTGGGCGCAATTTGCCGAACAGTCCGACAAGGAAGGCTGGCCGGCCGGCCGCTTCCTCGCGACCATCGCCGAGCACGAGATTGCCGAACGCGGCCGCCGTCGGACCGAACGACACCTTGTCGAAGCACGTTTGCCCACCGGAAAGACCTTCGACAGCTTCGACTTCGAAGCCGTGCCGATGATCTCAAAGGCGCAGGTGATGGCGCTCGCCGCCGGTGACAGCTGGCTGGGCAAGGGCGCCAATTTGCTGTTGTTCGGCCCGCCCGGCGGCGGAAAGAGCCACTTGGCGGCAGCGATCGGCCTGGCCCTCATCGAGAACGGATGGCGCGTCCTCTTCACCCGGACCACCGATCTCGTGCAGAAGCTCCAGCTAGCGCGACGCGAGCTTAACCTCGAGGCGGCCATCAATCGTCTCGATCGCTTCGATCTCCTGATTCTTGATGATCTCGCTTACGTCACCAAGGATCAGGCCGAGACCAGCGTGCTGTTCGAGCTCATCAGCGCACGCTACGAGCGCCGCTCGATGCTGATCACCGCCAATCAGCCATTCGGCGAATGGAACAGGGTCTTCCCGGACCCCGCCATGACCCTGGCCGCTATCGATCGCCTCGTTCATCACGCCACCATCGTCGAGATGAACGTCGAGAGCTATCGCAGACGGACCGCCCTCGAACGAAAACGCGGTCCCGGACGGCCGCCATCGCACGCGACACCCAAAACCGTCGCTGATTGACGCTGCGCGACAATCAGAGTTCAACAAAACTCTTGCGCGCGACAATCATCGCGGCAATCATCATCAGGCCGCGACACGCCTCGCCATCCTGATTGCCGCGCACTTCCTACCCAGATTGCCGCGCTACATCTCGGTCACATCCTCGCCGATCTTCGCCAGTCGCGATCCGCCGCAGCAGGCGCAGCTCGTCGGAGCGTCAATGACGACGCGCTCGTGTTCGATGTCGTCCGGCCAGGGCTTGCGCACTGGTCGCTTGCGCGTGAAGGGGCGGACGTTCTGCGTCTTCGCCGCCGCGGCCTGCGCGGCAAGCTCATCCTCGCTCGCCGTGGTGGCAAGTTCTTCGAGCTCCAATTCCAACTGCTCGATTAGACGCGCCGTGCGCTCGGAGCGCTGCCCGTACAGTTCGCGTTTGAGCTTCTCGATCCGCAGCTCGAGATGCACGATCAGCGCCTCGTTATCCGACAGCTCCGCTCGCGCACTGGCAGCCATCGCCTCGGCTCGCAGCCGCGCCTCACGCTCGGCCTGCAGCGCTGCCAGGGCACTGACAAGGTCCGATGGAAGGTCGTCCGGCTTCGATATCATGAAGTTATTGAATCAGATCAAGCAGCAGATTCAAACCGTAAAACGACTATCCGACCCGCGTCGGACGCTGGGTTTCTTGAGGGTTGCGCCAATCGATTCCGGACAACAGGTAGCTCATCTGCGCCGGTGAGATCGTTACTGCTTCGCCGGCAACCGATGGCCAGATGAACCTTCCTCTCTCGAGTCTCTTGGTGAACAGGCATGCTCCCTGGCCATCGTGCCAGATCACCTTCACAAGATCGCTTCGGCGACCGCGGAAGACGAACAGATGACCGCTGAGCGGGTCCTTGCGCAGCACCTCCTGCACTTGGAGTGCCAACGACGGAAAGCCTCGGCGCATGTCCGTGTAGCCTGTCGCGAGCCACACTCGCGCGCCCGTTGGAACCGGGATCATCGGCGTACCAAAGCATCGAGAACGCGACGTAGCGCGTCTCCATCAACGTCGCCATCGACCCGGATGCGGTGCCCGCTACCAAGATCGATCTCGATGATGCCCTGGCTCTTCCGTCGACGCGCCGCCGTCGTCGTCAATGGCGCTTCGGCCACCTCCCGCGGCGGCGCAGACGGCCCAATCTCGACCGGCACGAACGGCGCTATACTCGCTTCACCTTGCTTACAAAGCTCTTTGCGCCACCGGAACAGCTGGCTCACATGAAGGCCGGCCACGCGAGCCACCTCGGAAACATTGGCTCCGGGCTCGAGCGATGCTGCTACTAGCCGTTCCTTCTCATCCTGCGACCACCGGCGCCGCCGCTCGACCGATGTGATCACCTCCGCCCGCGAAATCGTCATAGCGCTTCTCCTAGGATTACCCCTAGGACCTGCAGCGATCGCGTTCGTCAAACAAGGCGGCCTTTGGCGGAGGGATACGTCTTTCTTTCGCGGGTTGCTGGTGCGCAGGCGCCGGAAACATGGACCTGCCCGCTCTTCGCCACCGCACGAGAGTACTGGCGATGCTGACTTTATCTCATACGCTACCGAAGGCAGCATGGAGGATAATGAGGATACTAATTTAGACGCTTCTTCCCTTGAAACCCGGACATCAGCGGCTTCAATTCGACGGTCGTAATGGATCGGGTGAAAGCTGGCATTGCTGTTCCAGTTGAGAGGCCTCGCTGTGTATAGACCATGCAATCGGTGACGAGCGTCTCAATCCGGCAATTCCGCTAATGACCGGGCCCCACCGTCTTGTTCCAGCTTGGAGTTCGCCTTGGCCCAGACGAGGCCCAGAGGATGAAGCATAAAGAGGCCCATCATCGGAATCTTAAAGGAGCATGAGGCCGGCGTTTCGATCGCCGATCTGGCCAAGCAGCGCGAGAGGTCGCGTTACGGAGCCTTCGAAGGCCCGCCTCGCAGCAGTTGACGGTATCCGCTGTTGGCCATCCATAGCGCGCGCTCAAGATGGGTTTCAAACGCCTGCCGAGCCCGCTTGGGCTCGCGGTCTGGGTCGATACCAAGGACGATCCGCGCTACCTCGCGCCAGTCAGCGCCTTCGGCATTGGCGTCGAGCAGGCGCCAATACGTGATCATGTGCTCTTCATCGTACACGGTAAGGTCGGACCCAGAGGGCGCTAAATTAGCGAGAACTGCATTGGACAGAGGCGGCATTAGCTTCCCCGCGATCATTCGTTGTGATGCCGGAATATTTCCCAATGTTTGTGTCCGCGTCGTGACCGGTGCAGGATCACCCAAATAGCCGGCGGCTGACATTGATGATGAAACGCGCCGGTGCGCCGATGATAGCGCCGACTAGTCCATCGCCGGCGGCGCCACCGGACTGATCATCACCGCGCCGTGGACACTTAGAAGCGCGAATGCACGGTCTGGCGCTTCCGCCACCCCACACAGCGGCCGGAAGGCATCGCGCAAATGCTTCTGCGGCGAGGTAGTCACCGAATGCTACTCACCCACGTCCAAACAGACCCACCGGGCTAACCGCCGGATGAAGCATACCCCAGAACGTCCAAGCGCCGATCCGGAAGCAGCGGCCATCCGGACTGAACTGTTGAAGATGGGTGCCGATGTAAAACCTGACTTTGGCTCTGTCGGCAGGCGAATCGAATGGAAAGACGACCGTATCGCGTGGTCCTCCGCCTTGCCGAAGCGAAGAGGATGCCGGCGCGCGGAATCGCGCTCGAGATCGGACTGGCGGGGAACCTGTTCGATAGAGATAAATTAGATCGGCTCCGAGCTGCGCGCGCTTGCATCTTTTGGACACATTCGCGACCTGGTCAGAAAACGCTGCTCGCGCGCATTGTCGAGGGAGAACATGCCCCCACGGCCAGGAACAGCATCGATGATCAGGTCGGTGTGCTTCCATGTTTCGAACTGGGCAGCGCCAATATACACCGGCATTCCGCTGATACGTCCGAGCAGCACGTCACCGTCACCGACGAGAAAATCCCCTTGCCGGAAGCACATAGGCGAAGAGCCGTCGCAGCAGCCACCCGATTGATGAAACAGTACCGGACCGTGATCGGCGATTATTTCGACCAGCAATTCGATCGCGGCTTGTGTCGCAGTGACCTTATCCGGCATAGTGAGAATCCTCGGGGACACCTGTCGGCTGGCAGCAGCTCTACGCGGCGCCAGCCGAAGACCGGTCCATTGCAGTGAGAGGTCTAGTTGACTCAGCTAGAAAAAGCCGAGCTTCTTTGGGCTATAGCTAACAAGAAGGTTCTTGGTCTGCTGGTAGTGGTCTAGCATCATCTTGTGTGTCTCGCGGCCAATGCCCGACTGCTTATAGCCGCCGAACGCCGCATGGGCGGGATAGGCGTGATAGCAGTTTGTCCATACTCGGCCTGCTTGAATAGCGCGCCCAAAACGGTAGCAACGATTTGCCTCGCGGCTCCACACTCCGGCACCCAGACCATAAAGTGTATCATTCGCGATTGATAGAGCTTCATCGTCGGTCTTGAATGTCGTCACCGATACGACTGGTCCGAAGATCTCCTCTTGGAAAATCCGCATTTGATTGTGCCCGCGAAACACGGTCGGTTGCATATAGTAACCCCCGGAAAGGTCGCCTTTCAACTCGGCGCGTTCGCCACCAGCGAGCAGCTGCGCTCCCTCTTGCTTTCCGATATCGATATACGACAGAATCTTCTCAAGCTGTTCACTCGATGCTTGTGCGCCGAGCATTGTATCACCATTGCGTGGGTCGCCCTGTTTTATGGCAGCCACGCGCTTGAGCGCGCGCTCCATAAACTGGTCGTAGATGGATTCGTGGATGAGAGCGCGACTGGGACAGGTGCAGACCTCGCCCTGATTAAGCGCGAACATCACGAACCCCTCGATCGCCTTGTCGAAGTAGTCATCGTCCTCAGCCGCGACATCCTTGAAAAAAATGTTCGGCGATTTGCCACCGAGTTCCAGCGTGACAGGAATGAGGTTGTGACTGGCGTACTGCATGATGAGCCGCCCCGTGGTGGTCTCGCCGGTGAACGCGATCTTGGCGATGCGTGAACTGGATGCGAGCGGTTTGCCGGCTTCGACTCCGAACCCGTTGACAATGTTGATGACGCCCGGCGGCAGCAGATCCGCCACCATCTCCATCCACAACATGATTGACGCTGGCGTTTGTTCTGCAGGCTTCAATACAACGCAGTTTCCGGCCGCAAGCGCGGGTGCAAGCTTCCAACATGCCATCAGCAAGGGAAAGTTCCAGGGAATGATCAGGCCCACGACACCGAGAGGTTCATGGAAATGGTATGCTACGGCATCGTGGTCGATTTCGCTTAGATGGCCTTCTTGGCTGCGAACAGCGCCCGCGAAGTAGCGGAAATGATCGATCGCTAGCGGCAGGTCCGCAGCTCGAGACTCGCGAATTGGCTTGCCATTGTCCCAGGTCTCGGCCATCGCAAGCCGCTCGAGGTTTTCTTCCATACGGTCAGCGATACGGTGGAGAGTTAGAGCACGTTCAGCAGGGCTGGTTCGTCCCCATGCATCTTTCGCGGCATGCGCCGCGTTCAACGCCAGTTCCACGTCATGCTGATCGGATCGAGCGATCGAACAGATGACCTGTCCTGTCACTGGGGATGTATTTTCAAAATACTTGCCCGAAGCTGGCGGGGTCCATTTGCCGCCAATGAAGTTATCGTATGTCTTCGCGAAGGGGGCCCGTTTGGAAATCACGGAATCGGCCCCAGACGTGTCATTGCTGTTTGTCAGCGCTCGGACTGCGTCGCGCGATACTGTATGTCCCTGCAGCGCATAGGCCTCGATCTCGACTAGCTGCCAAGACCGCAGCATTGAAGTGACCTGTACAAGGGTCGATGCTGGCCGGACAGCGTCAAATACCTCCAAATGTGCCTTTGCAACAGCGTCGGCGTAAATAATATCGCGAACATATACGACCGTTCTGACGACATCCGCGAGGCTTGAGCCAGCATTCTTGAGCGCTGTTGCGATCGTCTCAAGCGCTGCCTTGGCCTGTTCGTAGGCGCCGCGTCCCTCGTAGCTCGCAGGCGCACACGTTCCAGACACATGAATCTGACCGTCTTTAACCACGGCCCTCGAATAGCCGAACACATCTTCATAGGCGCCCCCTGATGAGATGTTGCGCCTTGTATCAAGCATCGCTGTATCGAAGTCACTCATTTTACTCTCCTTCAAAATCCGACTGCATCACGCAGGCGGTACCACGTCTCGACGATGGGGACGGCCGGCTTCGCGAACGCCTGGAATCGATGACTCGGGAAGACAAGGTCGCTAAAGGCCGATTGCCCGTCCGCCTTGCCGAGGATCTGCAGCGCGATCTTCCTTCCGAAATGAGTGGAGCGCGATACGCCGGTCCCGCAATAACCCATCGCGTAGTGGATGCCTTCAGGCGACCGGCCAAGGTGCGGAAATTCGTCAAAAGTGTAGCCAATAAGTCCGCTCCATGCGTATGAGACTTTTATCTCTCCCAGCATCGGAAAGGTGCGCAACAAATCGCGCGCGAGATGCGTATAAGCCGCGAGAACGGAGTCTCGTGCAAAGTGATTGGAGCGGCCGCCCCATATAATGCGGCTCTCATCCGGAGCTGGACGAAAATAGAAGAAGACGCGATTCGTATTTCCATACGCGCGCCTTGTCGGCATTAACGCCCGGAGAACATCGGGAGCCATTTGTTCGGTAGTAATTTGAGCGGAGCGGATCGGGACAATTCGTTTGCGAAAGAAGCCCCCGACGTTCTTGGTATATCCGTTGGTGGCGACGAGAACGTCGCGGGCTTGGACGGTGACGTTATCGAAATGAACTGCGTGGCTGTGTTTTTCTGATGAGATGCCGCGGACGGGCATATTGCCGTACACAGCTGCCCCGGCTTCCAGGACCCGATCGAGAAGGCCGGAATGATACTTGCCGGGATGAAGGCTCGCATCCATCGGCAGCACGGACCCGCCGTGAAACAACTCGGTACCGATCTCTTTGTATTGCTCGGCTCGGCCGACCATAAACGAATCGACGCCAGCGTACTGTTTCAGATCCTTCATATCGCGCGCCATGGCCTCGTAGTGTTCTGGGCGCATTGCTCCACGAAATCGGCCACAGCGAACGAAGGAGCAGTCGATGTTCTCTTCCTTGATCAGGGTTTCGATACCATCGAGCATCTCAACTCCCTCGCGGAGCAACTCGATGGCTTTTCGCTCGCCTTGCATCTCTATGAGCGTCTTGACGCGGAATTTCTGATTGCCGCTGCCGATCTGACCTCCGTTGCGGGTGCTTGCGCCATAGCCAGGCACCGAGGAATCCACCACGAGCACCTGCCTTCCTGCGCGCGCAAGTACAAGGGCGGCAGACAGCCCGGTAAATCCTGCTCCTATGACGACAATGTCAGCCTTCTTGACGGGCGTAGTCCATGGGCCGGAGCGCGGCGGTGCCGCGCGCCACCAATAGGGCGTGGCTTGTGTCGTCCAATATTTCGTACGCCCCTCCGATAGATCGGAGAGCCGAATTCCAATCGGCTCGAGCTGCGAGTCTCGGTTCGAAGAATCTGCCATCGCTCGCGTTTTCCTCATTCATGGTCATAGTTATTTGCAGATGATAAAAAGAACTTGCATGAGAAGCAAGTGTGTCGTATAGGCAGATTGCCGGTACGAAATAACTTGCCGATAGTGCGAGAAAGATCGGCAAGGAAACGTCTTCGAAGGAGAAGTTCACATGCACATTTCCAATGCGTGGTCCGGCGCGCTCGCACCGGGTAGCCTTGCAACTCCGGCTGGCCTTGACCTGTCCATGGCGCAGGCTTTCCTCAAGCAGGTCGGCGTCCGCTACGTTCTCGCGCAGTTCGTGGATTTGCACGGAGTGGCGAAGAGCAAGTCAGTGCCGGTCCAGCACCTGGAAGACATGTTGACTGATGGCGCTGGCTTCGCGGGCGGCGGTGCCTGGGGGCTTGGGCTGCTTCCGCATGAGCCTGAGTATATGGTTGTCTGCGAGCTGGATACCCTGACGGTGACGCCCTGGGCGCCTGGTTACGCGCGAATGATGGGAGTCGGGACTGTGAAGGGCGCTCCGCATCCCATCGACACGCGCAATGTCCTGAAGAAGCAGGTGGCGCGGCTTGGCGAGCGCGGCTGGACTCTGAATACCGGGCTGGAGCCCGAATTCATTCTGTTGCGCCGCGACGCCGAAGGAAAGCTCATGCCATTCGATGGGACTGATACGCTCGCAAAGCCCGCGTACGACTACCGAGGTCTTATGCGGGGCCGCGGCTTTCTGGAGCGCGTCAGCGAGTCGCTGCAGGCGGTTGGAATCGACGTCTACCAAATCGATCATGAGGATGCGAACGGACAATACGAGATCAACTTCAAATATGCAGATGCACTAAAGACCGCCGACCAGATCACGTTGTTCAAGATGGCTGCCTCCGAGATCGCGAACGACCTTGGTGGCATCTGTTCCTTCATGCCCAAGCCTCGAAGCAACTCAACAGGAAGTGGTATGCACATCCACTGCTCGATTGCTGACGGCGACGGGCGTAATCTTTTTCACGATGATACCGATCCAAGCGGCATGGGGCTTTCGAAGCTTGCCTACCACTTTCTCGGCGGCGTCATGGCTCATGCCAAGGGGCTGACAGCTCTCCTGGCGCCAACCGTAAACTCCTATAAGCGGCTTGTGGTCGGGCGCACAGTGTCCGGCGCGACCTGGGCGCCTGCGTTTATTGCCTATGGCGACAATAACCGTACCGCCATGGCCCGCATCCCATATGGCCGCATTGAAATTCGCACCGGCGACAGCAGCATGAATCCGTATCTTGCCACCGCGGCGCTAGTTGCCGCCGGGCTGGACGGTATTGATCGCGGACTCCATCCGGGCGAGCCGAAGAATGTGAACTTCTACGGCATGTCGCTCGATGCAATTCGCGACATGGGTGTCGAGCTGCTCCCGCAAACCTTGTCCGAGGCCTTAACGGAGCTTGAGGCGGATGCGTTGTTTGCGGAAGCGCTCGGACCGCAACTCATCGATGAGTTTCTTACGCTGAAGAACTCGGAATGGCTGGAGTACCATCGGCACGTGTCTGACTGGGAAGTCGAGCGTTATCTCAGCTTCTTTTAGCTTTCGTTCCTACTGGAGATCACGATGTGTGGAATTGCAGGACTGTTTATCAAGGGCGCCCGGCTGCAGCCCGAGCTTGGAGCTTTGCTCGCCGAGATGACGTCCACTTTGTGCAGCCGGGGCCCGGACTCGGCCGGCTTCGCGCTTTACACGGCAGACAGTCCGGGCAGGACCAAGCTTACGGTGACCTCACTTGCCGGGCGCGCCGACTTTGAGACGCTTGCCGTGCTTCTCGGCCGTTCGATTGGTGCTGCTGTCTACTTCACAAACCGGCATACGCACAGCGTCTTCAGCGTGCCTGCCGATTTGGTCGGTCAGTGCCGCTCCTGGCTCGCCGAGAACGCGCAAGACCTTCGTGTCCTGAGCGAAGGTGCCAATCTCGAGATTTATAAGGAGGTTGGCTATCCCGACGATGTTGCCCGGCAGTTCAATATCCAGTCGTTCTCCGGCACTCATGGTATTGCTCATACCCGGATGGCGACAGAGTCGGCGGTGACCACTACCGGAGCGCATCCGTTCTCGACTGGCGCCGACCAATGCCTCGTTCACAACGGCTCGCTTTCGAATCACGCTTCACTTCGCCGGGAGCTCCTTCAGGATGGGATCGTTGCGGAAACCGAGAATGATACCGAGGTAGCCGCAGGCTACATCACGCGAGAATTGCGCCGAGGCAGGGCTCTGGGCGACGCCCTGAAATCCACCCTCAACGATCTCGATGGCTTCTTCACTTTCGTGGTCGGGACCAAGAATGGCTTCGGGGTGCTGCGCGACCCGATCGCATGCAAGCCTGCCGTTATGGCCGAGACGGACGACTATGTGGCGTTCGCTTCTGAATATCGCAGTCTCGCCGCGCTTCCCGGAGTAGCTGACGCGCGTGTCTTCGAGCCCAAACCGGCGACGCCTTATTTCTGGGAACACTAAAATGAATCAAGTCGAGATTGGCTCCTGGCCGCTCCGCGATCTCAAGACGAGCCCAGGGGCATCGGATCCGCTCATGGAAATCGACCTTTCCGCTCTGTCGCTCCGCGAACTCAATGCGCGGCTTCAACAGCTGAAAGTGCCGACGAACGAGACGTTTTGGCGCGTGCTCAATCCGAATGGCGCTCACGCCATCGCCGTCGGCCTCGATGCGCCCATCAACATCGAAGTCGCGGGGCATGTCGGCTACTTCTGCGGCGGCATGAACAAGCATGCTCGCATCGTGATCGAGGGCAATGCCGGTCAGGGTATTGGCGAAAACATGATGTCCGGGCTCATTCATGTGAGGGGAGATGCCAGCCAATCCGCCGGAGCCACCGGACATGGCGGGCTCTTGTTGATCGAAGGCAACGCTGGCGCACGCTGCGGCATATCGATGAAAGGCATCGATATCGTTGTGAAAGGCAGCATTGGGCACCTCTCCGCCTTCATGGGCCAAAGCGGCCGCTTGGTTGCATTCGGCGACGCCGGCGATGCTTTGGGAGATTCGATTTACGAAGCGCATATTTACGTGCGCGGCAAGGTCGAGGGTCTCGGAGCCGACTGCATCGAGAAAGAACTACGTGACGAGCATCGGGCGGAGTTGTTCGCACTGATCGAGAGGGCCGGCGAGGCTCACAAGATCGATGTATCAGAGTTTCGCCGCTATGGATCGGCTCGCAAGCTCTACAACTTCAATATCGACAATGCCGGGGCCTATTGATGACCATTCTTGAGAAAACGTGGGGGTACATCCCGCCGCGTCAATCTGCAACCTTCGACGCGCATTCGATCGCGGAAATACGGCGTGCCGCCGCCACCGGGATCTATGACATCCGCGGTGGCGGGACGAAGCGAAAAGTCCCTCATTTCGACGATCTTCTCTTTCTTGGCGCCTCGATGTCACGCTATCCGCTCGAAGGATATCGTGAGCGATGCGAAACACGCGTGGTTCTCGGTACGCGCTATGCAAAGAAGCCCCTTCATCTGGCAATTCCAGTGACGATCGCCGGAATGAGCTTCGGTGCTCTTTCGGCGCAAGCCAAGGAGGCACTTGGCCGGGGCGCAAGTCTCGCCGGCACGTCGACGACGACAGGTGACGGTGGCATGACCCCTGAAGAGCGCGGGCAATCAAAGATGCTCGTGTATCAATATCTGCCATCGCGCTATGGAATGAATCCGGACGATCTTCGCAAAGCCGACGCGATCGAGATTGTGGTGGGGCAGGGCGCCAAGCCAGGCGGGGGCGGAATGCTGCTTGGCCAGAAGATTTCGGATCGCGTCGCAAAGATGCGCTCTCTGCCGATGGGTATTGACCAGCGTTCCGCCTGCCGGCATCCGGATTGGACAGGCGCGGACGATCTGGAGATCAAGATCCTCGAACTGAGGGAGCTTACGGGCTGGGAAAAGCCGATCTATCTGAAGATTGGTGCAAGTCGTCCCTACTATGACGTCGCTCTCGCTGTGAAGGCAGGTGCAGATGTCATCGTCCTCGACGGCATGCAGGGCGGTACGGCTGCCACCCAAGACGTCTTTATCGAGCACGTTGGGATACCAATTTTGTCGGCGATCCGCTCGGCAGTTCAATCACTGCAGGATCTGGGAATGCACCGTAAGGTACAGCTCATCGTATCGGGCGGCATTCGAAGCGGAGCAGATGTTGCCAAGGCGCTGGCGCTGGGCGCAGATGCAGTTGGTATTGGAACGGCTGCTCTGATCGCCCTTGGCGATAATGATCCTCGCTTCGAGGACGAATATCGAGCCTTGGGCACCACTGCGGGTTGCTATGACGATTGGCAGGAGGGCAAGGACCCGGCGGGAATCACAACTCAGGACCCCGCGCTCTCGTCCCGACTCGACCCGGTTCTCGCGGGCCGGCGGCTCGCAAATTATCTCAAGGTCATCACTCTCGAGGCGCAGACCATCGCGCGGGCGTGCGGCAAGAGCCGCTTGCATAATCTGGAGCCGGAAGACCTGGTTGCTCTGACGATAGAGGCTGCCGCAATGACGCGGCTCCCTCTTGCCGGGACGAACTGGATCCCGGGCCAGTAGTTGAGCGTGCCCGGAACGAGGGCGTTTGCCGCATTATGCATTTTTGAAGGAGGGGAGTGATGACGAAACTGAAGTTGACGAGACGCAGTGTGGTTGCGGGTGTCGGCGCGGCTGTCGCGATGCCCTGGATTTCGGGGGCGGGCGCGGCGCCCAAGGGCGAACCCATCTTGCTGGGTGTGCCAACCTCGCAGACGGCGGCAGCTGGTGTAGCAGACGATCTCGATCACCTCAACGGGACCACGCTGGCCATGGAGCAGATCAACGCTTCCGGCGGAATATTGGGACGTCCGCTGAAGCTGTTCGTCACCGACGTCGATAAGCTGTCGCCGGAGAGCTGCCAGCAGGCGATCGCAGCCTGTGCTGACGCGAAAGTTCATGCGATCTCGAACGCTTTCGTGTTCGCGCCAATTCCGGCAATGGATGAATCGGCCAAGTACGGATGCCCGTACCTGCAGGGCAACACGCAGCGCGCTGCGACCGAGGCCTTCAAGTCGAACCCGAAGAAGTACAGTCATGTCTTCCAAACTGACCCTTCCGAGGTTCACTACGGCCACACCTATCCTCTCTGGCTCGAGCACGAGGAGAAGCGTGGCGTATGGAAGCCGAAGAACCGGAAGGTTCATATCGTGCAGGAGCAGGTGGCATACTGCCAGACGATCTCCAAGGCCGCTCAGGAGGCGATCAAGAAGCGCGGGAAATTCGAGGTGGCGGCGGTCACCGATATTCAATTCCCCGTGCAGGACTGGTCACCGGTCATTCAGAAGCTCAAGGAAGTGGATGCCGGCACGATCATGATAGACCATTGGGTTGCTGCCGAATATGCTGCCTTCTGCAAGCAATTCGCTGCCGATCCGGTCAAGAATTCGCTCGTCTATCTGCAATATGGACCATCGCAGCCTGAGTTTTTGGAACTGGCTGGATCTTCAGCCAACGGCTTCTGCTGGTCCACCGTGTTGGGAGTCTACGCAGATGAACGCGGAAAAGCCTTCCGCAAAAATTATCAAGCACGCTTTCCCGGAACGATGGGGCTCGTCTACACCGGTAATGGCTATGACATTACACACTGGCTGAAGCTCGCCTGGGAGGCTGTCGGCAAGCCGGAGGATTTCAAGGCGGTCTGCGATTGGATTCGGCAGCACCCTTATCGCGGGGTGTGTGGCTACATGGATCTCAACAACGATTATCAGGAAGCCGCCCACTTCCCGGATGACGGCAATCCGATCTCGGCCCAGGAACTCGAGAAGGGCATGAGCCAGCTCTACGTCCAGGTGCAAGGCGGCCAGCACAAAATCGTGTTTCCGAACGAGATCTCGGAATCCCAATTGCAGCCTGCACCATGGTGGACGTAGTGAACACATCGCAGCTCGGCGCCGAGATGCGCCGACCGCCCGCCCTTTTCGCGGGAGAAAACATCTCCCTCGATCTGGGCGGGCGAGAGATCCTCAGAAATATCAGCCTGAGTGTTGCGCCAGGCGAAGTGCTGGGGATCATCGGGCCAAACGGAGCCGGCAAGACAAGCCTGTTCGAAGTGCTCTCTGGCCGCTTGAGGCCGAAGTCCGGATCTGTGCGCTTCCGGGGAGAGGACGTAACGTCGCTGCCGCTTCACGCAAGAGCTCGCCTTGGAATCGGCCGCACCTACCAGACGCCGGTGGTGCCGGACGAATTGACCGTTGGCCAAACATTCAAGGCTGCGCGGCAGGCTTACAAACCCTATCTGACGCGCTTTGATGCCGAATATGGCGCCGAGCTCGTCGGCCTTGACGTCGATGCGGAAGAGCACACCAGTTCTCTCGAAACGCTTAACAGGCGCAAGCTACTGCTTGCTTGCCTCTTGATGCGCCGTCCTGCGCTGTTGTTGATGGACGAGCCCGCTGCAGGCCTGATCAATTCAGAGGTCGACGAAATCGATCATTTGATCCGGATGTTGTCGAAGGAAATGAACGTTGCGATTATCATCGTCGAACATCGCATCGAATTGCTTGAGACGATCGCCGACCGGGTCATGGTGATGGATGCTGGCGAAGTCATCTCAGAAGGATCGCTCGCAGACATTCTCGCCGACCCCAAAGTTCATGCGGCATATTTCGAAGAGGTCGAAGAAGGATCGCTCGATGGGTGAAGCACGAGAAATTCTCTGCGTGAAGGGCCTTTCGGCGGGCTGGGGACCGCTTCGCGTGATCCACGATCTGGACTTCATTGTGAAGGCCGGAGAGCGGATCGGATTGGTTGGGCTGAATGGCCATGGCAAGACTACCCTGTTCTATGCGATTGCCGGCCTGACCGGATGGCAGCGCGGTTCGATTGTGCTGAATGGAAAGCAGATTGGGCGGACCAGGAGCCAGGGGCCAGGGCGCTATACACACGAGATTGTTAGGCAAGGGCTGGCCTTGATCCCACAGGGCGATGAAATTTTCCATGGCCTCACCGTCGAAGAGCATCTCGATTCCGGCGCCTTTACCCCGCGTTCCTGGAGGGAGCGCACCACGCGTAAAAAGCGCATCTACGATGTCTTTCCGCCCCTGCGAAAGCTCAGTCACGTTCCGGTCGGGCGGCTTTCGGGCGGCGAGCGGCGAATGGTCTCCATAGGCCGCGGATTGATGGCGGAAGCATCGCTGTTCCTCGTGGATGAGCCATCCCTTGGGCTCGCGCCCAAAATCGGCAAAGGCGTGCTCGATGCGTTGATGAACCTAGAGCTCAGCGATTCTGCAATGGTGATTGCGGAGCAGAACATCGCCCTGTTGGAAGGAAGGGTAGATCGCGTCATCGGTATGCACGTCGGCAAGCTGAAGGGTGGTGCCTCGGCCGCGCTGACGCTCAACAGCAATCGGGATCTCTAAAATGAACTGGCCATATGTCCTATCCAATGCGATCGTGCTGGCTTGTATCTATGGCACGCTAGCCATTGGGATATCGATCACTTGGTCCAGCCTCGGCCTGTTGAACCTTGCCTATGGCTTCATCTTTGCCCTCTCTGGCTACGGCGCCTGGCTAACGCATCAGTATGTGTCGGCCTGGACGCCGGGTTCCCTGCACGGCGCAGTCATTATGATCGCGGGAATAGCAACGGGAGCCCTGGGCGGAGTTCTTGTCTGCGCCCTCGCGTTCATCCCCGTCCATGACAAGCCGAATTTCACCATCCGAGGGATGATTGCAACTCTCGCAATCAGCCTCATGGGAAGTCAATTGCTGCTGTGGTGGTTCGGCCCGCGATCAAAAAGTCTGCCGGAGATCTTCGGAGCGAGCAAGTTGACCGTTTTTGGGCTGGTGTTGACAGCCGACAAGATCGGCAACGTCGTCGTCTCGATTCTTATGCTCCTGGTCGTCCTGACATGGATGCGCTCGAGCCGTCGTGGTCTCGAAATCCGGGCCATGATGATGAATCCCCATGCCGCTTCGATCGTCGGCATCGGTGTGCGGCGAACCAGCTTCTACGTGATGGCCATCACTGGTGGCCTCGCTGGCCTGTCGGCCGTTCTTCTCTCCCAAACCTATTATATTCAGCCGTTCAACGGTCTCACCCCGATGATCAAGGGCGTCAGCATCGCCCTATGCGGCGGGTTAGGAAGCGTGCCAGGCGCAGTGATCGCTGCCCTCCTGCTTGGCCTCAACGAAGCCATGACCTCCGTGGCGCTCGGCGGCCAATACGTCCTGATGACGCAGTTTCTTCTCATCATTCTGATCATTTTGGTTCGTCCGCGCGGCATCGCCGGTCTCTTGGACAAGGCACGGGAGGCCTAAGTTGCTCAATCCGGTTCCGAATAGTGCGGCCATGACCGAAGGCTCGGTGGACGAGGTGCGAGTATGGCGCAACCCTCTGACGGCATGGGGGGGCGCGGGCGCCGCCCCCGAGGTGCCGACCATACCGTACAAAGATCCAACTAAGATCTGGGAAACGACGCGCCAATCCAGCGTGCCGCTGCTGCCGGTTGGACGGCTGCGTTACTACTATAAATGGCCAGGTCACGGCGGAAAGCTCTGGACCAAAATCAGGTATTGGCCAACGCGCCGGCGCATTCTTCATATACGCGGGGAATACAATCCAAAGACCCTGCGGCGCGAAAAGACGATCGTTGATAAGCGCCCGATTTGGTGGGTGCTCGGTCTGCTTGCTCTCATGATCGCCCCGGCGGCCTTTCCGGCGTCCCAGCTCAATACGCTTCTTGCCGCCGGCGCTTTCTTCGGAATCTATGCTGCGATCAACCTGTGCTGGATGCTGGTGCTGGGGACCGCGAGCATCTTTTCACTTGCGACCTACGCGGTTGTAGGAGCTGCGGCCTTCATCACGACCTGGCTGTCGATCGCGCTCGGACTGCCCTGGTGGGCCCTTCCGCTCATCGGGAGCATTATCGGGTTGTTGTTCGGAGTCTTGATTGCCATTCCAGCGACCCGTCTGGATGGTTTTTATTATGCGCTCCTGACACTCGGGCTGAATGAGTTGTGCCGGGTGTACTTCGTGCAGTCGAAGATATTCGGGTCCGCAACCGGCGGTCTCTACGGCGCAGACACTTACGTTCCGAAATCATGGTCTCCGCTTGATCAGTCCATGTTGGGCTACTACGCAGCGCTCGCGCTGATGTGCGGAGCTTTGTTGCTCTACCGCATGGTGGACGGCCGCAGACTCGGCCGCCTCTTGCGCATGGCCCCCGAAAAGAGGGAAGCCTTCGCAGAGGCCACGGGGGTGGACTTCCGCCGGGCTCGCATTCAAGTATTCGTCGTGTCCTCAATTGCGCTCGGATTCATCGGCGGCTTCTATGCCGCCCATTATCGGGGCGTGGGATTCTCAATCTTCAGCTTCGATACAGTCCTGCTGGGCCTAGCGATGCTTGTCATCGGCGGCATCGGAAGAGCTGAGGGGGCAGTGGTCGGAACGGCGATCGTGGTCTTCCTGGACAAGGTTTTGATCAGTTGGGGACCTCTCAGGCTCTTTGCCATCGGCATCATCATGTTGCTCGTCGTTCTGTATCTCAGGAACGGATTATTTGGAATCAAGCAGCAGTTCCGGGCTTGGAGAGACAAGAAGAAGAGCGAGCGGCGCTCTGCGCGAGCGGAGAAAGGAGGCGAAATGTTACCCGAAGAAGCCACTGAAACCAGCAACAAGGACATCGTCTATTGGCGTCGCTATGACAAATTACAGCGCGACTACCTGAAGTCTCTCGTCTGTCCCGAACTGCTCGAGGAACACAAGCGCAACCCTCTTGGTCAGCACAGCGAGGCGCTGGAACGGCTCCTGCTCTACTTCCGGCGCCAGCCGCTACCGGACAAATATGCGATCCAGGTGGTGCAGCCCTTCAAAGCTTACCGGATCGTTGCGCTTTCCGGTCATCGCGGCGTACCGCCCCGTGTGGTGGAGGACAAGCTTTATCCCTCCCAAAACGAGGCTTACCACGGCGTGTTCATGCGGCGTGTCCAGGACCTCTTGGAATCCTGATATCGATCATCTTGTAAGGCGGGGACATACACATGGCTCAGATCAAGCTGTTTGGCTACACGGATCGGATTTCGGTCAAACCCGGCGAGGCTGTCACCTTCCACGTCAGCGCGGATGGCACGTCCGCCGCGGACGCTCAACTCGTGAGACTCATCCATGGCGATGAAAACCCCTTGGGACCGGGCTTTATCGAGGAAGAAGTGCCTTGCGAAGCCAATGGCCGTTGGCGCGTTGAAAAACAGTATACGCAGCTCGGTTCCTTTCTGACGGTTGAGGATCCACACAAGAAATTAGCTCTCGAAGGAAGCATGACGCTCTTCGGGTTTGTTTTCGTTGGACTGCCTGGGGATGGGCGTCGCCAATGCCTCATTGGGCGATGGAATAACGACAAGAGCACTGGCTATTGCCTGGGGATCAATCAGGAAGGCCATCTGGAATTCTGGCTCGGCCGAGGCGATGAGGTCGACTATCTCAAGACCGAAATACCCCTGCTGAAAAAGACCTGGTACTTTGTGGCTGCTACGTTCGATGCAAAAAGCGGAAAGGCTACAATCCACCAGGAATCAGTGACAAATCGCTACAATGGCTTGCTCGGAGGCGTCGCTCCGATCGACTACCGCTCGCATGTTGCTGAGACATTTCGGTTCAGGCAGAAAAATCTCGATGACACGCCGTTTTTGATCGGCGGCTCGCGCGATTTCCACGAGCTCCGTGGCTCGTTCGTGTCGCAAAATTTCTCTGGCAAGATCGACAGACCGGGTATCTACGATCGCCCGCTCAGCCGTGGCGAGCTCGAGAAGCTTTTGAAGGGAGAACTCCCACCGCTTGACGGTCTTGTCGCCTATTGGGACACGACCGAGGGATATACAGATTCGGGTATCGGAGACACCGTTGTCGATATCGGCCCTCATAAGCTGCATGCCAAGGGCTATAACCGGCCTGTGCGCGCTCAAACAGGATGGAATTGGAGTGGCCGAAACGATTGCTTCAGATTGGCGCCCCGCGAATATGGTGGGATCGAGTTTCATCATGATGCGATGATCGATTGCAATTGGAAGCCGACAAGGACGGCCCGGCTGCCCGAAACACTGCGCTCTGGGATCTACGCGATGCGTTTGCGAGCGGGCGACGGCAAGGGCCTCGGCGAAGAATACGTCGTATTCTATGTCCGCCCCAAACACGCCGAGGCTAAAGTCGCGTTTCTGGTGCCGACCGCAAGCTATCTTGCCTACGCAAACGAGCATCTGAGCTTTGATGCTGACATCATTCAACCAATGACGGGGCAGCCCCCGATCGTTTCTGAAATCGATGTCGAGATGTACAAGAACCTTGATTTTGGGCTTTCGACTTACGATTGCTGGGCGGACGGCAATGGCGTTTGCTACAGTTCATACCGCCGGCCGATCGTGAACATGCGACCGAAGCATCGTATGTCGAGCATGGGGGTACCGTGGGCCTTTCCAGCAGACTTGTCGATCATCGGATGGCTTGAGCACAAGGGCTATGACTACGAGGTGCTTACCGACGAAGATCTGCATCTTGAAGGCGTCGAAGCGCTCAAGACCTACAGTTGCGTGCTCACGGGGACCCATCCCGAATATTACTCAGAACGAATGCTGGATGCCACGGAGGACTATATCGCCGGAGGTGGCCGCTACATCTACATGGGTGGCAACGGCTTTTATTGGAACGTAGCTTTCCGGGAAGACGAGCCCTGGACGATGGAGGTTCGGAAACTTGATTCGGGCATGAGAGCATGGAATGCGAGACCAGGGGAGCACTACCTGGCGTCGACCGGTCAGAAGAGCGGGCTGTGGAAGAACCTGGGCCGTCCACCCCAGAAACTGGTAGGCATCGGCTTCATCGCAGAAGGATTCGAGACCAGCCGCCCCTATCGGCGGATGCCGGACAGCTATCATCGCCAGGTCTCTTGGATCATGGAAGGGATAGAGGGCGAACTGATCGGCGAGGAGGGACTTGCCTATGGTGGTGCGGCGGGCCTTGAGCTCGATCGCTATGATCTAAGCTTGGGAACGCCCCCCCACACCAAGATCTTGGCGTCCTCAGGCGGTCATAGCGATAACTACATGCTCTCGATTGAGGAAATTCTCTATCCTTATCCCGGGCTTGCAGGTAGCCAAGACTACAGGATTCGAGGCGATATCACCTTCTTCAACGCTCCCAACGACGGTGCAGTGTTCTGCGGTGGCTCGATCGCGTTTGGTCAGGCGCTGCCGGCGAGGAACTTCGATAATAATGTGTCTCGACTCCTCAGCAACGTCGTTGATGCATTCATCAAGGCTGGACCGCTGCCGGGATCTCTCTGGATCAGCGAGGAGAAGCAGTGGCGATAATCAAGACCAGCCAAACCTTCGTCCCATCCCCAATGTTTAGGCAGGGGCTTACAAGACGCCTCAACGGTCAGGACAAAGAACGTGAGCAAAACAAAAAGAGCGGCCCACAAGAGTCGACAGGTTAAGAAAACCACGGTCAAGGCTGCCAATCCTCCTGCAGAGGAGGCAATTGCAAAAGCGCCGATCGACGAGCGCATGGGTGCAGCCATACGACGTGCCCGGCTCGAGCGGGGGTTGAAACTGACGGAATTGGCGTCGGCAGCAAACATATCCGTTCCCATGATCAGCCGGTTTGAGAACGGACTGTCCACGGTGAGCCTTCCGCTGCTTGAGCGCATCTGCATCGCCCTGGGCACGGACCTCTCGACGCTCTTTCGTGAAGTGGAACAAAGCAGCGGAAGCGCACAGTTGATCAAGGCGGGCCATCAGATGGAGGTGGTCCGCTCAGGAACGAAGCACGGGCACACCTATCGGCTGCTCTCTTATAACAAGGGCCCTCGCAAGATTTTCGAGCCCTTTCTGATCGACATGGACAAGGAAAGCGAAAGCTATCCGCGCTTTCAGCATCCGGGCACCGAGTTTATCTACATGCTGAGCGGACGGATGGAATACCGCTTTGGTGACAAAACCTTCCTTATAGAGCCAGGTGACGCGTTCACTTTTTCCGGCAATGTGCTCCACGGGCCAGAAAAGCTCCTGGATGATCGGATCCAGTTCATCACAATCATTTTCTATGCCGAATAGTACGACGCTGCGTGGTTCTCCTGCGCGCGTGTCGGGACCTCTTTTTCGCAACACCTCGCACTGGCGACCTCTGGTCTCGCGAGCGGCGAGTTGATCAATCGGGCGTTCCCTCTGACTGCGAGGACCTCAGCGTCCTCGCTTTTTTTTTCGCACAGCTCACCTCCTCATCGATCTCACGTTATCCGGGCCAGATCAAATCGACTTGCACCACATCACAATCTCTTGCGCATTATGCAACAAGGGTGTATGACAAACCTGCCGGTACTCTCGGCCAACAAGAGCGGAACGTCGATCGTCGATCACCGCCAACGGGACCACAATCTTGGGCAGGAAAACCACCGAGGCCAACAGCGCAATGCTCAAACATCCGGCACGCGCAGGCAGCGTCCGTCCCTCCCAACGTTGATCCCTGACTAGGAATTCCAGCAGGGCTCATTCCCGAGCCGCACAGCAGGGACGCGCGAACTACAACCGAGCGCCCAGCGCGAGGTCATGTCCAATCGTGGATGTGTCCACGCGTGATTTTCTGCACGATCATTCGAAGAGACAACGACATGCAAGTTCCGATCAGGTCGATCCGAGTTTCCTCCAGACTAGAGGGCCGATTGGCCCTCTCTTTTTTTACTGAGGGCCGAATCAACGATGCCACGGCTTGAAAACATGCGTATGCCCGGAAAGGTCGCCCTGATCGCTCTTGGGCTAGGAACCGTCATGGCAGGCTTGGTTGCTTACATGGCGCTGCGAATGTTGGCGATCGATTGGGCCTATTCCGATATCGTGACCAGGATCGATACATCAGCGAGCATGGTAGCACGCGTTGCCACCCGAGCCGAGACATACAGGGCGACCTCATTTGAGCTTCTGACTGAACTGACGGATGGCAACAAATCCCAATTGCTCGCGTTGGCGCAGGAAAAGTCGAGCAGCGTATTGCAGGCGCTCGAGGAAGTGCAGTCGGCCCTGCCCGAAAGGGCTGCGGCAATCGGCCAAAGAAGTGACGAATTCCGCCGAGCGCTTACCGTGTGCCGCCGGGCCATTGAGTTTACAACGGCCCTTTCCGCAGCGGGCTCGGATAACGCCAAATCTGCAGCAAAAATGCGCGGACAATGCAACACAGCTCTGCAGGGCGCCGTCGCATCCCAGGCTACATTGGTTGAAGATGTCGTCGCGTTCGCGAAGCTCAAAGCAGAGCAGCAACATGATGAAGTGACTTCAGAGATCCGGTTCGTTGTCATTCTGGCAACGATCGCCAGCGTGATCGCGATTGGCGCGGCACTCGCATTGGGCATATTCGGCATAGCGCGGCCGCTGGCTCAACTGGTGCATCTCTTAGGCCGTATGGCCAACGGTGAGCAGGTCGATTTTACGGAGTTTCGTCGACGTGATGAGATCGGTGACGCGGCGAGAGGCGTCGAGGGTGTCAACCGAATGCTGCTGAACAAGGCGAGGCAAGAAGCCTTCGAGAAGGGCGAGCAAGAGAGGTCGGCGCAAGAGCAACGCAGACGAGAGATGCAGCATCTGGCCGCGCAGTTCGAAGGTGCCGTCGGCCAGGTGGTGGACACCGTCTCCTCAGCGTCGACCGAGCTGGAGGCATCGGCAAACAGCCTCACAAGATCCGCGCAGCATGCGCGTGATTTGTCGATCGTCGTCGCGAGCTCATCAGAGGAGGCATCGCACAACGTGCAGTCGGTTGCTTCGGCGGCGGAACAGCTTTCCGCTTCGATCAACGAGATCAGCCGCCAAGTCCAGGAATCGGCAAACCTGGCCGGGGAAGCAGTCGCGCAGGCGAAATCGACGACGAACCGCGTCGGCGAGCTGTCCAAGGCAGCGACGCGGATCAGCGATGTTGTCGGGCTCATCAACAGCATCGCAGCTCAGACCAATCTACTGGCTCTCAATGCGACGATTGAGGCGGCGCGAGCGGGGGACATAGGCAGCGGATTTGCGGTCGTTGCAAACGAGGTCAAGGCATTGGCCGAGCAAACCGCGAAAGCGACGGGCGATATCGGCGAGCAGATCTCCGATATCCAGACCGCAACGCAAGAGTCGGTCAGCGCGATCCTCCGCATCAGCCAGACTATCCAGAGATTGTCTGAAATCGCCTCCTCAATTGCCGCAGCTGTTGAACAGCAAAGTGCCGCAACGCGCGAGATCTCGCGAAATGTGCAGCAGGCTGCCGACGGAACCCGTCAAGTATCAGTCAACGTTGCCACGGTGCGTCAAGAAGCAAACGACACGGGCTCGGCATCCTCTGAAGTGCTAGCTGCTGCTCGCTCGCTTTCAGCCGAAAGTTGTCGACTCAAAAGCGAGGTTGATAGCTTTCTCACCTCGGTACGTGGTTCGTAACGACTGGCAACTTCTCTCTGGCGCACAACATTTCCCATCGTCTCACAAAGCAACACCTGATGAGAATAATTCTGCTGAGCCAAGGGGCTCCGACCGGAGCGCAGGCCGCCCAATTGAGCCAATGTTTAGGGCTTCCGTACTTGTCTGCCGACAGCGTGTTGGTTGCCGAAGGGGAGCGTGGCTCAGCCGGGAAAGGATTAACATCTAGTGGAGAGCGTGAGGCCCGCACCCCGAGTGACGCATTTACCTTGGCTCTCCGTCACAGTTTGTTGTGCTCTGGCACGGAAAAAGGGTTCATTCTGGATCGATTGCCGCGAACCGTCGAGCAGGCAATTGCACTCGATAGATTGATGCTTGAAGAAGCCCTTGAGATCGATCGCGTCGTCCTGTTTGTCGACGGTATCTTAAGCCGTCGCGAGAAAATGGCACCGCAGGTCGTAAACGATGGGAAGCGACAGCAGCCAAAGCTCGGTAGCCTCTCCGGGGTTGGCAAGGATCTCACTGATTATTATCAAGCGAAAGACCTTCTAACGAGCCTCGACGCGTCGCAACCCGCTAACATTGTTGCGGCGGCACTTTTCGAGATAATTGGCGTGCGGCTCTAGAGAGCCGAAAGTAAGCAGTGAAAGTTGCGCATGTGGACGACGCACGAGCTGTCGTGTTCCTGCCATTGAAGGACCTTGCCGCGACAAGATCAACGATCGGCATGGCGCCATACGCTTCGCTCATGCTGCCGGCTGTAGGGAGGATACGATGGTTAAGCAGTTCGGAGTAACGGCCGATAGGATCTATGACATACCGGCGGAATGGGCCAAGCGGGCCTGGGTCGACCAGGCCAAGTACAAGGACATGTATGCCCGCTCGATCGCGGACCCGAACGCGTTCTGGGCCGAGCAGGCCAAACGTATCGACTGGATGCACGCGCCGACCAAGATCGAGAACGTCTCCTTCGCGCCCGGCAACATCTCGATCAAATGGTTCGAGGACGGAATTCTCAACGTCGCCCATAATTGCATCGACCGGCATCTGCACAAGCGCGGCAACCAGACCGCGATCATCTGGGAAGGCGACGATCCCTCGCAGTCCAAGCACATCACCTACAAGGAGCTGCACGACGAGGTCTGCCGGATGGCCAACATCCTGCGCACCCGCAACGTCAAGAAAGGCGATCGCGTCACCATCTATCTGCCGATGATTCCGGAAGCGGCCTACGCGATGCTGGCCTGCGCGCGGATCGGCGCGATCCATTCGGTGGTGTTCGCGGGCTTCTCGCCTGATTCACTCGCGCAGCGCATCAACGACTGCCAGTCCAAGGTCATCATCACGGCGGATGAAGGCCTGCGCGGCGGCAGGAAGGTGCCACTAAAGGCCGATGTCGACGCAGCGCTCGCCAAGGCCGACGGCGTCGACTGGGTCGTCGTGGTCAAGCGCACCGGCGGCAAGGTCGACATGAACCCGACGCGCGACCTCTGGTATCACGAGGCGGCGGCGATGGTGACGACCGAATGCCCGGTCGAGCACATGCACGCCGAGGACCCGCTGTTCATCCTCTACACGTCGGGCTCGACCGGCCAGCCCAAGGGCGTGCTGCACACCTCGGGCGGCTATCTCGTGTTCGCTTCGATGACGCATCAATACGTCTTCGACTATCACGAGGGCGATATCTACTGGTGCACGGCCGACGTCGGCTGGGTCACCGGCCACAGCTACATTCTCTACGGACCGCTCGCCAACGGCGCGACCACGCTGATGTTCGAAGGCGTGCCGAATTACCCGGACAATTCGCGCTTCTGGAGCGTCATCGACAAGCACAAGGTCAACATCTTCTACACCGCGCCGACGGCGACCCGCGCGTTGATGCAGTCGGGCGACGAGCCCGTGAAGAAGACGTCGCGCGCCTCGCTCCGCCTGCTCGGCTCGGTCGGCGAGCCCATCAATCCGGAAGCCTGGGAGTGGTATCACCGCGTCGTCGGCGACGACCGCTGCCCGATCGTCGACACCTGGTGGCAGACCGAGACCGGCGGCATCCTGATCACGCCGCTGCCGGGCGCGACCAAGCTCAAGCCGGGTTCTGCGACGCAGCCGTTCTTCGGCGTGGCGCCCGAGATCGTCGACGCCGACGGCAAGGTGCTGGAAGGCGAGACCACCGGCAATCTCTGTCTTACCCGCTCATGGCCCGGCCAGATGCGCACGGTCTACGGCGACCACGCGCGCTTCGAGCAGACCTATTTCTCGACCTACAAGGGCAAGTACTTCACCGGCGACGGCTGCCGCCGCGACGCCGACGGCTATTACTGGATCACCGGCCGCGTCGACGACGTCATCAACGTCTCCGGCCATCGTATGGGCACCGCCGAAGTCGAGAGCGCACTTGTCGCGCATGAGAAGGTCTCGGAAGCGGCCGTGGTCGGCTACCCGCACGACATCAAGGGACAGGGCATCTACGCCTATGTCACCCTGATGGCCGGCGTCGAGCCGAGCGACGAGCTGCGCAAGGAGCTCGTGACCTGGGTGCGCAAGGAGATCGGCCCGATCGCCGCGCCCGACCAGATCCAGTTCTCGCCCGGCCTGCCCAAGACCCGCTCCGGCAAGATCATGCGCCGCATCCTGCGCAAGATCGCCGAGGACGAACCGGGGAGCCTGGGCGACACCTCGACCTTGGCCGATCCCGCCGTGGTCGATGACCTCGTCAAGAACCGGCAGAACAGGCGGCACGCTGCTGCCGAAGCATCTGACATTCGATGACGAACGCGCGTGCGCCCCTCGCGCTGGCCGCGGGGGCAACTTCCATCCTCTGTGTCGAAGATGCCTGTTCGTGTTCTCTTACTCAATTCGACGGATCCGCGGCGCAATCGAAGACTGATCTGAGCGCGGTCTTTGGACCTAATTCGTGTGCATCACTATTGCGAGAAATTGTACGTGATCAGCGATCAATCGTTCCGGACCATGGAGAAGGTCGCCAGAGAATGTGAATGCATCACCCGGCTTTAGGTTAAATGTCCGATCCCCGACACGGTATTCCATGCGCCCCTTTAGCATGTAAATGAACTCCAAATTGCCGTGTCGACGGTTCGGATAGCTTCGACAGGGCCGCCCGATGTCGACCAGAAAGGGCGTAAAGCCTTTCGGAGGCTCTTCACAGGGTACGAGTAAGCGGCAGCTATAGCCGGACCGATCACCGAACTTATTGCTGTTTAGTCCATCGGTGACGTTCACAATTTGAGCATCAAAACGCGAGCCACTGCTATCGCTCAGCAAGCTGGGCAGCTCAACTCCGAACGCCGCACATATGCGCTCCAGTACTTCAAGTCCGACCGCAGATCTTCCGGTCTCAAACCGGCTAAGCATCGGAACTGAAATTCTCGCTGCAGATGCAACTTCGGCTAGGGTAAGCCTCCGTTGCAATCTGGCTTGTCTGATCGCCGCTCCAACTCTCTCGCTAATTGTCGCTCCGCCCGCGTGTCCGTTGGACGATCGCGGATGCCCTTTCCTCGATTTGCAGCTTACAACCTCGACGGGGCCCTTGTTGAGCGCCCCATTCATTCTCGTCAAACCACTTCTCCTATAGGAACCAGATCACCTAGGCCGTCGCGGTAACCTGCCGCGGCGATAGCCGACGGCTTTTAGTGATTGCTTGAATTAGCATATCGAGTTGTCGTTTGGTTGTACCCGGTGTGACGACCAGATGGCTGACATCTTGCGTCGCGAGTTGCCATTTGCTCTTGATCGAGTCCTCCACTGGTGGGAAAACAACAGTAAGCGCTTCGGGATTACGCCAAGCGCTCACGTCTATTGAATCTAGCTCATCGACAACCTCCCCGGCTAGTCGCTCGCATCGGGCAAATGCCTCCTTAATGCCGTCAACGCCCAAGCTTCGGATTGCATACCAGAGAATGATTGGAGTTTGAGCGCTACGTGATCCGCTCAAAGTGGTATCGGCAGCGCCGATATAGTCAATGCGCTGGAGCACGCGTTGGACGTTCTGTCGACGCGCTAGGACCACGCCGCATGGCATAGGGGCGCCAAGGAATTTATGGCCACTTAGCGTTATCGAATCGGCACCGTCGCCGAAGTCAAAGGCGGGCTTCGCAGCGAGGAACGGTGCATACGGCCCGCAGAGCGCAGCGTCCGAATGGATGTAGATGTCCTTGATTCCAGCGTCGACCAAAGTTTCACGAATCCGCCGAACATTATCCTTGCCCTCCTTCATGGTCGTACCAATATTCGCCACTACGATGGCAGCTCGGTTTTTGGCGCGAGCAGCTACCTCTGCCAAGTGCTCGTAGCATATCTCACCGCTCGGCTGCGAGCGTACCAGCGAATGTGATAGTCCGAGTAGGCGCACCGCTTTGCTCACGCTATAGTGAGTATCGCGTGAGAAGTATGCGATGCCATTAGGGTACATTTCGCGACCGAGATACATTCCATAGATATTCCCCTCGGTGCCGCCATTGGTCACATAGCCCCAAAAATCATCGAAAGGCGCCCGGAATAAATGGGCAAAGAACTCGACGACCTCGCACTCGAACTCCTTCGAGCTAACGCGATAAGTTCCGGGCGTAAAAGGATCGCCTAAGTTATTACCTGTTAGCTTCATGAATCGAAGCAAACCTTCATAGTTGAAGTCCTTCGCGAAAGGATAGCCTAGGAAAGACTTGTTGGCTTCGTTCATTGAGTCAAATAGTTCGTCCAGTCGATTTTGAGAGTGGGCATCAAGCATTGGGACCCTGCAACACGTTATGTTTTCTTTCATTCGGAACGCTGTGAGCTACCGCGGTTCGCGTAGCATTGGAAAGAAGGGCGGAGACCGTCCAAGTTGCACTTCACTCAAAACCGTCCAGCCGTGCCGCTCATAAAGCCGCACTGCAGCCGTGCTCGTCGCCTCGAGATAGATCTTCCGTTTCGCCGTATCTGATAGTCTCGTTACGTACCGAAGTAGGAGGCCTCCGAACCCCTGGCGCTGATGCATGGGGTCAACGGCGACCATTGTGATGTACCAGAGAGGCCCCTGCGGGTGATGTTTGTCAAAGCACTGGAACACTCGCTCGGTTTCAGAGCGTCGGTCTGATGGTACGCTACTAAGAAGGAAACTCATTAGCCGGGCGTTATCCCGGTCCGCGTTTTCACTCTGCCACAGTAGTGCGGCCTTATCTCCGTCCTCAGCGTACGCAGCGCTTTGCTCCTTGTAAGGATCGCCGCAATAATGTTCGATGAACGCGTCCACGTGCTGGAGGTATCGCTCTGGTTCGGGGTAGAGCCACCGCAATAGGGGGCACGTAGCGAAAGCCGTCTTTAGAATGGCATTGACGCGCCCCCGTTCGTTGACCCCTGCCGGTCTGATGGAGGGCACCCCATCCTCGGTATGTCTCATGTATTGAATTCCTCGATGTCCAACGGCCAGTAGCTGGTCGACTGCCCGAGCGTTTGTGCAAGGACCAGGCCACAACAAACTGCGAGATTTGTCGTGATTCCTTTGTGACCGATGTCGTGTTCGCGACAAGAAAGGTTCCGCAGCGGCCAACGTGTGGCATTCTCGACCCGAGCTCGGCTGCGCCCGCAGGCCAAACGACGTGACGCCGGAATGAGCGATTATCTCTGTTGTCAAGTTGCATTGGCGTAAGAGGTAGGCGCAACGAGCTTTGGCGTTGAGGCGGACGAGAAGCTTTCGGGCAGGCGCGATGCGAATGACCATTTTTCGTTTCCAGCGGCGATCAACCTGTTGCGTGACTCTTTGTGGCGTTTGTCGTAGCGGGCGGCGGTGGCCGCGACGAGAAAGAGGATGGAGTGGCGATGCCGAGGTCATCGCGCACACCGTACCGATTTGATGGCGCGCATCGTTCCGAAATGATCGCGCGCAGTTTCGGATGGTGTGAAGCCCGTTCGTTGATACACTTCTCGGGCGGGAACCAGCTTCGAGAATTGGATGCCGACGAGGAGGGGTGTCATGCGGCAGGTGCGCGAGATGCGTATGACGATCCGGCAACTTCGGCTTAGGCTTCGCTCTCAGACGGAAGTCGACGCAATCGCCTTGGCCCCGTGGGTCGGTCAAAATCCCCCGGGTATGGTCACTTGAAATTCCCCCACCTGATGATCGCCGTCAGCGCCGCTGAACAGCGGTAGCCGGTCAGGCAGGACGTTTACTTTCGGTCCCTTTAGCCAGCAAGGGGACCGGGGAGTTGAACGTCTTGAAGCCACACCTGCAAAGCACGGTATTTACGTTACTCGATCGCAACGCCAGCCAGCGCGAGATCCACAGGCTGACGGGGGTCGATCGCAAGACGATCCGGCGTTACCGGGCGCTGTGGGCTGGTGCGGAGGCAAATTCCCCCGGGGAAGTGACCACCGGCCCGGTGAGCGTGGACGGCCAAATTCCTCCACCCCGACCACCGGCTTTTGGGGTGTCGGGAGCGACGGTCACCGGCAGCCAGGCCCGCTCGGCCTGCGAACCGCATCGGGCATGGATCGAAGAACAGGTCCGCCTGAAGCGGAATGCGCAGGCGATTTACCAGGACATGGTCGATCGATTTGGCTTTCCGTCCAGCTACCAGAGCGTCAAACGGTTTGTGCGCACGTTGCGGCACGCCGATCCCGAGCAGTTTGATCGCCTTGAGTTCCTCCCCGGCGAAGAAGCTCAGGTCGATTATGGCGAGGGCGCGCCGACGGTTGATCCGAAGAGTGGGCGGTACCGTCGTCCCCGCCTGTTCGTGATGACGCTGCGCTACTCGCGGCGGAGCTTCCGGCGGGTGGTCTGGAAGTCCAGCCAACAAATCTGGGCGCAGCTCCACGAAGAGGCGTTCCGATATTTTGGCGGGGTCCCCAGCTATGTCGTGCTCGACAACCTGAAGGAAGGCGTCCTCAAGCCGGATTTGTACGAGCCCGAGCTCAACCCGATTTACAGCGCGATGCTGGCTCATTACGCCGTGGTCGCCGATCCTGCGCGGGTGGCCGATCCCAATCGGAAAGGATGCGTCGAGAATGCGATTCAACATACCCAGGGCACCGCGCTGGCCGGACGGCGCTTCGAGACGCTGGAGGCGCAGAACGAGTTCTTGAGGCACTGGGAGGAGAACTGGAGCTATGCGGGAAGCTGGGTGATGACGGAGTGAGATAGGCGGCGTATCGAGGCGGGTGT